>NZ_MWLO01000146.1 GCF_002198735.1 Ideonella sp. A 288
CGGCGGCCTGATCCGCCGCCACCGCGACCGCTTCGACTTCTGGCGATGGTCGCGCCAGGTAGAGCGCCAGGTTGGCGGCGGCCTGGGCCCGCACCTTGCCGCGCAGGAAGGGCGACCAGCCCAGCAACAGGCCCGGCGTGCCCAGCGCCTGGCGCGACCATCGCCAGAAGTCGAAGCGGTCGCGGTGGCGGCGGATCAGGCCGCCGGGCGTGAACTCGAACTCGGCATCGATGCGGTTGAGCACCAGGCGGCCGGTGGCCGAGAAGCGGTAGTGAGCGTCCCAGTGCGCGCTGCGGTCGGTGATGTCGCTGACCTCCAGCTTCCAGGCGTCGCGGCCCTTGGCCTGGGTGGCGTCGCACAGCATGCGCCACATGCCACCCACCTGGCGCTGGCCGGCGAGCGTGAAGACCTCGTCCTCGAAGCTGGCGTCGGGGGCGTAGCAGGCCTGCATGGCCTTGCCATCGAGCCGCTCGAAAGCGGCGTAGAAGCGGGTGATGGTGTCTCGGCTCATCGCGGGGCTCCGGTGGCGGTCTGCCGCACGGTGTCGGCGTGGTGGCAGGCGACCCAGTGGCCGCCGGCGATCGGGCGCAGCGGCGGTGCCTGGCCCAGGCAGTCATCCTGCCTGAAGGCACAGCGTGGCGCAAAAGGGCAACCCCCGGGGGCGGCGATGGGCGTCACCGGGGTGGGCCGCGCGCGCCGCGCGCCGGGTTGCGCGCGCGGCACGGCCGCCATCAGCAGGCGGGTGTAGGGGTGCGCGGCGGCCTCGAACAGCAGGTCGGGGCTGCCCAGCTCGACGACGCGGCCCTGGTAGAGCACCAGCACCTCGTCGCACACCAGGTCGACCACCGCGATGTCGTGGCTGATGAACAGGTAGGTCACGCCTAGGCGGTCCTGCAGGTCCTGCATCAGGTTCAACACCTGCGCCTGCACCGACACGTCGAGCGCACTCACCGGCTCGTCGGCGACGATGAGCCGAGGCCCGGTGACCAGCGCGCGGGCGATGGCGATGCGCTGGCGCTGCCCGCCCGAGAACTCGTGCGGCACCTTGGCCGCGTCGCTGGCGCGCAAGCCCACCGCGTCCAGCATCGCGGCCACGCGCTCGGCCCGCTCGGCCGCGGTGCCCTGGCCCTGCGCCACCAGCGGCTCGGCGACGATGCGGCCCACCGGCTGGCGCGGGTCGAGCGAGCCGAACGGGTCCTGGAACACCATCTGGAAGTCGCGCCGCGCGGCGCGCAACTCGGCCGCCGACAGCGCCTGCAGGTCGCGCCCGGCCAGGCACACCCGGCCGCTGGTGGGTGGCTCCAGCGCCATCACCAGCCGGCCCAGCGTGCTCTTGCCCGAGCCCGATTCGCCGACCACGCCCAGGCTGCGCCCGGCCTGCAGCGAGAAGCTCACGCCCTGCAGCGCGCGCACCACCGGCGCCGCGGCCAGCAGGTGCCGGCGCGGCAGCCGGTAGTGCCGCACCAGGTCGGTCACCTGCAGCAGCGGCGCGTCGTCGACGCATTCGTGCACTCTGCGGCCTTCGGCCGGTCTCGCCCCGCGGGAATGAGCCCCTTCGGGCGGCTGCGCGGTGCTCACCGCACGGCGTCCAGGCGGATGCACCGCGCCGTGTGGCCGGGGGCCACCGGGGCCGGATCGGGCAGCGCCCGGCGGCAGGCGTCCACCGCCAGGTCGCAGCGCTCGGCGAACGCGCAGCCGGCCGGCAGGTCGGCCAGTTCAGGCACGCGGCCGCGGATGGTGGCCAGCCGGCTGCCACGCGGCAGGCCCATCCGTGGCCGCGCCGCGAACAGGCCGCGCGTGTACGGGTGCGCCAGGCGCTCGAAGACCGAGGCCGTGGGCCCGCTCTCGACCACCGTGCCGCCATACATCACCAGCATGTGCTGCACGGTCTCGGCCATCACGCCGAGGTCGTGGCTGATCAGCAGCAGCGCCATGCCGTCCTCCTCGACCAGGCGGCCGATGAGGTCGAGCATCTCGCGCTGCAGCGTCACGTCGAGCGCGGTGGTCGGTTCGTCGGCGATGAGCAGGTCGGGCCCGCAGGCCAGCGCGATGGCGATGACCACGCGCTGGCGTTGCCCGCCCGACAGCTGGTGCGGGTGCGCATCGAGCCGCCGCGCGGCCTGCGGCAACTGCACGCGCTCGAGCAGGCGCAGCGCTTCGGCGCGCGCGGCGGCGGTGCCCAGGCCGCGGTGCAGGCGCAGCGACTCGCCCACCTGGTGGCCGATGGTGTGCAACGGGTTCAGCGCCGTCATCGGTTCCTGGAAGACCATCGCGACGCGGTCGCCGCGCAGCCGGCACCAGCCGGCCTCGTCCAGGCCCAGCAGCTCGCGCCCGTCGAAGCGGACCGAGCCCTCGGCGCGCGCGCCCTCGGGCAGCAGGCCCATCAGCGCCAGCGCGGTGATCGACTTGCCGCAGCCCGATTCGCCGATCAGCCCCAGCGTGCCGCCGCGGTCCAGCGAGAAGGACACGCCGCGCAGGGCGTCGGCCGGCCCACGCGCGGTGCGCAGCGTGACGCGGAGGCGATCGACTTCGAGCAGGGCCAAGCGGGTGGGTCGGTGGACGCGAAGGCCCGACCATAACGCCTTGGCGGTCGGCCGCCGTCGCCGCGGCGGCGCAGTGCGTCAGGCGGGCAGCGGCGCCGCCATCTGCAGGCCCGGCAGCTGCTGGGCCGGCACCGGTCGCGAGAACAGGTAGCCCTGTCCGTAGCGGCAGCCGATGGACTGCAGGATGCCGGCCTGCGCCGGGTCCTCGATGCCCTCGGCCACGCTGGCCATGCCCAGGTTCTCGATCAGCGTCACGGTGGCGTGGATGACGGCCAGCACGTCGGGGTTGGCGACCAGCCCGTCGACGAAGGACTTGTCGATCTTGACCACGTCGAAGGGGTAGTCGCGCAGGCACCCCAGCGACGAGGTGCCGGTGCCGAAATCGTCCATCGCCAGGCGCAGGCCCATCGCGCGCAGGCGGTCCATCAGCGCGCGGGCGTGGGTCGGGTCGCGCATCACCTCGCGCTCGGTCACCTCGAGCTGCAACCGCGAGGGCGGCATGCCGGTGTCGTCCAGCACATGCTGCACGTGGGCGATCAGCCGGTCGCCCTGGTGCATCTGCACGCGCGAGAGGTTCACGCTCATCACTGCCGGCGTGCGCTCGGGGATCGTGCGGTGCCAGGCCATCCACTGGCGGCAGGCCTCGTGCAGCACCCATTCGCCCACCGGCAGGATCAGCGACGATTCTTCGGCGATGGGGATGAACTCCGAAGGCGACACCGAACCCAGCTCGGGGTGGCGCCAGCGCAGCAGCGCCTCCACCGAGGTGGTGGCGCCGGTCTGCAGGTCGACGATGGGCTGGTAGACCAGGCGGAACTCGCGCCGCGCGATGGCGTGGCGCAGCGCTGCCTCCATGGCCTGCGCGCGGGCCAGCCGCTGGTGCATGGCCGGGTCGAAGAACACCGCGGTGGCGCGGCCGGCGCGCTTGGCCTCGTACATCGCGATGTCGGCGTCGCGCAGCAGGTCTTCGGCGCTGCGGCCGTCGGCCTCGCCCATGACGATGCCGATGCTGGCGCTGGAATGCACCTCCTGGTCGAGGATCTGGTAGGGCGCCGAGAACACCTCCAGCAGCCGCGCGGCCACGCGCGCCGCGTCGTCCACCGTGCGGGCGTCGCGCAGCAGCACCACGAACTCGTCGCCGCCGAAGCGCGCCACCGCGTTGCCGTTGCCGCCATGCACGTCGCCCACGCGCAGCGCGCCGCGCAGCCGCTGGGCGATCTGCTGCAGCAGTTCGTCGCCCGCGGCATGGCCCAGCGTGTCGTTGACCTTCTTGAAGCGGTCGAAATCGAGGAACAGCAGCGCGAAGCGCTCGTCGGGGTCGACCTGCTGGAAGGCCACCGCCAGCTCCAGCCGCTGCAGCAGCATGGCGCGGTTGGGCAGGCGGGTGAGGCGGTCGGTGTGGGCGGCGTCGAAGAGCTGGTGCTCCAGCTCCTTGCGCTCGGTGATCTCCATCAGCGTGCCGTACAAGGTCAGTGGCTGCCCGTCGGCATCGCGCTGCAGCACGCGGCCGCGCTCGTGCACCCAGACCCAGTGGCCTTCGCGGTGCAGCACGCGGCACTCCACGTCCACCAGCGACAGCTCGCCGCGCAGGTGACGCTGGATCTGGTCGTCGCGGTAGGCGCGGTCCTCGGTGTGAACGCGTTCGTGCCAGTCGGCGGCGCCCAGGGCCTGCAGGTCGGGCAGGATCAGGCCGACGATCTCGGCGAAGCGCGCATCGACCTGCAGCGCGCCCGACGGCCAGTGCCAGTCCCAGGTGCCGGCCATGGTGCCATCCAATGTGGCCTGCAGGCGCTGGCGCAGCAGGGCGCATTCGTCGCGCAGGGCCTGCAGGTCGGTCGGCGCGTCGTCGCGCGCCGCGGCGGGTGGTGCCACGGCCTGCGGCGCGGCGCGGGCCGCCGTGGCGGCCTGGCGTCGGTCGCCCTTGCGACGGTGGGGCGCATGCATCGGGGAGCCTCTTCGGTGTTCAGCCCGCGGCGGTGAAGGGCTCGAGCAGCGCCGGCAGCTGCGCCTGCAAGGCCTCGAGCCGGGTGCGGTCCAGGCCCAGGTGGGCGTGCTCGGCGGCCAGCGCGGGCGCGGCTGGGTCGCCGCCGGTGGCGCCGTCCCTGGTGCCGTCAATGGTGCCGGCCAGCAGCTCGGTGGGCAGGCCGAAGCCCGCGGCCGTGGCCACGGCCTCGGCCAGGCGCAGCAGCGCGCACACGTCCGCGGCCTGCGGGTCGTCGGGCAGCGCATCGTCGTGGTGGAGGGCCACGGCCGACTGCAACCACTGCGGCAACTGCCAGGCCCGCATCACCAGCAGGCCGCAACGCGCATGGGTGGTGCCGATGGTGGCCAGTTCGCTGCCGCAGTCGGGGGCGGCCGACCAGTGGGCCATCGCCACCGGTCGCATCGCCCACTGCACCAGCACGCCGATGTCGTGCAGCACGCCGGCCATGAAGGCCTCGGCCTCCAGCGCCGGCCGCGCCTGGCGGGCCAGCGCCTGGCCCGCGCAGGCCACGGCCAGGCTGTGGCGGCGCAGCCGCGCGGCATCGTCGGCCGGCAGGCCGGGGTGCACCGAGACCACGCGGTCCAGGCAGGCCGCCGCGGCGATGCCCTTGACCGTGGCGGTGCCCAGCACCTGCACCGCGCGGGCCACCGTGCCCACCTCGCCCGATCGGCGGTAGTAGGCCGAGTTGGCGACCTTCAGCGTGCGGGCGGCCAGCACCGGCTCGGCGGCGACCAGCCGCGTCAGCTCGTCTGGGTCGATGTCGGGCTTGTAGAGCGCGGCCATGCGCTGGGCCGGACCGGCGCCGCCGCCCGGCGACAGGTTCATGGCCCGGGCCGCGGCCAGCACCTCGTCGTCGACGAGCGGGGTGGAGCTTTCGTGCAGGTGCAGGGCGGTCATGGCGGAGGCGGGCGGGTTCGGACGCTCCCGCCAGACTACCCGCCACGCGCGGTGCCGATCGCTTGAAAAGCCCGGCCTGTCGATGCGAAATCGCCGCCCTTCGCCGAGCGGCCGGTGTGGTGGCTCGTGGCGCTCGGAGCCTCAGCCGCGCCACGCGGCCCAGGCGCCCCGGTCGAATGCGTCCGTTGCGCCCCAGCGGCCGCTGACCTAAGCGGGCACGCCCGCCAGCAGGTCGAGGTAGGCGCCGGAGACCAGCGCGTCTTCCTTCACGCCCAGCGCGTTCATCACGGCGCGCGCGATGGCCTGGCCCTCGGCCTCGGTCTGGCCCTTGGACAGCACCACCTCGAGCTCGAGGAAATCGCCCAGGCCCTCGACCCGGTCGAGGTGCACCCGGGTGGGGCCCACCAGCACCAGGAGGCGGGCCTTGCGCACCCGGCCGAGCTGGCCACAGGCGCGCTGCAGGGCCTGGCGCAGGGCGTCGGGGTCGGTGACCGGCGCGATGACGTAGTCGGACACCTTGGGTCCGTCCGTGTCGACGCGGTGGTAGTGGATCAACTCGCCGGCCCCGTCGGCGAAGACGCGCAGCTTCAGCCGACCATGCGGCACGGTGAAGAACGTGTCGTCCTGGTGGATGAGCTGGGCGTGTTCGTCTTCCGACAGCGCCAGGGCGCGGGGCAGCATCGCCTCGACGCTGGCGATGCGGGCCTTGATCTCGACATTGGCTGGCATGGCGCGCATTTTGCGGCATGCTCAGCGTGTCGGGCATCGGGGCCCGGGGGCAGGAACTTGTTGGAGATCAAGATGATCGGATCGAATCGCCGGCGCGTGTTGCGCTGGTTCGGCAGTGCGGCGCTGGTCGGCCCGTTGGTTGGCCCGCTCGGCAGTGGCCCCGCGCGGGCCCAGGACGGCAAGACGCTGCGGCTGCTGGTGGGCTTCCCGGCCGGCGGGGGCACCGATGCCATCGCGCGCTTGTTGGCCGAACGGCTGAAGGGCGAACTCGGTGTCACGGTGCTCGTCGAGAACAAGCCCGGCGCCGGCGGCCAGATCGCCGCGCAGGCGCTGAAGGCGGCGGCGCCCGACGGCAGCACCTTTTTCCTGTCGCACGACCACACCGTGTCGATCTTGCCGCTGGTGGTCAAGTCGCCCGGCTTCGACCCGGCGCGCGATTTCGTGCCGGTGGCCGGCTTCGCCAGCTTTCCCAACGCCTTCGCGGTGTCCGGCGGCACGCCGGCCAAGACGCTGGCCGAGTATGTGGCGTGGGTCCAGTCGCAGGGCGGTGGCAAGGGCGTGGTGGGCGTGCCCGCACCGGCCTCGGTGCCAGAGTTCATGGTCAAGGTGCTGGCCGAGAAGTTCAAGCTCGACCTCGTCTCGGCGCCCTACCGCGGCAGCGCGCCGATGATGGCCGACATGCTGGGCAACCAGATCGCCGCCGGCGTGGGCTCGATCCCCGACTTCATGGAGAACCACCGCGCCGGCAAGCTGCGCGTGCTGGCGGTGATGGGCTCGGCGCGCCAGGCCACGCTGCCCGACGTGCCGACGCTGGCCGAGGTGGGCCTGCCCGGCTTCGACGAACTGCCCTACTACGGCGTGTTCGCGCCCGCCGGCACGCCGCGGCCGGTGCTCGAGCACTTCGGCGTGGCGCTGGCGCGGGTGGTGGCGATGCCCGACGTGCGCGAGCGCCTCACCGCGATGGGCCTGACCGTGGGCTTCATGTCGCAGGGCCAGCTGCAGGCCCGCGAACGCGCCTACTCGGCGGTGTGGTCGCGCATCATCCAGGCCAGCGGCTTCCAGCCGCAGTGAGCCCGGGCCGCGGCGGCGCCGGGGTGCGCAAGCCCCCTCAGCGCTGCCGCGCCAGCCGCGGGTCCAGCAGGTCGCGCAGGCCGTCGCCCATCAGGTTCAGGCCCAGCACCGACAGCGCGATCGCCACGCCGGGGTAGACGGCCAGCATCGGCGCCTGGAACATCAGCGCCTGTGCCTCGTTGAGCATGCGGCCCCAGCTGGGCTGCGGCGGCTGCGTGCCCAGGCCCAGGTACGACAGCGCGGCCTCGGCCAGGATGGCGGTGGCGAAGGAGATCGTGGCCTGCACGATCAGCACGCCGGCGATGTTGGGCAGCACGTGGTCGGTGGTGATGCGCCAGGCGCCGAAGCCGGCGGCGCGCGAGGCCAGCACGTACTCGCGCGCCCACACCGCATTGGCCGCGCCGCGGGTGATGCGGGCGAACACCGGGATGTTGAATAGGCCGATGGCCACGATGCCGGTCATCAGCCCCGGGCCGTAGATGGCGCCCAGCATGATGGCCGACAGCAGCGCCGGGAAGGCGAAGACGAAGTCCGAGCTGCGCATCACCAGCTCTTCCACCGCGCCGCGCCGCGCCGAGGCCAGGCAGCCCAGCGCCACGCCCA
Organism: Ideonella sp. A 288; assembly: GCF_002198735.1. GTDB lineage: Bacteria > Pseudomonadota > Gammaproteobacteria > Burkholderiales > Burkholderiaceae_C > Pseudaquabacterium. The sequence continues at coordinate 7,828 of NZ_MWLO01000146.1, forward strand.
CGGCCAGGCCGATGCCCACCGCGACCACGCCCACCATGATGGAATTCTGCGAGCCCACCAGCAGTTGCGAGGCGATGTCGCGGCCATACACGTCGGTGCCCAGCCAGTGCGCCGCGCTGGGCGGCTGCAGCTTGTTCGGGATGTCCATCTCGGCCGGCGGGTAGGGCGACCACACCAGCGACAGCAGCGCCGCCAGCACCAGCAGCGCGCTCAGGCCCGCGCCCACCAGGAAGCTGGGGTGGCGCCACGCGCGGGCGGCAAAGCCCGGCATGCCTGGCGACGCGGCGGCCTCACGCATCGCTGGCCTTCAGGCGCGGGTCGATCGACGCGTACAGCACGTCGACGACGAAGTTCACCACCACCACCATGGCCACCAGGCCCATCACCACGTCGCGCACCACCACCAGGTCGCGGTTGGCGATGGCCTGGAAGACCAGCCGGCCGATGCCCGGCAGCACGAACACGTTCTCGACCACGATGGTGCCGGTGACCAGGTTGGCGAACTGCAGCCCGGTGACGGTGAGCACCGGGATCATCGCGTTGCGCAGCACGTGGCGCCACAGCGTGGCGCGCGCGCTCAGGCCCTTGGCGCGCGCGGTGCGCACGAAATCCTCGCGCATCACCTCCAGCACCGCCGACCGCGTGACCCGCGCCAGGATGGCCGCCTGCACCAGCGCCAGCGACAGCGCCGGCAGCAGCAGCGCCTTCAGCCCCGGCCAGAGCCCGCCGCCGTCGTCTTCCGACCAGCCCGGGAAGCCCCCGGCGCCGACCCACTGCAGCTTCACCGCGAACAGCAGGATCAGCAGGATCGCGAACCAGAAGCTCGGGATCGCGATGCCCAGCTGGCTGAGCGCCATCACGCCCACGTCGCCCAGGCGCTGGTGGCGCGACGCGGCGTACACGCCCAGCCCGAGCGACAGCACCACGGTCAGCGCCATCGCCATCACCGCCAGCGGCAGCGTGACGTGCAGGCGCTCGGCGATCAGCTCGGCGGTGGGCGTGCCGTACGACACGCTGTCGGCCGTGCGGCCCTGCAGCAGCCCGCCGACCCAGGCGATGTAGCGCTCCAGCGCGGGCCGGTCCAGGCCCAGCCGGGCTTCCAGCGCGGCCAGCGATTCGGGCGTGGCGGTGTCGCCCAGGATCACCTGCGCCACGTTGCCGGGCAGCAGTTCCAGCACCGCGAACACCAGCGCCGAGGCGATGGCCAGCGTGGCCAGGAAGGTGGCCAGGCGCTTGGCGAGGAAAACGCTCATGCGTTGCCGCAGTCGACCACGGCAGCGACGCACCGACACCGGGCCGCCGAGGGGCTTCGAGGCGAAATCATGCGAACTATCATGCCCCAAACCCCGAGGAGACCGTGATGCCGCAGATCGGATTCGACACCCGCCAGGTGCTGATCGGCGGCACCTGGCGCGCCCCTGCCGGCGGCCAGGTGCTGCCGCTGATCGACCCCAGCGACGGCCGCCTGCTGGCCGAGATCGCCCGCGGCGGCGCGGCCGACATCGACGCCGCCGTGCAGGCCGCCCAAGCCGCGCTCGAGGGCGACTGGGGACGCCTCACCGCCGCCGAGCGCGGCCGGCTGATGCTGCGCATGAGCGCCCTGGTCACCGAGCAAGCCGACGAGCTGGCGCGGCTCGAGGCGCTGGACGTGGGCAAGCCCGTCAAGCAGGGCCGCGCCGACGCGCTGGCCATGGCCCGTTACCTGGAGTTCTACGGCGGCGCGGCCGACAAGGTGCACGGCGAGACGCTGCCCTTCGCCAACGGCTACATGGCCCTGACGCTGCGCGAGCCGCACGGCGTCACCGGCCACATCGTGCCCTGGAACTACCCGATGCAGATCATCGGCCGCTCGGTGGGCGCGGCGCTGGCGATGGGCAATGCCTGCGTGCTCAAGCCCGCCGAGGAGGCCTGCCTCACCGCGCTGGCCTTCGGCCGGCTGGCGCAGCAGGCGGGCTTTCCGGACGGCGCCGTCAACATCGTGCCGGGGCTGGGCGAGGAGGCCGGCGCCGCGCTGTCGTCGCACCGTGGCGTGGCGCACCTGTCGTTCACCGGCTCGGTGGCGGTGGGCCAGCTCATCCAGGCCGCGGCCGCCCGCAACACCATCCCGGTGACGCTGGAGCTGGGCGGCAAGAGCCCGCAGCTGGTGTTCGCCGACGCCGACCTCGACGCCGCGCTGCCCTTCCTGGTGAACGCCGGCATCCAGAACTGCGGCCAAACCTGTTCGGCGGCGTCGCGCATCCTGGTCGAGCGCCCGGTGTTCGACGAGGTGGTGGCGCGCATGGCCGAGCGCTACCGCGCGCTGCGCGTCGGGCCGGCGCTGGCCGACCTGGACGTCGGCCCGCTCATCTCGGCGCGTCAGCGCGAGATCGTGCAGGGCTACCTCGGCATCGCGCGCGACACCGGGCTGCGTGTCGCAGCCCAGGCCACGCTGCCGACCGACCTGCCCGCTGGCGGCTGCTACGTGGCGCCCACGCTGCTGGCGCCGGCCACGGCCGACCACCGCCTGGCGCAGGAGGAGATCTTCGGCCCGGTGCAGGTGGTGATCCCGTTCGATGGAGAAGCCCAGGCCCTGGCCATCGCCAACGGCACCGACTTCGGCCTGGTGGCCGGCGTGTGGACGCGCGACGGCGGCCGCGCGCTGCGCGTGGCGCGCAAGCTGCGCTGCGGCCAGGTCTTCATCAACAACTATGGCGCCGGTGGCGGCATCGAGCTGCCCTTCGGCGGCGTCAAGCACTCGGGCCACGGCCGCGAAAAGGGCTTCGAGGCGCTGTACGGCTTCTCGGCGCTGAAGACCATCGCGATCAAGCACGACTGATGCCGGCTTCAACGCACAGGAGGCGCACCATGGCCCACCGCGTGCACGGCGAGGGCCGGCGCTGACCGCCACGTCCTGGTGCCCGTCGGCACGTGCCCGTGGCCGTGCCGCCCGTGCCACACTGACGCCCGAGGGACGCGGGGAGGTGGAGGTCGATGGGCGCGAGCGCTGAGTGGGGTCTCGGACTTCGGGCGTGGCGCCGTGTCGTGGGGCTGGCCGTGCTCGCCGCCTCGGTGCTGGCATGGGCCGATGCAGCTGGCGCGGTCGAATACCGGTTCCGTTCGCCCACGACCGCCGCGGCGGCGTTGCCGCTCAACACGCGGGTGCTCACCGAGGCCGAGCGGCAGTTCATCGCCGGCCTGCCCGAATTGCGCGTGGGCGTGCCCACGCCGCCCGCCCAGCCCTACGAGATGGTCGCCTCCGACGGCCAGGTCTCGGGCATCCACCCCGAGATGCTGGTCGCGCTGGCGCGCACCTTCGGCCTGCGGCTGACGCCGGTGGTGCTGCCCGACTGGAGCAGCGTGCTGCAGGCCGCGCGCGAGCGCCGGGTGGACATCGTGATGACGCTCGGCGTCACCACAGAACGGCTCGAGTACCTGGCCTTCACGATCGGCGCCACGCCCCTGCCGGGGGCGCTGTTCGCCCGGCGCGGTGCCGAGATCGACCCATCGCACGCCAGCTTTGCGCTGGAGCGCAACTACCTGGCCGTCGACCATGTGCGGCGCCAGTACCCCGAGGCCAGCATCCTCACCGTCGAGACCACGGCCGACGCCCTGCGCGCGGTGGCCGACGGCCGCGCCGACGCCTACCTCGGCAGCCTGCTCGAAGCCAGCGACTGGCTGGCGCGCGAGCCGCAGCCCGGCATCGAGCTCAATCGCCTGGTCAGCTATGGCACCGGCTACTACCACTTCGGCGTGCGCAAGGATTGGGCGCCGCTGGCCACCATCCTCAACAAGGGCATCCAGTCGCTGCGGTCGAGCACCGGCCGCGACCTTGCCGCGGCGCTGGGCGCGTCGCTGCCCGCGGGCACGGTGTTGTCGCAGCCGCTGGCCTTGCCGGAGGCCGAGGCGGCGTTGCTGGCCCAGCGGCCGGTGTGGCGCGTCGGCGCGGTGCGCGGGCTCACGCTGCTCAACGACATCGACGTCAACGGCCTGCACTCCGGCATCGGCGCCGAGTATGCCGAGCAGGTGGCGCGCCGGCTGGGCGTGGCGATGCAGCCGGTGGCCTTCGGCAGCGTGGCCGCGATGCTCGACGCACTGCGCCGCGGCGAGCTCGACCTGGTGCCCTTCCTCACCCGCACGCCCGAGCGCGAGAAGGACTTCCAGTATTCGGCGCCCTACGTCGAGATGCCCTACATGCTGGTCGCACGCAGCGACGGGCCGCTCTACTGGAACCTCGACAGCCTGCGCGGCAGACGGCTGGCGCTGCCGCCGCAGCACCCGCTGCGCGGCCTGCTGGCGCGGGACTATCCGGACATCCGCATCGTCGACTCCGCCAGCGGCAACGACGCGATGGACCGCGTGGCCCGCCGCGAGGCCGATGCCGCGGTGGAGGTGAAGCTGTTCGCCAACCTGCGCATCAACGCCGACAACGACGGCAGCCTGCGCACCGTGGCCGAGGTGTACGAGCTGCCGGCGCAGTTCCACCTGGCCACGGCACGCGGCGGGCCGTCGCTGATGCCGCTGGTCGAGCGGGCGCTGGCCGACATCCCGGCCGACGAGCGCCAGCGCATGCTGCGGCGCTGGGTGGCGGTGGACCTGCGGCCGGGCTTCCCGTGGCGCCGCCACCTGCCGCTGCTGGCGGTGTCGGCCGCTGCACTGCTGGCGCTGGCCGGCGGCACCGCGTGGTGGATGCGCCGGCTCAGCCGCGAGGTGCGCGCGCGCCGGCGCTCGGAGGCGCTGCTCAACGACATCGCCACCACCGTGCCGGGCGTGGCCTTCCGTTATGTCATCGAGCCCGACGGCTCGCTGCGCCAGAACTACTTCACCCCGGGTGCGAAGGCCTTCCTGGGCATCGACCTCGACCCGAAGCACACGGTGCTGGGCAGCCTCGGCCCGCGCCTGCGGCCGGAGCACCGTGCCGCGGCCCTGGCCGAGCAGGAGGCCAGCCTGCGCACTGGCCGGCGCTTCAAGACCACCGGCGCCTACCGGCACCCCGATGGCCGCGAGCGCTGGCTGCATGCCGAGGCGGTGCGCGCGATGCGGCCCGACGGCCGCGCGGTGTGGACCGGCTACATCGTCGACGTGAGCACCGAACGCGAGCTGCAGGAGCGGCTCGAGCGCGAGGCCGATGCCCGCCACCTGATGCTGGCCTCGGCCAGCCACGAACTGCGCGCGCCCACCCACACGCTGTCGCTGGCGCTGCAGGCGCTCGGCACCGAGGGGCTGGAAGGCGACCAGCAGCAGGCGTTGCGCATCGCACGCGAGTCGGCGCGCACCCTCACGCAACTGCTCGACGACGTGCTCGACAGCGCCCGGCTCGACCAGCAGGCGCTGGGCCTGCACCCGCGCACCGTCGACCTGCCCGCGCTGCTGTCCGAGGTCTGCGACGCCTGGCGCGCGGCAGCCCGGGACAAGGGGCTGGACTTTGTGCTCGAGATCGCACCCGAGGTGCCGGCCCAGGCCGAGCTGGACCCGCTGCGCGTCAAGCAGGTGCTGACCAACCTGCTGAGCAATGCCTGCAAGTACACCGCGGCCGGCCGGGTCGGCCTGCGCGTCGAGGTGGTCCATGGCGCCAGCACGGTCGATGGGCCGCGGCTGCGCATGGTCGTCGACGACACCGGCGTGGGCATCGATGCGCAGGCGCAGGCCCGGCTGTTCGAGCCCTTCGCCACGGTCGACGACCCGGCGCAGCCATCCACCACCGCCCCGAGCAGCGGCCTGGGCCTGTCAATCTGCCGGCGCCTGGCGTCGATGATGGGTGGCTCGATCACGCTCGACAGCGAGCGCGGGCGCGGCACCCGCATGAGCTTCGAGCTGCCCTTGCGGCAGCCGATGCCGATGGGCGAGACGCCGGCCCTGCGCCCCGAGGGCAGCCTGGTGGTGGTGTGCGACGACGACGCCACCAGCCGCCTGCTGCTGGCCCACATGCTGCGCCGCCAGGGGCTGGAGGTGGCCGAGACCGGCCAGGGCGACGAGGCCCTGGCGCTGTGGCGGCGTGGGGGCGTGCGCGCCATCGTCACCGACCTCGACATGCCCGGCATGAATGGCCCGGCGCTGCTGCGCCAGGTGCGCGCCGAGGAGACCGGCCGGGGCGAACGCACCGTGCTCATCGTGTGCTCGGGCAGCCTGGCCGAGTTCGGCGACGACGTGCCCGCGCCGCCCCCGCACGACGCCATGCTGCTCAAGCCGGTGGACGTGTCGGCGCTGGTCGAGACCTTGCGCCGGCTGGGTGTCACCGCGGCCCACCCGGCACCGGGTTGATGCGGCGCCGGCGCGAACGCGGGCGGGTCAGCCGGCCAGCACGGCCGCCATGGCCTCGGCGGTGCGCTCGACGTTGCCGGTGTTCAGCCCGGCCACGCAGATGCGGCCCGAGCGCAGCAGGTACACCGCGTGCTCGTCGCGCAGCCGGTCCACCTGCGTGGCGCTGAGGCCGGTGTAGCTGAACATGCCGCGCTGCGACAGGAAGTAGCCGACATCGCGCCCGGGCAGCAGCGCGCTCAGGCGCTGGTGCAGCATGCGCCGCATGGCGGCGATGCGCTCGCGCATGGCGGCCAGCTCGAGCTCCCACATCGGGCGCAGGTCGGCATCGCCCAGCACGTGCGAGACGATCTTGGCCGCATGCAGCCCGGGGCTCGAGTAAAGGCGCCGCACCGTGAAGCGCAGCTGGCCCATCACCAGGGCCGCCTCGGCCGCATCGGCGCACACCGCCGTCAGCGCGCCGCAGCGCTCGCCGTAGACGCTCATGCTCTTGGAGAACGAGTTGGCGACGAAGAAGGTGATGCCCGCGTCGGCCAGCGCCCGCACCGCATAGGCGTCTTCGGCGATGCCTTCGCCGAAGCCCTGGTAGGCCAGGTCCAGGTAGGGCAGCAGATTGCGCTCGCGCAGCACCGGCAACAGCGCGTCCCATTGCGCTGGCGTCAAGTCCACGCCCGTCGGGTTGTGACAGCATGCATGCAGCAGCACGATGCTGCAGGCCGGCAGACCGCGCAGCGTGGTCAGCATGGCGTCGAAGGCCACGCCACCGGTGGACATGTCGTGATAAGGATAAGAATTCACCTCGAAGCCACTGCCCTCGAACATCGAGCGGTGGTTGTCCCAGGTGGGGTCGCTCACCCACACCGCGCTGCCGGGCAGCCAGGTGCGCAGGAAATCGGCACCCACCTTCAGGCCGCCCGACGAGCCCACGGTCTGGATCGTCGCCACGCGGTTGGCGGCGATGGCCGGGTGGCCGGCGCCCAGCAGCAGCGCCTGCACCTCGCGCCGCGCCGCGGCATCGCCTTCCATCGGCAGGTAGGGCTTGGCGCCGCCTTCGGCCAGGATGCGCTGCTCGGCGGCCAGCACGCTGGGCAACACCGGCAGGCGGCCCTGCTCGTCGAAGTAGATGCCGATCGACAGGTTCACCTTGTGCGGCCGCAGGTCGGCATTGAAGGCGTCGACGATGGCGAAGATCGGGTCGCCGGCGTAGTGCTGCACGTGGTGGAACATCGGATTCTCCGGGGGAATGGAGCCGGGATTATCCGGTCCGCGCCACCCGGCCATGTGAGTGGCCGCGCCACCCCCCTCACCGTTTCGATGACGGCGGGGCCAGCGCAGCGCGTCGCGCGTTCCGTGTGCCCGCGGCCCGCGGCGACGCTCGGTCTGCCGTCGAATTCCTTTACATCGCGCGTCGCCGATCCCCGGGTTGATGCGCTAAGTCCATGATATCGATGAGGTTTAATTTTCGGTACGCCACTTGCTTGTGTTTTTTGTGCTAGCCGAAAATGGAAAGGTCGGCCACGGTGGACTGAATGCAAGCGATCGTCACGTGCGTCCAGAGCACTGGTGAGACAAGGTTTGAAGGCGTCACGACAAGGTCGAAGCAGTCTTCTCTATCTGTTTGCGGCAGGGGCAATCCCACTAAACCGGAGGTAAAGACCATGAAACGAAACACGCTCAGCATCCTTTGCGCGTCGGCCTTGGCAACATTCGCCGTGGGAGTCCAGGCGGGCGGCTTTGACAACTTCAAGGCCGATGTCAATGCAGCGATCGACGCGGGCCTGAACTTTTCTCGGAGCAACGGCCTGTTCACGTCCGAGGTCTATGGAGGCTATGGCTACGCCACCGGACTGTCCTTGCTGACCCTGCTCGAGAAGGAGTCGATCCCTGCGGGCTACAACGGCCTGTCGGCGGCCGACAAGCTGTTGGCGCAGAACGCCGCCTGCATCCTGATCGACAGCGGCAATTTTGGCGACCGTGCGGGCTTCTACTCGTACTACGACGGCCAGGTCTTGATGGCGCTGTCCGTCTACCTCACCACGGGTGGACCGGACCAACCGGCCGCCTCCGCGGGCTATTCCTGCGCCGGTCGGTCGGCTCGCGCCACCATCGACAAGGTGGTGGACCGCTCCATCGCCGCGCAGTCACCCGGCGTACCCGCCTTGGGCGGAGCACCTGGCTACTGGGGCTACAGCGGCGCCGGCACCGACTCGTCCACCACCCAGTTCACCCTGGCGGGTTTGTCGGCGGCAAAGGGGTTCTATTCGGGCCTGGGCGAGTCGGTCGACAAGGCCCGCATTCCGCTCATCACCAGCACCCTGGACAAGACCTCGGCGGCTTACGCCATCAACGGCCGGCAGAACGTGGGCGGCCTGTTCGACACCTGTGGTGCGGTGGGTTGCTTCGGTCACGGTTACCAGTCCACGTACGGTTCCGCTAACACCAGTTCGCAGCAGACGGCCTCGGGGACGTGGGGCCAGTTGGCAGGTTCGGGCAAGGACGTGAACGACGCCTCCATCCAGAAGTACCTGCGGTGGTTGCAGAACACCTACAACTACAACACCAACATCCGGCCCGACTCATGGCCTGAGGCCTATTTCTACTACCTCTGGTCCTCGTCCAAGGCCTACAACATCATCCAGCACGCCGGCGTGTCCGCAGCGGCGGGCAACATCGATCCGGCCGCCATGGGCACGCTGCCCGCCATCGGCACCAGCCGGCTGACCAACCGGGATCCGGCCACGGACACGCGCCCCGCATCGCGCGGGGCAGGCGCGGCCGGCTACTACAGCGGAACCTCCCAGGGCTGGTACTACGACTATGCCTACCGGCTGATGTCGCTGCAAAACGCCGCCGGCCGGTTCCTCAACTCGAATGGATCCTGGGATATGTTCGCGGACCAGGCGTACGCCATCCTGGTGCTGCAGCGGTCGCTGGGCGGTGCCTGTGTCGACACCGACGCCGACGGCGTGTGCGACAGCGTCGACAACTGCCCGGCCGTTCCCAATCCGGATCAGGCCGACAGCAATCGCAACGGCATTGGCGACGTCTGTGAGCCGCCGGTCGCGAAGTGCGACATCGATGGCGATGCCGACATCGACAGCATCGACATCGCTCGGATCATGGCGCTGCGCAACAAGCCGGCAAGCGTTGAGCCGAAAGCCGACGCCGATGGCAACGGCACGATCAACGTCAACGACGCCCGGGCCTGCGCGCTGAAGTGCACGCGCCCGAACTGCGCGACGCAGTGAGCGACGTCTGGCTATCGACTTCCGAATCAGAAAGGATTGATCATGACAAGTCTCAAGAAGCTGGCCCGCGTTGCCGCGGTGGCTGCTGCCCTGGTCATCGGCGCGGCGTCGGCCGTGGCCGCGCCCACGATCTATTTCGGCCCGGCAACGGATGCCGGTGGTGGGGTGATCGGTGTCGACGTGGTCGTGGGTGACCTGGGCGCGCAGATCGTCTCCGCGTTCGACCTGGACGTGAGCTACGACGTTGGCGCACTGACCTTCGGGACCGTGCTGTTCAGCAACATGCTGGGCGATGCCTCCTTTTTCGAGGCCATCAACGCGTTCGCAGAATCCGGCGGCGTGGTCGATCTGGCGGCGGTTTCGCTGCTGAGCGACGCGGAACTGCTCACCCTGCAAGGCGGCGGACCCGTGGTGCTGGCCACGCTGCAGTTCACGGGCAGCGATGCCAGTTCGTTGGCCTTCATCAACTGGGGCACCGACCTGGTGAACAACACCACCAACGACGTGAAGGGCCTGGACAACCAGGTCATCATCCCCGTGCCCGAGCCCGCGAGCTATGGTCTGGCAGGCCTGGCCTTGCTGGCGGCGGGCATCGCACGCCGTCGCGCGCACTGATCGGGAACGGCCGCTTCTCGCGCCGACAGGCCGGCCTCGTGCCGGCCTTTTCCTTCGGGGATGAGGCCCGGGGGGTGGGCACCCCCGGCGGGCCCCGAGCCGTTCAGCCAGCGGCCAGTGCGGCCTCGATGTCGTCGGCCAGTTTGGCGGGCGCGTCCTGCGGTGCGTAGCGTCGGATCACGTGGCCGTCGCGGCCCACGAGGAACTTCGTGAAGTTCCACTTGATGGCCTTGCTGCCCAGCAGGCCCGGCGCCTCGCGGCTGAGCCACTGGTACAGCGGCAGAGCCTGCGCGCCGTTGACCTGCACCTTGCCCATCATCGGGAAGCTGACCCCGTAGTTCAGCTGGCAGAACGACGCGATCTCGTCGTTGCTGCCCGGGTCCTGCGCACCGAATTCGTTGCTCGGGAAGCCCAGCACCACCAGCCCGCGCTCGCGGTAGGTGTCCCACAGCGTCTCCAGCCCGGCGAACTGCGGCGTGAAGCCGCACTGGCTGGCGGTGTTGACGATCAAGATCACCTGACCTTGGTATCGGGACAGCTTGACACGCTTGCCGTCGATGGTCTCGGCGTCGAAATCCCCGATGCAAACTTCGGCCATGGCTGCGACACTCCGATGAAGGACGGTGATGGACGCCGACCATGTTATCCATCCCCCATGCAACGCGCCCGCCCCGCCACGATCGCCCTTGTTGACGAGGCAGGCACCGCGTTGCTCAACTGAGTCGTCTCGATGTCCGCGCCGATCCCCGTGGCCTTGCTGGGCTTCACCAACTTCGAGCGCAACGCGCTGGCCTCGTACTTCCGGCTGTCGCCGAGGCGCAGCCCGTCGTACGTTCACGTCCTGGATGTCGACGATGCGCGTTTCGTCGTGGCCGATGCCGACCAGTCGGGCGTTCCCGAACTGCTGAACACATTGGGCCGCACGGGTGACGCGGTCTTCATCGGCGCCCACGGTCCCGAGGACGGGGCGGCCTGGATGATGCGGCCGATCGATCCCGCCCAGGTGCTGCGCGAGCTGGACCACCTGCTGGCCGCCCGCGACAACCCGTCCACCGGCCCGTTGCCGTTGAGCACGCGGTCCGCTGCCGTGGCCCGCGCCCGCGGCGCTATGCAGGCCGCGGCGCCCGAGCGCACGCCACCGACGCGGCGCGCCGACGACGAATCGTCCTCCCCGGCCATCGCCAGCGAGCGGCTGGCCGAGGCCCAGGCGCGGCGTGCCCGGCGCGAGGCGGCGCTGCGCCCGGTGTCCGTGCGCCGCGCGCTGATGGTCGACGACAGCGAGGTGGCGCTGGCCTTCCTCGAGCGCCAGCTGCACCGGCACGACATCGCCGCCGATTGGGCGCAGACCAGCGAGAAGGCCATCGAGCTGATGTCGCAGCGACCCTACGGCATGGTCTTCCTCGACGTCGACCTCGGCGAACGCAGCGAACTCGATGGGCTGGCGCTGTGCCAGCACATCAAGCGCCGGCAGGTGCATCCGAGCGGCCGCACGCCGGTGGTGGTGCTGGTGTCGGCCTTCAACGAGCCGGTCGACCGCGTGCGCGGCACGCTGGCCGGGGCCGACGGCCAGCTCGGCAAGCCGCTGGACACCGCGGCGCTCGATCGCCTGTTGGTGGCGCACGGCCTGGCTGCGCAGCCCACCGGGCCTGCGCCCCGCGCGCCGCGTTGAGCCGCTCGGCCCGCGGCGCCGCCGCGGGATAGGCGATCAGTCGCGCTGCCAGGCGGCCAGTGCGGCGGCCCCCACGATCAGCGCGCCGCCCACTGCCGTGCGCAGGGTCAGTGTGCCGGCGCCCAGGGCCACGGCCGAGGCGCTGGCGAAGAACACCTCGGTGATCATCACCACCGCCGTGGTGTGCGCGGCCAGCCGCGCCGCACCGAACTGCAGTGCCAGGTTCGACACCAGGTACCAGGCCGCCAGCAGTACCAGGCCGATCATCCAGCCCGCGGCCGGGGCGGGAAGCGCCGGCACCCGCCCCGCCTGCCACAGGGCCATGGCCAGCACCCCGCTGACCACGGCGCCACCGATGAACATCGCCAGCGCGCGGGCCGGCTCGCTGCGGTGGGCTTCGCGGCGCAGCATCACGTTGTTCAGTGCGAAACTGAATCCGCCCAGCAGTGCCAGCGCCTCGGGCAGCCCCAGCCTTTCGGTCAGGCTGGCCAGGCGACCGTCGGCCGGCCACAGCACCACCACCGCGCCGGCCAGCGCCATGGCCACGCGCACGGCGGCACGCCAGCCGATGCGCTCGCCCAGCAGCGGCCGTGCCAGCAGCACCGCCCACAGCGGCATCAGGTAGAACAGCAGCACGACGCGGACCACGTCGCCGATGGTCACGCTCCAGTTGAAGCAGGCGTTGGTGGTGCCCGAGGCCAGCACCAGCACCGACAGCGTGGGGGTGCGCAGCACCTCGCCCAGCGCCGCGGGCCGGGCCACCAGCAGCAGGCTCACCACCAGCAGGAAGGTCAGCGCCGTGAGCCACAGCGGGTGCAGGCCCAGGCCTTCCATCTGGCGCAGCGGCCACCACGAGATGCCCCAGGTGAAGGCGTTGAAGACCAGCGCCGCCACCGCCGGCCCGCGGGCCGCCACCGTGGCGCTCAATGCTTGTCCGAGCGGGCGATGGCCAGCAGGCGCTCCACCTCGTCGCGGTGTTCGACCAGGTTGCGCTTGTGCCAGCGGCCGATCAGCGCCATGGTGCCGGCCACCACCAGGCCGAACACCGCGATGGCGATGTAGGCCGACAGGCCGGCCTTGGTCATGCCCGCGTAGAACGCGCCCAGTCCCAGGATGCAGGCCTGCTCGTTGAAGTTCTGCACCGCGATCGAGCGGCCGGCCCCCATGAGGTTGTGGCCGCGGTGCTGCAGCAGCGCGTTCATCGGCACCACTAGGAAGCCGCTGAGCACGCCCAGCAGGATCAGGAACGGGGCGGCCACGTAGACGTTGGTGATGACGTTCAGACCGATCACCAGCATCCCCATCACGATGCCCAGCGGGATGACGCCGACGGCCTTGTCCAGCCGCATCGTCATCGAGGCCATCACCGCGCCCAGTGCCGAGCCGATGACCACCACGCCGGCCAGCTTGGAGGCCTCGGCGGTGCCGTAGCCCAGCGCCGCCGCCGCCCAGGCGAACACGATGACGCGCAGGTTGCCGAACACGCCCCACAGCAGCGTGGTGCTGGCCAGCGAGATCTGGCCCAGCTTGTCGCGCCACAGCCGCGAGTTGCAGGCAGAGAAGTCGCGCAGCAGCACCGACGGGCCGCCGGCCAGCGGTTGCAGTGCGGTCTCGGTGCGCGGGATGAACAGGTTGAAGCCGGCGGCAATGATGTAGACCAGCACCATCCAGGCGATCGAGACCTCGGGCGCGGTGTCGATGCCGGTGTCCATCATCGGCACGTCGATGCCCAGCACCCAGGTGGCCAGCTTGGGGTCGATGAGCAGGCCGCCGAGCAGGATGCCCAGGATGATCGAGGCCACCGTAAGGCCTTCGATCCAGCCATTGGCCTTGACCAGCTGCGACGGTGGCAACAGCTCGGTGAGGATGCCGTACTTGGCTGGCGAATAGGCCGCTGCGCCCAGACCCACCACCGCGTAGGCCAGCAGCGGGTGCGTGCCGAACAGCATCATCAGGCAGCCCACCACCTTGACGGAGTTGCTGAAGAACATGACGCGCCCCTTGGGCACGGCATCGGCGAAGGCCCCGACGAAGGGTGCCAGCACGACGTAGAACAGCGCGAACATCGGTGTCAGCGCCGGCACCTGCCAGGCGGGGGCGTTGGAGGTCTTCAGCAGTTCGATCGCGGCCACCAGCAGCGCGTTGTCGGCCAGCGAGCTGAAGAACTGCGCCGCCATGATGGTGTGGAAGCCTCTTTTCATCGACTGCGTGTCTTCCGCATCCTGCCCGCGTGTGTCCCCGACGTTTTCTTTGGTCCGCCTGAGTCGCAGCGGCCGCGGGTTATAGCATGCCCCGGGTGGCAGAATCCGCCGCCGCCCCCGCGAAGCAAGGCCCGCCGTGCCCCGTCCGATCGATGCCGTGATCCACTCCGATGCGCTGGCCGCCAACCTGGGCCGGGCCCGCGCCGCCGCGCCCGATGCCCGCGTCTGGGCCGTCGTCAAGGCCGATGCCTACGGCCATGGCATCGAGCGTGTCTACGAGGCCCTGCGCGGCGCCGATGGCTTCGCGCTGCTCGACCTGGCCGAGGCCGAGCGCGTGCGCGCCCTGGGCTGGCGCGGGCCGGTGCTGCTGCTCGAAGGCGTGTTCGAGCCGCGCGACCTCGAGCTGTGCTCGCGCCTGGGCCTGTGGCACACGGTGCACTGCGACGCCCAGATCGACTGGCTGGCCGCGCACAAGACCCAGCAGCCGCACCGTGTCTTCCTCAAGATGAACAGCGGCATGAACCGGCTGGGCTTCGCCCCGACGGCCTTCCGCAGCGCCTGGGCGCGGCTGAACGCGCTGCCGCAGGTCGACGAGATCTCGCTGATGACGCACTTCTCCGATGCCGATGGGGAGCGCGGCATCGACCACCAGGCGGCGGTGTTCGAGGCCACCACGGCCGACCTGCCCGGCGAGCGCAGCCTGTCCAACAGCGCCGCGCTGCTGCGCCACCCGGCGCTGCGCAGCGACTGGGTGCGTGCCGGCATCCTCAGCTACGGCAGCGCGCCCGACTTTCCGCTGCACGACATCGCCCACTGGGGGCTGCAGCCGGCGATGACCCTGCGCTCGCGACTCATCGCCACCCAGCAACTCCAGCCGGGCGACACGGTGGGCTACGGCAGCCGCTTCGCGGCGCCGCAGGCCCTGCGCATCGGCATCGTGGCCTGCGGCTATGCCGACGGCTACCCGCGGCTGTGTCCCACCGGCACGCCGGTGCTGGTGGACGGCGTGCGTTGCAGCACCGTGGGCCGGGTGTCGATGGACATGCTGGCGGTCGACCTGACGCCGGTGCCCGGCGCCACGCTCGGCAGCGAGGTCACGCTGTGGGGCCGCGGCCCGGGGGGGGCCGTGCTGCCCATCGACGAGGTGGCGCAGGCGGCCGGCACCATCGGCTACGAGCTGATGTGCGCGCTGGCGCGGCGCGTGCCCGTGAGCGTGGCGCCATGAAAAAGGCCCGGCAGTGCCGGGCCTTTGCACCTCATGGCGTCGGGACGACGCCGGACGATCAGGCCTTGCGGTGGCGGGCGCCGAAGCCGATGCCGACCAGGGCCAGGCCGACCAGCGCCAGCGACCCGGGTTCCGGCACCTGGTTCTGGCGCACGTCGTAGCTGAACCCGAACTGGTCGACAGAGAGATCCCAGCCCACGGCGCCGTTGATGGCCAGGGCCAGCGTTCCGCCAGCCGACACGGCCGCCAGTTCTGCGGCGCTCAGACCAAAGGACACGCCCTTGTTGATCGTGTTCGGAGCGATGCTGAAGCTGGCCAGCGGGTTACCGTTGAAGCTGAAATCCAGGCTCGTCGGATTGCCATCCGAGGCGACGATCTGCATGAAGAACCCGACATTGAACGCGTCGGCCGGCAGGGCGAGCGCGCCGATGGTCCATTCCAGGCCGATGGTGGCGTCACGCGAGTCGGTGTTGGCCACGGTGAGCACGCCGCCGGTGGCGCCGTTGCCGAAGCCGACCAGGGTCGACTGGACCAGGTTGTTCGGCCCCGAAAGGTTGCCGAGCGTCAGCGTCCGCGTGGCATCGCTGTGTGACGACGCGAGGTTGCCGGCGCCGGTGAGCACGACGTCGGGCGAGTTGAAGTCGTCGATCGTGATGACGGCGGCGTTGGCGCTGCCGATCGCGGCCAGTGCGATCGACGCGGCAAGGACGGTGAGTTTTTTCATTGAGACTGCTCCGGAAAGGGGACTGCTTGGGGGACTGAGGGACACCCGGATCGGGCGTCCTGGAGCCTGAAAAGCCAGTTTCATGCCATCGAACCTGAAAGCGAAAAATCCATTTGCTATCAATGGCTTGCAAAGCTCTGCGAAATGCACCCTACACGAAAATGCAAGAACTCCCGACACGATCATAGGTATAGGTATGACCTCTCCATTTGGCCTGTTGGGATGAGGCTGCGGAGCCGCCCGCGAGGCGCCCGCCAGTGGCGCTACAGTGCCCGGGTGAGCACCCGAGCCAAGACCCAGTACACCTGCAGCGCCTGCGGCGGCACCAGCCCGCGCTGGCTGGGCAAATGCCCGCACTGCAGCGAATGGAACACGCTGGAGGAGACGGTGGCCGAGCAGGCCCCGGCCAACCGCCACCGCTACCAGTCGCTGGCGCCGGTGCAGGCGGTGGCCACGCTGTCGGAGATCGAGGCCGCCGACGTCGAGCGCACGCCCACCGGCCAGCCCGAGCTCGACCGCGTGCTCGGCGGCGGCATCGTGCAGGGCGGCGTGGTGCTGATCGGCGGCGACCCGGGCATCGGCAAATCCACGCTGCTGTTGCAGGCGGCCGAGTCGCTGTCGTCGCACATCAAGGTGCTTTACGTCACCGGCGAGGAATCGGGCGCCCAGGTGGCGTTGCGCGCCCGCAGGCTGGGCCTGGCGGGCACGCAGTTGCGCGTGCTGGCCGAGATCCAGCTCGAGAAGATCCAGGCCGCGCTGGCGGCCGAGGCGCCCGACTTCTGCGTCATCGACTCGATCCAGACGGTGTATTCCGACCAGCTCACCAGCGCGCCGGGCTCGGTGGCGCAGGTACGCGAATGCGCGGCGCAGCTCACCCGCACCGCCAAGTCCAGCGGCTGTGCCATCGTGCTGGTGGGCCACGTCACCAAGGAGGGCGCGCTGGCCGGCCCGCGGGTGCTCGAGCACATCGTCGACACGGTGCTGTACTTCGAGGGCGACACGCACAGCAGCTACCGCCTGGTGCGGGCCATCAAGAACCGCTTCGGCGCCGTCAACGAGATCGGCGTGTTCGCGATGACCGAGCGCGGCCTCAAGGGCGTCAGCAACCCCAGCGCGATCTTCCTGTCCACCCACGGTGCGCCGGTGCCGGGCTCGTGCGTGCTGGTCACCCTGGAGGGCACGCGGCCGCTGCTGGTGGAGATCCAGGCGCTGGTCGATTCCGGCGGGCCCAGCCCGCGGCGCCTGAGCGTGGGCCTGGACCGCGACCGCCTGGCCATGCTGTTGGCCGTGCTGCACCGCCATGCCGGCGTCGACAGCCTCGACCAGGACGTGTTCGTCAACGCCGTCGGCGGCGTGCGCATCAGCGAGCCGGCGGCCGACCTGGCGGTGCTGCTGGCCATCCAGAGCAGCCTGCGCGGCAAGGCGCTGCCGCAGGGCTTCCTGGCCTTCGGCGAGGTGGGCCTGGCCGGCGAGGTGCGGCCCGCGCCGCGTGGCCAGGAGCGGCTGAAGGAGGCCGCCAAGCTCGGCTTCAGCGTGGCGCTGGTGCCGCGCGCCAACGCGCCGAAGAAGCCCATCGAGGGCCTGACCGTGCACGCCATCGAGCGCATCGAGGAGGCAGTCGATGTCGTGCGTTCACTCTGAGCCTGCGCGGGCCGACTGCCTGCCGCCGATGCGCGCGGGAGGCTCGCGATGAACGCCAACCTGGGCTGGGGCCTGGCCGTCGTGGCCATTGCCGTGGGCTACAGCGTCTATGGCTGGCCCGGTGTGGCGCTGGCGCTGACGGTGATCGTGTTCTGGCTGCTGCTGCAGTTCAGCCGGGCCATGCGCGTGATGCGCGTCGCCGGCCAGGCGCCGGTCGGGCAGGTCGACAGCGCGGTGATGCTGCACTCGAAGATGCGCACCGGCATGCGCCTGATGGACGTGCTGCCGCTCACACGCAGCCTGGGCGAGAAGGTGTCGGACGACCCCGAGACCTTCGTCTGGCGCGACCCGTCCGGGGCCAGCGTGCGCGTCGAACTGCGCGGCGGCCGTTGCACGGCCTGGTCGCTTCAGCGGCCCGATGCGGGGCCCGACGCGCCGGCTGTGGGCCCCGTGGCCTCGCCGGCCGAATAAAATCCCGGCTTTCACCCCACACGAGGACCCTCTCATGTCGATGTCCGACCGCGACGGCAAGATCTGGATGGACGGCCAACTGGTCGACTGGCGTGATGCAAAGATCCACGTGCTGTCCCACACGCTGCACTACGGCTGCGGCGCTTTCGAAGGCGTGCGCGCCTACAACACGGCGCAGGGCACGGCCATCTTCCGGCTGCGCGAGCACACCGAGCGGCTGTTCAACTCGGCCAAGATCCTGCGCATGAAGATCCCGTTCTCGATCGAGCAGGTCGAGGACGCACAGAAGCAGGTGGTGCGCGAGAACAAGCTCGAGAGCTGCTACCTGCGCCCGCTGGTCTGGATCGGCGACCAGAAACTCGGCGTCAGCCCCAAGGGCAACACCATCCACCTGATGGTCGCCGCCTGGGCCTGGGGCGCCTACCTCGGCGAAGAGGGCCTGCGCCGCGGCATCCGCGTCAAGACCAGCAGCTACACCCGCCACCACGTCAACATCACGATGACGCAGGCCAAGGCGGTGAGCAACTACACCAACTCGATCCTGGCCAACATGGAGGTCACCGACGAGGGCTACGACGAGGCGCTGCTGCTCGACTCGGCCGGTTTCGTCAGCGAAGGCGCCGGCGAGAACATCTTCATCATCAAGAAGGGCGTGGTGTACACGCCCGACCTGTCGGCTGGCGCGCTGAACGGCATCACCCGCGACACCATCTTCAACATCTGCCAGGACCTGGGCTTGAAGCTGGTCGAGAAGCGCATCACCCGCGACGAGGTCTACATCGCCGACGAGGCCTTCTTCACCGGCACCGCGGCCGAGGTGACGCCGATCCGCGAGCTCGACCGCATCCAGCTGGGCGCCGGCGAGCGCGGCCCCATCACCACCCAGATCCAGGCGGCGTTCTTCGACATCGTCAACGGCCGCAATCCCAAGTACGCCGAATGGCTTTCCAAGGTATGACCGACATGACAGACGCAAAGGCCGTGGTCGAGCTGACCGCCAAGGATCTGCAGGGCCCCGGCGTGGTGGCCTGCCCCAACCCGAAGATGGCGCTCTGGAGCGCCCACCCCAAGGTGTTCATCGACGTGGCCGCCACAGGCGAGGGCAAGTGCCCGTACTGCGGCACCGTGTACCGCCTGAAGGCGGGCGAGAAGGTCGGCGCCGGGCACTGACCGGCCGTCGCCACGGCGCCGCCGGTGCGGGGCGCGGGGGCCGGCTGCCTACAATGCGCGCCCATGGCGCGACACCCCGAGTTCATCCTCACCCTGTCCTGCAAGGACACCACCGGCATCGTCTACGCGGTGTCCGGCCTG
The DNA here is from genome assembly GCF_002198735.1 of Ideonella sp. A 288. Taxonomy (GTDB): domain Bacteria; phylum Pseudomonadota; class Gammaproteobacteria; order Burkholderiales; family Burkholderiaceae_C; genus Pseudaquabacterium. The sequence goes on from NZ_MWLO01000146.1 coordinate 27,167, forward strand.
TTGTTCCAGGCCGGCTGCAACATCATCGACTCGCAGCAGTTCGGCGACGTCGACGGCGACGATGCGACGGGCCTGTTCTTCATGCGCGTGCACTTCGCCGCGCCGCCCCATCTGGCCGCGCCGGGCATGCTGCAGAGCCTGTTCTCGCATGTGAGCGGCCAGTACGGCATGGAGGCACGCTTCCATGCGGTGGCCGAGCGGCCTCGCCTGCTGCTGATGGTCAGCCAGCATGGCCACTGCCTCAACGACCTGCTGTTCCGCTGGAAGAGCGGCCAGCTCGCGGTGGACATCCCGGCCATCGTCTCCAACCACGCCGCCTTCGAGTCGCTGGCGCAGAGCTACGGCATCGCCTTCCACCACCTGCCGTTGCCCACTGGCAGCGACGCCGCCACCAAGCGCGCACAGGAGCGCGAGGTGGAGGCGCTGGTCGACCGCGAGCGCATCGACCTCGTCGTGCTGGCGCGCTACATGCAGATCCTGGGGCCGGATTTCTGCGCTGCGCTGAAGGGCCGGGCCATCAACATCCACCACAGCTTCCTGCCCAGCTTCAAGGGCGCCAAGCCCTACTTCCAGGCCCATGCCCGCGGCGTCAAGCTGATCGGCGCCACCGCGCACTACGTCACCGCCGATCTGGACGAGGGCCCCATCATCGAACAGGACGTGGCGCGGGTCGACCATTCGCTGTCGGCCGAGGAGATGACGGCCGTGGGCCGTGACGTCGAATGCGTGGTGCTGGCCCGCGCCGTGCGCTGGCACGTCGAGCGCCGCGTGCTGATGAACGGCCACAAGACCGTGGTCTTCCGCTGAGCGCCGCATGTCCCGCCCCAAGCCGCAGACCGCCCACCTGATGGCCTCGCCCGACGACGTCGAGGCGCAGTTCTACGACGCGCTGCGCGAAGGTGACATCGACAAGCTCATGTCGCTGTGGGCCGACGACGACGAGATCGTCTGTGTCCACCCTGGCGGTGGGCGCGTGGTCGGGCCACAGGCCATCCGCCACACCTTCGAATCGATGTTCGCCACCGGCCGCATCCCGGCCCATGCCGAGCAGGTGCGCCGGGTGCACACCATGGATGCGGCCGTGCACAGCGTGGTCGAGCGCATCGAGATCGGCACCGCCGACAGCCCGCGCACCGGCTTCGTGCTGGCCACCAACGTCTACCTGCGCGGCGCGCAGGGGTGGCGCATGGTGGCCCACCATGCCAGCCCCGGCGCGGCCGACGAGGGCCCCGAGGTCGTGGCGCCGCACGCATCGATGCTGCACTGACCGGCGCGCCCGGCCCCGCGCCCCCGCAGCGCCCGACGATGCAGCGCTTCTCCGCCCCCTGGTGGCTGCCTGGCGGCCACCTGCAGACCATCTGGCCCGCGCTGTTCTCGCGGCCCCGTGTGGGGCCGCCCCTGCGCTTCGAGCGCGAGCGCTGGACCACGCCCGACGGCGACTTCATCGATGTCGACCATCTGGCGGGGGCGCCGTCCGAGGCGCCCATGCTGGTGCTCTTCCATGGCCTCGAAGGCTCGTCGGCCAGCCACTACGCGCAGGCCTTCGGCCTCTGGGCGCGGCAGGCCGGCTGGCGCTATGCGGTGCCGCACTTCCGCGGCTGCTCGGGCGAGCTGAACCTCGGGCCGCGGGCCTACCACTCGGGCGATTTCGAAGAGATCGGCTGGATCCTCGCGCGGCTGCGTGCGGGTACGCAGGCGCCCCTGCGCGCCATCGGCATCTCGCTGGGCGGCAATGCGCTGCTGCGCTGGGCGGAGGAGGCCGGCGACAGCGCCTCGGCCACCGCCGCCGCGGTGGCGGCCATCAGCTCGCCGATCGACCTGGCCGCCGGCGGCCACGCCATCGGCCGCGGCTTCAACCGGCTGGTCTACACCCGCATGTTCCTGCGCTCGATGAAGCCCAAGGCGCTGGCCAAGCTGGCCCAGCACCCGGGCCTGTTCGACCGCGAGCGGCTGCTGGCCGCGCGCGACCTCTACGAGTTCGACAACGTCTTCACCGCGCCGCTGCACGGCTTCCGCGACACCGACGACTACTGGGCCCGCGCCTCTGCGCAGCCGCAGCTGCACCGCATCCGCATCCCGGCGCTGGTGCTCAATGCGCGCAACGACCCCTTCCTGCCCGGCCACCACCTGCCGCGGCCGCAGCAGGTGGGTCCGCACGTCACGCTGTGGCAGCCGGCGCATGGTGGCCACGTGGGCTTTCCGGCGGGCCGCTTTCCGGGCCATGTGATGACCCTGCCGCAGGCGGTGATGGGCTGGATGCACGCCGCGCTCGCCTGAGGCACCATCGGGCCATGGACGACATCGTCAAGGCGGCGCTGCGCAAGTGGCCCAACGTGCCCCACTGCCACGGCTGGCTCGCGCTCGACGCGCGTGGTGACTGGTACATGCGCGACGAGCGCATCCAGCGTGCCGGCCCCTTCCCCGGGGTCAAGGGCAGCCGCATCGACCACGACAAGCTCAAGGCCTTCATCGAGCGCAACTACGAGGCCGACGAGCAGGGCCGCTGGTACTTCCAGAACGGTCCGCAGCGGGTGTACGTGCAGCTGGAGGCCGCCCCCTGGGTGTGGCGCCTGATGTGGCCCACCGACCAGCCCGCGGTCACCAGCCACACCGGCCGCGCGGCGCGCGTGCATGCCTCCTGGCTGGACGAGGCTGGCCGCCTGTTCCTGGACACCGACATCGGCTTCGGCATCGTCCACAGCCAGGACGTGCTCGACGCCTCTCGCGCGGTGGAGCAAGGCCTGTGGTCGCCGCGCGCGCTGGTGTTCGCCGACGCGCCGGCGCGCTTCGGCTATGCGCTGGATCCGCAACCCAACGAGCCGGTGCGGGCATGAAAAAGCCGGCCCGCGGGCCGGCTGGTGGGTCAGGCGGCCCGCAGGCCCCGCATCACTTGGTGGCGCTGGCCGCAGGGGCGGCGGCGCTGGCCGCGTCGGCGGCCGGAGCGGCGGCAGCGCCGCTGGCGGCCGCGGCCGGTGCCTTGGGCTCCTCGAGCTTGCCGCCCGACTGGTTGGCCATGTAGACCACCGCGCGGCCGATCTCGACCTCGCCGAAATCGCCGCCGCCCTGCGCCCCCATCGCGCCCTTGCCCTTCAGCGCCGAGGTCAGCAGGGCCTCGTAGCCGGTCTTGATGCGCGGGGCCCAGGCGGCTTCATCGCCCACCTTCGGCGCACCGGCGACGCCGGCGGCATGGCACGCCGAGCACTGGGCCTGGAACACCTGCTCGCCGGTCTTGAGCGCGCCGCCCGAGGCCGTGCGGATGACGATGCTGCCGATCGGCTGGATGCGCCGGGCCACCGCCTCGGCCGACATGCCCTCGCTGCCGGCGCCGGTCTTGGGGCCGAAGTTGACGAAGTTGGTCAGCAGGATGATCGCGACGATCGGCACCACGAACGACGCCACCACCGCGGCGATCAACTGCTTCGGGGTCTTGATCGGCCCCTCGTGCACTTCATGGTCTGCGTCGTGGGAAGGCTGGGCGTCGCTCATGAAATCCTCGTTCTTGTGTCGCGCCGATCGTCGACCGGCACCTGGGCTTGTGCTGGGCTTGCCGCAGGCCTTGCTCCGTGGCCTGCGGGGGGAACCGACCCGGGGCGTGATCCGCCGCCCCGAGCAAAGCGCGCGATTATAGCGAGGGGCTTCGTCCGCCACCCCATGCACTAGAATCCGCAGCTTGCCGAGTGCGGCGACCGTGGTGAAGTGGATATCATGCGGCCCTCCGAAGGCCACGTCGCAGGTTCGATTCCTGCCGGTCGCACCAGCCCCTCGCCTTCCGGCGTCCTGTCAAAAACACCCCTGACCTCCATCGCGTGAGGGCGTCGCCAGACGCAGGGTGATGCCGAGCCGCCTTCTTTTTGGCCTTCACGATTCGCTGCAGCTTCGGCGCGTTGGTGTGCGAGCTTGCGCGCCACCGAATCCGTCGCGGCAATTCATGATGTCCTGCACGGCATCCAGCGCGTTGTAGAGCCGGGGTTTGGCTGACCTCGCGTGCCGCGCGCGCATACTCATTCGGGGATTGGCTCAACTCAATGGCATGCGGAGCCGGCCGGTGAATAGTCGGGCTCCCGATGGGCCGGGAGCAGTCGATGAGAACTCAGCTGGCGCAGGTCGCCGCCACCACGGAGTCGGCGCAATCGCTCCTTCACGCATTGCTGCGCGATTGCGACGACCTGATCCTGCTGACCGACGAACAACTTCGCCTGGTTTTCGTCAGCCCGAGCTTGGCGCGTGTCGCCGATCGGCCAGGCGCCGACTTGCTGCAGCACAGCGTGGTCGATGCAGGGCTGTTCGGCCCGGCAGCGGGGCGGCTGAAGACGGCGCTCCAGGCGGCGCTGGCCAGCGGGCAGCCCCGGCGGCTGCAGATCGACTGGCCACGCGACGGGGTGACCAGCACCTACGACGTCCACATTGGCGTCGACACCGACCGCCCGTGCGCGCCGCGCGTGCTGGCCTTGGCACGCGACATCACCGAGCAGTCCCGGGTCGAGCACGACCTGCGCGTGCGCGAACGCGAGTTCCGTACGCTGGCCCAGAACTGGCCTGACAACATCATCCGCTACGGCCTCGACAAGCGGGCCGTCTACTGCAACCGCGAGATCGAGGAACGTGTTCAGGTCACGGCGCAGCGCATCGTCGGGCGGACACCCACCGAGGCTGCGCCGCCGGGCATGGTGGGCGTGCAGGCCTACGAACGGCAACTCGAGCAGACGCTGGCCACCGGACAGCGAGGCACGGTGGACTTGATCGTGCCGCACCCCAGCGGCGAGATTCGCGTGCACAGCGTCATGTTCGCCGCCGAGCAAGATGCCGACGGCGTCATCTGCGGTGCCATCGCCGTCGGCCGCGACGTGACCGACCAAGTGCGCACCCAGCGGGCGCTGGCCGCGAAGGAACGCGAGTTCCGCACCTTGGCCGAGAACTCGCCCGACACCATCATCCGCTATGGTCCCAATGCGCGTGCCACCTACATCAACCGGGGCGACAAGGGGGGCGCGGTTCGTCGCGCCGAGCACAGCGTGATCGGTCGCAAGGCAGGCGAGATCGCGTTGCCCGGCACGCTGGGCGTCGACGCCTACCGGGCGCAGATCGAACGGGCTCTGGTCGAAGGTGAAAGTGGCACGGTCGAACTGCAGGTGCCGCTGGCCCAGGGCGGGTTTGGCGTGCACAGCATCGCGATCGCTCCCGAGCGCGATGCCGACGGGTCCATCTGCGGCGTCATCGCGGTGGGGCGAGATGTGACCGAGCAAGTGCGGGTGCGTCAGGCGCTGGCCGCCAAGGAGCGCGAGTTCCGCTCGCTGGCCGAGAACGCCGGCGACAACATCGCGCGCTGGGACCTCGACCTGCGCGTGCTCTACATCAACCCTGCGATGGCGCGCGTGTTCGGCCAGCGCCTCGAGCACGTGCAGGGACTCGCGCTCAGCCAGACTGCGCTGGGCATGGCGGTCGACCTGGCGCCGGTCGAGCAGGCGCTGCGGCGGGTGGTGTCCGAGGGCCGCGACGAAATGCTGGACCTGCGCTTCGTGGCGCCGGGCAGCGCCGTGCCGTCCGTGCACCAGATCCACCTGGTGGCCGAGCGGGACCACAGCGGCGCCGTCTGCAGCGTGCTGGGCATCGGCCGCGACATCAGCGAGAAGATTGCCCAGTTGGAGTTGATCGAGTCGCTGGTGCGCACGGACCCGCTCACGCGGCTGGCCAACCGTCAGGCGCTGCACGAGCGCGCGCCGGGTCTGTTCGCCGCCGCCGAGCGGCGTGGGAACCGCGTCGGCGTGCTGCTGCTCGACCTCGACCAGTTCAAGGCCATCAACGACGGCATGGGGCACAGCGCCGGCGACGCGTTGCTGCGCGAGGTGGCGCGCCGCCTGACGAGTGGCCTGCGCGCCAACGACCTTCTGGTGCGCCTGGGCGGCGACGAGTTCGTGGTGCTGGCGCCCGATGTCGATCATCCGCAAGTGCTGGGCACCATCGCCGACAAACTGCACGTCGCGTTGGCGCAGCCGATGACGCTGCTGCACCGCGAACTTCGCATCACCGTCAGCATCGGCGTGGCCATGTACCCGCTCGACGGCCAGACCCTGGAGTCGCTGCTGGCCAACGCCGACACCGCGATGTACCACGCCAAGCGCAGTGGTCGCGCGCGCACCGAGTACTACCGCGCCGAGCTCGGCGAGGCCGTGCGCCACCGCCTGGCGCTCGAGCAGGCCATGCGGCACGCCGCCGGCGGCGACGGACTGGTGCTGCACTTCCAGCCGCAGGTCAACCTGAGCGATCCGCACAGGATCCTCGGCGTCGAGGCGCTGCTGCGCTGGCAGCACCCCACGCTGGGCATGCTGGCACCGGACAGCTTCATCGGCCTGGCCGAGGAGACAGGGATGATCCTGCCGATCGGCCGCTGGGTGATGCGCACCGCGGCCGAGGCGGCGGTGCGGCTGAACCGTGGCCGCAGCGAGCCCCTGCACGTGGCAGTCAACGTGTCGACGCGCCAGGTCACGGACGATGGCCTGCCGGCCCTCGTCGACGAGGTGTTGGCGCAGACCGGCTGCCACCCGGACTGGCTGTCGATCGAGATCACCGAGAGCGTGCTGCTGCAGGATTCGAACCGCGTGCAACAGGCACTGGACGCGTTGCGAGCGCGCGGCCTGGGCATCGCGATCGACGATTTCGGTACCGGCTACTCGGCGTTGAACTACCTGGCGCGCTTTCCGATCGACTGCCTGAAGATCGACAAGAGCTTCGTGCACTGCATCGGGCGGAGCCGGCGCGACGACGAACTGGTCAAGGCCTTCGTCGCCCTGGCCGCCGCGTTGAACCTGACCACCGTGGCCGAGGGTGTGGAAACGGCCGAGCAGGCCGACTTCCTGCTGGGCCAGGGTTGCGGGCAGGCGCAGGGGTGGTTGTTCGGTCGACCGATGCCGGAAGACCGGTTCGTGGCCTGGCTGGCGTCCCGGCACGATGGCTGCTGAACCGGCCTCCGTGGCCGGCCGGTGCCGCGGCGGGGCGTCGGTGCCTCAGCTGCCCGAGAACGACGGTGGCCGCTTTTCCTTGAAGGCGGCGATGCCTTCGCGGTAGTCGTCGCTGTCGTAGACGATGCGGCGCAGGCCCTGGATGCGCTCGAAGCCCCGCGGGGTCATCGGGTTGGCGCCGGTCAGCACGCGCAACTGCTCCTTCATCACGCGGATCGACAGCGGCGAATTCTTCGAGATCACGCCCGCCATGCCGTAGGTGAACGAGCTCAGTTCCTCGGCCGGCACCAGGTGGTTGATCATGCCCATGCGCTCGGCGCGCTCGGCCCCCACAGGCTGGGCGGTGAAGACCATCTCCTTGACCAGCCGGATGTTGGCCGAGTTCATGAAGGTCATCATGCCGCTCACGTTGTAGGGTACGCCCAGCTTGGCCGGCGTGACGGCGAAGGTGGCGTTCGGGCCGGCCACCACCAGGTCGCAGGCCAGCACCACCTCGCAGGCGCCGCCCCAGACGCCGCCGTCGACCATCGCGATGACGGGGCAGGGGAAGTCCTCGATCGCGCGAACGAGGTGGCGCAGCGCGTCGTCCCAACCCAGGGGGTCGCGCCCGCTCACGGGCAGCTCGTCGACATCGTGTCCGGCCGACCAGACCTTGGCGTCGTCGGCCGCGCGCAGCACCACCACGCGCGCCTCGGCGGCTCTCATGCGAGCAAAGCCGTCGAGCAGTTCGTCGACCAGCTCGTTGCTCAGCGCATTGCGCTTGCGCGGGTGGTTCAGCGTGAGCGTGCCGATCGCATGCTCGATGTCGAAGAGGACGAGTCTCATGCGGCGCTTTCCGTCGGCGCACGGCACTCGACATCGGACGGGGCTGCCGTGCGAGCCGCCGCCGGGGCCGGCGAGACCGACCCTGCCAGCACGTCCATGGTGTGCCGGGCGATCATCAGTTCCTCGTTGGTCGGCACCACGTAGACGGGCAGGCGGCCGTCGGCGGCGGAGATGCGGTGGGCGTGGCGCTGGTTCGCCTCGGTGTCGAGGCGGGCGCCCAGCCAGGCCAGACGTCCGACGACCTGCTCGCGCACCAGCGCCGAGTGCTCGCCGATGCCGGCCGTGAACACCAGCGCGTCCAGGCCACCCATCGACGTGGCCAGCGAGGCCACTTCCTTGGCGATGCGGAAGCAGTACAGGGCCACGGCCTGACGGGCCGCCGGATCGTCCGAGGACTGCAGCACCTTCATGTCGTTGGACAGGCCGGACACGCCGAGCAGGCCCGAGCGCCGGTACAGCAGGTCCTCGACGGCGTCGAGGTCCATGCCGCGCTCGCGCATCAGGTGGAGGATCACGCCGGGGTCGAGGGCGCCCGAGCGGGTGCCCATCGGCAGGCCGTCGAGCGCGGTGAAGCCCATCGTGCTGTCGACGCTGCACCCGCCGTGCACGGCGCAGGCGCTCGAGCCGTTGCCCAGGTGGCAGATGACCATGCGGCCGGCCGCCAGCTCGGGCTGTCGGGCGATCAGCCGCTGGCTGACGTACTCGTACGACAGGCCGTGGAAGCCGTAGCGGCTGATGCCGGAGTCGCTCAGTTCGCGCGGCAGCGCGAAGGTGCGCGCCTCCCAGGGCAGGGTGCTGTGGAAGGCGGTGTCGAAGCAGGCCACCTGGGCCAGGCCCGGGTGGTTGCGGGCCAGGATGCGGATCGGCGCCAGGTTGTGCGGCTGGTGCAGCGGGGCCAGCGACACCAGCGCGTCGAGCTGCTCGATCAGGGCCGCGTCGATGCGCGCCGGGCGCTGCAGCGCCCGGCCGCCGTGCACCACGCGGTGGCCGGCGGCGACGATTTCGTCGTCGGCCTGCGTGGTGGCGATCCACTGCAGCACATGGGCCAGCAGGGCCTCGCGGCTGCGCGAGGTGGTGGCGTCGAAGGCGTGCTCGGCCAGCACGCGGCGCTGGGCGTCGCGGGCCTCGAAGGTGGCCGCGGCGCCGATGCCGGCGATCTGGCCGCTCACGATGGGCAGCAGCTCGCCGCCGTCGGTGGGCTGGCGGAAGACCGAGAACTTCAGGCTCGACGATCCGGCATTGAGCACCAGGCAGGCCTGGTGTCTGGCGCGTGCGCTCATCGCGGGCTCCTTCAGTGGGCGGGTCGTGCGGCGCGCGCGTCGCGGTTGGCCTGGGCCAGCAGGGCGGCCACGGCGCACGAGGCCTGGCGCGTGCGCAAGTTGTCGGCGCGGCTGGTCAGGATGATCGGCACCTTGGCGCCCAGCACGATGCCGGCGGCGTCGGCATGGGCCAGGAAGGTGAGCTGCTTGGCCAGCATGTTGCCGGCCACCAGGTCGGGCACCAGCAGGATGTCGGCGGAGCCGGCCACCGGCGACACCAGGCCCTTGGTACGCGCGGCCTCGGCCGAGATGGCGTTGTCGAAGGCCAGCGGGCCGTCGAGCACGCCGCCGCGGATCTGGCCGCGGTCGGCCATCTTGCACAGCACGGCGGCCTCCAGCGTCGACGGGATCTTCAGGTTGATGTTCTCGACCGCCGACAGGATGGCCACGTTTGGCTTGGGCACGCCCAGCACATGGGCAAGATCGATGGCGTTCTGGATGATGTGGACCTTGTCCTCCAGCGTCGGCGCGATGTTGATGGCCGCGTCGGTGATGAGCAGGGTGCGCGAGTAGGTGGGCACGTTCATCACGAACACGTGGCTGATGCGCGACGAGGTGCGCAGGCAGTTGTCCTTGCGCACCACCGCGCTCATCAGCTCATCGGTGTGCAGCGAGCCCTTCATCAGCGCATCGACCTCGCCGTCGCGGGCCAGGCGGGCCGCGGCCTCGGCGGCGTCCTGCGGGAACTCGGCATCCACCAGCCGGAAGCGGGTGATGTCCATGCCGAAGGTGGCCGCCACCTCGCGGATGCGCTGCGCCGGTCCGACCAGCACCGGCTCGATCAGGCCGGCCGCGGCGGCGTCGACGGCGGCGCGCAGCGAGGTCTCGTCGCAGGGGTAGGCCACCGCGGTGGGCATCGGCGGCAGGCCGTCGCAGCGGGCCAGCAGCGCGTCGTGCTGGTGGTGGTGGATCAGCTGCACCTGCGGCAGCTCCTGGTTCTCGCGGCGCACCTTCTGCGTCGGCGCCGTCACCACGGCGGTGCCGGTGACCAGCAACTGGCCATCCTGGTTGGTGCACACGCAGTTCAGCACCACCACCGACTGCTCGGCCCGCTTCTCCACCACGGTGACGGTGGCGGTGATGGTCTCGCCGACGCCGATGGTGTTGAGGAAGCGCAGGTCCTGCCCCAGGTACACGGTGCCGGTGCCGGGCAGCTTGGAGCCCAGCACGCCCGAGACGAGCGCGCCAGACCACATGCCGTGGGCGATGATGCGGTGGTGCCGGGTGTCGGCGGCGAAGGCCTTGTCCAGGTGCACCGGGTTGCTGTTGCCCGACACGGTGGCGAACAGCTCGATGTCGTCCATCGTCAGCTTGCGCGACATGCTGGCCGTCTGGCCGATCTGGATCTCGTCGAAGGGCACGTTCTCGTACCCGCCCGCCAGCAGGGCGCTGTCGTCGGCATTCGGTGTCCAGGCCGCGGGCACCATCGGCTGCGGCATTTGTTCCAGTTCCACGTTGCTCTCCAAGGGTCAGTTCAGTCCCGCCCCGCGGGGTGGGGGCCGGTGGTCAGCGCCGGCCGGGTTGCGGCAGGTCCAGCACATGGCGTGCCTGCTCGAGGGTTTCGATGGCGCCGGGCCGGGCCTGGCGCACACGGGCGATGGCCTCGTGGGCCGGCGTGCCCAGCTCGACCAGCAGGCGCGCAGCCACCGAGCCGGTGCGGCCCAGGCCGCCGCGGCAGTGCACCAGCACGCGCCCGCCCTGGTCCAGGTAGCGCCGCACCAGCGGGCCGGTGCGGTGCCAGCCGGCCTCGAAGCGCGCGTCCGGCGGCTGCATGTCGACGATGGGCAGGTGGTGCCATTCGATGCCGCGGGCCTGCAGCTGCGGTCCGAGCTGGGGCACGCCCAGCAGGTCGAACTCGTGCGCTTCCAGCAGGGTGAGCACGGCGTTGGGGCGCCAGCGTTGCACCACGGCCAGGTCCATTGCCAGATCGCGCTGCCAGCGCGCGCCCTTCAGGCTGTGGCCGCGCTTGCCGGGGCAGATGCACAGGCCGATGCGGCCGGCGGTGTGGGCCACCACCACCTCGTCGATGCGCAGGGGGTGGCTCAGGCTGGTGCGGGGCACGTCGGGCTGTGGCGTCAGCACGGTGGCCAGGGGCGGGCGGTCGGCCGCGGCGAAGCCGGCCTCGGCGGGCTCGCGGTGGTCGGCGGCCAGGGGGCAGCCCGTGTCGGCGGAGGTGTCGGCCATGGGCGTGGCTCAGTTCATGATGTGGGCGCCACCGTCCACGTACACCGTCGAGCCGGTGAGCATGCGCGCGCTGTCCACGGCCAGCATCGCGGTGGCGTAGCCCACGTCCTCGATGCCGGCCATGGCGCCGGCGGGGGCGCGCTGTTCGGCGTCGTTGGCCATGTCCTCGAAATCGGCGATGCCGCTGGCCGCACGGGTGCGGATCGGCCCGGGCGAGATGGCGTGCACGCGGATGCCCTGGCGGCCCAGCTCATGGGCCAGGTAGCGCATCGACGATTCCAGCGCGGCCTTCACCGGCCCCATCACGTTGTAGTGCTCGGTGACGCGGTGGGCGCCGTGGTAGCTCATCGTGAACAGCGTGCCGCCGGCGGTCATCAGCGGGGCGGCGTAGTGGGCCATCTCGATGAAGCTGTAGCAGGAGCAGTCCATCGCCTTCAGGAAGCCGGCGCGCGAGCAATCTGTGAGCGAGCCGTGCAGGTCGGCCTTGGGCGCGAAGGCGATCGAGTGCAGCGCCGAGTGCAGCACGCCGAAGTGCGAGGACAGGCGTTCGAAGACGGCCTTCATCTGGCCTTCCACCATCACGTCCAGCGGCAGGCACAGGGCCTCCAGGCGCTCGGCCAGGGCGCCGACGGCGTCGCGGTCGCGGTCGTTGCGGTAGGTGACGGCCAGGCTGGCGCCCATGTCGTGGAAGGCCTTGGCGCAGCCCCAGGCGATGGACTTCTCATCGGCGATGCCGGTGACGAGGATGTTCTTGCCCTCCAGGGGGCGGGCGACGGTTCGTGAAGACATGGCGGGTGTTCGAATTGAAGTGGGGATCAGGCCGCGGTGGGCACCTTGACGGTGGCGCGGCGGCGTGGTCGGGCGCGCGCGGCTTCTGCCGGGGTGGGCGTCGGCAGTGCGAGCGGCGGCGCGCCATCGGCCGGCGCCGGGGCGTGCACGGCACTGGCGCACAGCTGCGCGGCCAGTTCGGTGACACGCTGCGCATCGGCCTGCAGCGCGCGGATCAGGCCGGCGATGACGTCCGGCGGCGACTTGATCACCGTCGAGTCCACCATCAGCACCGCGGTGGCCACCGCCAGCGCGCGCTCGCGCTCCGGGGCGGTGGGCAGCATGCGCGCCAGGGCCTCCAGGCCTTCCAGCGGGGCCACGGCCAGCACGCGGGCCTCGGCATGGGCCAGCGCGCGCCATTCCACCACCGACCGCGGCGCGGCGCCCGGGGCAGGGGGCAGCTCGGCCAGGCGGCGGGCCAGGCGCAGGCTGCGGCGCTCGAAGGCGCCGTGGCCGGCCATCGCCGCCAGCACGATGCGGCACACCGCGCGGGCGTAGCCGCCGCTGTCGATCTGCGTCAGCACCTCGTCGCGCGCGAGCTGCAACTCGGCCTGTGCCCGGGCCACGGCCAGCTGTTCGGCCGGCGGGTCGGGGGGCAGCAAGGCACCGACGCCCAGCGGCCCGAAGGCCAGACGCGCGAACTGCACGGTGGCGGCGTCGCGCTGGTCGCGGTACCAGTTCAGGCCGAACTCGACCCACGACGACACGGTGCGTTCGACGTGCCGCGCCGGGTGGTCGTCGGCCACGGCATGGCGGTGCTCGCGCACGTGCTGGGCCAGCGCGCGCAGGCCGGGCGAGGCCGGGTGCACGTCCGACAGCGCCTGCCGCTGCCGGCGCAGCGGATGCAGGTGCACGGCCGCATCGGCCAGCGCACGGCCGCCCAGCGGCGAGGTCGACCAGGGGCGCAGCAGCGGGCGCAGCAGCGTCCGGTACAGCGACATGTTGATCTCGGAGTGCTTGGCCACGGTCGAGAACAGCTTCTCCTCGTCGCGGCCCTCCGGGTTGATGGCCCGCAGGTCGTCCATCGTGCGGCGCACGAAGGTCATGCTGTAGCTGCCGGGCTCCAGCGCATCCAGGTGCGCCGTGGGCTGGTCGCCCTTGGCCCGCACCTGCATCTCGTACAGCCCGGGCGGCAGGTGCTCGATCACGTCGTGCGAGTTGACGATCTGGTCGTGCTCCTTGCGCGCCACGTCGGCGCCCACGAAGATGCCCAGGTGGCCCACCGTCTCGTGCAGCACGTAGACGATGACGCGGCCCGCGGCGGCGATGGCGCGCTCGTCGCCCCAGGTGTCGATGATCCAGTTCAGCGCCTGCGGCGGCGGTGTGATGTTGTCGCCCCACGAGGCGAACACCACCACCGGCGCCGTGATGTTGCGCAGGTCGATGCGGTGGCCACCCAGTTCGACCTCGCCGCTGGCCAGCTTGTTGCCGACGAACAGGTTCTCGACGATGGTTTCGAACTCGTCGCCGGTCATGCGGAAGAAGCCACCCCACCAGCGCTCGAACTCGAGGAAGCGCTCGGCCTCGGTGTCCACCTTCGACCACAGGCTGTAGTAGCGGCTCCACAGGCTGTTGGCCGGGTTCAGGTTCTCGAAGTTCTTCACCAGGTGCGCACCGTCGAAGCGGCCGCCGCCCAGGTCGGAGCTGAGCGCGGCCAGCCACGAACCGCCCAGCGTGGCGCCGCTGTAGCGCATCGGGTTGAGCTTGGCGCCACCGGCCCAGTACGACAGCGGTGCGCCGACGAGGATCAGCGTGCCGAACAGCTCGGGCCGCACCGAGGCCAGCCCGGCCATGGCCCAGCCGGCCTGGCAGTTGCCGATCACCAGCGGCCGTGTGCTGCACTGCGGGTGGCGAGCCGCCACTTCTTCCAGGAAGCGGGCCTCGGCCAGACCGACGTCGAACAGGGTCTGCCCTTCCTCGGGCTGCGGCCGGAAGGTGACGAAGTACACCGGGTGGCCGGCGCGCAGGGCCACGCCCACTTCGGAGTCCACCTTGAAGCCGCCGATGCCCGGGCCATGGCCGGCGCGCGGGTCCACCACCACCACCGGCTGGCTGGTCGGGTCGATGGCCAGGCCATCGGGCGGCAGGATGTGCAGCAGCGAATAGTTGCAGGGCCGGGGCAGGTCGTGGCCGTCCAGCACCAGCTCGTGCTCGAACTTCAGCAGGTCGGCGGCGCCGGCGTGGGTGTCCTTGGCGTAGCGGTTGCCCCGGCGGCGCAGGGTGTCGAGGAACAGCACGGTCCGCTCGGCGGTGTCGCGCAGGTAGTCGGCGCCCGGTGCCAGGGTCTTCAGGGGCCAGGACGGGGAGAGGTCAACGGCAGAGGTGGTCAGGTTCGAGTCCATGTGAAACAGGATAGGCACCTTCTGTGACGGGTATCCCGCGAGGAAGGGCTGACTTACAGTCTATTTGCTGCACTGCACAATAGGATGGAGTGTGCCCTCCAATTTGTATGTGCACTGCGACACGGAGGCGGGCCTTTGGGGCCTGGCAGCGCCCAAAGTGCACCGGTGTGGTGCCTTTGGCCGTCGTGCCGGCGCCTTGCCTGGGCGTCTTTGGCGCGTCTCCCGCCACGCCGAGTGCGCGCCGATGCGCACAATGGCCGGCGATGTCCACGGCCCATGCCTCTTCGTCCACCGGTGCTTCGGCGGCCCGCACGGCCGGCCGGCTGCTGGCGTGGGTCGTGGCGCTGGGGCTGGCCGGTTGCGCGGGCTTGCGCACGCCGTCGGCACCGGGCCGCGACGGGCCCGGCGCGTCGCCGCCGCCCAACCTGGCCGCTGTGCCCGACGCGGTGCCGCGCGTGGACCCGGTGCGCGCGGGCGGACCCAACAAGCCCTACGAGGTGTTCGGCCAGACCTACGTGCCGCGGCTGGGCGACCCGCCGATGCGCGAGCGCGGCCTGGCCTCTTGGTACGGCCGCGCCTTCCACGGCCGGCCCACGGCCAACGGCGAAACCTACGACATGTACGCGATGACGGCGGCGCATAAGACGATGCCGCTGCCCAGTTATGCGCGGGTGCGCAACCCGGCCAACGGCCGCGAGGTGGTGGTGCGGGTGAACGACCGCGGGCCCTTCCATGCCGGCCGCGTCATCGATCTCAGCTACACCGCGGCCTTGAAGCTGGGCTTGCTCAACGGCGTGGCGCCGGTGGAGTTGGAACGGCTCACGCACGAGGCCATCCGCAGTGGCAGCTGGCAGCGCGACGCCGAGCCGGTCGCGGCTGCGCCCCCGCCCCCGCCCGTTGTCCTGCCGTTGGCGCCGGCGCCGGCACCGGCGGCTGTGCCTGGGCCCTTGCCCGCCGTGACGCCCGCGGCCGACACCGGCGATGCCGACCCCATCGCCGCTTTGGCGCAGCAGGTGGGCGCCGCACCCGGGCTGCGCCCGGACGCCATCCCCGGGCGCACCCACGACACCGCGACCGCGGCGCCTGCGGGGGCCCCGTTGGCACCCGGCTTCTGGCTGCAGTTCGGCGCCTTCCGCGACGCAACTTCGGCCGAGGCCTGGCGGCAGCAGCTGGCGCAGCAGGTGGACTGGCTGGCGCCCCGGCTGTCGGTGGTGGCCGATGCGCCCTGGCACCGGGTTCAGGCAGGGCCCTGGGCGAGCCGACAGGACGCCTTGTTCGCCGCCGATCGGCTGCGCGATCGGCTGGCCGCTGCGCCGGTGCTGCTGGAGCGGCGCTAGGAACGCGGGCCAGGCGTCTTGCTGCCTGCTTCCCGGGGCGCGCGCCAGGTTCGGCGACACGGCGGCGGCCTCAGCCCCGCATCTGCAGCAGCGCCAGCAGGTGGAACGAGCAGCCGGCCATGACGAACAGGTGCCACACCAGGTGGCCGTATCGCATGCGGCGGCCCAGCAGGAAGAAGCCGCAGCCCACCGAGTAGGCCACGCCGCCCGCCACCAGGAACGCCAGTGAACTCCCGCTCAACTGGCTCAGCGCCGGCAGGGCGGCGGCCCCGGCCAGCCAGCCGAAGCCCAGGTACAGCATCGTCGACGCGAGCGGCTGGCGCAGCCGGTCGGCCAGCTTGGCGGCCATGCCGGCCAGGGCCAGGGCCCACACGCCGGCCAGCACCAGCCACTGGCCACCGTTGTCGGGTGTGCCCAGTGCGAAGGGCGTGCAGCTGCCGGCGATGAACAGGTAGATCGCTGCGTGGTCCAGCCGGCGCAGCCGGTGGCGCGCCGGGCCGGCGGGTGCCGCGTGGTACAGCGTCGAGGCCACGAACATCAGCAGCATGGTCAACCCGAACACGCTGACGCCCGCCTGGTGCAGCACCGGTTGGCCGTCCACGGCCGGCGCGGCCAGGGCCGGCCAGGCCACCAGGGCCAGCAGGCCGCTCAGGCCATGGCTGGCCGCATTGGCAAGTTCCTCGGTCTGTTCTGCGTTGCGTGGCATGGCGGATACCCTCTCACGAGGTTTCGGCACCTGGCCGGCGAACTGCAGGGCGGGGGCGCCGCGGGTGTGCAAGCGGCTGTAAGCGGCGGCCCATGAGCCGGCGGGCCAGGCCCCATGGAACGCAGTCGCCGACCCTCGGCCAGGGGGCCGGAAACGCCGGCGCAACAAAGCCTTACGACAATGCGCGTTCCGCGGGCGTGCCCGCCCCTCGGACCACCGAATGGCACGTCATCCCGCCGACACCCCCTGCGCGCCTGTGCGGCGCCCCGCGGCCCTGGTCGTGGCCCTGGCCCTGGCAACGGGAGGGTTGGCCGGCGGCGCAGCCGCGCAGGGGGCGCCGGCGACGGACGACCCGGCGCCCAAGCCCCCCGCCGTTCCATCGACGCCTGCCGCCCCGCCCACGCCGGCCGGCGCCGCAGCCGTGCAGCGCGTGGAGATCAGCGGCAGTGCCGACGCGAATGCCGATCGTCGGCGCTCGACCGCCGCCAAGATCGTCTACGGCCGCGACGAACTCGACCGCATGGGCGACAGCACGCTGGGCGAGGTGCTCAAGCGCCTGCCCGGCGTGACGATGGGCGGGCCGCCGGGCCGGGGCGGCAACCCCAGCATGCGAGGCATGGGTGGCGGCTACACGGCCATCCTGATCGACGGCCAGCGCATGCCCTTCGGTTTTTCGCTCGACTCGATCGCACCCGAGCAGATCGAACGCATCGAGATCATGCGTTCGCCGGTGGCCGAGCATGGCGCGCGGGCCATCGCCGGCATCATCAACGTGGTGATGCGCGAGGACTTCAAGCGCAAGACCAACGAACTGCGCCTCGGCGTCGGCCTCGAGGACGACCGTCACCCCCAGGCCAACGGCAACTGGACCTACAGCGGCCAGAACGAGGGTCTGGGTTACAACCTGTCGGCGGCCTTCAACCGACAGCACCAGGCCGAGGAGTCCACCGGCCGGCGCGTCGACAGCGATGACGCGGGCAAACCCGTGCTCGAGCAGCGGACCGGGCAGCGGTCGCTGAACCGCCGCGAGGGCGTGTTCGTCAACGGGCGATTCCAGTTCCGCCTCGGGCCCGGCCACACGCTCGACCTGAACCCCATGGCCAGCGTGGGCCGCAGCCGCAGCAGTGGCCAGCACACGCTGGTCCAGGCGCCCGACCCCGAAGCGGCGCCCTATGCCCTTGCCGACCAGCGCACCGACGCCGACAGCTCGATGGCCCGGCTCAATGGCAATTGGCAGCGCACCCTCGGCAACGGCGGCCGCTTGCAGCTGCGCTTCGCGACCATGCTGGCGCGCAGCGCGAGCCTCACCCAACGTGAGGAATACGCGTTCGACGGCCTGTCGTTGCCCCGCAAGGTCGACGACGGTTCGGTGCGCGACCTCAGCCTCGAGCTCAATGGCAAATACTCGCAGCTGATCGCCGACCGACACAGCGTGTCGGCCGGCTGGGAGCTGCAGGGCGGCCAGCGCAGCGACCGCCGCCTCACCACCGAGGGTGGTGAGGCCACCTTGGCCGAGTTCGGCGACGCCCTCCAGGCCCGCACGTTGCGCCTGGCCGGCTGGGCGCAGGACGAGTGGGAGTGGAGCAAGACCTTCTCCTTCTATGCCGGCCTGCGCTGGGAGGGCATCCAGACCACCAGCGACGGCGTCGCACAGGTGGGTGGTGCGGTGCTTCAGGAGTTCAAGAACCGCAGCGGCGTGCTCACACCGTTGGCCCACATGGTCTGGAAGCTGCCAGACGCCCCGCGCGACCAGGTGCGGTTGAGCCTGACCCGCAGCTACAAGTCGCCCACCACGTCGCAGTTGATCGCGCGGCCGACGGTTGCGACGCTGCACCGCGACACCACCCAACCGAACAAGCCGCTCAACCCCGACCGCGCTGGCAACCCCGACCTGAAACCCGAACTGGCCTGGGGCCTCGACCTCGCCTTCGAGCACTACCTCGATGCCGGCGGCATCGTCAGCGCCAACCTCTTCGCCCGCCAGATCGACCAGTTGATCCGCACGGTGCGCGCCGAAGAGCAGCCCACGTGGGCTGTCGATGCGAACGGCCAGCCCGTGACCCGCTGGGTGGCACGCCCGCAGAACATCGGCCGGGCCGCGGCGGCGGGTCTGGAACTCGAGGCCAAGTTCCGACCGTCCGACCTGTGGGTCACCGATCTGCCCCTCACCTTGCGCGCCAACGGCAGCCTGCTCTGGTCGAAGGTGGACGGCGTGGCCGGCCCCAACAACCGGCTCGACCAGCAGCCGCGCTACACCGCCAACCTGGGCTTCGACTGGCCCTTGCGAGGCATGCCGCTCACTTTCGGCGGCAGCTTCAACTTCACGCCGTCCTTCGTCGTGCAGCAGATCGATTCGCAGGTGTACCGCCAGGGTGTCAAGCGCGTGCTCGACGCCTATGCGCTGTGGCGCTTCGGCACCGCCGCGAGCGCGCGCCTGTCGCTGGCCAATGCCTCGGCCAGCGACTACGACACCGGCACCACCGTGCTGCTGGCCGACGGCAGCACGCAGGCGCAGGACACGCTGTCGCGCACCTACACCAACGTCACGCTGCGCTTCGAGCTTCGGTTCTGACGCGCTCGGCGCCGGGCAGCGCGGCCAGGCAGGCGCGCAGCACCGCCTCGGGCGCGGTGTGCGGCACCTCGCCGATGAGCTGGCGCAGCCGCGTCTCGTCGAGCCGGTGCGGCCGCTGCCACAGGTAGCGCATCTCGATCAGCGCGCGCGGCATCGCCGCGAACGGCGCAGCCAGGCGCATCAGCCACCACGGGAAGCCGGCGCGCTGCAGCGGGCGGCCGCTGGCCTGCTCGATCAGGCCATGCATCTGCGCGCCGGTGAGCGTGAGGCCGGCGTAGTGCAGCACCGCATGCGGCGGCAGGGTGGCGCGTCGCTCGGCCACGGCGACGAACACGCGCGCCAGATCGGGCAGCCAGGCCCAGGCGTGCTCGAGGTCGTCGGGGCCCAGGTGCGTGACACGGCCACCGGCCAGGCTGCGCGTGAAGCCCAGGTCGATCCAGGTGCCCTGGTCGCCGAGGAAGTCGCCCGCCCGCACGACGATGCTGCGCACGCCGCGGCCCGCGGCCTCGGCCAGCGAGGCTTCGAGGGCGATGCGCTGGCGCGCCTTGTCGTGGGTGCCGGCGAACGGCGTCGTCTCGGTCAGCGCGGGTGGCAACTGGTTGCCGAAGTTGTAGACGTTGCCCGGCAGCATCACGGTGGCGCCGGTGGCCTCGGCCAGGGCGATGACGGCCGCGGTCAGCGGCAGCAGCAGCGTGGCCCAGCGTGTGTAGTCGGGGTTCAGCGCGTTGACGATCACGTCGATCCGCGGCGCCGCGCCGCGGATGGCGGCCACATCCAGCGCATCGGCCTGCACCAGTCTCACACCGAGGGGCAGCGGGCTGCGCGGCAGGCTGCGCATCTGTGCCACCACGTCCCAGCCAGCACGGTCGAACGCTTCCACAGCGGCGCGGCCGAGGCGGCCATTGGCTCCGAGCACCATCACGACAGACATGTTCATCTCCAGGGTTGATTCGATGGTGTGATCGTGCCGCGTCTCGCTCACTGTGAGAAGACGGATACCAGAATGCCTGCCATTCATGATTGAATAGGTGATGGCCGCCGCCTTCGACCCCACCCGCCTCGACTGGAACCTGCTGCGCGCCTTCGTGGCCGTGGTGGAGCAGGGCTCGCTGACGCGTGCCGCCGCGCACCTGGGCACCAGCCAGCCCACGCTGAGCCGCCAGGTGGCGGCGCTGGAGGCGGCGGTGGGCGCGCCGCTGTTCGAGCGCACCGCGCGGCGCCTGGTGCCCAGCGCGGTGGCGCAGGCGATGGTGGAGCCGGCCTCGCGCATGCTGGCCGCCGCCGAGGCCTGCGCGCATGCCGGCGCCGCACCGGTGCAGCAACTGGCCGGCAGCGTGCGCCTGACGGCCAGCCAGGTGGTGTCGGCCCATGTGCTGCCGCCGATGCTGGCGCGGCTGGCGGGGCTGCACCCCGAGATCCAGGTGGAACTGGTGGCCAGCGACACGCTGGGCAACCTGCTCGAGCGCGAGGCCGACATTGCGGTGCGCATGGTTCAGCCGACGCAGGGCGCGGTGATCACGCGGCACCTGGTCGACTGGCCGCTGGGCTTCTTCGTGCACCGCGACCTGCTGGCCGCCGCTGGCGGCACGGTGAGCCCCGACACGCTGCACCGCCTGCGCTGGATCGGCTTCGACCAGTCGACCCAGCTGATCGAGGGCTTTCAGCGCGCCGGCTTCGCCGTCGACAAGCGCTTCTTCGCCTTCCGCTGCGACAACCAGCTCGTCACCTTCGAAGCGCTGCGCGCCGGCCTGGGCGTGGCCATCGCGATGGTGCCGCTGGCGGCCAGCCAGCCCCAGCTGGTGCGCGTGCTGTCCGAGCTGGAACTGCCGGTGCTGCCGGTGTGGCTGACCGCGCACCGCGAGCTGCGCAGCAGCCGGCGGCTGCGGGTGGTGTTCGACTTCCTGGCGGAGGCGCTGGCGGGGTGGGCCGGGCCGGCGTTGGCCGCCCCACCGCCATCGGCCGCCGTCAGCGCCCGCCGCTCACGTCGATGATGGCGCCGGTGGTGTAGCTGGCCTCGTCGCTGAGCAGCCAGACGATGGCCGCGGCCACCTCGTCGGCGCTGCCGGGGCGGCCCATCGGGATCATCGACGCCGAGGTCTGCGCGCGGTTCGGCTCGCCGCTGGCGGCGTGGATGTCGGTGTCGATGATGCCGGGCCGCACCGCGTTGACGCGCACGCCTTCGCCGGCCAGCTCGCGCGCCAGGCCGATGGTGAAGCTGTCGATCGCGCCCTTGGTGGCCGCGTAGTCCACGTACATGGCCGGCGAGCCCAGCGTTGCGGCCATGCTCGACAGGTTGACGATGGCCCCACCCTGGCCGCCGTGGCGCGTGCTCATGCGCCGCAGCGCCAGTTGTGCGCACAGCAGGCTGCCCAGCACGTTGGTGTCGAGCAGCAGGCGCCAGCGGGCCACGTCCATCTCGTCCAGCCGCGACTTCATGCCGACGATGCCGGCGTTGTTCACCAGCCCGGCCAGCGGCGGCATCTCGGCGTCGACGCGCGCGAACATGGCGCGCACCGCGGCCTCGTCGGCCACGTCGGCCTGCACGGTGAGGGCCTGGCGGCCCAGCGCGCGCACGTCGGCGGCCACGGCCTCGGCGGCATTGGCATCGCGCGCGTAGTTGACGACGATGTCGAAGCCGCGCTCGGCGGCGCGGCGCGCCACGGCGGCACCGATGCCACGGCTGGCGCCGGTGATCAGCAGGGTCGAAGGTGGCATGGCGAGGGGGGCCCTTGGTTAAAGTCCGAGATTCACCTGCCGGAGTATGCCCACATGACCCTGCGCCGCCGCACCCTGATCGCCGCCACGCCCGCCCTGCTGGGCCTGCCCACCGCCCTGCGCGCGCAGGGGCTCGAGAAGGCCAGTCTCACGCTGGCCGTCGGCGGCAAGAACCTGCTCTATTACCTGCCGCTCACGGTGGCCGAGCAGCTGGGCTACTTCAAGGCCGAGGGCCTGGACCTGAAGATCGTCGACTTCGCCGGCGGCTCGCAGGCGCTGCGCGCGCTGGTCGGCGGCAGCGCTGACGTGGTCAGCGGCGCCTTCGAACACACCGTCAACATGCAGGCCAAGGGCCAGCGCCTGCGCGCCGTGGCGCTGATGGGCCGCGCGCCGCAGATCGTGCTGGGCGTGAACCCCAAGACCATGGCCGGCTTCAAGACCGTGGCCGACCTCAAGGGCAAGAAGATCGGCGTCACTGCGCCGGGCAGCTCCACCAACGTGATGGCCAACTTCGTGCTGGCCAAGGCCGGCCTGAAGCCGTCTGACGTCAGCATTGTCGGCGTGGGCGCCGGGGCGGGCGCGGTGGCGGCGATGCGCTCGGGGCAGATCGACGCGCTGTCCAACCTCGATCCGGTGATCACCCAGCTCACCCGCAGCAACGACCTGACGATCATCTCCGACACGCGCATCGTGGCCGAGGCCGAGAAGGTGTTCGGCGGCCCGATGCCCGCGGCCTGTCTGTACCTGCCGCAGAGCTTCATCGACAAGCACCCGCGCACGGTGCAGGCCCTGGCCAACGCCATCGTGCGCGCCGACAAGTGGATCCAGGCCGCCGGCCCCGGCGACATCATCAAGGCCGTGCCCGAGACCTACCTGCTCGGCGACCGCGCCGTCTACATCGATGCCTTCCTGTCGGCCAAGGGCGCGCTGTCGGCCGACGGCCTGTTCCCCGAGAAGGGTCCCGACACCGCCTACCGCGCGCTGGCCAGCATCGACCCCGAGATCGCCAAGGCCACGCTCGACCTGAAGGCGGTGTACACCAACGACTTCGCCAAGGCCGCGAACGCGAAGTACCCGAAGGGGTGACCGTGAACGCGCCCGCGCTGGCCCTGCACGACGTGGCCTGCACCTTCGTCGACAAGCACGACCCCGGCCAGCGCTACACGGCGGTGCGCGACGTGACGCTCACGGTGGGCGCGGGCGAGTTCGTCTCGGTGGTCGGGCCCACCGGCTGCGGCAAGAGCACGCTGCTCAACGTGGGGGCCGGCCTGCTGGCGCCCAGCACCGGACGGGTCGAGGTGTTCGGCCAGCCGCTGCAGGGCCTCAATGCCCGCGCCGGCTACATGTTCCAGACCGAAAGCCTGATGCCCTGGCGCACCGCGCTGGGCAACGTGGTGGCCGGGCTCGAGTTCCGCGGCATGCCGATGGACCAGGCCAACGAACAGGCCGAGGCCTGGCTGCGCCGCGTCGGCCTGGGCGGCTTCGGCGACCGCTACCCGCACCAGTTGTCCGGTGGCATGCGCAAGCGCGTGAGCCTGGCGCAAACGCTGGCACCCGACCCCGACATCATCCTGATGGACGAGCCGTTCTCCGCGCTCGACATCCAGACCCGCCAGCTGATGGAGAACGAGGTGCTCGACATCTGGCAGGGCACAACCGGCACCGGTCGCAAGGCGGTGCTGTTCATCACCCACGACCTCGACGAGGCCATCGCGATGAGCGACCGCGTGGTGGTGCTGTCGGCCGGCCCGGCCAGCCACCCGATCGGAGAGTTCGCCATCGACCTGGAGCGGCCGCGCGACGTGGCCGAGGTGCGCAGCGCGCCGCGCTTCATCGAGCTGCACAAGGCCATCTGGGCGGTGCTGCGCGACGAGGTGCTGAAGGGCTACGCGCAGCAACTGCAGGTGAAGGCGGCGTGATGTCGGCCTGGAAGTGGCTGGCCCCCCGCCCCGGCAACCTGCGCGTCTGGCAGGTCGGCCTGCTGGTCGCGCTGTTCGTGTTCTGGCACCTGATGACCACGCCGGGCCTGATCCCGCCGTTGATGTTCGAGAACGACAAGCAGGCGGCCTTCTTCTTCGGCGAGCCGCTGATCATCTTCAGCCGCATCTGGCGCTGGTTCGTCACCGAGGGCGACATCTACCAGCACCTGGCCATCACCCTGGTGGAGACGCTGCTGGCCTTCGCCATCGGCGCCGGGCTGGGGCTGGGCGGCGGCCTGTGGCTGGCGCTGGCGCCGATGGCCAGCGCCATCCTCGAGCCCTACATCAAGGCGCTCAACTCGATGCCGCGCATCATCCTGGCGCCGATCTTCGCGGTGTGGTTCGGCCTGGGCGTGGCCAGCAAGGTGGCGCTGGGGGTGACGCTGGTGTTCTTCATCGTCTTCTTCAACGTCTACCAGGGCGTCAAGGAGGTGAGCCCGGTGGTGCTGGCCAATGCGCGCATGCTGGGCGCCAGCCCGAAGCAGCTGCTGCGGCACGTGTACCTGCCCAGCGCCACCAGCTGGGTGTTCAGCTCGCTGCACACCAGCGTGGGCCTGGCCTTCGTCGGCGCGGTGGTGGGCGAGTACCTCGGCTCGGCCAGCGGCGTGGGCTACCTGATCCACCAGGCCGAGGGCGTGTTCGACATCAACACGGTGATGGCCGGCATCCTGGTGCTCACCGGGTTCGCGCTGGCGCTTGACGGCGCCGTCGGTCGGCTCGAGCGGCGGCTGCTGAAGTGGCAGCCGCGCAGCGGCGAAACCGAGAAGCTCTGACGTGGGCCTGCCGCTGCCTTCGCCACCGTCGGCCACACCGACCCGGACGGTGCGCCCGTGATCACCCGCTGGCTGTGGCGCGGGCTGCTGGTCGTGTTGAGCGCTGTGCTGGCCGTGTTGCTGCTGGGGGCGCTGGTGGGCTCGGTGGTGCTGCAGGGCCAACCCGAGGTCGCCCGCGCTGCCGACGTGTCGGTGCTGGACTTGGCCCGCGCGGCGCGGCTGCTGCGCTCGATCGACCCGCGACGTCAGGCTGGCGAGGGCGTGCGCGAGCTGGCCATGACGCAGCGCGAGGTCGATTTGCTGCTCGACCAGATCGCGCAGCGCAGCGCGCCGGCGGCGGCGCGGGCAACCCTGCAACCGCGGCGCCTGCGGCTGCAGGCCAGCATCGGCACGCGGGGGTGGATGGCCGGCCGCTGGCTCAACATCGACCTCACGCTGCGCGACACCGAGGCCCTGCCCTTGATCGAGCGCCTGCGCATCGGGCGCGTGCCGGTGCCTGGCTGGTTGGGCGAATGGGCGCTTCGGCAAGTGGCGGCCTGGCAGTTCGGGCCCGACCAGGTGCTGCTGGCCCGCGACGTGGTGCGCGGCATGGCCTTCGACACGGGCCAGGTGTCGGTGCGCTACGTCTGGCGGGCCGACCTGGCCGGTCGACTGGTCGGCTCGATGATGGCCGCGCCCGAGCAGGACCGTCTGCGGGTGTACGTCGAGCAGTTGGCGACGCTGAAGCTCAAGTCGGTCGCCGGCGGGCGCATCCCGATGGTGCAGCTGATGCCGACGGTGTTCGCGCTGGCCGCGCAGCGCAGCGGCGTCGAAGGCGCCGACGCCGCGCAGGAGAACCGGGCCGCGATCCTGGCCATGGCCTTCGCGTCGCACCCGCGGCAATTGGTGTCGGTGGTGCCGGCGGCGCGCCGCTGGCGCCTGCCGCCGCCCTGGCGCTTGACCATGGCCGGGCGTGACGATTTCCCGCTGCACTTCCTGATCTCGGCAGCGCTGGCGGTGGAGGCGGGCGGCCCGTTGTCCGATGCCATCGGCCTGTTCAAGGAGGTGAACGATGCGCGCGTCGGCAGTGGCTTCAGCTTCACCGACGTGGCGGTCGACCGCGCCGGCACCCGCTTCGGCCTGGCTGCGCTGCGCCAGCCCCAGCGTCTGCAGCGGGCGCTGGCCGCGGGCGTGACCGATGCCGACCTGATGCCCGAAGTGAGCGACCTGCCCGAGTTCATGAAACCCCCCGAGTTCAACCAGCGCTACGGCAGCGTCGGCTCGCCGGCCTACCAGCGCCAGCTGGCCGACATCGACGCCCGCCTCGACCGCCTGCCGATGTACCGCTGAGAGAATGCGCTGGGCGCAGTCCGGTGCGCATGGCGCGCCGCGGGCAGGGGTGCGCTGGAGTCCCGCATGACGACCGATCCGCACGACATCGAAGACAGCAACCGCTCGGCCAGCCCGGGCGTGCACGAGGTGTCCGACCCCGCGCGGCGCCAGGTACTGCGCGGCGGCTTCGGCGCCGCGGCCGCGGCCGCCTTCGGCCCGCTGGCTGCCGCGGCCGACGAGGCCCCCGCCGGGTCGCGTCTGGGCTTCAAGGCCATCCCGCCCAGCGTGGCCGATGCGCTGGTGGTGCCCGAGGGCTATGTGGCCCAGCCGCTGGCGCCCTGGGGCGAGCCGGTGGGCGTGGCCGGCGCGATGCCGGCCTTCCGCTTCGACGCCGGCAACAGCGCCGCCGAGCAGGCGCTGCAGATGGGCATGCACCACGACGGCCTGCAGTACTTCCCGCTGGACGGCAGCCGCCGCGGCCTGCTGGCCATCAACCACGAGTACACCGACGACGGTCTGCTGCACCTCGACGGCCTGGCCAGCTGGTCGGCCGACAAGGTGCGCAAGGCCCAGGCCGCGCACGGCATGGCGGTGATCGAGGTCGAACTGCACGAGGGCCGCTGGCGCATGGTGCGGCCGTCGCGGTTCGCCCGGCGCATCACCGCCACCACGCCCTGCGCGGTGCAGGGGCCGGCGGCCGGCCACCGGCTGATGCGCACGGCTGCAGATCCCGATGGCCGCACCGTGCTCGGCACCATCGCCAACTGCGCCTCCGGCATGACGCCCTGGGGCACCTGCCTGTCGGGCGAGGAGAACTGGGCCGGCTACTTCCAGGGACCGGGCGAGCCCGACGCCGACCAGCGGCGTTGGGGTCTGGGCAACGACACGTGGTACCGCTGGAGCCGGCACGACGAGCGCTTCGATGCGCGCCGGCACCCGAACGAGTTCCACCGCTTCGGCTGGGTCGTGGAAGTGGACCCGATGGACCCGGCGAGCGCGCCGGTCAAGCGCACCGCGCTGGGCCGTGCCGCGCACGAAGGCGCCTGGGTGGCGGTGACCAAGGACGGCCGCGCGGTCGTCTACTCGGGCGAGGACGCCGCCTTCGAGTACATCTACAAGTTCGTCAGCCGCGATCGCATCGCCCCGGCCGGTGGTGGCCGCACCGCGGCACAGGCCAACCGCACCTTGCTCGACCACGGCACGTTGCACGTGGCGCGCTTCGACGCCGACGGCACCGGCCGCTGGCTGCCGCTGGTGCACGGGCAGGGCCCGCTGACCGCGGCCAACGGCTTTGCCGATGCCGGCGAGGTGGTGATCAAGGCACGCCAGGCCAGCGACCTGCTCGGCGCCACGCGCATGGACCGGCCCGAGTGGCTGGCCATCGACCAGCGCAGCGGCTGGGTGTACTGCACGCTCACCAACAACCGGGATCGCGGCGCGCCCGGCCAGCCGGGCGTCGACGCCGCCAACCCGCGCGCCCGCAACGACATGGGCCACATCATCCGCTGGAAGGAAGCGAGCGATTTCGACGCCACCACGATGCGCTGGGACCACCTGGTGCTGGCCGGCGACCCGGCCAACGAGCGCGCCGAGGCCCGGGGCAATGTCCAGGGCGATGCCTTCGGCTGCCCCGACGGGCTGATGCTCGACGCGCGCGGCGTGCTCTGGATCCAGACCGACATCGGGCCCACGTCGCTGAACCAGGGCGAGTTCGGCCGGCTGGGCAACAACCAGATGCTGGCCTGCGACCTGCGCAGCGGCGAGGTGCGGCGCTTCCTCACCGGGCCGACCCATGGCGAGATCACCGGCGCGGCGATGACGCCCGACGGCAGCACCCTGTTCATCAACGTGCAGCACCCCGGCGAGACACCGCGCTACCGCGGCGACCCGGCGGCCCCGCGCAAGGTGTCGAACTGGCCCGACTTCCGCCCCGATGGCCGCCCTCGTTCCGCCACCGTGGCCATCCGACGACGCGACGGCGGCGCGGTGGGCACCTGAGCGTCAGCGACGGAGCGCAGGCGACGGAGCGTGGGGGCCGGCAGCCCGTCGCCGGGCCGCCCCAAGGCGGGCTGGGCCCCCTCGGGGGGCAGCGACGGAGCGCCATCGACGGAGCGTGGGGGCCGGCAGCCCGCCGCCGGGCCGCCCCAAGGCGGGCTGGGCCCCCTCGGGGGGCAGCGACCGAGCGCGAGCGACGGAGCGTGGGGGCCCTGGGTCAGGCGCGCACGCGATTGCGGCCGGCCTGCTTGGCGCGGTAGAGCGCGCGGTCGGCGAGCTCGAACAGCCCGTCCTGGTCATACGGCGGCGTCTGCGCCAGGCCGACACTCACGGTCACCGACAGGCCGGGCGACAGCGTGTCCCAGTCGTGGCCGGCCACGCGCTCGCGCAGCCGCTCACACACCTCGATGGCGCGGGCGAACTCGGTGTCGGGCAGCACGATCAGGAATTCCTCGCCGCCGATGCGGGCCAGCAGATCGGCCGCACGGGTGTTCTCGCGCAGCATCTGCGCCAGCATCACCAGCACGCGGTCACCGCAGAGGTGCCCGTGGCGGTCGTTGGTGAGCTTGAAATGGTCGATGTCCACCACCACCAGCGCCAGCGATTGCTGGCGTTCGTGCGCACGCGCCAGCAGCGCCGGCAGGTGGCTCTCGACATGGCGGCGGTTGCCCAGGCCGGTGAGCGCGTCGTGGTTGGCGTGCCGCGCCATCTCGGCGGCGCGCGCGCGCTCGGTCTGCGCCTCGAAATGAGCGCGCTCCACCTCGAGCCGCGTCACCAGCAGTTCGGACTGCGCGCGCAACTGGCTGGCCGCGCGCTGGCGCAGCAGGTGCTCGTAGCGCTCGAAGTGCTGCAGCGCCTCGATCGGCAGTTCGAGCGTGCGGCAGGCCAGGTACAGCCCGTGGTGCAGGCGCAGCGCGGTGGCCTGCGGCACCTGGGTGCCGCCCTCGGCGATCAGCTCTAGCAGCAGCGCGCGGGCCTCGGCGGGCCGGCCGCGGGCCAGGTGTTCTTCGGCCTTCGTGCAGCGGATGCGCCAGGCCTGGGCGGTGAAGCCCTTGTCGATCGCGTCGCGCAGGGCCTGGTCGAGCAACCGCCCGGCCTCGTCGAGCAGGCCCAGGTGCAGCAGCACCTCGCCCAGGTTGCCGTGCACGAAGACCAGGAAGAACGGCTCGCCGGCCGGTTGCGCCAGCGCCAGCGCCCGCTCGGCGTAGCCGTGGGCCCGCTCCAGCGCCGCGCGGGCCTCGTCGTCGGCCACGCCGCGCAGCATGTGGTACGCGCCGATGGTCAGGCCGCACAGGTTGTTCAACGTCACCATGCGGGGATAGACGCCGCCGTCGGCCTCGGCCTGCGCCAGGGCGTCGACCATCAGTCGCTCGCCCTGCCAGGGATCGCCCATGCGCTCGAAGCAGGCGGCCAGCGCGTTGAGCGCCATGGCGCGCTGTCCGGCATCGTCCTGCAGCTGGGCCAGGCGGTAGGCCTGGTCGGCCGACTGCAGCGCCAGGTCGAAGCGACCGGTCTCGGCGCCGCCGATCGCCATCCAGCGCAGCAGTTCGACCCGCTCCTCGATCCGCCCCAGGGTTTCGAGCTGCCCGGCCACTGTCCGTCCCAGGGCCAGCATCGCGTCGAGCTGGCCGAGGCGGTAGTGGAAAAAGCAGGCCAGGTGGCCGGCCTCGGCACGCTCGGCGGCACCGGTCTCCTGGGTCAGGGCCTGCAATGCCGCGGCCAGACCCGCCGGCAGGTCACCCTGGGTGCGGGCGAGGCGGGCAGTGTCGAGGGCGGTCGTTGCGAGGATGGTGGCGGACATGGCGGGGCGTTGGCGGCAGCGCGGGCAACCCGGCATCCTATTGCCCTCGCACAGCCGCTTCCTGAACGATCTGGAGGCTCGGCAGGCGATATTCAAGACCAGAAGGGCCGGCGTCGGGACGGCAGCAGGCGTTGTCGTCATGGCGGCCCCTCGCGGCTTCGGCGTGGGCGGTCCTACCTGGGCGGGCCACCATGGCGGGCTACCACGGCGGGCCACCAGGGCGGTCGACTTCGGGTCTCGATCGGGCGGCGGTCGGCACGACACCCCGCCGACGGCGGGAGACGCTGCGGGTCGGTTGGCCGCGCGCCTGGGTCGTCGGCTCCGCGGCCCGGTGAGCAGGGGGGTCTCGATCGGCCGACCCGGCGGTGCCCGCCGCGCCTGCCGCTGACAGGACGCTCAGGTCAGGCGATAGAAATCCAGCCGCACGCAGCGGGCCTCGCGCTGACCCACGGCGATGGCCAGCACCTTGTTCAGGTGCAGCCACTGCGGCGCGCCGGTGGTGAAGCGCACGACGGTGCGGAAGAAGTACTCGTCGCGGCCCACGGGCTCGCCGCGCGCCAGCCGGGCCATCACCTCGGCCGGCCCGTGGCGCAGGCCGTCGCTCTGCACCTCGATGAGTGCGCCGTCGTCGGTGCGGATGACGTAGTGCGCGGCGATGTCGAGCGCGCCGTCGGCGCGGGCCACCTGCCAGTCGACGCCGCCCTCGACCAGCGTGCCGTTGAGCTCGGGCCCGCGCACCGTGCCACCACCCAGCGGCACGTAGCGGCGCTCGCCGTGCTGGGCCTGGCCCAGCGTGACGAGCGCGCCCACCTCGCAGACGACCTGGGCCATCGGCACCAGCGCGGGCGGCGGCGGCATCGTCACGGGCAGCGTCACTTCGCCGTCGGCATCACGAACTCGGCGCCCTTGCCGATGCTGTCGGGCCAGCGCTGCATCACGCTCTTCTGCTTGGTGTAGAAGCGCAGGCCCTCTTCGCCGTAGGCATGCATGTCGCCGAACAGGCTCTTCTTCCAGCCGCCGAAGCCGTGCCAGGCCATCGGCACCGGGATCGGCACGTTGATGCCCACCATGCCCACCTGCACCCGGCGCGAGAACTCGCGTGCCACGCCGCCGTCGCTGGTGAAGCACGAGACGCCGTTGCCGAACTCGTGGTCGTTGACCAGCTGCACCGCGGTGGCCAGGTCGGCCACGCGCACGCAGCACAGCACCGGGCCGAAGATCTCTTCCTTGTAGATGCGCATCGACGGCGCCACGTGGTCGAACAGCGTGCCGCCGGTGAAGAAGCCGCCCTCGAGGCCGGGCACCTTCAGGCCGCGGCCATCGACCACCAGCTTGGCGCCTTCTTCGGCACCCAGGGCGATGTAGCCCTCGATGCGGTCCTTGGCCTGCTGCGTGACGATCGGGCCCATCTCGGCGGCCAGGTCCATCGGGTCGATGACCTTCAGCGTGCGGGCGCGTTCGGCCAGCTTGGGCACGATCTTGTCGGCGATGTCGCCCACCAGCACCGCCACCGAGATGGCCATGCAGCGCTCGCCGGCCGAGCCGTAGGCGCTGCCGATGAGGGCATCCACCGCCTGCTCGATGTCGGCGTCGGGCATCACCACCATGTGGTTCTTGGCGCCGCCCAGCGCCTGCACCCGCTTGCCGTGATGGGCGCCGGTCTCGTAGATGTACTGCGCGATCGGTGTGGACCCGACGAAGCTCAGCGCCTTCACGTCGGGGTGGGTGAGCAGCGCGTCGACCGCCACCTTGTCGCCCTGTATCACGCTGAACACGCCGTCGGGCAGCCCGGCCTGCTTCAGCAGCTCGGCCATGAAGACCGAGCAGCTCGGGTCGCGCTCGCTGGGCTTCAGGATGAAGGCGTTGCCTGCCGCCAGCGCCACGGGGAACATCCACAGCGGCACCATGCACGGGAAGTTGAACGGCGTGATGCCGGCCACCACGCCCAGCGGCTGGCGCATCGTCCAGTTGTCGATGCCGGTGGACACCTGCTCGGTGTAGTCGCCCTTCAGCAGCTGCGGCGCGCCGCAGGCGAACTCGACGATGTCGATGCCGCGTGTGACCTCGCCCTGCGCGTCGGTGAAGACCTTGCCGTGCTCGGCGGTGATCATCGCGGCCAGCGTGTCGCGGTGCTGGTTGAGCAACTGCAGGAAGTTGTTCAGGATGCGCGCGCGGCGGATCGGCGGCGTGTCGCCCCAGGCCGGCGCGGCGGCGCGGGCGGCGGCCACGGCGGCGGCCACTTCGTCGACCGAGGCCAGCGCCACCTGGCGGGCCACGCGCCCGCTGGCCGGGTGGTAGACGGCCTGGCTGCGGCCGCTGGCACCGGGCACGGCGCGCCCGCCGATCCAGTGGCCGACGTCGGTGGTGGCGGTGAAGGCTTCGGGGGCACCCATGGTCATCTCCTGAATGTGGTTCGGAGCGCGCAGTCTAGGCGCGTCGGGGTGGCGCGCCTAGACGTCCGGCGCTGGATTCATTGTTCAGTTTGCTGAACAATGGTCGATCGAATCGGAGAACAGCCTGCGATGGACACCCGCCGCATCGACACCCTCTGGAGCCATGTGCACTGGCTCACCGTGCTGGGCACCCTGGGCAGCTTCACGGCGGCCGCGCAGCGGCTGGGGGTGAGCAAGGCGGCGATGAGCCAGCGCATCGCCGAGCTCGAGCGCGCCGCCGGCGTGCCGCTGGTGCACCGCACGACGCGCAGCGTGCGCCTCACCGAGGCCGGCCAGCAACTGGCCGACGCCACCAGCGGCGCGTTCGACGCCATCGGCGCGGCCTTCGCCGGCATCAAGGACCTGGCCGCCGCGCCACGCGGCCTGCTGCGCGTGACGGCACCGGTGGCGCTGGCCCGCCAGCAACTGGTGCCGCGGCTGCCGGCCTTCCTGCGCGCGCACCCGGAGGTGCGCATCGAGCTCGACCTGTCCGACCGTCTGGTGCCGCTGGCGCAGGAGGGCATCGACCTGGCCATCCGCCACACCCATGCGCCGCCGCAGACGCACGTGGCCTGGGTGCTGTGCCAGACGCGCTCGGTGCTGGTGGCCAGCCGCGCCTACCTGCGCCGCCGTGGCGCGCCAGCGGTGCCGGCCGACCTGGCGGCGCACGATTGCCTGCACTACCTGCGCCACGGCGAGGCGCCGGCCTGGCAGCTGGCGCGGCTGGGGCCCGGTGTGCCGCAGAAAGTGACGGTGCCGGTGTCGGGCTGCTTCTCGGCGAACAACAGCGAGGCCCTGCGCGAGGCGGCGCTCGGCGGCCTGGGCATCGCGCTGCTGCCCGATTTCAGTGCGCAGTCGGGCCTGAAGGCTGGCCGCCTGCAGCCGGTGCTGCCCGACTGGCGGCCCGAGGGCAGCTTCGCCGGCCAGGTGTTCGCGCTGCGGCCTTACAGCCCCTACGTGCCGCGCGCGGTGCAGGCCCTGGTGGCGTACCTGCGAGAGTCGTTCCGCGACGGCTTTGCGGCTTGAGCCACCCCGACGCCATCAGGGCAAAAGGTCAGCGCAAAAAAAGAAGCCCGCCGATTGCTCGGGCGGGCTGTTCAAGTCCTCAGAGAGGACGTCGTTGGGACACTTGCGGGGCGAACCCCGGCTGACACGCAATGTACACGGCGCCGAACGGCGGCGCACCCCCCGTCACCACTTGAAACTAGGGGTGTGGCCGCTCCGCGACGCAGCGCGCCGCCGCCAGATCCCACAGCGCCGAGCCGCAGCTCTTGAACAGCACCGGGCCGCCGTCGCGGCGCGGTGGGTGGTCGGCCAGCGTGGGCAGCGACATCAGGTCGAGCCCGGCGGCGATCAGGTCGCCGGCCTCGTGGCGGGCGGCGGCGCTGTCGAGCACCACCTGGCCGCGCGTGGCGATGTCCCTGGTGAGCGCAGGGTCCAGCTCGATCATCTGCGGCGAGAACGCGCCCACCGCGGCGACGAAGGCGTCGTCGCGCACACGGCCGCTCAGGCACACCGCCTGGGCCGAGGTGGCCGTCACCACCAGCGGGCAGCGCGCGAGTGCGGCATCGAGGTCGGTCACCGGTTCGGCATAAAGACCCTGCTGGTGAAGGGCCTGTGCGAAGGACTGGCTCGACGCGTCGGTGCGGCCGCGCACCCACACCTCGTCCACGCCCAGCGCCTGGCTGAAGGCCTGCACGTGCGACATCGCCTGCACGCCCGTGCCCAGCACCAGCATCGGTCCGGTGGGCAGCGGCGCCAGCGTGCGCGCGGCGTGCAGGCTGACGGCGGCGGTGCGCCGCGCCGTCACCGTGGGGCCGTCGAGCAGCGCCAGCCGCTCGCCGGTGGAGGCGCGCAGCACCATCACGTCGCCCAGGATGGCCGGCAGGCCCCGGGTCGGGTTGCTGGCGTTGAAGGTGATCAGCTTGATGGCCGCCAGGTCGGCCGCCGGCGGCAGCAGCCAGGCCGGCATCAGGAACCAGGAGGTCGCCTTGGCCAGTGGCAGCACCCAGCGGTCGGGGGCCTGCACGCGGCCGGCGGCCTGGTCGACCAGCGTCTGCTCGATGGCGTCCAGCAGCGCGAGCCAGGGCAGGGCCCGGGCGGTGGCCGCGTCGTCGTAGACCTTCACGGCCGCTGCGCCAGGAAGGTGTCGGCCTCGGCCAGCGCGCGGGCGTCGCCGGCCACCGCGCCGGGCGCACCGCCCTGGCCCCAGAGCGCGCCGCCCCAGGGCATGCCCATGAAGTCGGCGCACAGCCGCACGCTGTCGATCATCGGCTGGGCCTTTTCGCGGTTGCCGCTGGTGGTGACGAGGCTGAGGCGCCGGCCCGCCATGCGCGCCTTGAAGTCCAGCCCCGGCACGCGCAGCCAGGCGCTCCAGTGGTCCAGGTAGAGCTTGATCGGCGCCGGCAGGCTGTACCAGTACACCGGCGAGACGAACACCAGTTCGCTGGCGGCCAGCGTGGCGTCGAGCAGACGGCGGGCGTCGCCGTCGGGCATCGGGTAGGTGCCGCGGTCGTGGCGGTGGTCCTCGAAGGGCGGCAGGGCCAGGCCGTGCAGGTGCAGCCAGGTCGGCGTGCTGCCGGCGGGCAGGGCGGCGGCGGCGCGTCGGGCCAGGGCCTCGGTGTTGCCGACGACGCCCGGCTCGCGGGTGCTGGCGACGAGGAACAGCGGTTGGGTGGGGGTCATCGTGGGGCCTTCGTGCGGCGCCTGCCGGTGTTCACCCTGAGGGCGGCCCGGTGGGCTGATGCGCCCATCATAGGCAAGCGACAATCGGTGCATGACACCCATTCCGGTGGACCGCCCGCTCGGCGAGGCCGACCTCGACGCCCTCGAAGCCCTGCTCGACAGCCTGCCCGCCAACCGCGAGCCGCTCGACGTGGTGATGCTCGACGGCTACCTGTGCGGCGTGCTGCTGCAGCCGCGCCCGGTGCCCGAGGCCCAGTGGATGGCCCGCGTGGTCGACATCGACGGCCGCGCGCCGCCGCCGGGCTTTCGCATGGGCGCCCTGGCCGCGCTGGTGCGCCGCCGCGCGGCCGAGCTGAACCGGGCCATCGCCAAGCGCGAGTGGTTCGACCCCTGGGTGTACCAGCTCGACGACGAGGCCAGCCCGTCCGAGACCGTGCTGCCCTGGGTGGCCGGCTTCGCCAATGCGATGGACGCCTTTCCGGCCTTGATGAACCGCCACGAGGCCGAGTTGCTGGAGCCGCTGGCCACGCTGTACCGGCACTTCGACCCGGACGATCTCGAAGACGCCGACGAACTGCTCGCCGAGATCGAGACCCTGGAAATGCCCGAGACGCTGGCCGAGGCGGTGGAAGACCTCGTGCGCAGCGTGCTGCTGATGGCCGACGTCACGCGGCCGGCGGTTCGTCCGGCCCCGAAGCCGTTCAGCCGAACACCCGGCGGGCGTGCACGCCCAGCCCCTGGGCCACGCTCGAAAACCGGTCGCCGCGCCTGACCAGCGCCCCCGGAAAGCGCGCCGCGATGCGGTCGGCCAGCGGCTTGAAGCCGGTGGAGCCCCCGGTGAAGTAGAGCGCGTCGACGCGGTCGTGCGCGAGGCCGGCCTGGGCCAGCGTCTCGTCGGCGGCGGCCACGATGCGCTGAAGGTCGGCTTCGAGCGACTGCACGGCGCGGGCCTCGTCCAGCGACGACGCCAGGCCCGGCTCGATCATCGACAGGTCGATCGTCGTCGAGCCACCCTCGGCCACCTGGATCTTGGCCGCCTCGGCGCAGGCGATCAGCGCGTGGCCATACTGGTTGTCGATGACGTTCATCAGCCGGCGGTGCTGCACCAGATCGGCGTAGAAGCTTTTCATCTGCCGCAGTTCCGACACCCGCGCGGGCGCGTACACGGTGTTGATCAGGTGCCAGGTGGCGAGGTCGAAGTAGACCTTGCTCGGCACCTCGCGCCCGGTCGGGCCCAGGCCGCCGAAGCCGCAGGTGGGCAGCACGTGGGCCAGTTCGAGCCGCCGGTCGAAGTCGGTGCCGGCGATGTGCACGCCGTGGTTGGCCAGGATGTCGTCGTGGCGGTCGATGCGGCCGCGCCGCGCGGGGCCCACGCGCACCAGCGAAAAGTCGGAGGTGCCGCCGCCGATGTCGGCCACCAGCACCCGCTGCTCGTGGTCGATGGTGGTCTCGTGGTCCAGCGCGGCGGCGATGGGTTCGTACTGGAAGCGCACGTCCGAGAAGCCCACCTCGTGCGCCGCGCGGGTCAGCGCCGCCTGCGCCTTGGCGTCGCGCTCGGGATCGTCGTCGACGAAGAACACCGGCCGGCCCAGCACCACGCGGTCCAGCGGCTGGCCGGCCTCGCCCTCGGCCAGGGTCTTCAGGTGGCGCAGGTAGCCGGCCACCACGTCGAGGTAGCGCACCGAGCGGCCGGCACCCACTTCGGTGGCCTGGTCGGCCAGGGTCGAGCCGAGGATGCTCTTCATCGAGCGCATCAGCCGGCCCTCGATGCCCTCGACATAGGCCGCCACCGCGGCCCGGCCGTAGTGGCGGTGGGGGTCCTCGTGCGCGGCCAGGCCCTCGACCGCATAGAACACCGCGGTGGGCATGGTGCGCTGCCCGCCTTCGAGCGCCACCAGCCGCACCCCTTCGGCCTGCGGCAGGGCAATGGCCGAGTTGGACGTGCCGAAATCGATGGCGCAGTACGAGGGCATGGGGCTCCTTCGGCGGGAGCCCCGCCGAAGGGGCGCGATTCTAGGCGGCCGGGGCCGCCCGTGGGTCAGCTTTGCTGCGCGCTCGGTCGGGCCACCGGCACGAAGGGCCGTGCGGCCGGCAGGGCCTCGCCGCAGAAGCCGAACGACAGCGCGGGACGCAGGCCGCTCATCAGCTCGGCCAGCGCCTGGCCGGAGCCGGCGCCGTGCGTCCAGCCCAGGGTGCCGTGACCGGCGTTGAGCCACAGGTTGCCGATGCGGCTGCGGCCGATGTAGGGGATGTTGGTCGGGGTGCTGGGGCGCAGGCCGGTCCAGAAGTTGGGCTCGGAGGTGTCGGCCACGCCGGGGAACAGCGCCTCGTAGCGATCGACCAGCGCCTGGCAGCGGCGGCGCGCGGTGGCGCCGTCCAGGCCCGTGTCGTAGCCGGCCAGTTCGGCCGTGCCGGCGATTCGGATGGTGTCGCCCAGGCGCGAGATGGCGATCTTGCGGGTGTCGTCGAGCAGGCTCACGACGCTGGCATCGCCGGGGCGCTTGAGCTTCATCGTCGCCGAGTAGCCCTTGGCCGGGTAGATGTTGAGCCACAGGCCCAGGCGGCGCAGCAGCGGTGCGGTGTACGACCCCATCGCGGCCACGTACTGGTCGCCGACCAGCGTGCGGACCAGGCCGGTGTGAACGTCGCGCACGCGCACGCCGCTGATGTGGCCGCCGGCCTGGTCGATGCCGTCGACCGCGGTCTCGTACAGGAAGGTGGCGCCGCGCTGGCGGCACAGTGCCGCGAGCTTCTGGGTGAAGACCTGGGCGTCGCCCGATTCGTCGCTGGGCGTGAAGGTGCCGCCGTGGATGTTGGGGCCGAAGGCGCGCAGCGCCGGTTCGACTGCCAGCACCTCGTCGCGGCCCAGCACGCGGCGGTCGACGCCGTAGCGGCGCATCAGCTCGGCACCCTGGGCGCCGGCCTCGAAGTCGGCGGCCGACGAGAAGAAGTGCAGGATGCCGCGCTCCAGGCGCTGGTACTCGATGCCGGTGTCGGCCACGAGGGCCTTCAGCGATTCGTGGCTGTAGCGGCCCAGGGCCACCAGCTGGCGCACGTTGCGCTCGAAGGCGGCATCATTGCACTGGCCCAGGAACGACAGGCCCCAGCGCCACTGGTGCGGGTCGAGCTTGGGGCGGAAGAGCAGCGGCGAGTCGTCGCGCAGCAGCCACTTCGCCACCTTCCAGGGGGCACCGGCGTTGGCCCAGGGCTCGCAGAAGCTGACCGAGATCTGCGCGCCGTTGGCGAAGCTGGTTTCCAGCGCGGCATCGGGCTGCCGATCGACGACGGTCACATCGTGGCCCTGTTGCAGCAGGTGCCAGGCGGTGCTGATGCCGATGATGCCGGCGCCGAGGACGATGACGTGCATGGTGCGAATCCGTGGGTGACGTGGAGTGCGCGGATTCTGGGCAGAAGCGCCTGGAACATGAAGCCAATGAAAAAAATCGACAGTCCAATAAGTTGTTCTGATGTTGGCGCCCGGTGTCCCCCCTTGACCGCAGGGGCGGGCGATTGCACTTTCGCACGGCGGATTGATGCCGCGCCGGGCACGCCGATCGGCCTTCCCGTAGCATCTGCTGGGTGAAAACACCCTCTCGACAATCGACCCCGACGCCCGTGCCGAGGCGTGCGGCGTGGCTGGCCTGGGGTCTGGTGGCCCTGGCGTTCCAGGCGGCCGCGGCCGATCCCAAGGCCTCGCGCTTCTACGAGGATGCGCTGTCGCGTTACGAGAAGCGCGACTACAACGGCGCCATCCTCCAGTTGAAGAATGCGATCCAGGTCGACAGCACCATGCTGCCGGTGCATGTGCTGCTGGGCAAGGCCTTGCTCACCACGGGTGACGTGGGTGCCGCCGAGGTGGCCTTCACCGAGGCCACCCGCCTGGGTGTGAACCGTGCGGAAGTGGTGGTGCCGCTGGCGCGCGCGCTGATGCTGCAGGGCAAGCCCCAGGAGGTGCTGGAGCAGGCGCGCTTCGCCACCGCCGGGCTGCCGGCGGACGCCCAGATGCAGTTGCTGATCCTCAAGGCCACCGCGGCGGCCGACATGGGCGACACGCGGGCGGCCTTGAAGTCGGTGGACGATGCACGGGCGCTGGACCCCGGCGTGCCCGACTCCTGGCTCGCCGAAGTGCCCTTGCGCATCCGTGCGCGGCAGTTTGCCGAGGCGGCCGCGGCCGCCGACAAGGCCATCGCCGTCTCGCGCGGCTCGGCCGAATCGCTGTACCAGCGCGGCTCGGTGGCGCATGCCGAGGGCGACAAGGCCGGTGCGCTGACCTGGTACGACAAGGCGTTGCTCGCGAACGTCGACCACCACGAAACCCGGGTGGCCCGCGTCGGCCTGCTGATGGACCTGAACCGCCATGCCGAGGCGCTGAAGGACGTGGCCGAACTCGAGAAGCGGGCCCCGCGCGAGCCCCGCGGCTATTACCTGCGGGCCTTGCTGGCGGAGCGCGCCGGCGACGCGGTCGCCGCGAGGGCGGCGCTGCGCCGGGTGAGCGACCTGATCGATCCGGTGCCGGTCGACTTCCTGCGCTTCAAGTCGCAGTTGCTGCTGCTCAACGGGCTGGCGCACTTCGGGCTCGGCCAGCGCGAGAAGGCCAAGCCGTACCTCGAGATGTTCCACCGCGCGCAGCCCAACAGCGCCGTGGCCAAGTTGCTGGCCCAGATCTACATCGCCGAGCAGAACGTCGACAAGGGCATCGATGCGCTGGAGGGCTATCTCAAGGCCTTCCCCGGCGATTCGCAGGCCCTGGCCCTGCTGGCCTCGGCCCACCTGTCTCGTGGCCGCCATGCCCGTGCCACCACCTTGATGCAGGAAGCGCTGAAGAGCCGCGACCTGCCCGAGTTCTACACCATGCTCGGCCTGAGCCTGATGCGCACGGGCCAGACCACCACGGCCATCGAGCAGTTGGAGACCGCGTTCCGCAAGGATCCCACCCAGACCCAGGCCGCGTCGGCGCTGGTCGGCCTCTACCTCAGTGGCCGCCAGACGCCCAAGGCGCTGGCCATGGCGCAGACGCTGGTCAAGCAGGATCCGCGCAATGCCGGCTATGCCAATCTGCTGGGCTTTGCCAAGACCCAGGCCAATGACCTGACCGGCGCCAGGCTCGCCTACGAGACGGCCCTGAAGCTCGACCCGACCTCGACGCAGACCAAGCTCAACCTGGCGCGCCTGGAGATGACGACCAAGGCCTACGCGCCGGCCGAGGCTCGGCTGCTGGACATCCTGAAGACCGACGAGCGCAACGTCGACGCCTTGTTCGAGATGGCGGCGCTGGCCGATCGCCAGGGCAACGGCGACGACGCCCTGCGCTGGCTGTCCAAGGCCGTGGACCACAGCGGGCCCAAGGAACTGCGTCCTGGCCTGGCGTTGGTCGACCTGCACCTGCGCGCCGGACGCACCGACAAGGCGCTCGAAGCCGCCCGAGCCGTGAGCCTGAAGGATGCCGACAACCTGGCCGTGCTGCTGGCCCTGGCCCGCGCGCAGCTGGCCGTGGGCGACCACCCGGCAGCCAAGGCCACGCTGGGCAATGCCACCCGACTGGCCAATTTTTCGTCGGAGGTGCAGGTCGAGATCGCCGGGCTGCAGGTCATGGCCCGCAACCTGCCGGGGGCGGCCTACAGCCTCGAAAAGGCCTTGTCGGACAAACCCGATTTCCTGCCCGCGCAGGCCATGCTGGCCGAGGTCGAGGCGCGCCAAGGCGAACATGCCCGCGCCGAGCAGCGCGCTCGCCAGATCGTGCAGAAGCATCCGGGCAAGGCCGTCGGGCACGCGCTGCTCGGCACCATCGCCTTGTCCCGGGGGCAGATCGGCCCGGCCGTCGATTCGTTCCGGCGCGCGCATCAGCTCGAGCCGACCACCGACTCGGCCCTGCGCCTGGTGCGCACGATGTTCTCGCAAGACCGCAAGGCGGCGGTGCAACAGGCCGAACAGTGGATCCGCTCGAAGCCGCAAGACCGGGCGATGCGCAAGCTGCTGGCCGAAGCTCAGGTGCGCGCCGGCAACTTCACGGCGGCACGAAGCCTTTACGACGAACTCCTCAAGCTGGCCCCGACGGATGTCGAGGTGCTGAACAACCAGGCCAACGTGCTGCTTCAGCTGAAGGACCCCTCGGCGCTGAAGTTGGCCGAGCAGGCGTTGGCGGCCAGCCCGACCAGCCCGATCGTCATCGACACCGCCGGCTGGGCCGCCTACCACGCCGGCCAGTCCGATCGGGCCCTGCAACTGTTGCGTGACGCCCGGCTGCGCGACCCGGCCAGCCCTGCCATCCGTTACCACCTGGCCACTGTGCTGGCCAAGGTGGGCCGCAAGGGCGAAGCGCGCGAAGAACTCGAAGTGGCCTTGCGGAGCAAGACGGTCTTCGACGCCCAGGCCGAGGCCGAGGCGCTCTTGCGAACCCTCAAGTGAGGGACATACTTTGTCGTCGATGCTTTTTACAATGGGCTCAACGAAAACATCGGCAGTTCACCCAAGTCGTTGACGGCATGGATGAAATCTAGTCTGGCACAGGGTCTGCTTCTGGGGTTTCCACCTCCAGTTCTCCGGCAACGGGGTTCGACGTCAAAAGGTCTAGTCATGAAGAAGTTCATTCGCAGCGTTTCCGCCATGCTCGTCGCCACTGCCGCGATGGCGGCGGCTCCGTCGGCCTTCGCCGCCTGGTCCTTCACGTCCGGCGCCACGGTCAATGGCGACTACTCCGGAACTGGCACGACGACTGGGGTCACTGGCAATGCGTCCGTGTCGCTGGGCGTCCAAGCCACGGGCTGGTCCTCGGTGCCACCGAATGCGTTCACCGATCAGAACCTCACGATCTACGCCGGCTCAGGTTTCGGCATGCAGGGCACCGGTGACGCGCAGCATGGTCTGGACAACATCACGAACAAGGAAGCCGTGGTGTTGAAGTTCGATTCCAGCGTGATCCTGAACCAGGTGAAGCTGGGCTACGTGCAAAGCGGCTTCGATTCCGACGTCACCCTGCTCCGCTGGAACGGCGCTGCCACCGGCCCCAACATGGCCAGCATGACCCCGGGCAATCTCATCGCCAGCGGCTGGGAACTGGTCGGCAGCTACGCGGACATCGGCACGACGACCAAGTCGTTCACCAACACCACCAAGGGCTCGAGCTGGTGGTTGATCAGCGCGTTCAACTCCACCTACGGTGGTGCAGCCACCACCGCGCTGACCAACAGCGACGACTACTTCAAGCTGGCCTCCGTGGCTGGAACCAAGTGCATCTCCTCGGGCACCGTCAACTGCGGCAGTTCCGGCGGCGGCAACACTGGCGTGGTCTCGGAGCCGGCCTCGCTGGCCCTGGTGGCCCTGGCGCTCGTCGGCGCCTATGGGTCGCGGCGCCGCAAGGATCGGACCGCGGTGCAGTCCTGATCAGGGGCGCATCTACCCTCCGGGCATCCTGCGGGAGTGCCCAGACCAACAGAACCGGCCACATGGCCGGTTTTTTCATGTGCAACGCTCAGGCCTCGACCTGATCTGGCCGATACACCTTGGAACAATGCAACGACCCAGGGCCTTTTCCATCATTCGAGGGATTTGAGTCAGCGCAAACTGGTTGCACACTCGGATAACGCTGGAGACGAACATGCCCGATTCCCGACCCCCGAGTTCCTTGCTGGCACGCTGGACGCGTGCCCGTCGGGCCACGCCGCGTGCGCTCGAGCCAGCCGACATGGGCACCGCTTTCGGCCTGGAGTGCACGCTCGATCAGTCGTTCGGATCGGCGCCGCCGGTGACCCCGGTGCAGCCGTCCGCAGGACCGGGGCTGTTCGAGCGTTGGCGCGCGAGCAGGGGCAACACCTGAACCATCGACAAGCCGATCAAACTGGTCGGCTGCATTGATACTCCACGGTCACAAAGTGACCCTGGAGACCACAACGGCATCCTGCTCGCCTAGAATGCCTTGGTGACCCGACTGACTTTCCGAGCCAAGGTGCTGCAAGCGCGCGAGGACGCCATCGTCGCGACGGTCAAGCGCCTGCTGGCCACCAAGGGCTTCGACCTGATGACGGTCGATGAGGTGGCGGCCGACGTGGGCATCGCCAAGGCCAGCCTCTACAAGCATTTCGCCTCCAAGGAGGCGCTCGCCGCGGCGGCCATGAAGCAAACCATGGACATGGCGCTGGAGGCGGTCGCTGCCGAGCGAGCGCGGGACGGGTTGACGGCGTTCGACCACCTGAAGAACCTGACACGCTGGACACTTCAGGCCCAACTGGCGGGCGAGGTGCCCTCGCTGCCGTCGCAGAACTCGTCGCTCCGAGCCACATTGCTGGCCGACCACGGCTACACCGATCGGCTCATCCGCCTGAGCGATCTGCTCGGCGAATGGATCCTGGATGCCCAGGAAGCTGGTCACCTCGATCGGCGGCTGCCGCCCGTGGCCGTGCTCTACACGCTGTTTGCGCGGGCCTGCGACCCCGTGCTCGGCTTCCTGAAGGCCAGCGACCAGTACAGCGACGACCAGATCGTGGACTGGGTGCTGGCGAGTTGCTTCGACGGACTGGCCGCCCGCACCTGACGAACCGCCGGCGGGCATGGCCCGCAGCGCCGACCATCGCGGGCTTCAGCCGTCGTCAGCGCACCACCAGCACGGGGGTTTCGCATTGCGCCATCACCTTGGTGGTCACCGAGCCCAGCACCAGCTTGCCGAACGTGCCATGCCCGTGCGACCCCATCAACAGCAGGTCGAACTTGCCCTTCCTGGCCACATCGGCAATGACCTCGGCCGCTGCGCCGACCTTGGCGACGAACGCGGCCTGCTGGATCTTCTGCTTGCCCAGGAAGGTCCGGATGGGCTTGAACACCTTCTCGGACTCTTCGGCGTAGTGGGCCGCGAGCACACCCTTGTCCAAGGCCGACACGGCCCGCGACGGCAACGCCGGCGACACATGCAGCAAGGTGTACTCATGGTGGTCGCCGAGCCACTCGTCGTGCGCAACCAGGTACGCGAGCATGCGCTTGGTGAACGTGCTCCCATCGACGGGGACGAGGATCTTCATGGCATGGACTCCATCGGATGGGCAGGATCGCCCGGCACAGTGTGGCAGGGGCCGGGCAGCAGA
Organism: Ideonella sp. A 288; assembly: GCF_002198735.1. Lineage (GTDB taxonomy): Bacteria > Pseudomonadota > Gammaproteobacteria > Burkholderiales > Burkholderiaceae_C > Pseudaquabacterium. The sequence continues at coordinate 70,998 of NZ_MWLO01000146.1, forward strand.
CCTTGCCGAACCTCATCTGTTGCGCCGACATCGATCGGCTTGAACTCGTCGAAGCCGTCGGCCTCGCCCTTGTCGGCCAGGCCCCGCGCCTGGCACACCACGCGCATCGGGCGACGGCCGGGGCGATGGACAGTGAAGTCGTGCCGGCAGTGCAGGTGTCCGTGCAGCCACAGATCGGCCAATGGCAGCAGGTCCTCGTCGGCATTGCAGAAGCTTGCCGTGCCGGGTTGGCGGCCGTAGCGTGGGTCGGCGCAGCGCAGGCTGGGCGCAAAGTGCGTGATGACCACGGTATCGTCCCAGCGGCCCTGCGGCGGCTCGTGCAGTTCGTCTTCGAGCCAGCGCCGACAGGCCAACGACTCGTTGCGCATCACCTCGGCGTCGATGGGCACGCCCTGGCGGGTGGCGGCCATCAACCGCAGGAAGTAGGCAGACGCCCGCATGGCGCGATCGCGCTGCGCACTGCCCAGACCGTCGAAATCGGACCAGCGCACGGTGCCGACGAAGCGCACCCGGCGTCCGGCGGCGCTGGTGACCACCCAGCGCTCGCGTTCGAGCAGGCGGATGCCCAGGCTGTCGCAGCGTTCGCGCAGACCGGCCCAGGCATCGCCCAGGTCGCGGCCGTCGAACTCGTGATTGCCCGCCACCATCAGCACCGGCACGGGCCAGCCGGCAAAGCGGTCGAGCTGGGCCCAGGTGGCGTCGATGTCGCCGCCGAGTACCAGAAGCTCGGCATCCGGTGATGGACGAGGCTCGAAGGACTCGGTCTCGAGGTGCAGGTCGGACAGCAGTTGCAGGCGCATGGCGCCGGCAGTCTAGCGGGCCGTCGTCTTGCGAGACGGCCCGCCCCTGCGCTGGAGGGGCATCAGGCCGCCAGCATCTGCTCGATCTGGCGCTTGGTGTCGAGCAGTTGCGACGGCAGGCGCGACGCAAGCTGCTGGAACAGTTCGCCGTGCAGCGTCAACTCTTGCGTCCAGGCGGCACGGTCGATCGAGATCACCGACTGGTACTGCTCGCGGGTGAAGTCGAGGCCGGCCCAGCTGAGGTCGTCGTAGCGCGGGCTGACGCCGAAGACGTTCTCCTCGCCACCGGCACTGCCCTCGACGCGCTCGAGCATCCACTTCAGCACGCGCATGTTGTCGCCGTAGCCGGGCCAGACGAACTTGCCGTCGGCGCCCTTGCGGAACCAGTTGACGCAATAGATGCGCGGCAGGCGGGCGCCCCCCGGGCCGGCGCTGAGCGTTTCACCCATCTTCAGCCAGTGCGCGAAGTGGTCGCCCATGTGGTAACCCATGAACGGCAGCATCGCGAACGGGTCGCGGCGCACGACGCCCTGCGCGCCGGCCGCCGCGGCGGTGGTCTCAGAGCCCATGGTGGCGGCCATGTACACGCCTTCGGCCCAGTTGCGAGCCTCGGTGACCAGCGGCACGGTGGTGGAGCGGCGCCCACCGAAGATGAAGGCGTCGATCGGATAGCCCTCGGGCGAATCCCACATCGGGTCGAGCACCGGGTTGTTGGTGGCCGACACGGTGAAGCGCGAGTTCGGGTGCGCGGCCTTGGCGCCGGTGTCCTTGGCGACCTGCGGCGTCCAGTCCTTGCCCTGCCAGTCGATCAGGTGCTGCGGCACCTCGCCGTCCATGCCTTCCCACCACACGTCGCCATCGTCGGTGAGGGCCACGTTGGTGAAGATGACGTCGCGCTTGAGCGAATCCATGCAGTTCGGATTCGTCTTGTAGTTGGTGCCCGGGGCCACGCCGAAGTAGCCGGCCTCGGGGTTGATGGCGTACAGGCGGCCATCGGCGCCCGGCTTGATCCAGGCGATGTCGTCGCCGACGGTGGTGACCTTCCAGCCGTCCAGGCTCTTGGGCGGCACCAGCATGGCGAAGTTGGTCTTGCCGCAGGCGCTGGGGAAGGCGGCGGCCACGTGGTACTTCTTGCCCACCGGCGAGGTGACGCCCAGGATCAGCATGTGCTCGGCCAGCCAGCCCTGGTCGCGGCCCATGGTGCTGGCGATGCGCAAGGCGAAGCACTTCTTGCCCAGCAGCGCGTTGCCGCCGTAGCCCGAACCGTAGCTCCAGATCTCGCGTGTCTCGGGGTAGTGGACGATGTACTTGGTGGGGTTGCAGGGCCAGGCGGCGCTCTTCTGGCCCGGCTCGAGCGGCGCGCCCACGGTGTGCATGCAGGGCACGAAGGCGCCGTCTTCACCGAGCACGTCGTACACGGCCTTGCCCATGCGGGTCATGATGCGCATGTTGACGGCGACGTAGGCGCTGTCGGACAGCTCGACGCCGATGTGCGCGATGTGCGAGCCCAGCGGGCCCATCGAGAACGGCACCACGTACATCGTGCGGCCGCGCATGCAGCCCTTGAACAGGGCCTTCTCGCCGCTTTGCAGCAGCGTGCGCATCTCGGCCGGCGCCATCCAGTTGTTGGTCGGGCCGGCGTCTTCCTTGCGTTCGGAGCAGATGAAGGTGCGGTCCTCGACGCGGGCCACGTCGCTGGGGTCGCTGCAGGCCAGGAAGCTGTTCGGGCGCAGCTCGGGGTTGAGTTTCTTGAAGGTGCCGGCCGCCACCAGCTCGGCGCACAGCCGGTCGTACTCGGCCTGCGAGCCGTCGCACCACACCACGTCGGCGGCACCGGTGAGGGCGGCCATCTCGGCCACCCAGGCCACCAGGCGCGGGTGCTTCACATGGGCGGGAACGTTCAGGCGCAGGCCTTCCATCACGGGCTTGTTCATCGCTACTCCAATCGTCAAGGGATGCAAAAAAAGCGGAATTGGGCCAGACCCGCCGTCAGGCGCGGGGCTGGCCCAATGCCGCTGCAACTCGGGATGCTGAGAAGCGATCCACTGCGTCCGGGTGGGGACGCAACGGGTGGCCGTGCGGCCGGCAGGCGGGATGGCCGACGCTGCTGGAGCAGGATTGTCTTTTGAGTGTAATGGGGTGGTAACCACCAGGGATTGGGGGGTTATGCAGATCAGTCATGACTTAATGCGCGCCAGTGCACACGCGACCGCCCGCTAGCATGGCGGCCTGCCCGTTGCCCAGACCGATCTGCCCATGGCCCCCACGACCTTCCAGGTGCTCAGCGTCAACATCGCCCAGGCCAGGCTCGTCACCATCCAGGGCCTGGACGTGCTCACGGCCATGGGCAAGGCTTCGGTGCCAGGCCCGGTCGAGGTGCGGCCCCTCGGCCTGGCCGGCGACGAGCAGGCCGACCAGACCGTGCATGGCGGCCTGTCCAAGGCAATCTACGCCTACCCGGTGGTGCACTACGCGTTCTGGCAAACGGTGCGGGCACAGGCCCAGGTGGCGGCACCCGACCAAGCGCTGGCGCCCGGCGCGATGGGCGAGAACCTGACGCTGGCAGGCCTGCAGGAAGGCCAGCTGTGGATCGGCGACCGCCTGCGCCTGCCCGGCTGCGTGCTGGCGGTGAGCGAGCCGCGCATGCCCTGCTACAAGTTCAGTGCGGCGATGGGCTTTCCGCAGGCGGTGTCGTTGATGGCGCAGTCGGGCTACTCCGGCGTCTACCTGGCGGTCATCGAACCCGGCACGGTGGGCGCCGGCGAGGTGGGCGAGCTGCTGCCGGGGCCGCGCGAGGTGAACCTGCGCGAGCTCTTTTTATCCCGCATGGGACGGCGCTAGGCGCGCCGGCGGTCGGGCTGCGGCCCCGGCAGGGCGGAGCGCTCAGGCCGACTCGACCCGATTGCGTCCGCCGGCCTTGGCGCGGTAGAGCGCTCCGTCGGCGCGCCCGAGCACGGCGCCGAGGTTGTCGCCGGGCTGCGTGAGCGTGACGCCGACGCTCACCGTGACCCGGCGTTCGCCCAGCCACTGCGACAGGTCGACCGCGGCCACTGCCTCGCGCAGGTGTTCGCCGACGGCCAGCGCCTGGACCAGCGAGGTGCGGGTGAGCACCGCCACGAACTCCTCGCCGCCGAGGCGGCCCAGCACCACGCCCGGCGGTGCGTGCAGCCGCCAGGCCGCCGCCACGCCGCGCAGCACCTCGTCGCCGACCAGGTGGCCGTGCTCGTCGTTGATGCGCTTGAAGTGGTCGATGTCCAGGATCAGCAGCGCGCCATCGGATTGGCCGCGGGCGACCAGCGACTGCAGCGTGTACAGCGCCTGGCGGCGGTTGGGCAGGCCGGTGAGCTCGTCGGTCATCGCCAGGGCGCGCATGTGGCGGCCGGTCTCGCGCTGGCGCCAGGCCAGCACGCCCAGCGCCACGGCCAGCGCGGAGGCCAGCACCGCGGTCACGATCTGCAGCGTGGCCGCGCGGCGCTGGCCGGCCAAGGCCAGTTCGTTGGCCTGGTTCTCGCGATGCAGCAGCTGGTTCTCGCGGTCGCGCGCCTCGATGTCGAACTGCGCCTTCATCGTCGCGAAGCGGTTGTCGATCTGGCGCCGCAGCAGGTCTTGCGAGATCTGGCGCGCCCGTGCCTGCAGCTCGTAGGCCTGGCGCCAGTCGCCCATGTCGGCCAGCGTGCGGGCCTGCTCGTCCAGCGCCAGGCCCTTGTCGACACTGGCCTCGCTGCGATGGAACAGTTCGCTGGCCTCGCGCAGCGCCGGCAGGCCCTCCGCGGGACGTCGCAGCAGCCGCAGCGCGATACCGCGCTGAACCAGCAACTGGGCCCGCAGCGACTCGTCGGGCATCTTGCCGAACAGGCGCTGCCCTTCCTCGACCAGCTCGAGCGCCCGCGTGCCGTCGCCCTTGGCATTGCGCACGCTGGCCAGGCCGCGCAGCGCATAGATCTGCCCGCGGGTGAAGGCCAACTCGCGGGCCTGCGCCAGCACCTGCTCGAAATGCCGCGCTGCGCTGTCCCATTGGCCTTGCCGCTCAAGATTGCGGGCCAGGTTGTGCTGGGCCACCAGCCGCTCGCGCGAGGCCACGGTGGACGGCATCGCCCGCATCACGTCGTCGTAGTAGCGCTGCGCTTCGTCGACCGCGCCCATGCGGCTGTACAGCCCGGCGACGGCGCTCGTCGTCGTGCGCATCTCCACCGCCAGTTGCAGCCGCTCGTACAGCGACAGCGTGCGCTTCAGGTCGGCTAGGCCGGCCGGAAAATCGCCGACCACGCCGCGCAGGTAGCCGCGCAGGTACAGCACGTCGGCCAGGCGGCGGTCGTCGCCGGCGGCCTCGGCCACGCTCACCGCCTGCTCGTAAAGCGCCATCGCGCGGGTGTTGTCGCCCTCGCCCTCATGCAGTTCGCCGTCGCAGGCCAGCATGCCCGCGCGCAGGCTGGACGGGCTCGACGGCGGCAGCAGCGCATTCAGCCGGTCGAGCTCCCGGCGCGTCGCCTCGCGGTCGTTCTCGCTGAAGTAGCCGCAGCGCAGCACCCGCACCTTGGCCTCGCGCTCGGTGTCGGGATGTCGGGCCAGCAGGGCCAGGGACTCGTCGGTCAGCTGCTTCAGCGTGGCCGGCGCGGTGCGCATCGCGGCCTTTGCGCGGTCGTGCAGGCTGTCGAGGGTGGCGGCCACATCGTCCTGCGGCGTCGAGGCCGGCTGGGCCCGGGCGCACCCCATTCCGACGGCGAGCAGGAGGCACAGGAGCGGGAGCGGTGTCATCTCGGCGCGCAGGCAATCCCGTCATTGTCACCGTGTCAACCGTATCGAGTTGTGACTACCGGTGAGCCGGGCCGTGCAACCACCGGAACAGGGGGCCGGTGAGCGTGAGCACCGCCACGTAGCGCGCCACCTGGAAAGCCGTGACCACCGGCACCCCCAGGCCCAGCACCGAGGCCGTGATGGCCACCTCGGCGATGCCGCCCGGCGCGGTCGCCAGCACCAGCGTGGCGGGGTGCAGGCCCAGCAGGCCGGCCAGTGCCGCGCCGAATGCTGCCGATGCCGCCAGCATCGCCAGCGTGCCCGCGGCCACCGCCGCCAGCCAGCGGGGCGCGCTGTGCACGAAGGTCGGCGTGAAGCGGGTGCCCAGTGCCACGGCGATGGCCAGTTGCGCGGCATTGGACAGTTCGCGCGGCAACGCCGAGCCGGCCAGCCCCAGCCCGGTGAGGGTGGCCGAGGCCGCCAGCGCCCCCAGCACCCAGGGGTTGGGAGCGCCGAGCCGCCGCATCGCCAGGCCGCCGGCGGCGCTGGCGGCCAGCAGCACGGCCAGGCCCGCTGGATGCACCTGCTGGCGCGCCGTGGCGGCCAGGTCAGCGCCGTGCACGTCCAGCGCCTGCAGCGTGAAGGGCACGATGACGACCACCAGCAGCACACGCAGGGAATGGGCCGCCGCCACGCGGTCGACCTGTGCGCCGGCGCGTTCGGCCAGCACCGCCATCTCCGACGCGCCGCCGATGGCCGCGGCAAAGAACGCCGTGCTCCGCGCCAGCCCGCCGTCGCGGCCGCGCTGCGACCACCACAGGAAGCGGTAGAAGCCGAAGCCCAGGGCCAGCGCCCAGGCCACGCCCAGCGCGATGGCCGGCGCCAGCGTCGCGAGGACCCCCAGCACCGGCGGCGTGAAGTACAGGCCCAGCGCGGTGCCGATGAGCCACTGGCCGGCGTTGCGCAGGCGGTTCGAGGCCGCCAGCGGTGCGCCGGCCACGCTGCCAGCGGCGGTGACCAGCAGCGGCCCGATCATCCACGGCAGGGGCACGTGCAGGCCCTGCGCCGCCGCACCGGCCAACGCGGCCAGCGCGAGCGTGGCCGCGATGCGGACGGCCGGCGGCCTCACACCGGCCACACCGGTGCGGCACCGCGCATGCTCAGCCGGCGAGTGCCGGGTAGTCGGTGTAGCCCTCGGCGCCGCCGCCGTAGAGCCGCGGCATGTCCAGCGCGTTGAGCGGCGCATCGGCGCGCAGGCGCTGCACCAGGTCGGGGTTGGCGATGTAGGCCTTGCCGAAGGCCACCAGGTCGGCCGCGCCGGAGGCCACGGCCTCCAGCGCCATGGTCCGGTTGTAGCCGTTGTTGACCATCCAGGCGCCGGAGAAATCGCGGCGCAGCGCGGCATAGTCGAAGGGCGCCACGCCCTGGGCGCTGAGGTCGCGCGGGCCACCCGTCTGGCCTTCGATCAGGTGCAGGAAGGCCAGCTTCAGCGGCGCCAGCGCGCGCACCACGTGGCCATACAGCGCTGCGGGGTTGCTGTCCTGCCCGGCGTCATTGACCGGCGTGACCGGCGACAGCCGCAGGCCGGTGCGCCCGCCGCCGATCTCGGCCGCCACGGCCTTCATCACCTCCAGCAGCAGTCGCGCGCGGTTCTCGATGGAGCCGCCGTAGGCGTCGGTGCGGTCGTTGATGCTGTCGCGCAGGAACTGCTCGAGCAGGTAGCCGTTGGCGCCATGCACCTCGACGCCGTCGAAGCCGGCGTCCATCGCGCAGCGCGCGGCATGGCGGTAGGCCGCCACCACCCCGGGCAGCTCGTCGGTGCGCAGCGCGCGCGGGGTCGAGGTGGGCACGAAGCCCGCAGCTGTGAAGGTCTTGCCGTGCGCGGGCCGGGCCGTGGACGACACCGGGGCCGCGCCGCCGGGCTGCAGGCTGGTGTGCGAGATGCGGCCCACGTGCCAGAGCTGGATCACGATGCGGCCGCCTTCGGCATGCACCGCGTCGGTCACCGCGCGCCAGCCGGCCACCTGGGCGGGCGAGTGGATGCCGGGGGTGTCGAGGTAGCCCTGGCCTTCGGGGCAGACCTGGCTGGCCTCGGTGACGATCAGCCCGGCGTTGGCACGCTGGCGGTAGTACTCCACCATGAGTGCATTGGGAATGGTGCCGGTGGCGCGGTTGCGCGTCAGCGGCGCCATGACGATGCGGTTGGCGACGTCGATGTCGCCGAGGCGGAAGGGATCGAAGAGGGTGCTCATGCCGCGGAGCTTATCCGCCCGGCCTCCCGGCCGGCTGTCACCCCGGGGTCGGTGAACCCGGGCCTGCCCGACTGCGACAGGCCCGGGGCCGACACTTCCCCTCCCAGGATCACAAGAACACGCCGGGCCGCCCCAAGTCTTCTGGACCCCCATGGGGGGCGGGCTGGGCGCACTCAGAACTTGACCAGGATGTCCTCGTTGCGGACGATGAACTGGCAGGCCAGCCGGTAGGGCGGCGGGATGTCGTTGGTTTCGGCCTGCTCGATCTGCTCTGGCGTGATCTTGCCGGAGTAGCGCAGCACAGTCTTTTCCTTCTCGGTCAGCGCCACGCCGTAGGGGCGCTTGCCCGACAGCACGGTCACCTGCAGGATGCAGGAGCCGCACTCGCCGTTCTGGCACTCGAAGTCGAGCGGGATCTTGTGCGCCTGGGCCACCGCCAGCAACGACTGCGTGTCGCCGGCCACGGCGTACACCGTGAGGTCCTTCTGCATGCGGGGGGATGAAAACGTAACGTTGGCCATGTCTAACCTTGATGATTCGTTGGCGAACCCAGCGGACGCCGTGGAACCGGCTTTGCCGGGCCACTGGCGGCGCCCCCCTCGAGGGGGGAGCGCCCTTCGGCGCTCCGGGGGGTGGGCCGGCTATCGGACGATGTCGTAGGAATAGTCGGTCTTGCCGGCCACGTTGGTGTTCGAGTCCAGGGTCTCGAAGAACTCGTCCAGCAGCATCGTCAGCACCCGCAGCGCGCCGTCGTAGCCCCAGGTCGGGAAACGGTGGTAGTGGTGGCGGTCGAAGACCGGGAACACCAGGCGCACCAGCGGCACGCCGGTGTCGCGCTCGAGGTACTTGCCGTAGGTGTTGCCGATCATGAAGTCCACCGGCTCGGTGAACAGCAGCGAGCGCAGGTGCCACAGGTCGCGCTTCGGGTACACCTTGCAGCCCTTGCCGTAGGGCGACGATTCGAGCAGCGCGCGCACGCGAACCGCCCAGTCTTCGTTGCCGTTGGTCGACAGGATGTGCGTCGGCTCGGCGCCCAGTTCGAGGATGAAGCGCGCATAGCCCAGCAACTGATCCGGGTCGCCGTACATCGCGAACTTCTTGCCGTGCAGATGCGCCTGGCTGTCGGCCATCGCATCGACCAGCTGGCCGCGCTCCAGTTCCAGCTCGGCCGGCACGGGCTTGCCCGTGAGGCGCGAGACGGCCATGATGAACTCGTCGGTGCCGGCCACGCCCACGGGGGCGTTGAGCGCGATCACTTCCTGGCCCTTCTCGCGCAGGTACTTGCTGGTCTTCTCGCAGCAGAATTCCTGGAAGACGATCGTGGCCTTGGCGTGCAGCGCCTGCTCGACCTCGGCCTTGGTGGTGCCGCCGTCGTACATGCGGAACTCACCGTCGGTGGGCGTGTTCCACACCGCCGACGGGTCGCACAGGATGGTCACGTCGGCGCCGAACAGCGAGAAGATGCGCTTGATCTCCTTCATGTTGCCGACGACGAAACCGTCGAAGCCGGCGATGAAGTTGAAGCTGTCGTTGGGCTTGCGCTCGAGCGCCGGCACCGTGCCCGCCTTGCCGTCCCAGAAGTGCTGCAGCACGCCCAGCAGCGCGTTGTCGTAGCCGGTGATGTGGCTGCCGACGAAGGCCGGGGTGTGGGCGAACGGCACGTCGAACTCCGCCGGCACGCTGCCCTTTTCCTTGGCCGTCTTGATGAAGGCGTTCAGGTCGTCGCCGATGACCTCGGCCATGCAGGTGGTGGACACGGCGATCATGTCCGGCTTGTACAGGTTGTAGCTGTTGGACAGGCCGTCGACCATGTTGTTCAGGCCGCCGAACACCGCCGCGTCTTCCGTCATCGACGAGCTGACGCAGCTGGTGGGCTCCTTGAAGTGGCGGCTGAAGTGGCTGCGATAGTAAGCGACACAACCTTGCGAGCCGTGCACGAAGGACAGCGTCTTGGCGAAGCCGTTGGCCGCGAACACCGCGCCGAGCGGCTGGCAGGCCTTGGCCGGGTTGACGGTGAGCGCCTCGCGGGCGAAGTTCTTGTCCTTGTACTCCTTGGACTTGGTCCAGTCGCGGATTTCCTCGACCTTCGCATCGGAGTGGTTGTACTCGAACTGGACCTTCTTGTCGTTCAGGAGCTTGGCGTACTCGGGCTCACGGAACAGCATCTCGTGGTCGAGGATCTTTTCTGCGTCTTGGGGCATGGTGATTCTCCAAAAGGGTGGGTTGGGTG
>NZ_MWLO01000147.1 GCF_002198735.1 Ideonella sp. A 288
CCTCCCGGAGCCCGCCCCATGCCCACCGCCACGCACCTGCTCGTCATCGATCCGCAGAACGACTTCTGCGACCTGCCGGCCGACTGGTGCGGCACCGACCCCGCCACCGGCGCTGCGCACGCGCCCGCACTGCCGGTGCCCGGCGCCCACGACGACATGCGGCGCCTGGCCGCCTTCATCGACCGGCACCGCGGCGCCATCGACGAGCTCACCGTCACGCTCGATTCCCACCACCGCCACGACATCGCCCACCCCGGCTTCTGGCGCGGGCGCGACGGCGCGGCAGTGCCGCCGTTCACGACCATCACCGCCGCGCAGGTGCGCGCCGGCGACTTCGCGCCGGCCGAGCCCACGACCACCGCGCGCGTGCTGGCCTACCTGGACGCGCTGGAGGCGCGCGGCCGCTACACGCTGATGGTCTGGCCGGTGCATTGCCAGCTGGGCAGCTGGGGCCATGCCGTCCACCCCGCGGTGCAGGCCGCCTGCAGCGCCTGGGAAGACGCGCACGGCCGACCGGTGCAGCACGTCATCAAGGGCTGCAGCCCGTGGACCGAGCACTACAGCGCGGTGCAGGCCGAGGTGCCGCTGGACGACGATCCCGACACGCAGCTCAACCAGGCCCTGCTGCAGCGGCTGGACGGCGCGGCGCTGCTGCTCATCGCCGGCGAGGCCGGCAGCCACTGCGTCAAGGCCAGCACCGAGCACCTGGTGCAGCACCTGCCCGGCGGCCACCCCGAGCGCCTGGTGCTGCTCACCGACGCCATCAGCCCGGTGGCCGGCTTCGAGGCCGCGCAGGCCGGTTTCCTGGCCGCGATGCGCGCCCATGGGGTGCGCACGCTCTCGCTGGACGAGGCCGCGCGCGCGCTGCCAGGCGTGGCCCACGCGGGCTGATCGCAGGCCGTGCGGCGCCGGCCCCGCACGGCGCTACAGGTCGCGCGCCACCCCGGACAAGCGCGACAGCAGGAAGGCGAAGTACGGCGCCACGCAGCCCAGGTGGCTGGACGGCGAAGCGGCACAGTCGTCCAGCGCCACGCCGGTGGCGCCGCGCGCGCGCATCGCCTGCAGCGCGTGCGTCGACACCCCGTACGGCACGGTCTGGTCGTCGCGGCCGTGGAACAGCCACAGCGGCGCGGCGGGCGCCCAGTCGTGCACGTTGCTGTCGCGGTCGAGCGCCGCGGTGTCGTCGGCCAGGTAGCGGTCGATGAAGTCGGCCTGCACGCGCACGTCGGCATCGTCGGGCACCGCGGCGCGCACCAGCTGCCGGCGCACCTCGGCGCGCACGGTCGACCCCAGGTTGCGCAGCAGGCCGGGTGAAATCAAGCCGGCGATCAAGGGGTTGTCGCGGCGCACGCGCTCGAGCAAGGTGTTCAGCGTCAGCGTCACGTCGAGCGGACCGGCCCCCGCCACCGAGGCCTGCAGCTGCGCCAGGTGGCTGCTGCCGGCGGCCTGCAGGGCCCGGTGGGCCGCCACCGTGGCGTAGCCACCTTCGGAGTAGCCGGCCAGGAAGAGCTGGCCGTTGTCGGCCACGCCCTCGCGCTGGCGCCAGGTGCGCGCGGCGGTGAGGAAGTCGACCACCGCCGCGGCCGTGGGCGCGGCCTGCAGGTAGGGGTGGGCCTGGCCCTTCGAGGCACCATAACCCACGTAGTCGGCGGCCACCACCAGGTAGCCCAGCGAAGCCAGCGCCAGGGGCGGCTCGGTGGCGATGACCCGGTTGCTGGGGGCCTCGGCGTCGCGGAAGGTGGTGCCGTGCTGGTAGCCCAGCACCGGGCTGGGTACACCGGCCGCCTTGCGCGGCACGGCCACCAGGCCCGAGGCCGTGACCTCGCGGCCCTGGCCGTCGGTGGTCAGGTAGGTCAGGCGATAGGCATCGACGGCGTACCGGGGTGCGGCCGGCAGGCCGGTGGCCCCGCCGCCGGGCCAGGCCGCGGCGATGTCGGCCAGCGACAGCGCGGCCACCTGCGTCGATTCCTTCAATGTGCCCGGCCCGGTGATCACCACCGGGGGCGGCGGGGGCACGGGCACCGGGTCGCTACCACCACCGCCGCAGCCGGCCAGGCCCGCGAGCGCCATGGCGGCGCCAAGCGCCCACGCGCGCAGGCAGCCGCGGCGCGCCAACGGGAGGATGGCCCTGCGGATCGGCGGCAATGACATGGTGGAGGCGCGCCGGGGCGCAGAGCGAAGCTCACCTGTCAACGCGCCAGCGGCGCCGCGGATGACCGGGTCGGCCCTCGATCGCCCGCGGTGGTGCCCACCCAGGCCACCGTGGCGCCACCACCTGGCCTGACGCACCCCCCAGGACAGGCCGCCGGCCCCGGCGGCCGTCAGGGCACTCGCGCCAGCTCGAAGTGCATGCCGTCGCGGCGGCTGAAGTGCCCGCCCCAGTAGAAGCCGAATTCGTGCGCCACCGGCACCAGGTCGTAGACGCAGCCTTCCTCGGTGGCCGTGGCCGGCTCGGCGCCCAGCTTGTTCCAGCGGAAGTTGATGTCGAAGGCGGTGGCGAAGGCGTGGTTGGACAGCACGCCGGCGGCCGCGCCGCCGCGCACGAAGCGCGGGTTGTAGGCACCTTCCCAGCTGAGCACGCGGTCGAGCAGGCCGCGGTCCTGCCAGGCCTGCCACAGCGCCCGCAACGGGTCCGCCCCCAGGCGATGGAACCACACGTTGCCGCTGGCCGGCGCCCCGCTCACCCCCGCGAGCTGCGGCAGTGCCACCTTCACCAGGTGGGTGCCGTCCCAGCCGTTGGTGATGCGGATGGCCTCGGGGTTGGACGCCGTCGGTGCGGCGACGAATTCGAGCGGACCGAAGCGCGCCTGCCGGTCGGCGTTGTTGACCAGCGGCGGGAAGTCCGGCAAGGCCGGGTAGGCGGCCTCGGCCTCGGTGTGGTCGACCAGCTCGAATCCCAGCATCGCCGCCTTGCCGAAGGACTGGTTGGCCACCACGCCGTCGACGTCCAGCTTGTGCCGGGCCTGGAAGGCCTCGGTGGCGGCGCGGGTCGGCCCGTCGAACAGGCCGCTGGCCTCGACGGCAAAGCCCTGCCCGCGCAGGAACACCTGCCACTGCGTCACCACCGGCCCGATGGAGCCGAGCTTGAGCACCTTCAACATCGCGCACCTCCTTCTTGCATCGCGACAGGCTACCGGGTGGATGCGCCGTCGGCATCCACGCGCTTGTGGAGCCCATGGTCCGCACCGCCGGGGCCGGGCTGGCCCTCGCGCAGCGCGACCAGCAGGCCGTCCCGCACGCGCGACAGTTCATCGGCCACCGCCACGGCCGCCGCGGCGCGCGGCGCCTCAGGGCCACCGGTGGAGGCGACGGCCTGCAGCACGCGGGCCAGCCCCTGCAGTTCGTCGGCGCCCACCGCCGCCGCGGCGCCCGCCAGCGAATGCGCCGCCTGCGCCACGGCCTGCGCCTCGGCCACGAACACCGGGTCGCGCAGGCGCTGCACGTCCGCGGCATGGTGGCCGACGAAGATCTGCAGCATGCGCCGGTAGCGCGGCCAGGCGGCACGCATCCGCGCCATCGCGGCCGCCACCGACAGGCCGCCGATCGCCTCGACGCGCGCAAGCTCCATCGCCTGCGCCTCGGCATCGTCGTCCGGCGCCGCAACAGGGTGGGGCGCGTTGGGCGCTGCCGCGGGAGGTGCCGGATGGGGCCGGCGCGCCGGCATCCAGCGCACCAGGCAGCGCCGCAGTTCGTCCGGGTCCACCGGCTTGGCCAGGAAGTCGTTCATGCCCGCGGCCAGGCACTCCGCGCGGTCGGCGTCGAAGGCATTGGCCGTGAGCGCGATGATCGGCACCGCGGCACCGCCCAGCAGGTGCCGGATGGCGGCGGTGGCCTGCAGGCCGTCCATGTGCGGCATCTGCACGTCCATCAGGATCAGGTCGTGGCCGCCCTCGGCGGCCTGGCGCACCGCGGCCACGCCGTCCTCCGCCACGTCCACCGTGATCCCGAGCATGGCCAGCAGGTCCGACGCCACCTTGCGGTTCAAGGGGTGGTCCTCCGCCAGCAGCACATGGGCGCCCTGCAGCGACACGTCCACTGCGGCCGGGCCGCTGGCCGCCACCGCGGTGGACGCGACCGCATCGCCCTGCGCCGGCCTGAACGGCAGCTCGAACCAGAAGCGGCTGCCGCGGCCCAGCGTGCTCTCGGCGCCGATGCGCCCGCCCATCAGATCGACCAGACGCCGGCTGATGGCCAGGCCCAGACCGGTGCCGCCGAAGCGGCGTGTGGTGCTGGCGTCGGCCTGCTCGAAGGCTTCGAACAGATGGGGCATCTGGTCGTCGCCGATGCCGATGCCGGTGTCCTCCACCTCGAAGCGCAGCCAGGTCTGGGCGGCCGCGTCGCCGCGGCCCGGCAGCGGCGCCACGCGCAACGCGATGCGGCCCTGGTGGGTGAACTTCACCGCGTTGCCCAGCAGATTGAGCAGCACCTGCTCCAGCCGCAGGCGGTCGCCGCACAGCCAGGCTGGGCAAGCCGGGTCGATCGCCATCGACAGTGCCACCGCCGGCTCGGTGGGGCGCATCGGCGCCCGGTCGCCCACTGGCGTGGCCTGCGACGCGCCCGGCAACCGTGGCAGCCGGTCGGCCAGCATCGCGACGACACGCTCGACGCTGTCGCGCAACGCGAAGTCGGCCACCTCGAGCACCGTCTTGCGGGCCTCGATCTTGGAGAAGTCGAGGATGTCGTTGATGACCTGCAGCAGGTGCTGGCTGGCGTCGGTGATGCGGGCCAGGTCGTCGCGCTGGCGGGGCGTCAGCGGGTCTCGGCGCAGCAGGTGCGAGAAGCCGAGGATGGCATTCATCGGCGTGCGGATCTCGTGGCTCATGTTGGCCAGGAAGGCGCTCTTGGCCTGGCTGGCTGCGTCGGCCGTCTGCTTGGCCTGCTCGAGCGCGATCTCGGTGCGCCGGCGGCACAGGATGTCCCACAGGTCCTGCGCCAGCAACTGCAGCTCTCGCCGGTCGGCCTCGTCGTAGCGGCCACTGCCGTCGGCGACGCAGACGGCCAGGCGGGCGCGGCCACGCTCGGCCACCTGCGCGGCGACCGCCGGGGTGGGTGCCCCGGACGCCGTGACGACGCTGTCGCAGCGGGCCACTGCCGCCTGGCACAACGCCGCCAGTTCGTCGCCGTCCGGTCCTGCGACCGACGCGCCGTGGGCCCAGACCTGACGCTGCAGCGTCAGGCCGTCCTCGGCCACGGTGTGCACGCAGGCCACCGGGCTGCCCGACAGGCGGGCGATCTCGTCGACGCCGGCCTGCAGCAGCGCGGCCTCGTCCAGGGTGCTGGCGCGCTGGCTGAGCGAGAGCATCGCGCGCAGGCGCTGGTCCTCGCGGTGCAGCCGCGTGTTCGCCGCCTGCAGCTCGGCGGTGCGGTCGGCCACCTGCGCTTCGAGGTGCTGGCGGTAGCGCTGCAGCCGGGCCTCGGCGTCGATGAAGGCCAGGGCAAAGCCGATGTCCTGTGCCAGCCGGGCCAGCAGGGCCTGTTGCTCATCGTCGAAGTGGCCCGGCTCGGCAGAGCACAGCACCAGGGCGTGCACCGGCTGCCCAGCCACCGGGATCGGGAACACGGCGGCATCGTCGACCACCACCGGGCGCCCGGCCGCCAGCGACGCCAGGTTCGGCGCGGCCACGGCGCCCGGCGGATCGGCCGGCCCCGCGGCTTGCCCGGCGCGGGCGATCGCTTCCGCCGCACCGGTGCCCGCCTCCAGCCGAACCAGGCTGGCCGAGCGGAAGCCGCCGCGGCCAACGGCGATGCGGCAGACCTCGTCGAACAGCGCCCCGGCGTCGCGCAGGCGCACGATCGCCTCGCTGACGTCGCCGAGCACGGCATAGGACTGGTTCAGCCGGCGGATGCGCGCCTCGTGCCGCTTGCGGTCGGTGATGTCGTGCCACACCGCCGACAGCAGCGTGCGCCCGGCAAAGCCCAGCCGACGCAGCGTGACCTCGACCATGCGCTCGCTGCCATCCGCGCAGCGATGGCGCGTCTCGAAGCGCGCCGGCTCGCCGGCCAGGGCACGGCCGGCCCGCTCGCGGATCGCGGCCAGGTCGAACTCGGCCTGGAAGTCGGACACCTTCAGCCGCGCGAACGCCTCGCGGCCATAGCCCAGCCCCGCGCAGGCGACATCGTTGAAGTGCACCACCGACAGGGTCTGCGGGTCGACCATCACGATGGCATCGGTGGTCTGGCTGAACATGGTGTCGATCAACCGCTCCTGCTCGGCGATCGCCCGGGCGCCCTGCTTGATCAGCGTGATGTCGCGGGCCACGCCCAGCACCCCCACCGACTGGCCGGCGTCGTCGAGCAGCGGCGTGCGGATGATCTCGAACAGGCCGCGCCGGCCGTCCTCGGCAAAGGTGAGCCAGCGTTCGCTGACGTGCGGCTGCCTCGACGCCATCACCTGGTGGTCGCTGCCAAGCACCGGTGCGATCGCCAGGGCGTCGGCCGACCCGGCCCCGGTGCGCCCGACGATTTCGGTCTCCAGCCGCCCGACCAGCCGCTCGAAGGCGGCGTTGCAGGCGACGAAGGCCCCGGCGGTGTCCTTCACCCAGACCAGGTCGGGGGTGGCGCGCAGGATGTCGCGCAGCCGGCGCTCGCTGTCGCGCAACTGCCGCGTGGTCGAGCCGTGGGTGATGGCGGTGGCCGCCAGTTGCACCGAGAACGAGACATGGTCCAGCTCTTCGTCGGTGGGCCGGGCCGATCGGCGCCGGTACACCGCGAAGGTGCCCAGCACCCGCCCGTGCGCACCGATGATCGGCTCGGACCAGCAGGCCGCCAGGCCGGCGCGGGCCGCCACGTCGCGGAACGCCTGCCAGTTGGGGTGGGTGGACAGGTCCTCGGCAACGACGCGCCGCCCGGTGTCCGCCGCCGCGCCGCACGACCCGACCAGCGGCCCGATCTCGAGCCCGTCGACCGCCCGGTTGTAGAAGTCCGGCAGGCTCGGTGCTGCACCCAGCCTCAGGTGCCGGCCGCTGTCGTCGACCCGCAGGATCGAGCACAGGCTGTCGGGGAACAGTGCCTCGTGGTCGAGCACCAGGTCGGTGAGCAGTTCGGGCAGCGGCTCGCCATGGGCCAGCTTTTCCATCAGCGCCAGGCGGCTGCGGTCGCGCTGGCGCCCGCGCTCCAGCTGCGTCACGTCGGTGACCACGCCCAGGCGGCAGGCGCGGCCGTTGTGCTCGAGGTCGTGCGACTGCACCATGACGTGGATCACCGAGCCGTCCTTGCGCACGTGGCGCGCCTCGCCCACCGCCACCAGGCCGTGCAGCGTGGCCACGCGCTCGACCAGGGCCGGCCGGTCCTCGGGCAGGTACAGGTCGGTCAGGTTGAGCGTCTGCACCTCGGCCTCGGCATGGCCGTACAGGCGCTGGAAGGCCTCATTGGCCTTCACCAGCGCCAGGCTGCCGGTCTCGTAGATCAGCATCGGCGCCGGGTTGCGGGCGAACAGGTGGCGGTACTCGCTTTCCACCCGGCGCAGCGCGGTGATGTCGCGGCCGATGCCCAGCACACCCATCAGCGTGCCATCGGGGTGGCGCACCGGGGTCTTGATGGTCTGCGTCAGCTCGCGGTGGCCGTCGTCGGCGAAGGTGAGCTCCTCCTCGTTGACGCTCGGTCCGTTGGCCGCCATGGCCTTGACGTCGTGCTGGCGGAAGAATTCGGCCAGCTCGGTGGAGACGAAATCGCGGTCGGTGCGGCCACGGATGTCGGCCTCGCGTGCGCCGTACAGGCGCTCGAAGCGCGGGTTGCAGGCCAGGTACACGCCCAGCGGGTCCTTCAGCCACACCAGGTCGGGGATGGCGTCGAGCACTGCGCGCTGGCGCACGCGGTCCTGCGCCATCGCGTCGTCCATCATGCCCAGCGCCAACGTGCGGGTGAGGTCGTGCTCGCTGAGCATGCCCACCAGCCGGCCCTGCTCGTCCACCACCACCAGATGCCGCACCCGCTCGGCCAGCATGCGGTCGGCGGCCTCGTTGATGGTGGCCGTGGTGCCGATGCTGTGCACCGGCGCGCTCATCACCTCGCCCAGCCGCAGCCGCGCGGCGTCGGCCCCGGCGGCGAACAGCCGCGCGGTGTCGCGTGCGGTGAGCACGCCCACCGGCCGCTGGCCGTCGGTGACCACCAGGCCGGCGTCGGGCCCGCTGGCCATCAGGTCCAGCGCGTCCTGCAGCGTGTGCTGCGGCGACAGCGCATGCGCCACCGGCTTCATCACCGACGGCACGCGGTGGCGCCCGGCCAGGGCCGCCAGGTTGATCTGCACGCGGAAGTCGGTCTCGCTGGCCACGGCCAGGGCTCGGCCGGCCTCGTCCACCACCACCAGCTGCCCGACCTGCCGCTCCACGCACAGGCGGTAGGCGTCGTGGCACGGCATCGAGGCCGGCACACACAGCGCCGGCACCATCACCTCGCGCAAAGCCGCCGGGGCGCAACGCGCGCCACGCATGGCCGACAGCAGGCCCCCTTCGGTGACGAGGCCCAGCACCCGCGAATCGGCGTCGAGCACCGGCACGAAGGAGATGCGCCGCGCCGCCATCAGCCGGGCCACGTCGACCAGGGTGTCGTCCGGGCCCAGGTGGATCACCGGCCTCGAGGCGATCTCGAGCAGGGGCCGCTGCAGGGGGTTGGACATCGCGGGACCTGCCGGATGGGGTGCGCGGGCCAGATCGGCGCCAAGGCGCGGGAGGGTCAGCCGGCCGGTCGCGCGAACCGGTAGATCGCGTCGTTGAGGTGCCGCGTCACTTCGACGATGTCGGCCTCGGTCCAGTTCAGCAGCACCCGGGACTGCCAGCGCTCGACCCAGGCCTTCAGGCTGGGCCAGTCGGTGGCCAGGCGCTGGTCGCGCCAATGCATGGCCGTGCTGTGGCAGGCGATGCAGTGGGTGTTGTAGAGCAACTGCCCGCGGGTGGGCGGCTGCGCCAGGGCAGCGCCGGGCGCGGTGGGCTGCGCCAGCGCACCGGCCGACCCGACGAGCATCGCCACCGGCCACGCCAGGATCATGGAAACGGGCTTCATGGCTTCACCTTTGGGCGCAGCATGCCACCGCCCATCCGCCCGCGGGACGCGTCAGGTCAACGAATCAGCGCCGCGCGCGCGGAAGCGGTCAGCCGGCGTCGAACTGCTGCGCATTCTTGCCGCGGAAGGGCGCATAGAAGGCCTTGATCTCGGCCATGTCGCGCTCGATGTCGCCGGTGGGATGGAACACCGGGCCGACGCCGGCCCGCTTCTGCGCGTAGTCCATGTAGGCCAGCAGGATGGGCAGCCGGGCGCCGAGCGCGATGTAGTAGAAGCCGGTCTTCCAGTGCTGCGTCTTGCTGCGCGTGCCCTCGGGCGGCACGATCAGCTGCACCGGCCCGTCGGCGGCCTCGAGCGCGGCCACCGACGCCGCCACCAGGTTGTTCGACTGCTCGCGCCGCACGGCGATGCCGCCCAGCCAGCGCATCAGCGCCCCGAAGGGCGGCCGGAAGATCGAGGCCTTGCCCATCCAGTACGGGTTCAGCCGCAGCACGAAGGCCGTCATCAGCGTGAACGGCAGGTCCCAGTTGCTGGTGTGCGGCGCGGCGATCAGCACGCACTTCTGCACGCCGGCCGGCAATTCGCCCTCGATCCGCCAGCCGGCCAGCCTGAGGAAGGCGATGGAGCCGGCCCGCAGCAGCGTGTTGACCCCTGGCGTGTCGAAGACGGTGGTGTGCATGGTGCCCAGCATACCCGGGGCCATGCCACGCACGGGCGCGCACGGCGCCCGCAGCGTGATCAGTTGCAGATGAAGTCGCGGGTGGCTCGCACGATGCGGCTTTGCAGCCAGTCGGTGCCCCAGCTGGTGACGTAGAACACATCGCCGGCAGCATTCACAGCAGGCTGGCCTTCCATGGGAAACGGCTGGCCCGGACGCACCGCCACGTCGCCCGCGGTGGCCCGCTTGTAGAAGTGCATCTCGACGACATAGTCACTGAGCTGCTTGGACCACGCCACCTCGCCGAGGTCGTTCATGGCGTAGTTTCCGCCGTAGGTGCCGTTGGCGCCGATCATCGTGTTGCGCACGGCGCGGCGGTCGTGCTGCCACACCTGCGGGCCGACGCGCCAGACCAGATCGCCGATGGCGTTGATGCGCACTGTGCTGTCTTCGGCCGGCGTGTTGGTGATGCGGCGCACGCCACCACCGCGCGGGTCGTAGGCGAACACGTCGACCTGCGATGTGCCGGCCACCCCCTCGGTCCAGGCCAGCTCGCCGAAGTCGCTGACCGCGATGCTGCGGCCACCGGTGCCCGCGGGACGCCGCACCGCCACCGTGGTGACTCGCGTGGTGGCGTTGTGGCGGCGGATCTCGGTGGTGCCATCGGCCGCGCGCTCGAACCAGTAGGCGTCGCCGCGGGCGTTCATCGCGATCGGCAGCGAGGCCTGCGCCGCGGCACTCAGCCGCGTGATCTGGCCGCTGGCCTTGTGCAGGTAGTAGATGTGGAAGGCGCCATCGGCACAGCCGTTGCACAGCGGCACATACGACGGCCAGGCGGCATTGCCGTTGCCGCCGATCTGCGGCATGTTGTAGCGCGCCGCATCGATGGTGAGCGCACGTGACGCCTTGGTCGTGGCGTCGTAGTAGTAGATGTTCTGGACGCCGGCCGAGTCGATGCCCAGCCACACCGCATCGCCGTTGGCGGCCAGGCTGGTGTAGGCCCAGCCCTTGCCCATCACCGCGGCGTCGATCGCCAGGTGGGTGTAGGTGCCAGCCGCGTCGCGCGTGGACATGCGCAGGCCGCCGCTGCGCGGTGACCACAGCAGATCTCCGCGGTCGTTGGTGCCCAGCAGTGTGAGCACGCCCTCCGTGCCGGGAATCTCCACCACGCCGGCGCTGGTGCCGAGCGCACACGCCGCAACGGACAGCCCCACCACCAGCTTGCGCATCCAGGATTCGATCATCTGCAGTTCCTCCGAGACGGCGTCTTATTGGGTGCGGTCGGTCCGGTAGCGCGCCGCCGCCGCGTCCGGTCCGTTGCCGCGCATGCGGCAGTTCGTGCTGCGGACGAACCGAAGCGCCGCGAAGGCTAACGTCAACGTTCAGCGCAAGTCCTGATGCGGATCAAGCCTGTGGGCGTTTACCGCTGCAGGCTCGACCGGCCGCGCAGATGGGCGGGGCCGGGGCGGCGTGCGGCGCTCGCGCAGTCGTCAGGCGCGCGTCGCGGCTTTGCGCTTGCGGCTCTGGCGAGGCTGGCGGGCCGGACCGGCGCCCGCCGCGGTGGCGATCAACTGGTCGAGCAGGATGTCCTGGTCGGCACTGAAGCGCTCGGGGAAGCTGGGCACCACGGTGACCAGCAGGTCGCCGCGCGGGCCCCGGCGCTGCACCGGGAAGCCCTCGCCCTTCAGCCGATGGCAGCTCACGTCGCGGCGCAGGCGCAGCGCGTGGAGGCCGGTGAGCGTGGGCACGTCGATCGTGCGCTGGGCGACCCAGGCGAAGCCATCCACCGGCATCGTGCAGCGCAGCGTGCCGTCGTCGTCGAGCTGGAAGCGCTCGTGCGGCTGCAGCTCCACGCGCAGGTCGATGCCGCGCAGCGCGTCGCCGGCGCCGGCGCGGCGGGCGTCGACGTGCAGCAGGTCGCCGTCGCGCACGCCGTGCGGCAGGCGCACGTCCAGCTTGTAGGCGCGCGTGCCCAGCGAGCCGGAGCCGCCGCAATCGGAGCAGGCCTCGCGGGCCATGCCGCTGCCGTGGCAGGCGCCACATTCGGTGGCGGTGCCGCCGAACAGGCCGTACCAGCCGGATTGCCGCACCGCACCCGAGCCACCGCAGGGCGCGCAATGGCCGCCCAGCACCCGGTGACCGAGGCCCGAGCACGCCGCGCACTGGAGCGTGAAGCGACCGCGCAGCGACTTGGTGCAGCCGGTGGCGGCTTCCTCGAGCGTGAGCTTGAGCTTGCGCAGCAGCACCCGGCCCGGGCCTGGCGCGTCGCCCTCCTGCTCAGGGTCGGCGGACTCGGTCCGCGCCTCGGCGCGCGGCGCCTCTGGCCCGGCACCGTCGGAGTCCTGGCCACGAGCCTCGGCTCGCGGCCGGCGGCCCGCGCCCGACGCGGCGCCGGCCGCGGGCGCCTCGTCGGGCGCGGGTCGGGCCGGTGGCTCGTCGGGGGCGTCGGGTGGCGCTGCACCGTCGTCCTCGGCAAAGCCCGCCCGGCGGATGGCCTCCAGCGCCTGGTTGATGCGCTGCATCCGCCGCACCGCGTGGGCGCTGGCGTTGCGGTCGGGGTGCCAGCGCGAGACCAGCCGACGCCAGGCGGCCTTGACCTCGCGCTCGCTGGCGCCGGGGGCCAAGCCAAGCTCGGCGTAGGCGGTGTCGGTCTTCAATTGCGCGGTGCCGGTGGGACGACCATGGACCCGCACTGTACCGTCGCCACCCCTCGCGAGGCTTTCAACCCCGGCTGGCACGTGGCCGTCGGCGTCCGTACACTGCGTGGCGCCACCCGTGGTGGCACGCCGCACGGCGTCCGGCAGGGCGCCCCGTCCCCTTCGCCAGGAGCCCGCATGTCCCAGGTCTTTCGACGGTCCGCGGCCTGTGCCGCCCTTGCCCTCGCCGCCACCGGCGCCTCGGCGCAGCTGGCCGTGTCGGCCAACGACAACAAGGTGACGCTCGACAACGGCACCAACCGCGTGGTGGCCAATGCCCCGCCCGACACCGTCAGCATCATCGACCTCGGCGCCAAGCCGCCGCGCGTGCTGGCCGAGCTGGAGGTGCCCACCAGCGTGGTCGGGCCGCCCACCAGCGTGGCGGTGGCGCCCGACGAGTCGTTCGCACTGGTCACCCGCGCCAGCAAGGTCGACCCCACCGACCCCACCAAGGTGGTGGTCGACGACACCCTCACGGTGATCGACCTGCAGGCCAGGCCGCCGGCGGTGATCGCCACGCTGAAGGCGGGCGCCGGCGCCTCGGGCGTGTCGATCAACAAGGCCGGCACGCTGGCGCTGGTGGCCAACCGCAACGCCGGCACGGTGTCGGTTTTCACCGTGGCGGGCAAGGTGCTCACGCCGGCCGGCACGGTCAAGCTGGGCGACGACAAGTCCGGCCCCAGCCACGTCGTCTTCGCGCCCGACGGCAAGACGGCCCTGGTCACGCGCGATGGCGACAGCGTGCTGTCGCTGCTGGCCATCGACGGCAGCAAGGTCGAATCGGCCAAGCGCGACTTCGCCGCCGGCCTGCGGCCCTACGGCGCCGACATCTCGTCGGACGGCCGCATCGCGGTGGTGGCCAACATCGGCCGCAACCTGGGCGACGCCGACACCATCAGCCTGATCGACCTGCAGGCCAAGCCGGCGCGCGTGGTGGAGACGGTCACCGTCGGGCCAACGCCCGAGGGCATCGTGCTGTCACCCGACGGCAAGACGGTGGCGGTGGTCATCCACAACGGCTCGGGCAAGGCCAAGGAGTCGCCGTTCTACAACGCCAACGGCCTGCTGTTGCTGTACCGGGTGGACGGCCTCAAGCTGGCGAAGCTGGCGCAGGCGCCGATCGGGCGCTGGTCGCAGGGCATCGCGTTCTCGAAGGACGGCACGACCATCCTGGTGCAGAACATGCTGGAGCGCGACATCCAGGTCTTCCGCTTCGACGGCCGCGCGCTCACCGACACCGGCCAGCGCATCGCGCTGAAGGGCGGCGGCGCAGCGATCCGCACCGTGGCCTACTGAATCGCGCACCGGGGCCGCGGGCCTGCCGCCCCGGTGGTGGGCGGCGTCGGTCGCCGGTCCGGGGGCGGCCTCAGGCCTTCACGGCCTTGCACTGCTTGACGCACTCGGCGCAGGCGTCGCCGCAGGCCTTGCATTCGGCGTGCTTCTTCTCGTGCTTGCGGCACTCCTTCTCGCACTCTTCGCACACGCCGGCGGCCACCTTGGCCAGCGCCGGCAGGTGGTTCGAGCCCTGGATGGCGAGCTTGTACAGCGCGTCGCACACCGCCAGCAGTTCGCTCACCGATTGCGCACAGGCCGCCATTTCCGTCTCGCCCTGGCCCAGCACCACCAGGCAGTGCGCCACGCAGCTTTCGCCGGTGGACAGGCAGGCCACCGACGAGTCGATCAGCGCCTGGTGCTTGTTGGCGCCATGCGAGTGGTGGCTGTGGTCGGCGGCGGCAGGCTTGGCCGGCGCCTTCGTGGCGGCATTGGCGGCGGCGGCCAGGGCGGCCAGCGCCGACACGGCGCTGCCTTGGACGAGGGTGCGACGGTTCATCAACGGGTCTCCAGGGGTAGGGGTGTCGAACAGCGAGACATTTCGCAAAGCCCACTATATTGAGTCATGCGCGGCCGCAACAAACTGACGCGCCACAAACCCCGAGCCGACTGCGGCACTTTCCCATGCACATCGCCATCGCCCCCGGCATCCGCCTGTACATCGACATCGAAGGCGCGGGCCTTGTCCCCGACGGGCCGCGCATGCGCACCAAGCCCACGCTGGTGCTGCTGCACGGCGGGCCGGGCTACGACCACTCGGGCTTCAAGCCGGCGTTCTCGCGCCTGGCCGACGTGGCGCAGATCGTCTACGTCGACCACCGTGGCCACGGCCGCAGCGACCGCCGTCCGCCCGACGAGTGGACGCTGGACACCTTCGCCGACGACGTGGTGCGGCTGTGCGACGCGCTGGGCATCGTCAAGCCGGTGGTGCTGGGCCAGAGCTTCGGCGGCTTCGTCGCCCAGCGCTACCTGGCCCGCCATCCGGCGCACCCGTCGCGGGTGGTGCTGTCCAGCACCTCGCCGCACCTGGGGCTGGCGCGCAAGCTGGCGATGTTCCAGCGCCTGGGCGGGCCCGAGGCCCGCGCTGCCGCGCAGGCCTTCTGGTCGAACCCGTCGCCGGCCACCTGGGCGCCCTACCTGCAGCACTGCATGCACCTCTACAACCAGCGGCCGGCCACGCCCGACACCCACGACGCACGCGAGCGCATCGTCTTCAACACCGACATCCTGTTCGCCTCGGCCAGCGGCGAGCAGCAGACCATGGACCTGCTGCCCGGGCTGGCCCGGGTGTGCTGCCCCGTGCTGGTGATGGCCGGCGAGCTGGACCCGGTGTGCCCGCTGGCCGACTCGCAGGACATCGCCGCGGCCATCCCCGCGCCCTGGGGCCGGCTGGCCACCTTCGCCCGATCGGGCCACGGCGCCTGGCGCGACGAGCCGGACGCGGCTTTCGCGGTGCTGCGAGAGTTCGTCGCCGGCGCGGGCTGACCGCCCGGGGCCGCCGCCGATGGCGTGTGCCGGCAAACGTCCACAAGTCACGGCCACCGCCGACGCTTGCCCGCACCATCGCCCGAAATGAAGGGCGTTCCGATAGACTTGTAACTCGTTGTAGCCCCCTTGGTAACAAGGCGGCATGAAAGTAGATCCCTGAGGGCAAACCCGTCGAAAGGCGGGGACGCAAAGCCACCGGCCTAAAGCGCTCATGCGCCATGGCAGCGGGGTTGCCGATGAATCGCCAGGCGCGCAAGCTTGGCCCGTGTGTGCTTCGGTGCGCGCGGTCGTCGATCTGGCGTGGCCCTCGCCCCTGTCACCGGAGCTGAGGCCATGCACACCTTCCCCGAAACCCTGCCACCGCCACCCGACCGCCGGCACCTGCGCCGCGTCTGGCTGGCCGCCTGCGCCGCGGCCGCGCTGAGCGCCTGCGGCGGCGGGTCGAACGACGCGGCCGTGCAGGCCGAGGCCGCCGCGCCGCTGGCCACCGGCACCACCACGCTCGAGCTGGCGCTGGACACGCCGGCCGCCGACGCAGCGCGGGTGGCCGTGCAGCCCACCTTCCACATCGCCCCGGTGCTGCTGGCCGAGCCCGACGACAGCGATGCCCGCCAACCCGGTGCGTCGGCCCAGCGCGGCCCGCGCACGCAGTCGATCCCGGCCGACCAGGCCCGCCTGTCCACCCGCGGCCTGACGCTGCAGGGGCTGGAAGCGACGCGCCGCCAGCGTGCCCTGGGCGTCGACCGGTCGGCCGACGACGCCACGACCACGCCGCTGGCCGGCAGCGGCGTGGTCTCGACCTACTCGCCGGCACAGATCCGCGCCGCCTACGGCCTGCCGGCTCTGCCGGCCGCCGGCACGCCGCTCACCGCCACGCAGGCCGCGCAGCTGGGCGCCGGGCAGACGATCTACATCGTCAACGCGATGCACGACCCCAACATCGTCGCCGAGCTGGCGGCCTTCAACCAGAAGTTCGGCCTGCCCGGCTGCACCACCAAGGCCATCGCGCCGACCACGCCGCTGCCGCTGCCCGCGGCGTCGACGCAGGGTTGCGAGTTCTCGGTGGTGTACGCCACCGCCAATGCCACGATGACGGCCACGGCGCCGGCCTACGAGTCGGGCTGGGCCACCGAGATCGCGCTCGACGTGCAGTGGGCGCACGCCACCGCGCCGCTGGCGCGCATCGTGCTGATCGAGGCCCCCAGCGCCATGACCGACACCCTGACCGGCGCCATCCGCCTGGCCAATGCGATGGGCCCGGGCCCGGTGTCGATGAGCTTCGGCGCCACCGAGGGCAGCTGGGGCGCCTCGCTCGAAGGCGCCTTCACCGGCAGCGGCATGACCTACCTGGCTGCCACCGGCGACTGGGGCACGCAGGTGTCGTGGCCGGCGGTGTCGACCCGGGTGCTGGCCGTCGGCGGCACCACGCTCAGCTACAGCGGCAGCGGCCCGCGCAGCGAGGTGGCCTGGGCCTCCACCGGCGGCGGCATCAGCCTGTACACCGCGCGACCGGCCTACCAGACCCACCCCGTGCCCGGCCTGGGCACGCCGGTGCGCCGCACCGTGGCCGACGTGGCCTTCAACGCCGACCCCGGCACCGGCCAGTACGTGGCCGTGATGTCGCCCGGCAGCAGCACCGTCAACTGGATCAGCGCCGGCGGCACCAGCCTGTCCACGCCGCAGTGGGCCGGTCTGGTCGCCATCGCCAACGCGCTGCGCGCCCTCGACGGCAAGGCCACGCTGGGTGCGCCGCACGACCTGCTGTACGCCAACGTCGGCAGCGTGCCCGGCACCTACGCCAGCACCTTTGCCGACATCGTCCAGGGCAGCCACGGCACCTGCGCCACCTGCACCGCCAAGGTCGGCTTCGACCAGCTCACCGGACTGGGCACGCCCCAGGTCGGCAGCCTGCTCGCCGCCTTGTCGGGCGCCACGACGCCCACGCCGCCGCCGGCAGCCACCGCGCCGGTGGTCACCTCCGCCACGGTCAACGGCAAGGTGGGCACAGCACTGTCGTTCACCGTGGCCGCCACCGCCCCCAACGCGGTCACCTGGACGCTTGGCGGCGCGCCCTCGGGGATGGCCATCAACAGCGCCGGCGTGGTCACCTGGGCCACGCCCGTGCTGGGCACGCGCGCGGTCACCGTCACCGCCCGCGACAGCCAGACCGGGCTCACCGGCCAGGGCACGATCACCGTCACCATCGCCGCGGCGCCGGCCCCCGTGGTCGCGCCTGTCCAGGTGAGCGGCAAGGTCGGCACGGCGCTGGCCGCACGCATGACGGTGACCCCGGCCACTGCAGTCACCTGGTCGCTGACCGGCGCCCCCAGCGGCATGAGCATCAACAGCTCGGGCGCCGTCGCCTGGGCGCGCCCGGTGGCCGGCACCTACACCATCACCGTCAACGCCAAGGACAAGAAGACCGGGCTCACTGGCCAGGGCACGCTCACCGTGGTCATCGCCCCGGCGCTGGCGCCGGTGGTGGCGGCCGTCGACGTGGCCGGCAAGGTGGGCACCGCGCTGTCGACCCGCATGGTGGCCGACGCGGCCAATCCGGTCACCTGGTCGCTCAGCGGCGCCCCCAGCGGCATGACGATCAATGCCAGCGGCAGCGTCACCTGGGCCCGCCCGGTGGCCGGCACCTACACCGTCACGGCCACCGCCAAGGACAGCCGCACCGCGCTCACCGGCCAGGGCCGGCTGACGGTCACCATCGCCGCCGCGGCCACCACGCCCACCATCACTGCCGCTGCAATGCGGGGCGTGGCCGGCAAGGCCCTGTCGGGCTCGATCTCGGTGGCCGATGTCGGCGCCACTTCGCTGTCGATCACCATCGCCGGGGCGCCGCTGGGCATGGGCTTCACGATGAGCGGCCAGACCATCGGCGTGCACTGGGCCAGCCCGGTCACCGGCAGCTACAGCCTGAAGGTCACCGTGACCAACCAGGCTGGCCGCAGCGCGCAGGCCACCGTGCCCGTGACGATCACGGCGAAGTGAACCTGCGTGGCCGGCAGGCGCCGGCCGCGCCGGCTACTGCCCGACCGAGCGCAGGCTCTGGCCGAGCAGGTTCAGCCGGTGCGTGTCGCCCGCCGAGAGCATGCCCGCCTGCAGCCAGGCGGCGCGCTCGATGGCGCACAGGCGGTGGATCAGCTCGTCCTCCACCGCCTCCACCTCGGCGGCGTCCTCGGGGCGCACGGCCTCGGTGCTCCACAGCCCGCTGGCATACCAGCCGGTGCGCAGTCGGTCGAGCAGGCCGTCGGCCAGGTGCAACGCGCCCTTCAATGCATCCGACTCGGCGCTGGTGGCCAGCACCTCGACGCTGTCGTGCGCCTCGGTGAGCGCGTCGTCCAGCTTCACCAGCCGGGTGGCCAGCGACTGCACGTCGCGCTGCGCGGGCACTTCGTCCTCCAGCCGCGCCAGGCTGGCGATCGAGCCGATCCAGCCCATGTCGAACTCGCCGGGCACCACGCGCAACGCCACGCTCACGCGGGCCAGCTGCGGCGTGTCGCTGCGCAGCACGGCCAGCGTGGCCTCAGCCAGCGCCAGCATGCGGCCCAGCGGCGACACCTCGTCGCGCTTCAAGCCGCGCGGGTAGCCCGACCCGTCGAGCCGCTCGTGGTGCTCGGCAATCGCGCGGGCAATCGACTTGGGATAGTTCGTCAACTGAGCGACCAGCAGGTGCCCGATGTGCGGGTGCACGACCAGCTGCTGGTAGCTCTCGAAATCGAGCGCGCGGTCGGCGTCGGCCTCGCCGAAGGCAGGGTCGATGTACATCTCGCCCAGGTCGTGCAGCAGGCCGCACAGCAGCGCGCTGCGCATCTCGGCCGCGCCGCCGCCGTGGGCGGCCATCAGCGCGCCGCACAGGGCCATGGCCTTGACCGAGTGGTCGAAGGATTCTGGCCGCGAGCCCTGGCTGGCCGTCAGCAGCAGCTGCGCCACCGAATGCAGCGGCAGCTGCGGCACGTGGGCGGCAATCACCGCCGCATGCGGGCGCACCAGGCGGGCCAGCGGCGAGTCCTCGGCCAGCAGCGCCTGCAGGGCATCGGCCAGCGTGGCGGGGGTGACGCCGTCCTCGGCCATCAGGCAGGTCTCGAGCGGATCGCGCAGCTGGCGGTCCTGCAGCTTGCGCTGCAGCTCGGCCGACACCGGCCGGTCGCGCGCCCACAGCTTGATGCCGGCGATGTCGAAGATGTCGCTCGACGCGATGATGCGTTTGGTCTCGCTCGCCTCGAGGATGACGGCCAGCGCATGCGGGTTGGCCGTCGAGAAGGGGGACTGCTGCACTGTCGCGCTCATGGGCGTGCTCCGGTGGCCGCGTTCACCAGGGTTATCGGCCGCGGGCGCGGACGCCGCAGCCGGCGAACGGCAACCGTTCGCAACGCCAGTGTCCGCATGCGTGCGTGGCGGCAAAGCCCGGAAACGAGGGCGCTTTGGGTGCCAGATCGCGTGCCCTCCAGGCGGCCGCCAAGGCGGCGCAGGTGCGGCCAGGCCCGATCGTGTGAGAGCCTTGTCGGGTTGGGGCTCGCAGCGGACGCTCTGCGTGCAGTTGTGGCTGGACCGTGTCGTGACGTTTCGGCGCTGAGGCGGCAAAGCCGCGGCCGGGCAGGCCGCAGCACGCGACCTCCGGCGGT
>NZ_MWLO01000148.1 GCF_002198735.1 Ideonella sp. A 288
CCCTCCTGCCCCCGCCATCGCCAACCCTGCCGGCCGACACGCCCGCACCGCTGCTCATCGGCGTCGACTTCTCGTCCAGCCCGACGCGCCGCAAGCCGGTGGTCGTGGCCATCGGCCAGCACCGCGGCCCGGCGCTGCAACTGCAGCGGCTCGAGCGCTTCGAGTCGCTGGGCGCCTTCGGCGACTGGCTGCGGGCCACGCCGGCCTGGGTCGGCGGCTTCGACCTGCCCTTCGGCCTGCCGCGCGAACTGGTGCAGACGCTGGGCTGGTCCACCGACTGGGCGGCGTGCCTGGCCCACTATGCGGCGCTGTCGCGGCCCGAGATCCGCGACACCTTCGCCGCGTTCTGCGATGCGCGGCCGGTGGGCGGCAAGTTCGCGCACCGCGCCTGCGACGGCCCGGCGGGCTCGAGCCCGTCGATGAAGTGGGTGAACCCTCCGGTGGCCTACATGCTGCATGCGGGCCTGCCGCTGCTGCGCGCGGCCCGGGCCTGGTGCCCGGCCCACGAGCCGGCGCCATCCGCACCGCCGCCGCGCGTGGCGCTGGAGGCCTACCCCGGCCTGCTGGCGCGCGAGGTGCTGGGGCCGCGCTCCTACAAGAGCGAC
Source organism: Ideonella sp. A 288 (assembly GCF_002198735.1). GTDB lineage: Bacteria > Pseudomonadota > Gammaproteobacteria > Burkholderiales > Burkholderiaceae_C > Pseudaquabacterium. The sequence continues at coordinate 606 of NZ_MWLO01000148.1, forward strand.
GACCGCGCCAAGCAGACGCCCGAGCGCCTGATCGCCCGCAAGGACCTGGTCGATGCGCTCGAGCAGGGCCGCAGCCGCCTGGGCCTGCGCCTGAAGCTCAGCGCCGCGCAGCGCGACGCGCTGGCCGGTGACGCCAGCGGCGACGCGCTGGACGCGGTGCTGTGCCTGCTGCAGGCGGCCTGGGCGGCGGCCCAGCCCGGGTGGGGCCTGCCCGCCGACGTCGACCCGCTGGAAGGGTGGATCGTCAGCGCCGCGCCGCTGCCCGCGCCACATCCGGCGACCGCGCTGCGGCAAAAGGCTCGGGCCAGCCGTTCGGCGTCCGGCTGACCGGCCTCATGGCGGTGCCATGGCGTCGGGCGCCAGGCGGGCCACCTGCTCGCCGAAGGCGTCCACAGCGGCCCAGTCCGTGAAGTCGACGCAGTCGTGGGCACCGGTGGGCCCGCCGGTCAGCCACATGATGAGCCGGATGACCTGGCGGTCGACTAGGCCATAGCGCGCGTAATCGATCTTGCCGGCGAACACCGCCATCAGCGGCGGCCGCCAGGAGGTCGCGCGATGGAAGCCGCGCATGTAGGGGTTGGTCTGCGGCGAGGCCTTCGCGGGCTTGCGGGCGACCGCGTTGACCGAGAAGAACGCGCAGGGACGGTCGTCCAGCGCGCGGCGATGGCGGCCGATGAACTCGTACAGCGCCGGGCGATGCTTGCCGTAGCGGATGCTGGCCCCGACGACGACGCGGTCGAAGCGCTGCGGGTCGGGCACCGGCGCCTCGCCCAGCGAGGCCAGCGTCACCCCGTGGCCGCGGGCTTGCAGGAGCCCGCGGAGCCGCTCGCAGATCGCCTGCGTGTGACCGTCGACGGTGGAAAAGGCGATGAGGATGCGCGCCATGGCTGGGGTGACCCGTGTGCTGGCGCACAGCGTACCTCCAACGCCGTGGGTCACCGGCGCTGGCGCGCGCTGGCGGGCCGGGGCCCGACCGGCCTCGGCGGCAGGGCCGGACTTCGAGACTGCCTGCTGTGCGAGCGCCTGTTCGCGTGCTTATTCCACGCCTCGGACAGGCACCGGTGACTAGCATTGCATGGTGCGACACGCCGGATTCCGCCAACTTGCCCTCGCCACGGGATGGGCCCTGGCGTCGATGTCGGCCGCCGCCCAGCCCTTCAGCCTGCGGCTCGGCGTCTGGGAGGTGTCGACCTCGCTGGCTGGCAGCCGTGCGCCGACGGTCGTGCGCGCCTGCATCACCAAACCCGACCTGACACCGTTCGTGCACGGCCCCGACACGATCGAGGACGACCCGTGCCGGCCGAAGGACGGTGGCCGGTCGAGCGAGAAGCGCTGGTCGATGGACCTGACCTGCCAGGACGGCAGCCTGATGCACGCCGCGTTCACGCTGGAGCGCCCGGACCGCATCAAGGGGTCGATCGTGCGCATCGGCGGCAGGAAGACGCTGACCCACCGGGCCGAGGTCACCGGGCGGTGGCTGGGGGCCGACTGCAGCGGGGTGCGCTGACGGCGCCCCGCGCCGCGCGTGCCGGGCGATGGTCTGGCCGCGCCCTGGCGCCCGGCATCGCATCCTGACGCCTCAACGGAGCGTCCAGCACTGCGGGTCTGCCGACCGCACGGCCACGCGTCGGCCCTCGCCCCCCCCCCGGCTGCCGATGCCGTCGGACACGCCATTTCAAGCCCCCGACATTCGGGTGCACAGCCTAATTTCGACGCCGGTTTTGGGTTTCGCTGCCTAGAACTCTGTCGCCACACTGTCGTCATCGCCCTGCCCCGCGCCGCCCACCGTGGCACGCCGCAGGCTCCGGTTTCGCTTCAACCCGTTCCACGAAAGGTCCATCATGGCCCAAGCCTCCCTCCGCAGCGTCACCCTGCAGACCATCGAGAACTATCGCCACGCCGCCGAGCAGACCGTCGAGGCCTATCGCGCCAGCGGCATGCGCCTGATCGGTGCCGTCAACAAGCGCCTGGACCGCAGCGTGTACCCGCGCGCCGAGCGCTTCGCGCCGGCCGTCAGCCAGCGCCTGCAGAACGTCAATGGCCGCGTCACCGAGCTGGCCACCAAGGGCCTGGACAAGGTCACCGCCAAGACCGACGAGGTCATCGAGTTCGGCTCAACCACCGCCGCCACGCAGGTGAGCAAGGCCGCCGACCGTGTCGCGCGCTTCGAGCAGCCCGTGGTCGCCAACGGCCTGAAGGCCGCCGCCCGCCTGAGCATGGCCGGCGCGCAGGTGGCGCTGGCGCTGTCGGCCCGCTTGGCCGAAGGCGCGGTGATGCTGGCCACGGCCGCCACCGGCCCGCAGCCGGCGGCCAAGGCCCGTCGTGCCGCCAAGGTGGCCGCGCGCAAGCCGGCCGTGCGCGCCCGCCGCGCGGTGGCCACGATGAAGGAAGCCGCCGCCGACCTGGGCGAGGTGATCGCCTCCAAGAAGACCCGCGCCGTGCGTGCCGCCCGCAAGGCCACGCCGCAGGCCGCGGTGAAGCCGGCCACGCGCAAGCCGCGCGTCGCCAAGGCCGCTGCCGGCGCCGAGGCCTGATCGCCACGACCGGCGCCACGACCGGTGCCACGACGGCATCGCTGGCCACCCGGTGGTGACCCCACTGGTGGCCGCCGTGACGCCTGCTAGGCTCGCCTGATGCACCAGCTCAGCGGTCACGATGCCGGCGTGCTGTGGTCCGACACCACGCACGCCAATGCCAACGTCAGCCTCCTGCACATCTACGACCAGTCCACGGCGCCGGACGGCAAGGTGCGCTTCAAGAGCATCCTGGCGCACATCGCCGGCCGGCTCGACCGGGCGCCGATGTTCCGGCAGAAGCTGCTTCGGGTGCCGCTCGACCTCGACCGGCCCTATTGGGTCGAGGACGACCAATTCGACCTCGAATACCACGTCCGCCACATCGCCCTGCCCAAGCCGGGCGACTGGCGGCAGTTCTGCATCCAGGCCTCGCGCATCCACGCGCGCCCGCTCGACCTGAACCGGCCGCTGTGGGAGATCTACGTCATCGAGGGCCTGGACAGCTTCCTCGACCTGCCCGAAGGCAGCTTCGCGCTGCTGGTGAAGACGCACCTGGCCGCCGTCGGCGTGGCCCACGTGGGCGAGCTGACCCCGCTGCTGCACGACACCAGCGCCACGCCGCCGGCGCCGCCGCCGCCGGCGCCCTGGTTCGCTGAGCCGCCGCCCAGCCGCATGGCGGTGACGCTGCGCGGCGCCCTGCGCACGCTGCGCTCGCCCTCGCGCTGGTCCCGGCCCGTGGCCCACGTGATGCCGTCGGTGCTGGGCCTGGTGCGTGGCCACCTGCTGGCCGATGCGGCCAACGTCACCCGCTTCAATTCGGTCGTCTCGCCGCACCGGGTGTTCGACACGCGTCGTTTCCTCGTCAGCGAGTTCGACGAGATCCGCGCGCTGGTGCCCGGGGCCACGCTGGACGACGCGGTGCTGGCGGTGTGCGGCGGTGCGCTGCGCCTGTACCTGGACGCGCAGGTGGAACTGCCCGAGCACAGCCTGGTGGCCAACGCCCCCCGGGCGTTGCCGGCCGGCAGTGCCATCCACCTGCGCGACCGCACCTGGCTGCGCGTGGCCCTGGGCACCGACCTGGCCGACCCGGTGCAGCGGCTGGCCTCGATCCAGGCACAGACCTCGGCGCCGCCCGTGCCCAAGGGCCGCCGTGGCCGCGCGCCGGTGCCGCCGCTGGCCCACTGCACGCTCACCCCGCTGCCCGGCCCGGCCGGGCCGCAGTACCTGTGCGGGGCGCGCATGACCTACCAGTCCACCATCCTGCCCATCGCCGACGGCATGGGCCTGGTGTTCGCGCTCACCGTGTACGACGGCCGCGTGGTGCTGTCGCCCACCTCGTGCCGCGAGCTGATGCCCGATCCCGAGGTGTTCGCGCAGGCGCTGCGCGACAGCTTCCAGGAACTGCTGGCGCTGGCTCGGGCGGCTGCCACGACATCGGCGAGCCAAGCGCCGCGGTCCAGGGCCCCGCGGCCGGCCCGCACTGCGACCGCCGCGCCTAAACGGGCGCCGCGGCCCCGGCCACCCAGCGATAAGCCGCCCCGGCCAGCCCGCCCGGATTGAAGGGCTTCCACTGGCCTTCGGGCTGGGCCAGCCGGTCGGCCACCACGCACAGCACCATCGCGTTGAAGCCCAGGCCGGTGTGGCTGCCGATGACGCGGATGTTCTCGTGCATGGCCGGGTCGCCGTCGATGGTGGCCTCCTGCGGCGGCACCACGCCGTCGCCCAGCGAATAGAGGCAGCTCGTCGGCACCGGCGGCACCACGCGCTCGCGCAGTTTCTTGGCGCGCGGCTGCATCACGTGCACCGACGGGCCCATCGGGTGCGCCACCATGCGGTACAGCGTCTTCAGCAGCGGCGGCGACTGGCTGCCTTCGGGGTCGACGCTCACCGGGCTGCCCAGCGTGATGACCGAGCGCACGCACTCGCTGGCCTGGTGCGCCGCGTACAGCGCGAACACCCCGCCCAGGCTCCAGCCCACCAGGCTGACCTTGCGGCCGCTGCGGTGGTGCAGGTAGCGGATCTTCTGCTCCAGCGCCTGCGCATGCTTGCGGTGGAAGCCGGTGTTGCGGCCGAAGCCCCAGCTCTGCACGTCGTAGCCGCGGCTGCCAAGAAAGAGCTTCAGCGCCAGCAGCGTGGCCTCGTCGGCCATGAAGCCGGGCATCAGCAGCACCGGGTGGCCGTCGCCGTGCGGTGCCGTCAGCAGCAGGGGCGTGGCATAGGGCAGCACGGCCATCTCGGCCAGCGCGCGCCACTCCATCAGCGAGTGCAGCCGGTGGGGTTCTCCGCGGTGAGGGTGCCGAGTGGCCATGGCCTGTGCAGGGGCGCGGCGACGCAGCCGCAATGCCCATTCTCCGCGCGCCGCCGGACCGCCGGCGTCGCCTGCGTGCCACCGGCGCTGAGCGTGCGCAAATAATCGGCACATGCAGCCGCCCTGGGCCGAGGCCGAACGCTGGTTTGCCAGCCGGGGCTGGACACCGTTCGACTTCCAGCGCGAGGTCTGGCAGGCCATGGCCGCCGGCCGCAGCGGCCTGCTGCACGCCACCACCGGCGCCGGCAAGACCTACGCCGTGTGGCTGGGCGCGCATCGGCGTGAGCCACAGCACGCCCAGCGGCGGCGCGCTGGCCGCCGACACGCACCGTGCGCTGGCCCTGCCACTGCCCGAGCTGGCCCCGCGCTGGACCCTGGGCCTGCGCACCGGCGACACCGCCAGCGCCGAGCGCGCCCGGCAGGATCGCCGCCTGCCCACCACGCTGGTCACCACGCCTGAATCGCTGAGCCTGCTGCTCACCCGCGCCGATGCGCGCGATCGCCTGGGCACCGTGCACACCGTGATCGTCGACGAATGGCACGAGCAAGTGGGCAACAAGCGCGGCGTGCAGGTGCAGCTGGCGCTGGCACGGCTGGCGCGCTGGAACCCGCGGCTGGTGGTGTGGGGCCTGTCGGCCACGCTGGGCAACCTGGAGGGCGCGATGGCCATGCTGCTGGGCCCGAAGCGCCACCGACCGGCGCCACGGCTGGTGCGCGGCCGCATCGACAAGGCCCTGGTCATCGACACGCTGCTGCCGGCCGACCCGGGCCGCTTCTCGTGGGGCGGCCACCTGGGCGCGCAGATGCGCGAGCCGGTGGCCGCCGAGATCGAGCGCAGTGGGCCCACGCTGGTGTTCACCAATGTGCGTTCGCAGGCCGAGGCCTGGTACCAGATGCTGCTGCAGTCGCGGCCCGAGTGGGCCGGCCAGATCGCGCTGCACCACGGCTCGCTCGACAAGGGTGTGCGCGAATGGGTCGAGGCGGGCCTGAAGGCCGGCAGCCTGCGCGCGGTGGTGGCCACCTCGTCGCTGGACCTGGGCGTGGACTTCCTGCCGGTGGAGCGGGTGCTGCAGATCGGTTCGGCCAAGGGCGTGGCGCGGCTGCTGCAGCGCGCCGGCCGCTCGGGCCACCAGCCCGGCCGGCCCAGCCGCATCACGCTGGTGCCCACCCACACGCTGGAGCTGATCGAGGCGGTGGCCGCCCGCCGCGCCGTGGCCGCCGGCCAGGTCGAGCCGCGGCACGCCCCCGCCAAGCCGCTGGACGTGCTGGTGCAGCACCTGGTCACCGTGGCCCTGGGCGGCGGCTTCTTCGCCGACGAGCTCTTCGACGAGGTGCGCAGCAGCTGGAGCTACCGCGAACTCACCCGCGACGAGTTCCAGTGGGCGCTCGACTTCGTCGTGCATGGTGGCCGCTCGCTGGGCGCCTACCCCGAGTTCCACCGTGTCGTCGAGCAGGACGGCCGCTTCACCGTGGTCGACCGCGCCATCGCCATGCGCCACCGGCTGCAGGTGGGCACCATCGTCGGTGAATCGTCGATGCTGGTGAAGTGGTGGTCGCAGGCGGCCAGCGGCGGCGCCTCGCTGGGCCAGGTGGAAGAGAGCTTCATCGCGCGGCTGAACAAGGGCGACCACTTCGTCTTCGGCGGGCGCGTGCTCGAGTACGTGCGCACGCAGGACATGGTGGCCTACGTGCGCAAGGCCACCGGCCGGCGCGGCATCGTGCCCAGCTGGGCCGGCGGCAAGATGCCGCTGTCCAGCGAGCTGGCCGAGGCCACGCTGGCGGTGCTGGCCGGCGTTCAGACGGTGGACTGGGCGGGCGACTCGGTCGACCCCGAGCTGCGCTCGGCGCGGCCGATGCTGGACGCGCAGGCGCGGCTGTCGCACCTGCCCACGCCGACGACGCTGCTGGTGGAACAGTTCCGCTCGCGCGAGGGGCACCACCTGTTCGTCTACCCCTTCGCCGGCCGCCACGTGCACCTGGGGCTGGCCAGCCTGCTGGGCTGGCGGCTGGCACGGCACCGGCCCAACACCTTCAGCATCGGCATCAACGACTACGGCTTCGAGCTGCTGGCGGCCGAGCCGATCGACCTGGCCACGCTGGTCGACGGCAGCGCCTTCGACGGCGGCCCGGCGCTGCTGGTCGACGTGCTGGCCAGCCTGAACAGCAGCGAGCTGGCGCTGCGGCGCTTTCGCGAGATCGCCCGCGTGTCGGGCCTGGTGTTCACCGGCTACCCCGGAGCGCCCAAGAGCACGCGGCAGGTGCAGGCCTCGTCGGGGCTGTTCTACGAGGTGTTCCGCAAGCACGACCCCGACAACCGCCTGCTCGGCCAGGCCGATGCCGAGGTGCTGGCGCAGGAACTGGACCTGGTCCACCTGGCCGCCAGCCTGACCCGCCTGCGCGCGCTGCGGCTCGACGCGGTGCAACTGCGCGCGCCCAGCCCGGTCGCGCTGGCGCTGATGGTCGAGCGCTTCCGTGAGCAGCTCAGCACCGAGAAGCTGGCCGACCGGCTGGCGCGCATCGTCGCCGACGCCCAATCGGTGCTCGACGAGACGGAATCGGCCGACGCGAAGAGAATGGGCGCCACCCCGGCCGGCCGCCGCCGTCGCCGCCGCCCCACCCCACGGGCCACGCCAGAGCCCAAGCCAGGAGACCTGAAATGAAACGACCCCAAGCTCACTGCGTTCGCTACCCCCAAGGGGCGCGACAGTCCCTTCGGGCGGCCGGGCGGTACTGACATGAACATCCCCTCCCTGCAGGACAAGGTCAGCCCCGAAGAGTGGCGGCTGCGCGTCGACCTGGCCGCGGCCTACCGCCTGGTGGCGCTGTACGGCTGGAGCGACCTGGTGTTCACCCACATCAGCGCACGCATCCCCGGCCCCGAGCACCAGTTCCTGATCAACCCCTACGGCCTGCTGTTCGACGAGATCACGGCGTCCAGCTTGGTCAAGGTGGACCAGGCCGGCAACAAGCTCAGCGATTCCCCGTTCCCGGTGAACCCGGCCGGCTTCGTCATCCACAGCTGCATCCACCAGGGGCGCGACGACGCCGGCTGCGTGCTGCACACCCACAGCCGCGCCGGCGTGGCCGTCAGCGCGCAGAAGTGCGGCGTGCTGCCGATCAGCCAGCAGTCCACCTTCGTGCTGCACTCGCTGGCGTACCACGACTACGAGGGCGTGGCGCTGCGCGACGACGAGAAGCCGCGCCTGCAGGCCGACCTGGGCCGCGCCAACTTCCTGATGCTGCGCAACCACGGCCTGCTCACCGTGGGCCCGACGATCGCCGACGCCTGGCTGTCGATGTACACCTTCGAGAACACCTGCCGCATCCAGGTGGATGCCCAGGCCGGTGGCCCGCTGCACCAGGTCGACCCACGCATCGTGGAAGGCCTGGGCGCGGTGATGAAGGTGGCCACCGCGGGCATGGGCGCCAACATCGCCTGGCCGGCGCTGCTGCGCAAGCTGGACCGCACCGATCCGGGCTTCCGCAACTGATCGGCACGGCCACCCGCGCCACGAGCCGCCGCGTCCCATGCCCACCTTCGACGGCGTTCGGCTGGCCACCGCGCGACTGCTGCTGCGCCCCTTGCGCGACGGCGACGCGCCGGGCCTGTGGGCCATCTTCTCCGACGCCCGGGTGATGCGGTACTGGAGCACCCCGCCCTGGACCACGGTGGAGCCGGCGCACGAGATGATCGCGCGCGACCAGGCGGCGATGGCCAACGGCGAGCACCTGCGCCTGGGCATCGAACGCGTCGACGACGGCGCCCTCATCGGCACCTGCACGCTGTTCAACCTGGTCGCCCCCTGCCGCCGTGCCGAGGTGGGCTATGTGCTGGGCTCGGCCGCCTGGGGCCAGGGCTGCATGCACGAGGCGTTGACGGCCCTGCTGGACCACGGCTTCACGTCCATGCACCTGAACCGGGTGGAGGCCGACGTCGACCCCCGCAACACCGCCTCGGCGAGAACCCTCGAGCGCCTGGGCTTCCTCCGCGAGGGCCACCTGCGCGAGCGCTGGATCGTCGGCGACGAGGTGTCGGACAGCGCGCTGTACGGCCTGTTGCACAGCGACTGGCAGGCGCGCACCAGCCCGGGATAATCCGGGCGATGCATTCCCCAGGACCACGACCCTGGCCGACGGCGCTGCGGTGGTCCGCCACCCTGGCCACCGTCCTGGCCGCCGCGCTCGCCACCGCGCCTGCCGCGGCAGCCTTCGACCTGCCGCCGATCGACCGCATCGTGCACTACAGCCCGAAGCTGCCGCTGCAGGTGATGACGGCCGATGGCGTGGAGATCGCGCAGTTCGGCGCCGAGCGGCGGCAGTACGTGCCGCTGGCGCAGACGCCCCGGCTGCTGCAGCAGGCGGTGGTGGCGGTGGAGGACACGCGCTTCCGCGAGCATTCGGGCGTCGACCCCCGGGGCATGGCGCGCGCGGTGTTCAAGCTGCTGTCGGGCGGCCGGCTGGAAGGCGCCAGCACCATCACGCAGCAACTGGTGCGCACCATGCTGCTCACCCGCGAGGTGTCGGCCGAGCGCAAGGCCAAGGAGATCGTGCTGGCGCTGAAGGTGGAACAGGCGCTGTCGAAGGACCGCATCCTCGAGATCTACCTCAACGAGATCTTCCTCGGCCAGCGGGCCTACGGCTTCGCGGCGGCGGCGCAGACCTACTTCGGCAAGCCGATGGACCGGCTCACGCTGGCCGAGACGGCGCTGCTGGCCGGTCTGCCGAAGAACCCCTACTACGCCAACCCGGTGGCCAACCTCGAGCGCGCCCAGGCGCGCATGCGCACGGTGCTGGACCGCATGCACGCCACCGGCGTGATCGACGACCGCCAGCTGGCGGCCGCGCGGGCCGAGAAACTGCACATCCGCTCGCCGCTGCAGCAGACGGTGGCCGCCGCGCACGTGGCCGAGATGGCGCGGCTGGCGGTGGTGCAGCGCTTCGGCACCGACGCCTACTCCACCGGCCTGCGCGTGGTCACCTCGCTGCGCGCCGCCGACCAGCAGGCCGCCCATGCCGCGCTGCGACGCGGCGTGCTGGCCTACGACCGCAAGACCCCGTGGCGCGGCCCGGAAGACCACGAGCGCCTGCCCTCCGGCGACGGCCCCGACCTGGAACGCGCCGCGGCCCAGGCCCTGAAGGACCACCGCGACGACGAGACGCTGCGCGTGGCCATCGTGCTGTCCGCCTCGCCCACCGAACTGCGCGTGCAACTGGCCAGCGGCGAGCGCGTGAGCCTGTCCGGCCCCGGGCTGCGCTGGGCGCTGCCGGGCTTGCAGCCCAAGGCCAAGGCGCCGCTGAAGCTCGAGCGCGGCTCGGTGCTGCGCGTGGCGCAGGACGGCAAGGGCTGGACCATCGCGCAATGGCCCGACGTGGAGGCCGCGCTGGTGGCGCTGGACCCGCAGACCGGCCGCGTGCGCGCGCTGGTGGGCGGCTTCGACTTCACCCGGCAGCCCTTCAACCACGCCACGCAAGGCTGGCGCCAGCCAGGCTCGAGCTTCAAGCCGCTGCTGTACTCGGCCGCGCTGGAACACGGCGTGATGCCCGCCACGCGGGTCGACGACCTGCCCTTCACCGCCGCCAACGGCTGGAGCCCGCAGAACAGTGACGGCCAGTTCGACGGTGCGCTCACGTTGCGCGAGGCGCTGGCCCGCTCGCGCAACCTCGTCAGCGTGCGACTGCTGCAGCAGGTGGGCGTGGGGCCGGTGCGCGACTGGGCCGGCCGCTTCGGGCTCGACCCGGCGCGCCAGCCCGACAACCTGACGTTGGCGCTGGGCTCCGGCAGCGTCACGCCGATGCAGATGGCCCAGGCCTATGCCACCTTCGCCAACGGGGGCTGGCGCCTGAACCCGGTGGTCATCGAGCGCATCACCGACGCGCAGGGCAAGGTGCTGTTCGAGGCGGGGCCGCCCGCCGCGCTCACCGACGCCACACGGGCGATCCCCGAACGCAATGCCTTCGTCGCCGCCAGCCTGCTGAACGAGGTCACCCGCAGCGGCACCGCCGCCCGCGCCCAGGCCCTGCTGAAGCGGCCCGACCTGTACGGCAAGACGGGCACCACCAACGACGCGGTGGACGCCTGGTTCGTCGGTTATCAATCCACGCTGGTGGCCGCCGTGTGGATGGGCCACGACGACCCGCGCAGCCTGGGCGAGCGCGAATCCGGCGGCGGACTGGCGCTGCCGATCTGGATCGACTTCATGGGCGCGGCGCTGAAGGGCGTGCCGGTGGCCCCGCCCGCCGAGGCGCCGAGCGGCGTGCTGCGGCAGGGCAGCGACTGGCTGTATGCCGAATGGCTGGCCGGTGGCTGGGTGGAGCGCATCCCGGCCGACGGCGCCGTGCAGATGGCCGCACCGCCCGCCGCGCTGGCCAGCGCCCCGCCGGGTGCGCCGGCCCTGGCAACCGACGCCCCGGCCGCGTCAGCGCCCTGACCTGCCCGGCTCGGCCACCTGCATGCGGGCGCGGCCGGCGGCCGTCGTCGGCGGAGATCGACCCCTCAGTTCACCTTCACCCAGCGCAGTTCCATCGTGTCGTTCGGCCATTGCACGGCCTTGACGGACTTGGCCATGCCCCAGCTGAGTGTGCGGCGGTACAGCGGGATGTAGGGCAGGTCTTCGGCGATCAGGCGCAGGGCCACGCCGACGCGGGCGCGTCGCCGGGTGAGGTCGGGCTCGGTGCGCACCGCGTCGATCAGCGCATCGAGCTGGGGGTTGCTGTAGCGGCCGGCGTTGAAGGTGCCGCCGCCACCCGAATCCCAGGTGCGGAACAAGGCGTTCAGCGTGGACCACGCGTCGCTCGTGGGGGTCCAGCCGAACTCGATGAAGCTGGCCGTGCCCTGGCTCAGCTTGGGGAAGAACTGGTTGGTGGGCGAGCTGCGCAGGCTGGTGCGGATGCCCACCTGCGCCAGCATGGCCGTCGCGGCCTGGCACACCGCCTCGCGGTAGAAGACGTTGACGCAGTCGAGCGTCACGCCGAAGCCCTGCGGGTAGCCGGCCTCGGACAGCAGCGCCCTCGCGCGGGCCGGGTCGTAGGGGATGCGCCTGTCCAGCTCGGGCAGGTGGCCGTCGACCAGCGGCGACACGAACGAGCCGGTGGGCACGGCCTGGCCGCGCAGCACCTTCTGCACGATCAGCTCGACATTCAGCGCATGCGCCACGGCCTGGCGCACACGCCGGTCCTTGAAGGGGTTGCGGTGCTTCACGTCGCCCTGGACGAGCTCGTCGCGTGCCTGGTCGAAGGTGAAGTACTGGGTGCCGATGTCGGTGACGGACAGCACGGTCAGCCGCGGGTCGGTCTTCAGCCGGGCGACGTCCTGGAACGGCGGGTCGAGCACCAGGTCGACCTCGCCGCTGGTCAGCGCCGCCAGGCGCGTGGCGTCGGACTTGATGGCAATGTACGTGGCCCTGTCGACATTGCCGGTGCGCGGATCGGACGCGCCCCACCAGCCGGCATGGCGCTCGAGCACGGTGCGCACGTCGGGTTCATAGCGGGCCAGCCGGTACGGGCCGGTGCCCATGGCGTGGCGCACGGCATGGGTCTCCTGCTTGGCGTTGAAGTCCTGCGCGCGCTCGACGCCATGGGTGCTGGCCCAGGCCTTGCTCATCATCGCGACGTAGATCAGCTTGTCGGGCCACACCGCATCGGGCGTGGCCAGCTGGAAGTCGATGGTCAGTGCATCGACCTTCTTCACCGCCACCAGCCCCTTGAGCGTGAACGAGCGCTGCGAGCCCGGCCCCAGCGCGCGCTCGATCGAGAACACCGCATCGTCGGCGGTGAAGGCCGATCCGTCGTGGAACTTGACGCCGGGTCGCAGCTTGAAGCGCCAGGTGGTGGGGCCGACGGCCTGCCAGGACACGGCCAAGGAGGGCTCGATGGCAAATCGCTCGTCGCGGTTGACCAGGCATTCGTACACCTGGAAGGCGATGCGCGAGTGGTACAGCAGCGCCAGCGCGTGCGGGTCCATCGTCTGCGGGTCGAAGGCGCTGGCCACACGCAACGCAGCGGCGCGGGCCCCGCCGACCCACGGCCCCGCGAGCAGCAGGGCGAGCATGAGCCCTGTCACGAAACGGCGGCTGTCGGTCATCGGTGCTCCCGGAGGCGCCCCGTCGGGCGTGCTGGCCATTGTGCGTGCGTCCTCAAGTCGGCCCGTGGGAAGGTCGATAACCCTCCGAAGTGGCACGCACCTGCCAGGCACCGGCATCTTCCTTTCAGGCTCACGATGAACATGAACAACGACCAGGCGGTGTTCGACGCCGAGGCGATGCTCGATGCCGAGCGCAGCGCCCGCAGGGCGGCCGAGGCCGATGCCATGCGGCTGCGCAAGGAGCTGTTCGACACCAACGTCGAACTGCAGACGCTGATCGTCGGGCTGGACACGGCGGTGGCCGAGCGCACCGCCGAGATGCTGGCCGCCCGCGACCAGGCCATCGCCGCCGACCGCGCCAAGAGCGCCTTCCTGGCCAACATGAGCCACGAGATCCGCACGCCGCTGACGTCGATCATCGGCTTTGCCGAACTGCTGCTCGACCGTCGCAACACCGCCATCGGCCGCGGCGAGGCGCTGAACACCATCCTGCGCAACGGCCGCCACCTGCTCGACCTGATCAGCGACATCCTCGACCTGTCCAAGATCGAGGCCGACGGCCTGGAGCTCGAGGTGCAGGACGTCTCTCTGGCCGAGCTGCTGGACGAGGTGGAATCGATGATGGGCCCGCGCGCCCGCGAGAAGGGCCTGCAGTTCCACGTGGTGCCGCACCTGCCGGTGCCCTGCTGCGTGCGCGGCGACATGGTGCGGCTCAAGCAGATCATCGTGAACTTCTGCAGCAACGCGCTGAAGTTCACCGAGACCGGCGCGGTCGAGATCGAGGTGCTGTACGACGTGCCCGGCCGCCGGCTCGAGATCGCCGTGGTCGACAGCGGCATCGGCATGACGGCCGACGAGATCGACCGGCTGTTCCGCCCCTTTGCCCAGGCCGACGTGTCCACCACCAGGCGCTTCGGCGGCACCGGCCTGGGCCTGTACATCTGCAAGCAGCTCGCCGAGCGCATGGGCGCGACCATCGAGGTGCGGGCCGTGCCCGGCGAGGGCAGCCGTTTCGCGCTGTGCCTGAGCGTCGAGGGCGACCCGCCGGACGTGCCCCTGATCGACGACCCGGGCGTGTTCACCCGCTCTCGCGATGCGCATGCGGCTGAGCAGGACGGCTGGATCCCGTCGCTGCAGGGCCATGTGCTGCTGGCCGAGGACGGCCTGCACAACCAGCGCCTGATCGGTGCACTGGTCGAGGCCACCGGGGCGCAGCTGACCATCGTCGACGACGGCGAGAAGGCCTTCGAGGAAGCGCTGGGCGGCGACTTCGACCTGGTGCTGATGGACATCCAGATGCCGGTGATGGATGGCGTGGCCGCCACCGAGCTGCTGCGTGCATCGGGCTACTCGGGGCCCATCGTCGCGCTCACGGCCAACGTCATGCGCTCTGACCTCGAGCGCTACCGCCGGGCCGGCTGCACCGACGCGGCCGGCAAGCCAATCGACCGCCGCCGCCTTTACAGCCTGATGGCACGCCACCTGAAAACCCTGGCCGACGGCGACCATGCGCCGCAGACCCACGACAAGACGACCGCAGTGCTGCAGCGCCTGGCCGCCGAGTTCCGGGCCGATCTGCCCGGAGTCATCGACTCGATGGAGAAGGCCCTCGCCGGCCAGCAATGGGCCGTGCTGCGCGGGCAGGTGCATGCCCTCAAAGGCTTGGCCGGCTCGGTGGGCTTTCCGCAACTCACGCGGCTGGCCCAGCCCGTGGAAGCGGCCATTGCCGCCGACTGCTTCGACGAAGCCCAGCTGCGCTGCGCGATGCTGCTGGACGCGGCACGCCAATCCCTGGAGAACACAGAATGACCACGGCCGCCGACCACCCCCTGGTCGCGCACGGCGACCCGGCGCCGGAAAGTGCCCCGACACACCGCTGCGATGTGCTGATCGCCGACGACACCGGCGCGTCGCGCGAGATCCTGGCGTCGCTGCTGCGGCAGTCGTGCCCCGAGATCACCATCCGCGAGGTGCGCGACGGCACCGGGGCGCTGGCGCTCTGGCGCCAGCTGCTGCCGCGCGTGACCTTCCTCGACATCGACATGCCGGGCCAGAACGGGCTGACGGTGCTGGAGACCATCCGCTCCGGCCATCCTTCAGCCTTCATCGCGATGGTCTCGGGCAACAGCTCGCCGGACAACGTGCGCAAGGCGCTGTCGATGGGCGCCAGCGGCTTCATCGTGAAGCCCTACAAGCCCCAGCGCGTCATCGACGTGCTCGAGCGCTACGGCAGCCTCAGCGGCCACAAGCTCGTGACCAGCGGTTGACCAACAGGCCGGGCCGGCCAGCCGCAAGCCCGCTCAGGTGTGGCGCGGCGGCAGGCTGCCCACCGGCGCGCCGGCGGCCTTCCAGGCGCTGAAGCCGCCGCCGACGTGGGACACGCCCTGCAGCCCCATCTGCTGCAGCGTCAGGGCCGCCAGTGCCGACCGCCATCCACCGGCGCAGAACAACACATAGCGCGTCCCCGGCCGGTTGAACACCGGCTTGTGGTACGGCGACTGCGGATCGACCCAGAACTCGAGCATGCCGCGCGGGGCATGGAAGGCGCCGGGCAAGGTGCCCTCGCGCTCGAGTTCGCGCACGTCGCGCAGGTCGACGAACACCACGTCGTCGCGGCCGTGCAGCGCAAGGGCCTGGTCCACCGAATGGGTGGTGATCTGGGCCAGGGCCTCGTCGACCATGGACTTCACGGACTGGATCGTCGGCATCGTCTGCTCCTGCACACACGGGGACGGCCACCCGCCGCCCTGCTGTCGATTGTGGCGGTGCGGCGGGCCGGCGCCCAGGCCCGGCGGCGCGCCCGGCGATGCTGCGCTGCCGCGCGACCGAGGCGATAGACTTCGCCGCACCCAACCCCTGACCCCAGACCCGGGAGACCCGCCGCCCATGTCCACCTTTCGATTCCAGCGCCGTGCCATCGGCGCGCTGCTGAGCCTGGTGCTGGCCGCGCTGCTGCCGCTGCAGGCCGCGCAGGCCCAGACCAAACCCACGCGCACCGACCCCGGCCCCGCGCCCGAGTCGCTGCTGTGGGTGGGCAACAGCTTCTTCTACTTCAACAACAGCATGCACAACCACTTCGGCCGGCTGGTCAGCTCGGCCGGCACGGGCGCCCGCATGCGCAGCACCTCGGCCACGCTGAGCGGCGCCGGCCTCGATTGGCACGACATCGAATCGCTGCTGCGGCCCGACGGCCTGGGGCGCTACTCGTTCGTCGGCGACAACGAGATCCGCTTCAACAAGGCGGGCCGCCAGTACGACGCCGCGATCATGATGGACTGCAGCCAGTGCCCCGTGCACCCGAAGCTGAAGGACGCCTTCCACGGCACGGTGGCCAAGTTCTCCAAGGCGCTGGTGCGCGACGGCGTGCGCCCGGTGCTGTTCATGTCCTGGGCCTACAAGGACAAGCCCGAGATGACGGCCACGCTGGCCGAGCAGTACACGCTGGCCGGCAACGCCAGCGATGCGCTGGTCATCCCGGCCGGCCTGGCCTGGGCCAAGGCCATCTCGCGCCGCCCCGACGTCGAGCTGTACGACCCCGACAAGCGCCACCCCAGCCTGGCCGGCACCTACCTGTCGGTGTGCACCGTGTACGCCACGCTGTTCCGCAAGTCGCCGGTCGGCCTGCCCTACACCGCCGGCCTGCCGGCCGACGTGGCCACCGCGCTGCAGACGGCCGCCTGGGACACGGTGCAGGAGTACCTGGCCAAGCCCTGATCACCGGGCGCCCGCCGCGCGCCGGCGGGCGGCCTGCGCTCAGCCACCCAGGGTGAAGTCCACCAGCTTCGGCAGGCAGTGGCCCTGCAGGTCGAAGCGCTCCACCACCGTGCGGCGCGCGGCTTCGCGCAGCGGCGCCATCTGGGCGCGGTGCTCCAGCGCATGGGCGATGGTCTCGGCCAGCGCCTGCGGGTCGAAGAAATCGGTGAGCAGGCCGTTGTGGCCATGCTGGATGACCTCTTCCACCGGCGCGGTGCGCGAGCCGACGATCAGGCAGCCGATGCTCATGGCCTCGAGCAGCGACCACGACAGCACGAAGGGGTAGGTCAGGTACACGTGCGCGGCCGACACCTGCATCAGCTGCGTCAGCACCGCATGCGGCAGTCGGCCGACATAGTGCACCCGGCCCATGTCCAGCCCCGCCGCCACCTCGTCGAGGAAGGTCTGGCGCCAGGTCTTGCCGTTGGTGGGCGCGGCGCCGTAACTGACCTGGTCGCCGCCGACGATCACCACCCGCGCATGGGGCCGCAGCTTCTGCAGGATCGGCAGCGCGCGCATGAAGATGTGATAACCCCGATACGGCTCGAGCTGCCGGGCGACGAAGGTCACCGTCTCCTGGCCCACGGTGAGCGCCACGCCCTGGCGCTGCAGGTGCACGCTGGCCTTGGGGTTGGGCGCGAACTTGGCGGTATCGATGCCGTCGTGCACGACGCTGATGCGCGGCCAGGCCCAGGCCGGGTGCTGGTCGCGCTGGAACTCGGTGGGCGAGAGGTTGGCGTCCGACACGCTCAGCGCGTGCAGCAGGTGGGTGTTCTTCAGCCGCGCGCGCTGGCGCGCCTCGGGCGTGGGGCGGCTGAACTCGGGGTCGAAGGCCAGGTCGCCGGTGTCACCGCCGTAGTAGTACTCGGCATAGCTGAGCAGCCGCGCGGTCGGGAACACGTCGCGCAGGAACATCGCCTCGCCCCAGCCGGGGTGCGAGAACACCACGTCGGGCACCTGGCCGTCGGCCTTGCGCTGCTCGAGCAGCGCGGCCACCGCGCGGCCGCGCACCAGCTTGGTCTCCAGTTCGGCCAGGCCCGGCTCGGTCTTGGCCACCGCGCTGGCCCCGGCCTTGGGCTGGTGCAGCAGGTGCTCCACACCGGCCAGCAGGTGGTCGGGCTTGTGGCTGCCCAGGCCGGTGACCTGGTGGCCGCGGCGCGCCAGTTCGGGCGCGAGGTGGCGGAACTGGCCGGGGAAGTTCTGGTGGACGAACAGGATCTTCATCGTCGCGGGTGCGAGTGCGGGGGGTGGCCGCACATCATGGCAGCACCAGGATGTCCAGCCCCAGCGACCCCGGGTGCGTGCCCACGCCCAGCAGCGCGATGACCACGCCCGCAGCGCCGACGCCCTCGCCGTCGGCGTCGTAGGTGATCGCCCCGCTGGCCGGGTTGTAGGCGGTGAAGGCGTTGGTGTCCGGATCGATGGCGGTGCCCACCGCCCCGGCCAGCGCCGTGAAGGTGGCCGCCGACAGCGCCAGCTTGTCGGTGCCGGGCGCGAAGTCGGTGATGGTGTCCACCGCCGTCAGCGCGCCGGCCCCGGCGAAGGTGAAGCGATCGCCGCCGCTGCCACCGGTGAGCGTGTCGGCACCGTCGCCACCGGCGATCAGGTCGTTGCCCTCGCGGCCGTCGATCTGGTCGTTGCCGGCCAGGCCGCTGAGCACGTCGCCGCCCAGGTAGCCGATGATCGTGTCGTTGCCCGCGGTGGGCGCGACCACCATCGACCGGATCACCACCGAGGACCACTGCGTGCCGTTCGGGAACACGACGCGCTCGATCGTCGGCACGCCGTTGGCGAAGTAGTCCCGCACCTCGATCTGGTCGGTGCTGCCGCTGATCTTCAGCAGCAGTGCGTCGCCCACCCGCGAAGGCAGCAGGTTGGCCGTGGTCACGCCCGCCTCCAGCAGGATCTGGTCGACGTCGACATTGGCCGGCAGGTCGCCGCTGCCCACGGCGTAGACCGGGCCCACGCCGCTGACCAGCGCCGTGCCCCAGGTGGCCGCCGGCAGGGCCTCGAACACCGTGTCGGCACCGCCGCCCGGGCCGAAGCGGTAGACATCGCTGCCGGCGCCACCGCTGAGCATGTCGTTGCCCGGCCCACCGGCCAGCGTGTCGGCGCCCTCGCCGCCGGCCAGCCAGTCGTTGCCGGTTCCGCCGACCAGGCTGTCGGTGCCCGCGCCGCCGAACAGCGTGTCGGCGCCGCCCAGTCCCGACAGGCTGTCGGCCCCGCCGCCGCCGGACATCCAGTCGGCCGCATCCGCAACAACCTGGTCGCCCGTGTGGGTGTCGTTGACGGCCTGGCCGACAAAGACCCGGCCACCACTGTCGAAAACCGCCGCCTTGGCAGCCATCTCCGCCTGCGTGAAGACCTGGCCAGAGGCCAGGCGCAGCTGGTCGATGGTGCCCGGAGCGATGCCGTCGCCCTGGAAGAAGCCGGTGACCACGATCTGGTCCACCGAGGCGCCCACGCTCACCTGCACCACCAGGTCGTCGAAGCTGTAGAAGCCGCGCGAGAAGGCCACGTTGGCGTCCACGATGCCCGCACCGAGCACGATGCTGTCGATGCTGCCGACGAGGGTGTCGTTCTGCTCGATCAGGTCGAGCCCGCCGCCCAGGCCGAAGGCGTAGGTGTCGCTGCCCGCGCCGCCGTCGAGCACGTCGGTGCCCGGGCCACCGGTGAGCGTGTCGTTGCCCGCCTCGCCGGCCAGCGTGTCGCTGCCGGCGCCGCCGGTCAGGCTGTCGGCGCCGGGCGAGCCGATGGTGGCGATCAGGTCGGCCAGGGTGACCGTAGCGTCGTTGAACTGCACGCTTTCGACCCCCGACACGAGCACCCGGCCGGCGGCGTGGGTGAACAAGGTCTGCGTGGCGCTGGGACGCGTGACCACGCATTCCACCGCCTCGACGGAGGACAGCAACAACGTGTCGATTCCTTCGCCGCCGTCCACCGTGTCGGAACCTCCTTCCGGGAAGAAGCCGTCGTCGCCGCCGGCACCACTCATCGAGTTGTTGCCACCGTGGCCCTGCAGCGTGTTGGCCAAGGCATTGCCGAGCAGGTGGACGGGCACGGCGTCGTCCGCGAACACGGCAATGTTCTCGACGCCCGCCGGCAGCGAATAGGTGGCAGTGGCGATGGGTTGGAAGATTACGACGTCGACGCCGTCGCTGCCCGGGGCGGTTTCGTTGACGATCTCGGTGGGCAGGGTCAGGAAGTAGCGGTCATTGCCACTGCCGCCGGCCATGTTGTCGATACCGTCTCCGCCGTCCAGCAAGTCGTTGCCTGCGCCGCCGACCAGCAGGTTGGCTGCGGCATTGCCGAAGAGATTGTTGCGCAAGTCGTTGCCGATCAAGCCGACCGGGATCGCGGCCGCAGCGGTGACCACTGCGTGGTCGACATTCGGCGGCAGCGTGTAGGCGCCAGCGGCACTGAAGCGCACGTTGACCGTATCGAAGCCTTCACCGATGGCCTCCACCACCAGGTCGCCGGCCACGTCGACTTCGAAGGTGTCGTCGCCCTTACCGCCGACGAGGCTGTCCACGCCCGCGCCGCCGATCAGCGTGTCGTTTCCGTCCAGCCCCAGCAGGGTGTCGTTGCCGGCCAGGCCGTCGATCGAGTCGGCGTCGGCGGTGCCGGTGAGTGTGTCGTTGAAGGGGCTGGGCGCGTTGGCGATGAGCGTGGCCAGGTCGCGTGTGCCGTCGGTGAACTGCACCTGCTCGATGTTGCGCACCAGCGTGTCGCGCACGCCCGCGGCCTGGCCGACGGGCCGGAACAGCGTGTCGGTGACCGTGGGGCGCAGGATGAGGTAGCCGGCCAGCGCACTGTCGAGCACCAGCAGGTCGGTGTCGGCGCCGCCGTCGGCGGTGTCGTTGCCCTTGCCGCCGACCAGGGTGTCGTTGCCGGCGCCGCCGACCAGGCTGTCGTTGCCCTTGCCGCCCGAGAGGCGGTTGTCGTTGCCGTCGCCGGTGAGGACGTCGTTCAGGTTCGAGCCGTCGAGGTGCTCGAGGGCCGACAGCGTGTCGGTGCCCTGGCCGGTGGCGGTGCCGGTGGCCAGGTTGGCGGTCACCGCGCTGCCCAGACGAGCGAAGCTGGCCGTGTCCTGGCCCTTGCCGCCGTTGATCGCATCGTTGCCGGCGCCACCGTCGAGCAGGTTGTCGGCATCGCTGCCGGTGATCGTGTCGTTGAACGGCGATCCGGTGACCTGCTCGATGCCCGCCAGCGTGTCGGTGTCGCCGCCGCTGGTGGCCACGCCGCCGGCCAGGTTCACCAGCACAGCGAAAGGCAGGTCGTCGAAGCTGATGCGGTCGGTGTTGGTCCCGCCGTCGAGCAGGTCGCTGCCCTTGCCGCCAGTGAGCAGGTCGTCACCGCCCTCGCCGCGCAACGTGTCGTTGCCCTGGCCGCCCTGCAGCGTGTCGTTGCCGCTGCCGCCGAGCATGGAGTCGTTGCCGGCATCGCCGTCGACCGAATCGGCGCCGCTGGAGCCCTGCACGGTGTCGTCCAAGCCGGTGAGGGTGAAGGCTTCGATGCCCGACAGGGTGTCGATGTCGGGAGCGCTGGTGGCCAGGCCGGTGACCAGGTCCAGCGCCACACCGTCGGTCGATAAGCCCATGAAAACGCGGTCGAATCCGCCACCACCGACGACCGAATCGCTGCCGCGATGGAGGGTGAATTCGTTGCTGGCGCCATCGCCGACCAGCGTGTCGTCGCCGTCGGTCCCCACCAGCGCCTCAATGCCCACCAGAGTGTCGTTGCCCGGACCGGTGGCCAGGCCGCTGACGAGGTTGGCATTGACGCCAGCGAACAAGAAGACGACCGTGTCGAATCCAGGACCGCCCTGAAGCAGTTTGTCGCCCAGAGCGGCTTCCAGGCGGTCGTTGCCATCACCGCCATCCAGGGTGTCGTTGCCAGTGTCGCCATCCAGCGTGTTGGGGCCCGCATCGCCCACCAGGACATCACCGAAGGTTGTCCCCACCACGCGCTCGATGCCCACCAGCGTGTCGATGCCCGACCCGTCGGTGGCCAGACCGGTGGCCAGGTTGACCGTCACCGGCTCGCCGTTGCCGAGGTAGTCCGCCGTGTCGAGATCAGCGCCACCGACCAGGCGATCGCTGCCGGCGCTCCCGGTCAGGTAGTCCGACCCGGCGCCGCCGTCCAGCGTATTGGCACCGGTGGTGCCGATCAGCCAATTGTCGAGGGCATTGCCGATGATGCTGAGCGGCACTGCGCCGGAAAGGTTGGCATGGGCATACTCGACACCCGCCGGCAGCACGTAGGTGCCCGCCGCAGCGAATACCAGGAGCACCCCGTCGTTGCCGTCGCTGCCCGCCGCGGTTTCGTTGACCACGTCGGTCGGCACGTTGACCCGGTAGCTGTCATGGCCTGGACCGCCGGCCATCACATCGCTGCCCAGTCCGCCGTCCAGTACGTCGCCCCCAGGCCCACCCTGCAGGTTGTTGGGCATCGCATTGCCGATGAGCACGTTGTTCAGTTCGTTGCCCACCAGATTGACGGCCACCGCCGAGGTGACGCTGGCACGCTCCACGTTGGCCGGCAGCGTGTAGGTGCCGGCCACCGCGAAGCCGACCTCGACCCAGTCGGTGCCGCTGCTGCCGACGCTGGTCTCGTCGACCACGTCGGCCAGCACGTCAATGCGGTAAACGTCGTCGTCCGCCCCGCCCACCAGCGTGTCGATGCCGGGGCCACCGACCAGGGTGTCCCTGCCACCCCGGCCTTCGATGCGATCGTTGCCGCCCAGTCCGTCGATCAGGTTGGCGGTGTCGTCGCCGATCAGGGTGTCGGCATTTGCCGTGGCGTTGGTGTCGAGCAGGAGTTGCAGGTTGCGCAGCGCATCGGCAAACTGCACGTCCTCGACATTGCGCACGGTGACGGTCTGGCCCGCGGTGGCATCGATGAAGGCCACGTCGGTGGCGTTCAGGCGGCTGATCGCGTAGCGGGCCTGTGGCTGCGGCAGCACCAGCGTGTCGGTGTCCAGGCCACCGTCGACGGTGTCGTTGCCGAAGGCCGCGTCGAGCGTGTCGTTGCCCGCCTCGCCGACCAGGCTGTCATGGCCCTTGCCGCCGATCAGGCGGTTGGCCAGGCCGTCTCCGGCGAGGGTGTCGTCACCGCTGCTGCCTTCGAGGTTCTCGATCCCGAAGAGGCTGTCGGTGTCGCCGCCCAGGGTGGCCACCCCGGTGGCCAGGTCGGCATGGACCGCCTGCTCGAAGCTCGCCGTGTCGATGCCACTGTCACCGATCAACTGGTCGCTGCCCTTGCCACCGGCGAGCGTGTCGTCGCCCGGATCGCCCAGCAGCGCGTCGTTGCCGCCGGAGCCTCTCAGCCAGTTGCCACCCGCGTTGCCCCAGAGGGTGTCGTCGTGGCTGGTGCCGATGACGTTCTCGATGCTCGAGAGCGTGTCGGTCTCGCCGTTGATGGTGGCAGAGTTGAACAGCAGGTCGACATTGGCAAACGCCGGAGCGCCGCTCAGGTCGAGCCAGTCGCTTCCAGGGCCACCGTCGAGCAGGTCGGCGCCGATGCCGCCGTTGAGGGAGTCGTCACCCTCGCCGCCACGCAGCGTGTCGGCGCCCTTTCCGCCAGTGAGCTGGTCCGCGCTGCCGAAGCCCTCGATCGAATCGTTGCCATCGCTGCCGTCGAGCACATCGGCGTTCGCGCTGCCCGCCACCGTGTCGTCGAAGCCGGTCAGCACGACCTGCTCGATGCCGCTGAAGACATCGTTGCCGCCACCGCCGCTGGTGGTGCCGGCGACCAGGTCGACGGACACGCCGGCGCTGGCCCAGCCCAGGTTGAGCATGTCGAAACCCAATCCGCCGACGATGATGTCGTTGCCCGGCCCGGGTTGGAATTGGTTGGGCTGGTCATTGCCGGTCAGCAGGTCGTCGTGGAACGATCCCTGGATGTGCTCGATGCCCACTAGCGTGTCGGTGCCTTCGCCGGTGGCCAGGCCGGTGGCGAGGTTGACCTGCACGCCCTGCGGGGAGCTGCCGTACACCACCCAGTCCTCGTCGAGCCCACCCACCACCCGGTCGTTGCCGGCGCCCGGCGACAACTGGTCAGGCCCAGCACCGCCGTCGAGAGTGTTGTTGCCGGCATTGCCGTACAGGGCATTGGACAAGGCGTTGCCGACGAGGCTGGCGGCCACGCCTGCCACATCCGTCAACATCGCGGCTTCGACCCCGGCCGGCAGCGTGTACGAGCCGGCCAGCGCCAGGTTCAGCTCGACGAAATCGTAGCCATCGCTGCCCACGGCCGTTTCGTTGACCACGTCGGCCACCACGTTCAGGCGATAGAGGTCGTTGCCCGCACCGCCGGCCAGGGTGTCGGTGCCTGCGCCGCCGTCCAGCGTGTCATCGCCCGCCGCGCCGGTGAGGCTGTTGCCGAGCGCGTTGCCGATCAGGTGGTTGGCCAGCCCGTTGCCGACCAGGTGCACCGCCACCGCCGAGGTGACGGTGGCGTTGTCGACGTTCGGCGGCAGGGTGTAGGTGCCGGCCAGCGCGAAGCCGACCTCGACCCGGTCGACGCCTTCGTCGAGGGCCTCGACCACCTGGTCGGCCAGCACGTCGACGCGGAACACGTCGTTGCCGGGGCCGCCGATCAGCGAATCGATGCCCGTGCCGCCGATCAGGGTGTCGTGGCCGCCCAGGCCACTGAGGGTGTCGTTGCCGCCGAGTCCGTCGATGACGTCGTCGCCCGCATTGCCAAACAGGTTGTCGGGCCCGCCGGTGGCCACGCCGCTGATCAGTATGTCGGACAGGTTGCGCAGGCCATCGGCGAACTGCACCTGCTCGACATTGCGCACGATCAGGCTCTGGCCGGTGGCCGCCTGGGCGATGACCAGTTCCGTGGCGCTGGTCGGGCTCAGGGTGTAGGCCGACAGCACCTGGGACAGCACGAGGATGTCGCTGTCGGCGCCACCGTCGACGGTGTCGTTTCCGCCATCCGGCTGCAGGATGTCGTTGCCGCCACCGCCGGCCAGGCTGTCGTTGCCGAGGCCGCCATTCAGCCGGTTGTCGGAGCCGTCGCCGGTGAGCGTGTCATTGCCCTTGCCGCCCTGCAGGGCTTCGATGCCCTGCAGGCTGTCGGCCTCGATCCCGGTGAAGGCCAGACCGGTGACCAGACTGGCTTCCACCGCGTCGCCGAAGCGCGCGGTGTCGAAACCTTCGCTGCCGACCAGCGTGTCGCTGCCGGCGCCGCCGTCGAGTGTGTCGTCGCCCTTGCCCCCCGTGAGCGAGTCGGCCCCCGACGAGCCGGACAGGTCGTTGGAGTTGCTGTCGCCGACGAGGGTGTCGTTGAACAACGAGCCACGGGCGTGCTCGATCGACGACAGCAGGTCGATGTCGCCGCCATGGGCAGACTGGTCGACCGCCAACTGCACGAGGACCGGTGCGGTGGCGTAGAAGTAGTCGACCGTGTCGACGCCGAAGCCGCCGTCGAGCAGATCGCCGCCAAGCCCGGCGAGGAGGTAGTCGGCGTCGTCGCCCCCTCGCACGGTGTCGTTGCCGGCGCCGCCGTCGAGGAAATCGAGGCCGATGGAGCCCGTGATCGAGTCGGCGCCATCGCCGCCGGCGAGGTCGTCGTTGCCCTTGCCGCCTGCCAGGGTGTCGGCGAAGCCCGACCCCACGACGGCCTCGATGCCGACCAGCGTGTCCTGCCCCTCGCCGACGGCCAGGCCGGCGGCCATGTCCACGTTCACCGCGGTCAGCGAGAAATCGAACAGGGCCCGGTCGAAGTCAGCCCCGCCGACCACCGAGTCGTTGCCCAGTCCGGGCCGCAGGTCGTCCGGGCCGGCGCCGCCGTCGATCGTGTCGTCACCGGCGGCGCCCATCAGCAGGTTGCCCGAGGTCGAGCCGACCAGGCTGTCGTCGAATCCGGTGCCAACGAGGTTCTCGATGCCGACGAGCGTGTCGTTGCCGGCGCCGCCGCTGGCCAGCCCGGTGGCCAGGTTGGCCTGCACCGCGGTGCCGGCGCTGCTGTAGTCGGCCAGGTCGGTGTCGGCGCCACCGTCGAGTCGATCGTTGCCCGGGCCGCCCACCAGCACGTCGCCTCCGGCCCCGCCGCTGAGCGTCTCGCCAGCCGGGCCACCGTACAGGAAGTTGACCAGGGCGTTGCCGGTGAGGTTGACGGCCAGCGCCGCCGCATGGGTGACGCGGGCCAGCTCCACGCCGGAGGGCAGCGTGTAGCTGCCGGCCAGTGCGAGATTGAGTTCCACGGTGTCGAAACCGTCGCTGCCGGCGGCGGACTCGTTGACCACGTCGGCCACCACGTTCAGGCGATAGGTGTCGTCACCCGCGCCGCCCAGCAGCGTATCGGTGCCGGCGCCGCCGTCGAGCGTGTCGTTGCCGCCATTGCCGACCAGACTGTTGCCGACGGCATTGCCGACGAGCAGGTTGTCCAGCGCGTTTCCGGTGAGGTGCACCGCCACCGCCGAGGTGACGGTGGCGTTCTCCACCTCGGCGGGCACCACGTAGGTCCCGGCCAGCGCGAAGCCGACCTCGACGCGGTCGGTGCCGCCGCTGGGCGCGGTGGTCTCGTCGACCACGTCGGCCAGCACGTCGATGCGGAACACGTCGTCACCCTTGCCGCCCACCAGCGTGTCGATGCCGGGGCCACCGACCAAGGTGTCGTTGCCGCCGAGGCCGCTGATGCTGTCGTTGCCGGCAAGGCCGTCGATCGAGTTGGCGTTGTCGTCGCCGGTGAGGGTGTCGTTGCCGGTGCTGGGGGTGTTGGCCACCGTCGCAGCCACCTGCGCGGCCGTGCGCGTGCCGTCGGCGAAGGCGAAGAACTCGGTGGTGCGCACCGTCACGTCCTCGGCGCTGGCCGCACGCAGCAGTCGGATGTCGCCGGCCACGGGCACGGAAATGACGTAGGCCGCCAGGCTGTTGGCCAGCACCACGGTGTCGGTGCCGAGGCCGCCGACCACGGTGTCGACGCCGGTGCCGGCGTCCAGGCGGTCGTCGTTGTCGCCACCGGTCAGCGAGTCGTTGCCCGGGCCGCCCAGCAGCGTGTCGTTGCCGATGCCACCGTCCAGCACGTCGGCACCTTCCAGCCCGAGCAGGCTGTCGGTGCCGCTGGCGCCGGTGAGCGTGTTGCCGGCGGAGTTGCCCTCCAGCGTGTCGGCGAAGGCGGAACCGATGGCGCTCTCGATGACGGCACCGTAGGCGATGGTCAGCGTGTCGCGCACGCTGCTCTGGCCGTTGGAATAGGCCACGCCGATCTGTGACCACTTGCCGGGGGTGAGGTAGATCGTGGTGGACTGGGCTTGCGTGCTGGCACTGATGGTGTCGGCGCCGCCCGCGTCCCAGATGGTCTCGAACACCGACGCGCCGGCCGCCCACGAATAGACGTCGTTGCCGGTGCGGTAGGTGGTGTTGGCACCGTACATGAACTGCAGGGCCAGGATGTCGTTGACCATCAGCGTGGACGGGTACACGGCATTGGTGTAGCCGGCATTGACGGGCTGGCCGTCGTAGCCGCGGTAGCTCATCACCGTGTACTTCATCTGGTCTTCGCCGGGCACGGCCGCCAGGTTCGCAGGCGCATCGTGCGGATGCAGCAGCCCCACGGCGTGGCCCAGTTCGTGCAGGAAGGTGTGGTAGCCGTAGTTGCCCACGGCAGGCGTCAGGTAGCCGGCGTTGTTGGGGCCGAACCAGATGTCGCCGCCACTGGCCGCGCTGAACGGATAGTAGGCAAAGGCCGTGCCGACCCCGGCCGAGCTGGTGTTGTTGAAGCGGATGTCGCCTGCGGTGGTGGCATTGTCCGCGAGGGCCGAGAACGTGAGCTTGCTCACCGCTGCGTAGCTGGCCATCACCGCCAACGCCGCCGTGGCCTGGGTGGGGTTGAGCGTGGTGCGGTTGACAACGGTGCTGCCATCCTCGTAGTTGTAGGCCGACGCGCCGGCCCCCAGGCTGTAGGTCAGCGCCACGGCGCTGCCCATCGTGACGCCGCCCCACTTCTGGCCGACCAGCAGGTTCTGGATGCTCAGGTCGGTACCGCCTTCGGTGGTGGCGCTGAACGAGGTGTAGGCCACCCGGGACGCGGTCACGCCGTTGCCACCTCCGCCGAAGCTGGACGCGTCGGTCCCCGGCACCACCAGCGATCCGTCCGACTGGCGTGCGTCGTCCCCCAGGGTGGGCCCCGCCTCGGCGCGGGTGGCGCCGGTGGCCAGCGAAAAGCATCCGCCGCACGCGCAGCGCAGTCCGATGTAGGGTTCTGCCGCGCCGTCGGCGGTGCCGAGCGGTGCACCGAGCTGCCAGCCCTGCACCGATCCGTAGTCGATCGACAGGATCGGGTTGAGGTCATCGGCCACTGTGGTGGTCGTGGACGCGTTCTGGCTGCTCATGCGGGCTCCCTGGTGTTGGATGGTGCGGCCTCCGCGGGGCCGGTCACCGATGCCGGCCGTTGGGCCGGACGTGTGATTCTCAATGGGGTGCGGCGCCCGAAACCTGAACGCCGACCAAGGCCTGCCACTCCAGCCCCAGCCGCCGCCGGGCCATGGCCACGATGCGCTCGTTGGCCAGCAGCTGCGCGCGGGTCAGGCCCAGGGCATGCACGTCGACGAACTCGCCCGGGGGCAGGAAGAAATGGTCCTTCAGCGTGCCCTCGTGCAGCAGCCCCACCCGCAGCGAGTTGTGCAGCGCCTCGGGGTTGGCCGCGTAGACGTAGGAGTAGAGCTTGTTCAGCCGCGCCAGCGCGAAGGCGAAGTGATAGACCAGCAGCATGGCCATGACCCCATGCGTGGCCGCCGCCGGGCCGGTGAAGCCCAGCGAGACCTCGGCCTTGGCATTGCCCAGGCTCAGGCTGGTGAGCGAGGCCAGGCCCAGGCGCCGGTCGTCGCGGTCGCAGACGATCCAGTGCACCGCCTGCAGTTCCACCGGCGACTGCAGCCCGGCGCGGGCCAGCGCCCGTTCGAGGTCGCCGCTCCAGGAGGCCTGGCGGTTGTAGCGGCGGGCGAACTCTCGGTCCTCGAAGCACTGGCGGTAGAAGGCCGCGTCCCCGGCCTCGGTGCGGCGCAACCGAACCCCGCCGCCGGCCAGCGGCGCCCACCAGAACGGCGCGGCGCGGTACTGCCAGGCGCGCAGGCGCCTGACCAGCGCGGCGTCGGCCGGCGCACCGCTGGCGCCCGCCTGCGCGGCCAGTTGCTGCCCCAGGCCCTGCAGGGCCTGCCGCACCTCGCCCCACCGGGCTTGCGCCGCCGCGGCTTCCACCGGCGCGAAATCGACGGGCGCAAGGCCCGTCAAGACCGCCTCCCCTCGGCGATCCCCTCACTGCGTGCTGCCACGTCCGATCCCTCCTGGCGCCGCCCTCACGGCAGCACGAGGATATCCGCTCCCAGCGCCGCCGGGTGCGTCACCGTGCCCAGCAGCGCGATGACCACGCCCGCGGCGCCCACGCCCTCGCCGTCGGCGTCGTAGGTGATCGCACCGGTGGCCGGGTTGTAGGCGGTGAAGGCGTTGGTGTCCGGATCGATGGCGGTGCCCACCGCCCCGGCCAGTGCCGTGAAGGTGGCCGCCGACAGGGCCAGCTTGTCCAGCCCCGGCACGAAGTCGGTGATCGTGTCGGTACTGGCCAGTGCCCCGGCACCGCTGAAGACGAAGCGGTCGGCCCCGGCCCCACCGGTGAGCAGGTCTGCACCGTCGCCGCCGTTGATCGTGTCGGCGCCTTCGCGGCCATCGATCTGGTCGCTGCCGGCCAGGCCGTTGAGCGCGTCACCGCCCAGGTAGCCAACGATCGTGTCGTTGCCCGCCGTCGGCGTGATGAGCTTGGTGCGCACGGTGGCCGGCGTCCACTGCACGCCATTGGAAAAGACGATGCGCTCGATCGTCGACACGCCATTGGCAAAGAAATCGCGCACCAGCACCGAATCGCCCGTGCCGCTGACCGACAGTTCCAGCGACTCGCCGAAGCGGCTGGGCACCAGGTTGGCGGGCGTGATGCCAGCGCCGAGCAGCAGCAGGTCGAAATCGGCCGCGCGCGGCAGGTCGCCGTCGCCCACCGCATAGACCGGGCCCACGCCGCTGTCGAGTGCGCCGCCCCAGGTGGCGACGGGCAGGGCCTCCTCGATCAGGTCTTCGCCAGCCCCAAGGCCGAACACGTAGACATCGCCGCCGGCACCGCCGCTCATCGTGTCGTTGCCGGTGCCGCCGTTGAGCAGGTCGGCACCGTCGCCGCCGGCCAGACGGTCGTTGTCGCCACCGCCCTGCAGCGTGTCGTTGCCGGCGCCGCCGAACAGGGTGTCGTTGCCGAGCAGGCCGGCCAGGCTGTCGTTGCCGCTGCCGCTGGAGATCCAGTCGCCTGCTGCGCCGAGCACGTCGCCGGTGAGCGTGTCGTTGCCGACCAGGCCGACGAAGACATGGTCGCCGCCGTCGAAGGCCACCGCCGCCGACGCCATCTGGGCCCGCGGGACGACGATGTTCGGGGCGATGCGCAGTTCGTCGATGGTGCCCGGGTGGATGGCGTCGCCCTGGAAGAAGTTGACCACCACGATCTGGCCGGCCACCCCGCCCGTGCCGATGTTGACGACCAGATCGTCGACGCCGAACGAGCCGCGCGAGAAACTGACATCGCCCTGCGCGATGCCGGCGCCGAGTTGCACCACGTCGATGCTGCCGGCCACGGAGTCGTTCTGCTCGATCACGTCGAGGCCACTGCCCAGGTTGTAGGTGTAGGTGTCGCTGCCGTCGCCGCCGTCGAGCAGGTCGTTGCCGGGGCCGCCCACCAGGCTGTCGTTGCCGACACCGCCGGCCAGCGTGTCGCTGCCGGCGCCACCATCGAGGGTGTCGGCGCCGCCCCCGCCGCCGATGTCGTCGTCCCCTGCGCCGCCCGTCAACGAATCGGGGTCGGGGGAGCCGATCAACGCGATCAGGCTGGCCAGCGACACGGCCGGCGCCACGCCGAACTGCACCTGTTCCACCTCGCTGACGAGCGCCGTACCGCCCGGCCCGGTGAACAGCGTCTGCGTGGCGCTGGGCCGACTGAGGGTGTAGTCGACCGCATTGCCGGGCAGTTGCAGCAGGTCGATGTCGGCGCCGCCGACCAGCGTGTCGTTGCCCGGCGATCCGACCAGCGTGTCGTTGCCCGCCGCGCCGGTGATCGAGTTGTTGCCGGCATGGCCCTCCAGCCGGTTGGGCAGCGCATTGCCGCCAATGCCGATGGCCAGGCCCGCCGCGGCGTTGGCCACGGCATGCTCGACGTTGTCCGTCAGCGTGTAGGCGCCGAGTGCAGTGAAGGCCAGCACCACGGTGTCGATGCCGGCGCTGCCGGCCACGGTCTCGTTGACCAGGTCGGCGGCCGCGTTGAGCACGTAGCGGTCGTTGCCGGCGCCGCCGACCAGCGTGTCGATGCCGGCACCGCCGTCGAGCGTGTCGTTCCCGGCGCCGCCGACCAGGCTGTTCGCGACCGCATTACCGACGATGACGTTGTCCAGGCCGTTGCCCACCACGCCGACGGCCAGGGCCGAGGTGACATTGGCGTTCTCGACATGGTCCGGCAGCGTGTAGCTGCCCACCGCCGCGAACGCGACGTCGACCGTGTCGGTGCCCTCGTTCAGCAGCTCGACGATCACGTCGCCTGGCACGTCGACCACGTAGCGGTCGTTGTCGGCGCCGCCGATCAGCGAATCGATGCCGGGGCCGCCGATCAGCGTGTCGTTGCCGGCGAAGCCACTGATCGTGTCGTTGCCGGCCAGGCCGTCGAGGCTGTCCGGGCCGGGCGTGCCCAGCAGGGTGTCGTTGAAGGTGCTGGGCGCGTTGCCGAGCACCACCGCCAGCGACTGCGTGACATCGGTGAACCGGAGCGTCTCGACGTTGCGCAGGGTGACGTTCTCCTGCGTCGCCGCGTTGACCAGCAGCACATCGGTGGCATTGGGCCGGGTGATGGTGTAGCTGGCCAGCGCGCCGGCGAACACCGCCGTGTCGCCGGGGGTGGCGCCACCGTCGTCGGCGCCGCCGTCGAGCGTGTCGACACCAGCGCCGGCGGTGAGCGTGTCGTTGCCGGCGCCGCCCGAGAGGCTGTCATTGCCGCCCAGCCCGTCGATGTCGTTCGGGCCGGCATCGCCAGTGAGAATATCACCGAAATTGAGCGAACCTCGCAGGTTCTCGAAGTTCAGCAGCACGTCGATGCCGTCGGCGCCGGACGAACTGCCGGTGACCAGGCTCACGGTGACGCTGCCGTTGGCCAGGCGGTAATCGGCGCGGTCGATGCCGTCGCCGCCGTCGAGCGAATCGTCGCCCTGGTTGCCGCGCATGGCCTCGCCATCGGTGCTGCCGGTGACGGTATCGTTGCCGCGGCCGCCGACGATGAACTCGACGCCGGTGAACACATCGGTGCCCAGGCCGGTGGCCGTGCCGGTGCCGGGGGCGCTGAAGCTCACCGTGACGGGAGTGTTCTGGCTGTCGTAGGCCAGCAGGTCGATGCCGTCGCCGGCGTTGATCGTGTCGTTGCCGAGGCCGGGCCAGAAGTAGTTCAGCGCCGCGGCCGAGCCGGTGATCGAATCGTTCTGCGCCGAGCCGATCACGCCTTCGATGTCGACCAGGGTGTCGTTGCCCTCGCCGGTGGCGATGTTGGTGACGAGGCTCACCGTCACGCCGGCCGCCGAGCCGCCGAAGTCGGCGAAGTCGAAGAACACCTGCGTGCCGCCGACCAGGGTGTCGTTGCCGTCGCCGCCGCGCAGCGTGTCGTCGCCGCCGTTGCCCACCAGCGAGTCGTTGCCGCCCATGCCGTCGAGCGTGTTGGCGCCGTCGTTGCCGGTGAGGGTGTCGGGCGAGCCGATCGAGCCGCGAAGGTGCTCGATGTTGGACAGTACGTCGTTGCCATCGGCGCCGGTCGAGGTGCCGGAGACCAGGCTCACGGTGACGCTGCCATTGGCATTGCGGTAGTCGGCACGGTCGCTGCCGTCGCCGCCGTTGAGCGTGTCGTCGCCACGCCGCCCGCGCAGGGTCTCGTTGGCCGCGCTGCCGGTGATGACATCGCCATTCTGGGAGCCGAACAGGCCTTCGATGCCGGTGTAGACGTCGGTGCCGAGACCGGTGGCGGTGCCTGCGTTCGGGCCGCTGGGCACGAAGGTGATCGGGTTCGGCGAATCGCTGAAGTCGATGATGTCGAACGCGCCGTTGCCGGTGACGGTGTCGTTGCCGGCACCGAGCTGGAAGAAGGTGAGCGGGCCGGAGCCCACCACGCTGTCGTTGCCCGGCGAGCCGAACACGCCCTCGATGCCGATCAGCACGTCGGTGCCGTGGCCGGTGGCGGTGCCGTTGGCCAGGTTCACCGTGACGCCGACGGGCGCGCTGCGGTAGTCGGCGAAGTCGATGCCGCCCGAGGGTTCGGCACCGCCGTCCAGCGTGTCGTTGCCGGCGTTGCCGGCGAGCGTGTCCTCGCCGTCAGCGCCCGACAGGCTGTCGGCAAAGGCACCGCCAGTGAGCACGTTGAAGAGGCCGTTGCCGGTGAGGGAGACGAGCGCCGCCGCCGCGGCCTCGATGCGCCCGTTCTCGACGTTGTCGGGCAGGGTGTAGGACGTGTTGATGTCCGAGATCACGACGACCGTGTCGATGCCTTCGTTGACGGCCTCGTTGGCCAGGTCGCCGTTGAAGCCGACGAGGTAGGTGTCGTCGCCCTGGCCGCCGACGGCCGTGTCGGCACCGAAGCCACCGTCGAGGGTGTCGTTGCCGATGCCACCGACCAGGCTGTCATTGCCGTTGCCACCGAGCAGGGTGTCCAGGCCGGCGCCGCCGTCGAGCGTGTCGTTGCCGCTGGCCCCGTCGAGCTGGTTGTTGCCGCCGTCGCCGGTCAGCGAATCGTTCTGGAACGAGCCACGCAGGTTCTCGACGCCCACCAGCGTGTCCGTGCCGGACGCCGTGAACGCGCGGCCGGTGCTCAGGTTCGCCGTCACGCCCGTCTGTTCGGTGATGAAGCGCACCAGGTCGATGCCGCCGCCGCCCACGATGGAGTCGGCGCCGAGATAGCCTTCGAGGTTGTTGTCGCCGTCGTTGCCGATCAACGTGTCGTTGCCGGCCGAACCGCGGGCGCCCTCGATGCCCGCCAACGTGTCGGTGCCCGATCCTGTGACGGTGCCCAAGGCCAGGTCGATCGTCACCGGGCCCGCCGAGTTGGCGTAATAGGCGATGTCGAGGCCGTCGCCGCCGGTGATCGAATCGTTGCCGCCCTCGCCGGTGAAGATGAGGTCGTCGCCGGGGCCCGCGTCGACGATGTGGTTGCCCGAGCCGAGGCCGATGGAATCGGCGCCATCGCCCGCGATCACCGTGTCGTTGCCGTCGCCGGTGTCGAAGCCGTTGCTGCCGGCGTCGCCGACCAGGCTGTCAGCGAAGGCGCTGCCCGTCACGTTCTCGATGCCCGACAGCGTGTCGGTGCCGGCCGCGCCGGTGGCGCTGCCGGTGACCAGGCTCACGGTGACGGCGCCGCCCGCGTCGGCATAGGACACCTCGTCGAGGCCCACGCCGCCAGCGATCGAATCGTTGCCCAGGCCACCGACGAGGAAGTCGCTGCCGTCGCCGCCGTCGAGCGTGTCGTTGCCCTTGCCGCCGAACAGCCCGTCGTTGCCGAGGGCGCCGGCCAGGCTGTTGTTGCCGTCGGCGCCTTCGATCACGTTGTCCAGCGCATTGCCGGTGACGTTGATCGCCAGCGAGCCGGACGCGACGATGCGCGCGTTCTCGACGCTCACCCCCAGGGTGTAGGGGCCGGCCACGCCGAAGGCGAGGTCGACGCGGTCGATGCCGCTGCTGCCCACCGCGGTTTCATTGACCACGTCGGTGGACGCGCTCAGCACGTACACGTCATCGCCGCCGCCGCCGGCCATCACGTCGGCGCCCGCGCCGCCGTCCAGCGTGTCGTTGCCGAGGCCGCCGCTCAGGTTGTTGACCACGGCATTGCCGACCAGCACGTTGTCGAGTTCGTTGCCAACCAGGTTGACCGCCCCGGCCGAGGTGACCGTGGCGTTCTCGATGTTGGCGGGCAGGCTGTAGATGCCGAGCGCCAGGCCGACGTTGACGCGGTCGATGCCGCCGCTGTCGTTGCCGTTGTCCTCGACCTCGTCGACCAGGTCGGCCAGCACGTCGATGCCGTAGACGTCGTCGCCCGCACCGCCGCGCAGCGAGTCGTTGCCGATGCCGCCGATCAGCGTGTCGTGGCCGCCCAGGCCGACCAGCGTGTCGTTGCCGCCCAGGCCGTCGATCAGGTTGTTGCCGGCGTCGCCGGTGAGCGAATCGTCGCCGCTGTCGGCGGCTGCGTTGATCACGTCGACGATGGGCTTGGTGCCGTCGGTGAAGGCGATGAACTCGATGTTGCGCGCGGTGATCGCCTCCTGGGTGGCCGGGTTCACCAGCACCAGGTCGGTCGCGTTCGGCCGGGTCAGGGTGTAGGCGGCGAAGGCGCCCAGCACCACCAGCGTGTCGCCTTCGGCGCCTGCCGGCGCGTCGGTGCCGCCGTCGACGGTGTCGTTGCCGGTGCCGGGCTCCAGTCGGTCGATGCCGGCACCGCCAGCGAGGCTGTCATTGCCGGCGAAGCCCTCCAGCGTGTTGGCCGCGGCGCTGCCGGTGATCGTGTCGTTGAAGTCGCGCGAGCCGCGCGCCCATTCGATGTCGATCAGCGTGTCGGTGCCGCCGAAGCCGTCGGCAGCGGTGCCGGTGGCCAGGTTGACGTTGACGCCGGCCGGGCTGTTGCGGTAGCTCACCACGTCGATGCCGCCGTTGCCGTCCATGCTGTCGTTGCCGCCGCGGCCGTCGAAACCTTCCAGCGGCGCGGTGTCGCTGCCGGTGAGGGTGTCGTTGAAATCGGAGCCGCGCGCGGCCTCGATGCGCAGCAGCACGTCGGTGCCGATCAGCCCGTTGGCGCCGATCACGCCGTCGCTGGCCGAGCCGGGATTCGTGTCGTTGAGCACCACCACCACGGCCTGCGTCGAGCTGCGGTAGTCGGCGATGTCGTAGCCCTGGCCGCCATCGATGGTGTCGTCGCCGCCGCCGCCACGGAAGAGTTCAGTGACGCTGAAGTCGGTCTGTACCGTGCCGTTGGCGACCACGCCGCCCACCAGCGAATCGCCGAAGCCGCTGCCCAGCACGCCCTCGATGTTGGCGAAGGTGTCCGTGCCGTCCTGGCCGTCGCCCGCGCTCCCGCTGACCAGGTTGACGGTGACGCCGATGCTGGCCGACTGGTAGTTCAGCAGGTCGAAGCCGCCGCGGCCGTCGATCGAGTCGTTGCCGGCGCGGCCGTCGAACACCTCGCTGTAGTCGGTGCGGTCACTGCCGCGCAGCGTGTCGTTATGGCCCGAGCCGCGCACCTGATTGAAGTTGGTGAGGACATCGTTGCCGGCGCCCCCGCTGGCCGTGCCGGCGCGCAGGTCGACCACCACCGCCGCGCCGGCATTCTGGTAGTTCACCCGGTTGCTGTCTCGCTGCAGCAGGCTGTCGATGAGGACCCCGCCATTGAGCGTGTCGTCACCGACCCCCCCTTCGACCTGCTCGAACTGCAACGCGCTGCTGCCGAGGTAGGTGTCGGATTGCCCCGACAGCGTGAAGAACTGGAAGTTCGAGAAGGTGTCGTTGCCACCCAGGCCGTCGGCCGCCGTGCCGGTGCCCACGCTGCCATCGCCGCTGATGCCGGCCATGTTGACGTTGACCGCAGCGGTGGCGTCGCTCCAGCTCAGCGAGTTGCCGTCGGTGGAGTTGATGCGGTCGGTCATCACGCCGCCGTCGAGCGTGTCGCTGCCGGCATTGCCGCGCATGAAGTCGCCGCCGGCTTCGCCGCGCAGCAGGTCGTTGCCGTCGCCGCCGAAGAGCGAGTCGTTGCCTGCGCCACCGAGCAAGGTGTCGCTGCCCTTGCCGCCGCTGAGCACGTCGTTGCCGCCCAGGCCGCTGAGGCTGTTGGGCCCGTCGCCGCCCGTCAGGTTGTTGGCCAGTTCGGTGCCAGTGACGTTGACCGCCAGCGCCCCCGACTGCACGGTGGCGTTCTCGACGCCGACCGGCAGCGTGTAGCTGCCGAGCGCGCCGAATTGCAGCAGCACGATGTCGGCGCCGTCGCTGCCGGCGGCGGTCTCGTTGACCACGTCGGCCGGCACGCTGAGCACGTACTGGTCGTTGCCGGCGCCGCCGGCCAGGGTGTCGATGCCGGCACCGCCGTCGAGGGTGTCGTTGCCGCCGTTGCCGGTCAGGCTGTTGGCGGCCGCGTTGCCGACCAGACGGTTCGCAGCGTCGCTGCCTATCAGGTGGACGGCAATGGTCGGCCCCGAGGTCACGGTGGCGTTCTCCACATTGGCCGGCAGCGTGTAGGTGCCGGCCAGTGCCAAGCCGACATCGACGCGGTCGGTGCCGCCGCTGTCGCTGCCGTTGTCCTCGACCTCGTCGACCACGTCGGCGAGTACGTCGATGCCGTACACGTCGTTGCCCTTGCCGCCGCGCAG
Organism: Ideonella sp. A 288; assembly: GCF_002198735.1. Taxonomy (GTDB): domain Bacteria; phylum Pseudomonadota; class Gammaproteobacteria; order Burkholderiales; family Burkholderiaceae_C; genus Pseudaquabacterium. The sequence continues at coordinate 37,670 of NZ_MWLO01000148.1, forward strand.
CGAATCGGTGCCGACGCCGCCGGTCAGCGTGTCGTCGCCGGCCAGGCCCACCAGCGTGTCGTTGCCACCGGCGCCGTCCAGCGCGTCGGGGCCATCGGTGCCGGTGAGGCTGTCGGCCGCGCTGCCGCCGGCCAGCGCACGAAGCTCGGCGAAGGTGCGGGTTTCGGAGCTGGCGTCGAACGTGAAGACCACGGTCTCGACGCTGTCGCGCAGGGTGATCACCTGGCCCAGCGCCCCGGTCAGGCGCAGTTCGGTGGCACTGACCTCGACCACCGCCACCGTGGACAGTGGCCCGAGCATCAGCAGCATGTCGTTGCCGATGCCGCCGTCGATGGTGTCGTTGCCGCCGCCGCCGGAGAAGGTGTCGTCGCCGTCGCCGCCCGACAGGCTGTTGTTGCCGATGCCGCCGGAGATGCCGTTGGCCAATGCGTTGCCGGTGACGTTGACAGCCGCCGCCGACGCCACCATGGCCGTCTCGACGTTGGCGGGCATCGTGACGGCACCGGCCGCGGTCAATGCATATTCAACATAGTCAGCGCCCTCGCCGACGTTCTCCACCACCACGTCGGTGAGCGATTCCACCGAATACGCGTCATCGCCCTGGCCGCCGACCATGCTGTCGACGCCGGCACCACCGATCAGAGAATCACGCCCGGCACCGCCGATCAGGGTGTCGTTGCCGGCGGCACCGACGAGGTAGTCGTTGCCGCCGGCTCCGTCGAGCGTGTTGGCGCCGGCATTGCCGGTGAGGCTGTCGTCGAAGTCGTTGGCGCCGCGCACGTGCTCGATGTTGAGCAAGGTGTCGCTGCCACCGAAGCCGTCGGTCGTGGCCGTGCCGGCCCCGAGGTCGACCACCACGCCACCGCCGTAGAAGTAGTCGGCCTGGTCGGGGCCGCCTCGGCCGTCGATCGTGTCGTTGCCGTTGCGGCCCTCGAAGCTTTCGAGCACCAGGCCATCGCTGCCGGTGAGCGCGTCGTTGAACTGCGAGCCGCGCACCTGCTCGATGTTGAGCAGCGTGTCGGTGTTGCCGTAGCCGTCGCTGGCGCTGCCCGCGGCGCCGATCGTCACGTTGGCACCGGCCGGCGCGTCGAAGTACGACACCCAGTCGACACCGCCCTGGCCGTTGATCGTGTCGTTGCCCGAATCGCCGATGAAGCGCTCGACCAGGTCGGTGCGGTTGGTGCCGGTGAGCAGGTCGGCAAAGTCGCCGCCGCGCACATGCTCGATGTTGCTGACCGTGTCGATGCCGCCCTGGCCGTCGGCCACGGCGATGGTGGCACCCGCGCCACCCAGGGCGACGGTGACGCCGACGGTGGCGTTGTCGTAGCGGATCCAGTCTTCGCCGCCGCGGCCGTCGATGCTGTCGCTGCCGGCGGCGGGGCGGAACTGCTCGCTCCAGGCCGTGGCGTCGCTGCCCAGCAGCGTGTCATCGAAGGCCGAGCCCTGGATCTGGTTGATGTTGAGCAGGGTGTCGGTGCCGGCGCTGCCGCTGGCGGTGCCGGCGGCCAGATCGACCGTGATGCCGACCTGGCTGGCGCCGACCTGGGGCGCACTGGAGTAGCTCACGCGGTTGGCATTGCGGCCGTCGGTGAGGTCGGTGATGGCGCCGCCGTTGATCACGTCGTTGCCGGTGCCGCCTTCGAAGAGTTCGAAGATGCGCGCCGTGCTGCCGGTGATCGTGTCGTTGTTCGGCGAGCCGATCACGAAGTTGATGTTGCGCAGCGTGTCGGTGCCGCCATGGCCATCCAGCGCAGTGCCGCTGCCGGTGCTGCCGTCGCCGGTGATGCCCGACAGGTTCACGGTGACGACCCCCGGCGACAGCGCGTAGCTCACCCAGTTGGCATCGCGGTAGTTGCCTCGGTCTGACACCGGTGCGCCGTCGATGGTGTCGTTGCCGGCACCGCCTTCGAACGTGTCCTGCGAGGTCAGCACGATGCTGCCGGTGATGCTGTCGGCAAAGGACGAGCCCAGCACCGCGTTGACGCCGATCAGCGTGTCATTGCCTTCGGCACCGCTGCTGCTGCCGGTGCCGAGGTTGACGGTGACCGGCCCGCTGGCGCCGCTGTAGAAGGCCCAGTCCAGTCCCCCGCCGCCGTCGAGCGTGTCGTCACCCAGGCCGCCAGTGAGGGTGTCGTTGCCGTTGCGCCCTTCCAGACGGTTGGCACCGCCGTTGCCGGTGATGTTGTCGCGAAGTGGCGACCCGAAGACGCCCTCGATGTTGACCAGCGTGTCGGTGCCGCCCAGGGGGTCGGACGCAGTGCCCGTGGTCAGGTTGACGGTGGCGCCGAGTTGAAGGGGGTTGGTGACGAAGCTGCCATTGAAGTTGTCGAAGCGCACGATGTCGACGCCGCCGCGGCCATCGATCGAATCGTTGCCGGCGTTGCCTTCGAACTGCTCGGCCCGTACCGCGTCGTTGCTGCCCAGCAGCGTGTCGTTGCCGCTGCCGCCGCGCACGGCGCTGAAGTTCAGCAGCACGTCGCTGCCGGCACCGCCGGTGGCGGTGCCGGCGATCAGGTCGACCGTGACCGGGAGGGTGGCAAAAGCGTAGCTCACGCGGTTGGAGTTCGCCGGGAACAGCACGTTGTCCATGGCCCCGCCATCGATCGTGTCGTCGCCGCCCACGCCCTGGAACATCTCGAAGCTGGCCGCGGTGCTGCCCAGCATGCTGTCGTTCTGCGGGCTGCCGATGAAGTAGAAGAAGTTCGAGATGGTGTCGGTGCCGCCGGTGCCGTCCTGCACCGTGCCGCTGCCGGTGCCGCCGTTGCCGCTGACGCCCGACAGGTCCATCGTGATGCCGGTGCCGCCCACGTCTTCGTACGAGATCTGGTTGCCGTCGGTGAAGTTGATGCGGTCGGTGATGGTCCCGCCGTCGACGGTGTCGCTGCCGGCCCCTGGGCGGATGTTGTCCGCGCCGGCGCCGCCCAGGATGCTGTCGTTGCCGGCGCGGCCCTCGATGAAGTTGGCGCCGGCATCGCCGGTGAGCGTGTCGTTGAAATCGCTGCCGTTGATGTTCTCGATGCCCGACAACGTGTCCAGGCCGGCGCCGCCGCTCACCTGGCCTGTCAGCAGGTTGACGCTGACGCCGGCACTGGTGTCGCTGAAGAAGTAGTCGGCGGTGTCGATGCCCGCGCCACCGACCACGCTGTCGTTGCCCGCGCCGGGGGTGATGTAGTCGTTGCCGTCGCCGCCCTGGATGGTGTCGTTGCCGGCGTCGGCGCGCAGTTGATCGTTGCCGGCGCCACCGTCGAGCAGGTCGCCGCCGTCGCCGCCGTACAGGCTGTCGTTGCCATTGCCGCCGAGCAGGCTGTCGTTGCCGCCGTTGCCGAACAGTTCGTCGTTGCCGTCGAGGCCGTTCAGGCTGTTGTTGCCCGCACCGCCCTCCAGCCGGTTGGCCTGCGTGTTGCCCGTCAGGTGGATGGCCAGCAGGCCCGCTGCGGTGACCGTGGCGTTCTCCACCGCGGTGGGCAGCACGTAGGTGCCCGCCACGGCGGTGGCCACGTTGACCTGGTCGACGCCATCGCTGCCGGCGATGGTCTCGTCGACGACGTCGGTGAACACGTCGATGAGGTAGGTGTCGTTGCCGGCGCCGCCGCGCAGCGTGTCGATGCCGCTGCCGCCGTCGAGCAGGTCGTTGCCAGCCAGGCCAAGCAGCAGGTCGTTGCCGGCCAGGCCCTGCAGGGTGTCGTCGACATCGGTGCCGTCGAGGGTTTCACCAATTGCCGTGCCGATCTTGAGTGCCATGACGCCGCCCTGAGTCTGAAGGTGTGTGCCGGTGATCCCTGATCCGTCGCCCGGCCGCCACACGCTCAGGTGGTGCACCAGCACACGAATCGCCCGCGCGGAGCATAAGCGCGACTTACGTCATGAAACATCCACACGGTTCAGGAGCCCCCCCGAAACGGGGAGTGGCGTGACCCTGCGCACGGTCCCGACCCGCGGTCATCTCGAGGGTTTACCCGCAGCATCCACCGACCCTGCCCTCCCGGGCCGGGTCGGCGCCGCGACTCAGGGCAGGACCAGCAGGTCGGGCCCCAGCGCGGCCGGGTGGCTGCCCACGCCCAGCAAGGCGAGGATCACCGGCGCGCCCAGGCCGGCCCCGTCGGCGTCGTAGCTGAAGGCACCGGTGGCGGGGTTGTAGTCGACGAACGGACTGGTGTCCGGATCGATCGTGGTGCCCACCGCACCGGCCAGGGCGGTGAAGGTGGCCGCCGACAGGGCCAGCAGGTCCACGCCGGGCTCGAAATCCGTGACGGTGTCGGTGGACACCAGCGACCCGGCCCCGGCAAAGACGAATCGGTCGCCATCGGCGCCGCCGGTGAGCGTGTCGGCCCCGTCGCCCCCCACCAGCGTGTCGGCGCCGTCACCGCCCAGCACCGTGTCCGCACCCTCGCGGCCGTCGAGCGAATCATTGCCGCCCAGGCCCTTCAGCACGTCGCCGCCCAGGTAGCCGACCAACGTGTCGTCGCCGGCGGTGGGCGTGATGGCCTTGGTGCGCACCGTGGCCGCCGACCACTGCACGCCGTTGGCAAAGACGATGCGCTCGATCGTCGGGGTGCCGTTGGCAAAGTAGTCCTGCACGACGACCGTGTCGGCAGTGCCGGCGATCGACAGGCGCAGGTTGTCGCCCACGCGCTGCGGCAGCAGGTTGACGCTGGTGACGCCGGGGCCGAGCAGCAGCAGGTCGGTGTCGGCCAGGCGCGGCACGTCGCCGTCGCCCAGCGCGTACACCGGGCCGGCGCCGCTGTTGACCGCCCCGCCCCACAGCGCCGGGGGCAAGGTCTCGTGGATCACGTCCTGCCCGCTGCCGATGCCGAAGGAGTAGACGTCGCTGCCGGCGCCGCCGCTCAGCGTGTCGTTGCCACTGCCGCCAATCAGTACGTCGGCGCCATCGCCGCCGGCCAGCAGGTCGGCGCCGTCCACGCCGGCCAGCACGAAGAAGCTGCTGCCGCCGTGCAGGGTGTCGTTGCCACTGCCGCCGAACAGCGTGTCGTCGCCGTTGAGGCCGGACAGGCTGTCATTGCCGCCGCCGCCGAAGATCCACTCGGCCACCGCGGGCACCACGCTGCCGTTGATGGTGTCGTTGGCGGCCAGGCCGACGAACACGTGGTTGCCACCGTCGAAGCTCACCGCGCCCGCGGCCATCTGGGCCTGCGTGATCACACCCGTGGGCGACAGGCGGATCTGGTCCACCGTGCCGGCCCGGATCAGGTCGCCCTGGAAGAAGCCGACGATGATCACCTGGCCGGTGTCGCCACCGGCGGTGACGTTGACCACGAGGTCGTCGACCCCGAAGCCCCAGCGCTCGAAGCTCACGTCGGCCTGCGCGATGCCGGCGCCGAACTGCAGCGTGTCGATGCTGGCGGCCAGGGTGTCGTTCTGCTCGATGACGTCCAGCCCGCTGCCCAGGTTGTAGAGGTAGGTGTCGCTGCCTTCGCCGGCGTCGAGCAGGTCGTTGCCGGGGCCGCCCACGAGGGTGTCGTTGCCGATCTCGCCGGTCAGCGTGTCGGCGCCGTCGCCGCCACTCACGCTGTCGGCGCCGCCCCCGCCGAAGATCACGTCGTCGGTCTCGAAGCCCGTCAGCGTGTCGGCCACTGGCGTGCCGATGAGGGCGATCAGGCTGGCCAGCGTGACCGCGGGCGCCGCGCCGAACTGCACCCGCTCCACCTCGGTGAGCACAACCCTGCCGATGGGGCCGGTGATCACGGTCTGCGTGAGGCTCGGCCGTGCGATCGCGTACTCGATGGCGGTGCCGGGCAGTTGCAGCAGGTCGTTGCCCAGGCCGCCGACCACGGTGTCCACGCCGGCCGAGGCCACGAAGGTGTCGTCGCCGGCCGCGCCAGTGAGCGAGTTGTTGCCATCATGGCCCTGCATCACGCTGGCCAGGGCATTCCCATTGACCGCGATGGCGCGGCTGGCCAGGCCGATGACCTCGGCGTTCTCCACGCTGGCCGGCAGGCTGTAGGCGCCAGGGGCCGAGAAGGCCAGCACCACCGTGTCGATGCCGTCGCTGCCCGGTGCCGTCTCGTTGACCACGTCGGTGGGCACGCTGAGCAGGTAGCGGTCGTTGCCGGCGCCGCCCGCCATCGTGTCGACGCCCGGGCCGCCGTCGAGCGTGTCGTTGCCCAGGCCGCCGCTCAGGTTGTTGGCCCCCGAACTGCCGGAGATCACGTTGTCGAGCGCGTTGCCCACCACGCCCACCGCCACCGTGGGCAGCGCGTTGACGGTGGCATTCTCGACGTGGTCGCGCAGGGTGTAGACGCCCGGCGCCGTGAAGGCCAGTTCCACCGTGTCGGTGCCGCCCAGCGCCTCTTCGACGACGAAGTCGGCCACCACGTCGAGCACGAAACGGTCGTCGCCCTCGCCGCCCACCAGCGTGTCGATGCCAGGCCCGCCGCTGAGCGTGTCGTTGCCACCGAAGCCGCGGATGATGTCGGCGCCGGCCAGGCCGTCGATCAGGTTGTCGTCCTCGTCGCCCTCCAGCGGGTCGTTGAAGGCGGTGGGCACGTTGCCGAGCAATTGCACGATGGACTGGGTGCCATCCGTGAACTGCAGCGACTCGACGTTGCGCAGGACCACGTGCTCCTGTGTCGCCGCATTGGCCAGCACCACGTCGGTGGCGTTCGGCCGGGTGAGCGTGTAGTTGGCGAAGTCGGCCAGGAAGACCACGGTGTCCCCCGTGCCGCCGAGGTCGAAGCCGCCGTCCAGGGTGTCGTTGCCGGTGCCGGCGATCAGCGTGTCGTTGCCATCGCCGCCGGACAGGCTGTCATTGCCCCCGAGGCCGTCGAGCCGGTTTGCACCGGCATTGCCGATGAGCGTATCGCCGAAGGTGAGCGTGCCGGCGAGGTGCTCGATGTTCAGCAGCAGGTCGGCGCCGTCGGGGCCGGCGGAGCTGCCGGTGGCCAGGTTGGCCAGCACGCCGGCGGTGGCCAGGCGGTAGTCGGCGGTGTCGTTGCCGGCGCCGCCATCGAGGGTGTCGTTGCCGGCGTTGCCGCGCAAGGTCTCGGCGGCGGTGCTGCCGACCATCGCATCGGCGCTGGTCGACCCCTGCACCACCGCGATGCCGCTGAAGGTGTCGGTGCCCAGGCCGAGCGCCACGCCGCTGCCCGGGGAGATGAAGTTCACGGTGACCGGGACGGGCTGTTCGCCGTAGGCCAGCACGCCGCCCCCGCCAGCGATGACGATGTCGTCGCCGAGGTCGGGCCGGAACACGATGCCCGCGGGTCCGGAGCCGTCGAGCAGGTCGTCGAAGCGCGACCCCCACAGCCCCCCGATGCCGACCAGCGTGTCGGTGCCGGAATCTGTGAAGGCCCGGCCCGCCTGCAGGTCGACCGTGACACCGGCCGACTCGGTGCTGTACCGCACCAGGTCGAGGCCGCCGCCGCCGACGATGGAATCGCTGCCCAGGCCGCCCTCGAGCGTGTTGTCGCCGCCGTCGCCGGTGAGGGTGTCGTTGCCGGCAGAGCCGATGGCGGCCTCGATGCCGATCAACGTGTCGGTGCCGGCCCCGGTGGCCAGGCCGGCGAGCAGGCTCAGGTCGATCGGACCGGTGGCTGCACTGAAGTCTGCTGCGTCCGACCCGGCGCCGCCGTCGATCCAGTCGTCGCCGCCGTTGGCGGTGGCCAGCAGGTCGTCGCCGTCGCCGCCCGTCAGGCTGTTGCTGCCGTCACCGCCGTCGACGGTGTCCTGCCCTGCGCCGCCCGACAGCGTGTCGTTGCCGTCGCCGCCGCCGAGCCGGTTGTCGGCCGCACTGCCGGTGATCGAGTCGGCCTGCGCACTGCCCTCGACCTGCTCGATGCCGACCAGGGTGTCCACGCCCGCACCGCCCGTGGCGGCACCGGTGAGCAGGTTCACGGTGACGCCGGTGGCGGCGCCGACGTAGCGCACCAGGTCTTGCGTGCCGGCGCCGCCGTCGAGCAGGTCGTTGCCGTCGCCGCCGTCGAGCGTGTCCCGGCCCTCGCCGCCGAGCAGGGTGTCGTTGCCCTTGCCGCCGCTCAGCGCATCGTCGCCGGCCAGGCCGCTGAGGCTGTTGTTGCCGGCGCCGCCCTCGATCGCGTTGGCCAGTGCATTGCCGGTGACGTTGATGGCCAACGCGCCGGACGCGGTGATGCGCGCGTGCTCGACGTTGGCGCCCAGCGTGTAGGGGCCGGCCGCGCTGAAATTGAGTTCCACGCGATCGATGCCGCCGCTGCCCGGCGACGTCTCGTTGACGCCATCGGTGGGTGCGTTGAGCCGGTAGACGTCGTCGCCGGCGCCGCCGATCATCGTGTCGACGCCCAGGCCGCCATCGAGCGTGTCGTTGCCCGCCGCGCCGGTGAGGCTGTTGCCCACGGCATTGCCGACGAGCAGGTTGTCGAGTTCATTGCCGAGCAGGTGGATGGCCACGGCTGAGGTGACCGTGGCGTTCTCGACCTTGGCCGGCAAGGGGTAGGTGCCGGCCACCGCGAGGCCGACCTGGACACGGTCGATGCCGCCGCTGTCGTCGCCGTTCTCTTCGGTCTCGTCGACCAGGTCGGCCGCCACGTCGATGCCGTAGACGTCGTTGCCCGCGCCGCCGCGCAGCGAATCGGTGCCGGCGCCGCCGATCAGCGTGTCGTTGCCTTCGAGGCCGACCAGGGTGTCGTCGCCGCCGAGACCGTCGATCAGGTTGTCGTTGCTGTCGCCCTCGAGTGAGTCGTTGGTCAGCGCGCCGGCCGCGGCGTCGTTGACGTCGGCGATCGGCAGCGTGCCATCGGTGAACTCGATGAACTCGATGGCGCGCGCGGTGATCGCCTCCTGCGTGGCCGGGTTCACCAGCACCAGGTCGTTGGCGGTGGGCCGCGTCAGCGAATAGCTGGCAAAGCTGCCCCGCACCACCAGCGTGTCGTCGTCGGCGCCGCCATCGACCGTGTCGATGCCGGTGCCTGCGTCCAGTGTGTCGGCGCCGGCGCCGCCGGACAGGCTGTCGTTGCCGCCCTGCCCTTCCAGCTGGTTGGCACCGGTGCCGCCGGTGAGGGTGTCGGCGCCATCGCGCGAGCCGCGCACCCATTCGATGCCCGCCAAGGTGTCGTTGCCACCCCAGCCGTCGGCCGCCACCGCACCGGTGGCCAGGTTGACGTTGACGCCGGCGGGGCTGAAACGGTAGTCGGCCAGGTCGAGGCCGCCGCGGCCGTCCATGCTGTCGTTGCCACCGCGGCCTTCGAAGCTCTCGATCGGCGCGGTGTCGCTGCCGGTGAGCGTGTCGTTGAAGGCAGAGCCGCGCACGGCCTCGATGTTCCGCAGCACATCATTGCCGCCCAGGCCGTCGGAGGCCGTGCCATCGGCCGTGTCGGCCAGCGTGACGCCGACGCCCGCGGAGGAACTGCCGTAGTCGACGCGGTCGAAGCCCTGGCCGCCATCGATGAGGTCGTTGCCGGCGCCGCCGCGGAACACCTCGATCAGCGCCAGGTCGCTGCGGTCGGTGCCGTTGTCCGAGTTGCCGCCACTGAGCGTGTCGTCCGCCTCGCCGCCGAAGACACCTTCGATGCCCGACAGGGTGTCGATGCCGCCGAGGCCGTCGGTGGCCAGGCCGTCGACCAGGTCGACGTCCACAGACCCCGCCCCGGCATGGTCGTAGCGCACGATGTCGAAGCCGCCACGGCCGTTGATCGAGTCGTTGCCGCCGCGGCCCTCGAAGGTTTCGGTGTAGGCGGCGGTGGCGCTGCCGCTCAGCACGTCGTCGTGGTCGGACCCGCGCACGGCGCTGAAGCGGCTGATCGTGTCGCTGCCCGTGCTGGCCCCGCCCACGGCCGTGCCGGCCAGCAGGTCGACCGTCACCCCCGACAGCGCCGACGCGTAGCTGACGCGGTTGCCATCGCGCAGGTTGAGCGTGTCGAGGATGGCCCCGCCATCCAGCGTGTCGTTGCCCGCGCCGGCATCCACCGATTCGAACACCAGTGCCTGGCTGCCGAGGAAGGTGTCGGCGTGGGCCGACAGCTCAAAGAAGCTGACGTTGACCAGCGTGTCGGTGCCGCCGAAGCCGTCGTTGGCGGTGCCGCTGCCGGTGCCGCCATCGCCGCCGAGGCCCGACAGGTTGACCTGGACCGCCAGCGGCGCCGCGCCGTAGCTGAGCAGGTTGCCGTCGGTGTACTCGATGCGGTCGAGCACGGCGCCGCCGTCGATGCTGTCGTTGCCCACGCCGCCCAGGATCAGGTCGGCGCCGGCCTCGCCGCGCAGCGTGTCGTGGCCCGCGCCGCCGACCAGCGTGTCGTTGCCTGCGCCACCGCTCAGGCTGTTGGGGCCATCGTTGCCGGACAGCAGGTTGGCCGCGCTGTTGCCGGTCACGTGGATCGCCAGCAGGGTGCCCGGCCCGGTGATCGAGGCGTTCTCGACCGAGGCGGGCAGCGTGTAGCTGCCGGCCGCCGCGAAGCGCAGTTCGACCCGGTCGAGGCCGCTGCTGCCCGCGGCGGTCTCGTTGACCACGTCGGTGGGCACGTTGAGCAGGTAGACGTCGTCGCCGGCACCGCCGGCCATCACGTCGTTGCCCAGCCCGCCGTCGAGCGTGTCGTGGCCGGCACCGCCGCTGAGGCTGTTGACCGCGCCGTTGCCGACCAGCACGTTGTCCAGGCCGTTGCCGACCAGGTGGATCGCCACGGCGGACGTGACGGTGGCGTTCTCGACGTGGTCGGGCACGGTGTAGGTGCCGGCCAGCGCCAGGCCGACGTCGACGCGGTCGGTGCCGGCGCCGACGGCCTCGGTGACAAGGTCGGCCAGCAGGTCGATGCCGAACACGTCGTCGCCCTCGCCGCCCACCAGCGTGTCGGTGCCCGCGCCGCCGATCAGCGTGTCATTGCCACCGAGCCCGTCGAGGCTGTCGTTGCCAGCCCCACCGTCCAGCAGGTTGGGGCCGCCGTCGCCGGTGAGCACATCGGGGTCGGGACTGCCGGCCAGCGCGGCTAGGTCGGCGATGGCCCGGTCGACATCGGTGAAGGACACCGTCTCAACATTGCGCAGCAGGATGTTCTCGCCGGTGGCCGGGTTGACCAGGCGCAGGTCGCCGGGGGCAGGCCGCTGCAGCGCGTAGGCGCTGAAGGCGCCCAGCACGCCGAGCACGTCGCCGGCACCAACGCCACCATCCACCGTGTCGGCCCCCGTGCCGGCCGCGAGGGTGTCGTTGCCCTCGCCGCCCGACAGGCTGTTGTTGCCGGATCCGCCGGTGATGACGTTGTCGCCGCCATTGCCGGTGACGTTGATGGCCGCGGCGCCGGCCACGACGGCCCGCTCGATGCCCTGCGGCATGACGTAGGTGCCTGCCGCGGTGAAGGCCAGGCGCACGGTGTCGACACCGTCGCTGCCCGGCGCGGCTTCGTCGACCAGATCGGCCGCCACGTCGATCTCGTAGACGTCGTTGCCCGCGCCACCGGCCAGCGTGTCGATGCCGACGCCACCGACGAGCGTGTCGGCACCGATGCCGCCGAGCAGCACATCGTTGCCCAGCCCGCCGGCCAGGGAGTCGTTGCCTTCGCCGCCGGCCAGCGTGTCGAGGCCGGCACCGCCCTGCAGGTGATCGTCGCCCGCCGCGCCGTCGAGGCTGTTGTTGCCTGCGCCGCCGATCAACACGTTGTCGCCGGCATTGCCGGTGACATGGATGGCCAGCGCCGCGGCGGCGGTGACCGAGGCGTTCTCGAGGCCGTCCGGCAGCACGTAGGTGCCCGCCAGCAGCAGCGCGAGATTGACCTGGTCGACGCCATCGCTGCCCGCTGTGGTCTCGTCGACCAGGTCGGCCAGCACGTCCAGCACATAGGTGTCGTTGCCTGCGCCGCCGCGCATCGAGTCGGTGCCGGTGCCGCCGTCGAGCAGGTCGTTGCCGGCCAGCGCGTCCAGCGTGTCGTTGCCGGCCAGGCCGCGCAGGGTGTCGTCCGACGTGGTTCCAGGCAGGCTCTCAGACGCCGGTGTGCCGTTGATCAGTGCCATGTCGATATCCAAGCGCGAAGCAGAAGTCAATCCGTGTGAGTGGGCGCAAGGCAGGAAAAGTTCACGCCAAGGTCGCGCACGTGCCGTGCCGATGGACCGCAGCATAGGGCGATATCGCGCGTTCGAAGATCATCCGACAGTCTAGGCACCCCCCAGGACGTGGGAACGCCTGGTAACAAAATGGGTGATTGGTCAGATCGCGACGACCGTCAGCCAACCGAACCGGCGATGGTCACGCGGTCCGGGAAGCCGGCCTTGATCGGGCTCAACGGCCCACGTCGGCGTGCACGGCGTCGGCCAGCAGGCGGTAACCCGCAGCACCCAGGTGCGTGTCGTTGGGCAGGTACAGGTCGCGCGTGGCGGGCAGCGCGGCACGCAGGCGCGCCTGGATGGCCACGTGCCGGATGCCGGCCGCGTCCATCGCACCCCAGGCGTCGACGGCCGCGGGCACGGCCTCGGCCGGGCGGGCCAGGTAGGGCGCGTAGATCGACGACTTGTCGGGCACCACCACCATGCGCATCGTCACGCCGCCGGCCTGCAGATCGTCCTGCAGACGCCGCACGCGCTGCAGTGGCGCCTGCAGCCGCTCGGCCGACCAGTCGCGCTTCTGGTCGTCGTCCACCAGGGTCAGCAGCCGGTCGCTGCGTCGGTTGGTGAACAGGTCGGGCCGGGCCAGCGGCCACACCACCGTCTGCTGCCGCAGGGTGCGGTGGTCGAAGCGCTTGCGCGTGGCCTGCCAGGCGACCACGGCGTAGTGGGGGTCGGGCGGGGGCCACCACACCACCGGCAGCAGGTTCTGGATGCGTTCGTCCGCCGTGGCCAGCGGGGCCACTGCGGCCGGCGCCACGGCGCACGGTGCATCGAGGGTCATCAGGCGGTGGCCCCAGCTGCGCTCCACGGTCTGCACCACCAGGTGGTGCAGACCCGGGTACCGGCCGCGCAGGCCCTGGGCCCAGGCGGCCAGGCAGCCCGGACCGCCGATGTCGTCCCAGGTGAAGCTGATCACGTCGCGCTGGCCCCGCAGGTCCATCCAGGGCGATTGCCAGAGGTTCCAGCGCGAGAACGAATCGCCCAGCACCACCACCCGGGCCTGCGCCGGATCGGCGCGGTGCAGTTGCAGCGCGTCCTCGGCCGAGGCCCGCGACGGCGCGAAATCGCGCTCGGCCAGCCGACCCAGCCTCGTGAGGTCGCCGCGCACGGCGCCCAGGTGCTGGCTCAGCGCCACCATCAACACCAGCGGCAGCAGCATCGCCACCGCGAAGGACGCGAGGTAGCCGTTGCCAGCGTGGGACGATCGGCTCGCGGTCATCTAGAACTGGAAGTACAGGAACGGGCTGTTCTTCGAGAAGAACAGCATCGACACGCCCAGCGTCGCGCCCATGGCCACGCCCCAGCGCGGCGTGGCGCGCCAGGCCGGCAGGCGCGGGCCGGCCGACGGCGCGCGGTCGACCCACTCCACCGTGTTGGGCAGCCACCAGGCCACGGCCAGCGCCAGCAGCAGCCCGACGTGCCCGGCGGCGCACAGCTCGGGCCAGGCCAGGTGGCCCAGGTCGGCCATGCGCGCCCACAGGGCCCAGGTGGTGGGCAGGTCGGCCGCCCGGAACGGCACCCAGGCCAGCACCACGAACAGGAAGGTGAATAGCCGGCCGGCCCAGGCCTGGCCAGGCAGCGTCGGCAGCGACAGGCCCGCCGCCAGCGCCCGCCAGGCGTGGTTGACGATCAGCCCCAGGCCGTGCAGCGCGCCCCAGAGCACGAAGTTCCAGCTGGCGCCGTGCCACAGACCGCCCAGCAGCATGGTGAGGAACAGGTTGACGAAGCGCCGGGCCTTGCCGCGCCGGTTGCCGCCCAGGCCGATGTAGAGGTAGTCGCGCAGGAAGGCCGACAGCGTCATGTGCCAGCGGCGCCAGAACTCGATCAGGTTGCCGGCCTTGTAGGGCGAATCGAAGTTGATCGGCAGCGTGATGTTGAACATCCGCGACAGGCCCACCGCCATGTCCGAGTAGCCCGAGAAATCGAAGTACAGCTGCAGCGCGTAGGCCAGCGCGCCCACCCAGGCGGCGGCAGTGGACACCGGCTGGCCCTGGGCCGCCGCGTCGAACACCGGCGTGGCCAGCAGGGCCAGGTGGTCGGCGATCACCACCTTCTTGAACAGGCCGATGGCGAAGATGGCCAGCCCGCTTTCCATGTTGGCGCGCTGCGGCCGGAAGTTCTGCGGCCAGCCGAACTGCGGCATCATCTGCTGGTGGTGGATCACCGGCCCGGCGATCAGGTGCGGGAAGTAGGTGACGAACAGCAGGTAGCGCAGCGCATCGGCCTCGCGCGCCAGGCCGCGGTGGATGTCCACCAGGTAGGCGATCTGCGTGAAGGTGAAGAACGAGATGCCCAGCGGCAGCACCAGGTCGACCAGGCCGGTGTGCGTGGACAGCAGCGCGTTGGCCGTGCCGATCAGGAAGTTGGTGTACTTGTAGTAGCCCAGCAGCAGCAGGTTGGCGGTGACGGCCGCGACCAGCAGGCCGCGTGATCGCGCGCTGGTCGTGCCCTCGGGCGTCCAACGCGACAGCAGGCGCCCCAGCAGGAAGTTGGCCGCCGCCGAGGCCAGCAGCAGCCACAGCAGCCGCGGGTTCCACCAACCGTAGAAGAACAGCGACGCGGCCGTCAGCCACAGCAGCGCCGGCCACTGCCCCCACCGCGCCGCAGCGAAGAACAGCAGCCAGACCACCGGCAGGAAGCCGAAGATGAACTCGAACGAGTTGAAAAGCATGTGGGGCGGGAGTGTGCCAGCGATGCGCCATCGCGCGCCGCAGGGTCGGGGTCAGACGCGCTGTTTGCGGTACAGCAGTTCCTGGAAGTGGCCCTGGCACAAGAAGGCCTGCTCCTCGATGCGCAGCGGGACATCACCCTGGAACGGTTCGGCCGCGCGGTCGCCCTGCACTGTCGCCCAGGCCTCGATGGCGGCGGCCCACGCCGCCACGTCGCCGGCCGGCAAGGGTCGGCCGACGCCGTAGCGGCGCGCCGATTCGGCCTGCGCGCCCAGGTCGCTCACCAGGCAGGGCAAGCCCAGCACCGCGGCATCGTGCACGGGCAACGAGAAATCCAGCGGCACCCGGCTGGGCACGCACACCGCGTCCACGGCGCCGGCCAGCGACAGCAGCCCGGGCCCCTGCGCGGGCTCCAGGCGCACCCGCGGGTCGGCGGCCGCCATCGCGGCAAGGGCCGGCGCGCGGGACGGCATCGACGGGCCGGTGCACAGCACCCTCAGGCGAAGCTCGGGCCGGTCGACGCGCAGGAGGGCCTGCAGCAAGGCCTGCACCCCCGACCGGTGGTCGAGCGGATCGGCGATGCACACCAGCGTCGGCGTCCGCGTCTCGGCCATGCCGATGGCATGCGCCTGCAGCAGACCGAGCAGATCGACGCCGTGCGCCAGCGTGCGGACCGCCAGGTCGGGCAGCGCGAGGCGCCAGCGCGCGGCCGCATGATCGGACGGCGCAAGGCACAGGTCGACCTGCCGCAGCAGCCGCTGCGACGCCGCGTCGACCGGCTCGCTCGGCAGACCGGCCAGGCCCAGGAGCAGAGGTCGCTCGGCCGACGGCAGCCAGCCCAGGCACATCAGCATAGGCGGCGTCACCACGGCATGGGCCACGTCGAACCGCGCCATGGGCAGCCAGTGCGCCAGCGGGTCGTCGACCGTGCCGGGGCCGTCCAGGTCCCAGCGCAGCAGCGGCACGCCATCGAGCAGGTGCAGCGGCGCGTCCGCCTCGAGGCCAGGCACGACCTCGGGCGCCGCGGCACAGGCCGCCGACGGCAGTGCGCCGGCGGCGCGCATCGCGACGACGACCAGCACCTGATGCCCTTCGCGCTGGGCCATGCGCGCCAGGGCATGGGCCGACTGCACCGGCAGGCCGGTCTGCCAGGGTCCGAGCGAATCGGTGACGAAGAGGATTCGCATCAGACCCCGGCGGACAAGGTGGCGGCCATGCGGTCGAGCCAGCGCCGCTCGGCGTCGGGGCACGGCTTGTCGCGCCGGTCGAGCACCAGCACCGCCATCGTGTGGCCCAGCGTGGCCGCGAAGGCCTTGGCCGCGGCGGCGATCCATTCGGCGCGCAGGCGCGCGTCTTCGCCGCGGTAGGCCTGCGCGGCACAGTGGTTGAAGTGGCCGAAGCGGGCCACGAAGTCGTCGACGATGTAGCGGGCCGACCGCTGCACCGCCGCGCCGGCCTCGCCCGGCCACCCCTGCACCGAAGCGAGCTGGTCGCGCAGGAAGGCGTCGAGCCGCGCATCGTCCAGCTCGAGCGGGCCGGCTGGCAGCATGCCGTCGATCGGCAGATCGCGCAGCCGGGCCAGCCACGCGGCCGCGGCGTCGTGCATCGAGCCGCCCGCCCCCGAGGCAGCCATGTGCCGCGACCACGCATCGACCTCGCGCCCCAGGTGGGCGGCACCGGCCACCAGGCCTTGCGCCGATTCGCAGCGCGGCAACTGGAAGTCGTCGAACACATCGACGAGGAACCGGATGTCGACGAAGGTGCGCCGCAGGTAGTACCAGGCGCTGCGGTTGTGCGAGTGGATCACCTTCACGGAGGCGAGCATGGCGATGCGCCGGCCATCGCGGATGAACCGCACGCCAAGGTCCATGTCCTCGGCGTAGCTGCCGCGGTAGCGGTAGCCCAGGAACAACTCGCGCGGCACCAGGCACGACACATCGCTGAGCTGGCCCATCGAGCGCAGGCTCTCGTGGTCGGTGCCCTGCAGATGGCCGATGCGGTCGCGCAGGCGGCAGCCGAGGAAGTCGTAGTAGCTGCCGATGCCGACCTCGTACATCAGGTCGCTGTCGCCCCGGCAGTACTCGGTGCAGGACACCGCGGCCAGGCCTTCGTCGCGGTGGTCCAGCAGGTAGCTCAGCAGGCCATGGACCCACAGGCGGCCGATCGGGTAGGCGTCCTGCACCATGAACAGCAGGAACTCGCCACCGGCCTGCTCGGCACCCAGGTTGCGCGTGCCGCTGTGGCTGAAGGTTTCGGGCGCGATCTCGATCACGCGGGCGCCAGCGGCCTGGGCCATGGCCACCGTGCCGTCGGTCGAGCCCGAGTCGATGACCAGGATCTCCAGCGGCGGCACGCCCTCCTGCGCGCGCAGCTTGCGCAGCAGCAGCGCAAACTCGGGCCCGGCGTTGAGCGTGGGCAGGATGACGGTGACCGAGGCCGCCAGCGCGTGCGGAGGGGTCTCGAGCAGTTCGGGGTGCAGGCGCGGCGGCAGGGTCGGCGCTGCCGCCGGCGGCGCATCGGCCGAGCGCTGCTGCCGCGCACGCCAGATCTGCCCCGATCGTTTCAGATAATGCGGCAGCCGGGCGACCACACCGCGCAGGCCCCAGCGGCCGAGCTCGCGGCGCATCAGCCGCGCGCCGTCCTGCAGCAGGGCCGAGGCGAGGCTGCGCGGATGGCTCATTGGTCCCCCTTGGCCCTGCGGGCCGTCCCCCCGAGGGGGAGCGAGCGCCTCCGGAGCGGCCGATCGGCGCTCATTTCGACCCCCTTGGCCCTGCGGGCCGTCCCCCCGAGGGGGAGCGAGCGCCTCCGGAGCGGCCGATCGGCGCTCATCGCACGATCTCGCGCACCGCGCGGTCGAAGGCGTCGATGCTGCAGTCGCGCGCCACCGCGGCCAGCAGCGCCGCGCGCTGGGCGGTCCACACGCCCTCGTCGCGGTGCAGGCGGACGCAGGCCGCCGCGAAGGCTGCCGGGCCGTCGCCCACCTGCACGTCGTCGGCCCAGCCCAGTTGCCGGGCGATCAGCGGCGTGACCACCATGGGCAGGCCGCGCGAGGCCGCCTCGTGCGCCTTGTGCGGCACCCCGGCGGCATAGCGGGTGGGCACGATGAAGACACGGCGCGCGTCGAAGTAGCCGTCCAGCGCGTGCACGCGGCCGTGGATGCGCACCGACCCGCTGGCCATCGCGCGCACCGTGGCGGACTCGCACACCCCCACCACGTCCAGCCGCGCCGCCGCGCCCAGCGCGGCCTGCACCGTGGGCCACACCTCGCGCAGGAACCACAGCAGGCTGTCGCCGTTGGGGCAGTCGTCGGCGGTGATGGCGCCGACGAACAGGAATCCGCTGCGCGCACCGAAGTCCGGTGCCGAGGGCTGCGGCGCCAGCGCGTGGCCGAGCACGACCACGTCGGTGCAGCCGGCCTCGCGGTAGTGCCGGGCCTCGTCCTGCGAGACGGCCACGATGCGCTCGGCATGGCGTGCCAGGGCCAGCTCGTCCTCCAGCATCGCGCGCGCCTTGGCCGGCGGCAGCGGCTGGCCCAGCACACGGGCCTTCTCGGCCTCGCGCAGCGAGAACAGTGCCTCGGCGTCATACACCAGCCGGGTGCCGGCAAACCAGTCCGGGTGCGAGGCCCGCAGTGCGTCGACCACTGCCATGTTGTGCGGGCGGCTGACGAGCATCAGGTCGTGGTGGCCAGCCCGCGCGGCCAGGAAGGCCGTCAACCCGGCCACGCCCTGGTCGAGGATGACCTCGATGCGCTCGTCCAGCGCCTGGTGCACCTCGTCCCAGCGGCCGTCGGCGAACACCAGCGGGTAGTAGGTGACCGCATGGCCTTCGGCCGCGATGCGGTTGGCCAGCATGGCCGCGCGCGGGTAGCCGCGGCCCAGCTGCGGGAAGGGCACGCGGTCATCGACGATCAGGATGCGGCGCGCGCCGGGCCGCAGGATCTGCCGCGCGGCCAGCACCTGGCCGGGCGACGATTCCGGCCGTGCGCTCAGGTAACCCGCATGGCGAGCGACGAAGAGCTCGCGGTTGCGGGCCTGCAGCGCCATGGCCCGGCCGCTGCCCACGTCGCTGGCGAACTCGAAATGCTTGATGCGCACCGCAGGGTCGCAGACGATGCGGTGGCCGGCCTCCCACAGGCGCACGCAGAAGTCGCTTTCCTCGTAGTAGGCGGGCGCGTAGACGTCGTCGAAGCGGCCGAGCCGCTCGAACAGCTCGCGCCGCACCATCAGCAGCGCGCCGGAACAGTAGTCCACGTCGCGCACGAAGCGATAGGCCGGCGCGTCGGGCGAATCGCCGCGGCCGTAGCCCAGGCAGCTGCCGTCGCGCCAGACGATGCTGCCGGCCTCCTGCAGGCGGCCGTCCCACAGCAGGATGGGGCCACCGACGGCGCCGACGTCGGGCTCGCGCTCCAGCCGCGCCACCGCGTGGGCCAGCGTGTCGGGCTCGACCACCGCGTCGTTGTTGAGCAGCAGCAGGTGGCGGCCCTTCGCATGGCCCGCGGCCAGGTTGACGGCGCGCAGGAAGCCCAGGTTCTCGTCCTGCGGCAGCAGCGTGGCGCCGTCCAGCCGTGCCAGCAGCTGCGGCATGCGGTCGCTCGACGCGTTGTCGACCACCAGCGTCTCGAAGCTCACGCCGCGCGACGCGGCCAGCGCACGCAGGCACAGCAGGCTCAGCCCCGCCTGGTTGTAGAGCACCACCACCACGCTGACCTGCGGCTCGGCATCGCCCGCCTGGCCGCCCTGGTGCAGCCGCACACGCTCGTCGCCGGCGAGGAAGGCGCTGAGCTGGGCCTCGGCCTCGGCGCGCACCGCCTCCTTGTCAAGCGTGGGCCCGGTGGGCGCCGCGGCCACCGGCGCGGCCGCGGCCGCCTGCAGCCAGCGGCCGCCGAAGCCGCTGGTGGCCAGCCAGACCTTGAGCCGCTGCTTCTGCCGGCTGGACAGTGGCAGCGCCCGCGCGACGCGGCCGACCACCGCACGCGGCGTGACGCGCTGCGCCATCGCCCTGGCCCGGCGCAACGGCTCGGTGATGCGCCAGGACAGCGAGTGCGTGATCTCGTGGTTCAGCGCCAGTTCGGCGCGCAGCTGGGTCTCGAGGGCGTCGTGCGCACGCTGCAGGTCGCGCAGGCGCTGGTCGCGCTGGTCGACCTGATCGCGCAGGCCGCGGGCCTGCCCGTCGAGGGTCTGCACCTCGCCGGCAAGCCGGCGCACCTCCGCCTCCACCTCGGCCCGCTGCTGCTCGAGCGCCAGGCCCCGGCTGCGCTGCAGCTCACCGAAGGTGGCGATGCGGTCGAGCTGCCCCGCATCGAGTCGCGCCAGCCACTGGCGGTAGATGCGCGCGCGGCCTTCGGACGCCACCTGCACGTCGGCATGCTCGGACAAGCCCGAATTGCCGACCAGCCGGTAGGTGGCCGACACGCCGGGCAGGTGCACGAACGCGTGGCGGCTGGCCAGCCGGCGCCAGAAGTCCCAGTCCTCGTACACCGGCAGCGATTCGTCGAAGCGCAGGCCTTCGTCGACGACACTGCGCGCGAACAGCACCGCATGGATCGGCAGGTAGTTGGCCAGCCACAGCCGTGTGTCGTCGAAGGGCTCGTCGAGCACGCCGGCCGGCTGGCCCTTGCTGTCGACGAGGCGCACACCCGTGTAGGCCACCTGGGCCCCTGGGGCCGCGGCCAATGCACCGAGCAGGCGGGCGACGTGGTCGGCGTCGAGCAGGTCGTCGTCGTCGAGGAAGATCAGCCAGCGGCCGGCCGCGCTGGCCAGGCCCAGGTTGGCGGCGGCGGCACGGCCGAGTGGTGCACCGCCCTGGTTGATCAGGCGCAGTGTGTGGCGGCCGCAGTGCACGCCCTGCCCGCTGTGGTGGCCACCGGCCGCGTTGACCACCACCACCTCCAGCCCGTCGGCGGTCTGCGCGGCCACGCTGGCCAGCGCCTGCGCCAGAGAGGGCCGGTCCATGCTGCGCACCAGGACGCTCACTTCACAGGTCATGTCACGATTCTCGATCACCAGCGGCCCAGCCCGCGGGCCAGTCGAATTGTCGGTCGCGGCCGGTGCACAGGTAGCCCTCGGCATGGGCCACGCCCAGCAACAGGCCGCGGTGGCGGGCCAGGCCGGCGGTGGCCTCGACATAGGCGCCGCAGGCCAGCGCGGTGCGGTGCCGGCCCAGCGCGTCGAGCTTGGTGTCGATCACCGCGCCGATGTCCAGCGCGTGGGTGATGGGCAGGGTGCTCCAGGTCTCGTACTCGCACAGGCGCTGCACGCCGGCGTGCGACAGCGCGGCGCGCCGGGCCGCTGCGGCCACGACACGGTGGTCGCGGTGCAGGTCGACGCGCGAGGGGCACAGCACCCAGTCGGGGCCGAAGTCGTTCACCTGCGCCGCCAGGGCCGCGTCGAGGCCGGGCTGCTCGGACAGTGCACCATCGGGAAGGCCCAGCAGCACCGCGTCGGCCACACCCAGGCGGGTCAGCGCGTCGCGGAACTCCTGCTGGCGCACCTCGCCCGCCCCCGGGGGCAGACCGCCCGCGCCCGAGCCGTCCGACACCAGCACCACGCGCACCGCCGCCCCGGCCTGCGACAGCAGCGCCAGTGCGCCGCCGCAGCCGATCGACTCGTCGTCGGGGTGCGGCGCGAACACCAGCACTCGACGCGCCTCGGCCAGCGGCAGCGGCTGCGGCAGCACGCACAACGGCGCGTCGGCGGCAAGGCCGGCGGCCTGTGCAGGCGCCGGCGAGGAGGACGGGACTGCGTGCAGGGCCTCGGCAGCCTGCGACACGCCGGGTGGCCCACGGTAGATCGCCTCGAGGCGCGCCGCCACCTGCGCGGCATCCGGCGCCTGCAGGGCCTGGCGTCGGCCCGCCTGGCCCTGCACCTGCGCCAGAGCCGGCCGATCGCTCCACTCGCGCAGCGCCTGCACCAGTGCGGGCAGCAGTTCGGCGTCGCCGGTGGGAAGCCACCGCGCACCCGCGCCGCAGACCTCGGGCACGCCGCCGGCCGCGGTGCACAACGCCGGCAGTCCGGCCGCCAGCGCTTCGAGATTGGCCAGGCCGAAGGATTCGTTGCGGGTGGTGCTGACGTACACGTCGGCCGCCGCCAAGTAGGGCGCCACGTCGTCGACCTCGCGCACGTCGAGCGTCACCGATGACGACGCGACCTCGGGCACCGCCTGCCGCAGTGCCGCGGCATCGCCCGCGCCCAGCACGGTCAGGCGCAACGGCCGGCCCAGGCGCACGCAGGCGCGCAGCAGCGCCTCGAAGCGCTTGACCGGGTTGAGCCGGCCGATGGCCAGCACCTGCCACTGGTCGGACGTCCACCCCAGGCGCAGCCGCGCCTCGGCGCGGTCGGGCAGCGACAGCACGGGCCGCGCATGCGGCACCGCATGCCAGTGCGCGGGGGGCTCGGGCAGCGAGAGGTCACGCGCCAGTTGCGCGCGGCCGGCGCGCGTGGGACAGACCACCCAGTCGGCGGCGGCCAGCAGGCTGGCTTCGAGCCGGCGGTGCTGTCGCAGCAGCGCCGGCGTGTAGCGCACGCCTTCTTCGCGGATGGCATCGGTGTAGCTGCCGAAGCCATGCTCGGTGACGCCCCAGCGCGCCCGCGCGCCCAGCGCCCGGCGTGCCAGGCGGTAGCCCCAGCCGATCCAGGGGTCGTGCAGGTGCACGGCATCGGCAGCCTCGCGCGCGGCCACCTTGGCGGCCAGCCGGCCCATGTTGAGCCGCTCGATCCAGATCGTGGCGAAGGTCTCGCCCGCGGGGCCATAAAGTATGCGCAGCCACGACTGCGCGCGGGGCGTCCAGCGGCGCTGCCAGGCGCGCGCGCCATCGCCGAGTTCGTCCTGCGTGAGGTAGCGCACCTCGTGGCCGCGAGCCTGCAACGCGCGCACCACGGGATCGAGGCTGCGGCCGATGCCGAAGCGCCGGTCGCTGCCCAACTCGCGCGTGACGTGCAGGATGCGCATGCCGGCCTATCGGAAATCGGTGTCGCCGGCCATCAGCAGCCAGCGGCCGCGGTGCGCGTCGGCGTCGGGGCCTGGCGAGTGGGCATTGGCCGGCACGCGGATGCCCAACGGGCGCAGGCCGATGTCCTGCGGCGCCAGCGCCTGCATCAGGTGCTGCTGCGACTGCGTGATCCATGCCTCGACCATCGGTGCGCCCAGCACGGCCGCGCGTTGCCGGGCCACCGCCAGCAGCGCCCCCCAGGCCGCAGGCGGCGCCACCGCGTCCACCCATTCCAGGTGCTGCTCGTGCCGGCGCAGCACCGCCACGCCGATCGGCCGGCGCGTCAGGCGGCGGCGCAGCAGCCACAGCTCGTAGCGGAAGCGCGGGTGGCCCAGGTAGCGGTGGCGCAGCCAGGCGGCGTCGCGCACGCCCAGCGTGGCCTGCGGCAGCGCCGCGGCCATGTCGCGCCACAGGCCATCGATCACGGGCACGGCCTCGCCGCCGTCGGCCAGGTCGGCGGCCTCCAGCGGCTGCGCCACGGTGCCGACACCGGTGCCGGCGGACGAGGCCGGCCAGGCGGCGCAGACCATCTCGTCGACGGCGGTGTACAGGCCCAGGTGCTCGGCCGCCGCCATCGCGCGGTCGGTCGGGAAGCCGAAGCCGATGCGGTGCGGCTTGCCCCAGCCGATCTGCTCGTCCAGGAAGGTGGCGGTGGTGCGCTGCAGCGGGCCGCCGCGGGCCAGCGCGGTGCGTGCTCGGGCGTCGACCATCACGTCGCACACCTGGCAGGCCAGCACCGGCTCGCCGTGGAAGATCACGCGCCGGCTCAGGCCGCCGTAATGCGACAGCAGTTCGGGTTCGGCGCCGTCGCCGCCCGGCGGCACACGCCCCGGGCGCACCAGTCCGACGGCATGGCCACGCCCGTCCCCGTACTTCCAGGCCCACTCCTCGGCCGACAGCGGGTGGCCGAAGATGCGCTCGAACAGCGTGCGCACCGCACCAGCCTGCGCGCCGCCCAGGCGCACCGGCCGGTCGGCCGACGGCTGCTCGCGCTCGAAGCGCAGCAGTGCGTAGCCGTAGACGCCCTCGCGGTACAGCGTCTGGCTGCGGGTGAGCGCGGCCTCCAGCCCGTCCATCGTGGCGGCGTCCAGCGACAGGTCGGCCATCAGGTCGTCGCGCCGGGCCCGCACGCCGCGCAGCAGGTAGTCGAGCGTCGGTGCGGCCTGTGCCGACAGCTCGGTGCGGTGCACCAGGCGCCAGCCGTGGCGGGCGGCCAGGTCGCAGAACGCGCCGATCTCGTGCAGGCCGGTGTGCGCGGCGTCACTGCGCCGCAGCGCGAACTCGTCCATCACCACCAGGTGGGTGCGGCCACCGTGCAGCAGGCGCTCGGCCGCGTCGAACAGCGCCAGCGGATCGATGTACTGCGCGCTCTCCTGGAACAGCAGCGCGTCCCACTGGCCGGCTTCGTGGGCAAAGTCTTCCAGCCGCGACTCCATCACCTCGACCAGCGGGCCGTGGCGGCGGCGCACCTCGGCCACCTGCGCCGCCTCGGGGGTGATGCCCATCGCTCGGTAGCCGGCCGCCGACAGACGGGCCAGCGTGGTGCCCAGGCCGATGCCCACCTCGAGCAGCCGGCCCGGTGGCGGCAGGGCCTGCCACAGGTGGCGGCTGGCGCGCTCCTGCGCCTGCAACACGGGTTCGTCGGCCGATTCGAAGGTGGGGAAGTGCAGGTACTCGACGCGGCCTTCCTGCATCTCGAGCAGGCGGGCGAAGACGTTGAGCGGGAAGGAGAAGTCCTTGACGGTCATTCGGGGGATCCGACTTGCCAGTGGTGCGGCAGGGCGACGACGCCCTGCTGCACGTCGTGCTGCACCACGTCGAGCGTGATCGCGTGCTCGGCGGCGGCGTAGAGGTTGATGGCGCGGTCGCACAGCACGTAGGCCGACAGCGTGTAGCGGCCCTTGAGCAGCGGCAGCGCCGGGATGCACAGCGTGGCCTCGACGCGCCCGGCGGCGTCGCGCGGCAGCGTGATGCCGTCGAGCCAGGTGCCGGCACTGCTGAGGGTGCGGCCGTCGGGGCCGTGCAGGGTGATGCCCAGCGTCGGGCAGGGGATGGTGGGGTCGCTGCGGAAAGCAACACGCACGGTGAGCGCATCGCGCCGGCTGTGCAGCGGCGCGCCGTCGTCGGTCGGCGACAGCCGCTCGAAGCAGTCGATGGTGGCGGCGGCCGAGGCCAGCGGCGGGCGCCGCACCAGGGCCTCGTCGCCGCCGTCCGGGCCGCCGCCTGCGGTGCCGTCGGCCGCGATGCTGCCACCGTCCGCCGCCCCGGCGCCGCGCGCGGCGGCGAGGAAGGCGTCGTAGGCCACCACGGCCTGCGAGGCCGGGCCATCGAAGCGCACGCGGCCGTCTTCCAGCCAGATGGCGCGCGGGCACAAGGACTCCACCTGGAACATCGAGTGCGAGCAGAACAGCAGCGTGGCACCCCGTTCCTTCAGCGCCATGATGCGCTCGAAGGACTTGCGGGCGAACTCGCCGTCACCCACCGACAGCGCCTCGTCGATGACCAGGATGTCGGGCTCGACGCTGGTGGCCATCGAGAAGGCCAGGCGCACGAACATGCCGCTGGAATAGCTGCGCACCGGCTGGTCGATGTACTCGCCGATGCCGGCGAAATCGACGATGCCGGGCAGGCGACGCTCGATGTCGGCGGCGCTGATGCCCAGCAACGGGCCGTTCAGGCGCACGTTCTCGCGCCCGGTGAGCTCGGGGTTGAAGCCGGCACCGAGTTCGAGCAGCGCCGCGATGCGGCCCTTGACCCGGCGGGTGCCGCGGCTGGGCTGCAGCACGCCGCAGATCACCTGCAGCAGCGTGGACTTGCCCGCGCCGTTGCGGCCGATCACGCCGATGGCCTCGCCGCGGCGCACGCGCAGGTCCACACCATGCAGTGCGTGGTGCTGCGGGCCGTGGTCTTCGCCGCCGGCCAGTTGCTGCCACAGGCGGCGCCACGGACGGGACTCGAGCGAGTAGCTCTTGTCCAGGCCGCACAGGTCGATCACCACGTCGTCGTCGCCGGCCATCGTCGTCACACCAGGTCGGCAAAGCCCGGCCGCAGGCGGGCGAACAGCGCGCGCGCCACCACCAGGGCCAGCAGCGCCCCGCCCAGCGACCAGCCGGCGGATTCCCAGTCGAAGGGCTGGCCGAAGAAGGCCGTGCGAAACGCCTCGATCGGACCGGACAGCGGGTTGATGGCCAGCACGGCCTTCAGCACCGGCGGCGCGGCCGATTGCGGAAAGAACACCGGCGACAGGAACAGCAGCCCACTCATGGCCAGCGGCACCAGGTGCTGCAGGTCGCGCAGGTAGCAGCCCAGCGCGGACAGGCCCAGGGCCAGGGCCAGCATCAGCACCACCAGCCACGGCACGGCCAGCAGCAGCCAGATGGCCGACGGGCCCAGGCCACCGCCCCAAACGGCCTGCAGCGCGCCCAGCACCAGCAACTGGATGGCCACATGCACGCCCACCTGCATCACCAGCGCCACGCACAGCAGTTCGAGCGGGAAGACGACCCGCTTGACCAGGTTGGCGTTGTCCTGCACCAGCCGCGTGGCCCGGGTGGCCACCTCGGCCACGGCCGAGAACACCACCAGGCCGGCAAAGACGCGCAGCGCGAAGTCGACGCCGTCGCCACCGGTGCCGGCCCAGCGCGCCTTGAACACGCCCTGGAACACCGCGCTGTAGATGCCCACCATGGCCAGCGGCCCGGCCAGGGTCCACAGCACGCCGGCCACGCTGCCGCGGTAGCGCGCCATGACGTCGCGCTTGGCCAGCGGCCAGGCACGCGCCAGGTGGGCGGCGAAGGCGTGCATCGGTGCGGTGGCCCTCTGCGCTTACTTCGACTGCTGTGCCAGCGTGATCGTCACGTCCGACACCGGCAGCTTGGGGAACCCGCCGCTGGCGGCGGTCTCGACCTTGCCGATTTCATCGACGATGTCCATGCCCGCGACCACCTTGCCGAAGACAGCCCGTCCGGGCTGCGCGTCGCTCACACGGTCGAACTGCGGGTTGTCGGCCAGGTTGATGTAGAACTGCGAGGTGGAGGTGTCGCTGGCATCGCCGCGCGCGACGCCGATGGTGGCGCGCAGGTTCTTCAGGCCGTTGGCCGATTCGACCGCGATCGGGCTGAACAGTTCGACCTTGGCCGCCGGTCCGGCGGTGTAGCCGCCGCCCTCCACCCGCGAGCCCGCCTCGACGCGGTGGAAGATGGTGTTGGCGTAGAAGCCGGCGGCGACGTAGTCGATGAAGTTCTTGGTCGAGATAGGCGCCGCCACCGGGTCGAGTTCGAGTGTGAAGGTGCCGCTGCGATCGCCCTGCTTCACGGCGACGAGCACCTGCGGCAAGGGCACGGTCAGCCGCATCGAGGCCAGCTCGGTGCCACTGGCGTCGTGGATGCGCGGGACCAGCAGCCCGGTGCCTTCGACCTTGCAGGTGAACTGCGCCAGCAGGTCGGTGCCGTTGGCGGCCTTGGTGACCGCGCCGCAGGGGCCTTCGACGGTCATCGTGAGCCCGCCCACGAGCAGCCCGGCCCCGTTGACGGTCACGGTCAGCGTTCGGCTGTAGGCCACGCCGGTGGCCGAGACGTTGGTCACCGCCGCGCTGCCGCCGCCGCCCCCGCCGCCGCAGGCGGTCAGGGCCATGGCCAGGGTGGCCGCGGCGGGCCACAACGGTCTGTTCGACATGAGCATCTTCACTTTCACGGTTGCTTGGGCGCGTCGGCCGTGCCTGCCACCGCCACCAGAGACTGGTCGAGGTCGGCGGCCGCGTCGGCCATCGGCACGCCGGCCTGCACCATCAGGCGCATGCGCGAGATCAGGTAGTCGATGCGGGCCTGCGCCAGATCGCGCTGCACGACGTAGAGCTGGGCCTGCGCATCGGCCAGCTCGGTCATCGTGCCCACGCCGGCCTCGAGGGCACGGCGCGAGCCCTCGAGCGCCAGCGCTGCCGAGGCCACGGCCTGGCGGTGGGCGGCGATCTTCTTGGCGCCGTTGGCGGTGGCCTGGTAGTGGCGTTGCACCTCGAGCTCGACGTTCTCGCGCTCGGCGCGGATCTCTTCCTCGGCCCGGGCCTGCGAGGCCAGGGCCTGCTTGATGCTGGCCTCGACGCCACCGCCGTTGTACAGCGGCACGTTGAGCTGCACGCCCACCGTGCGCAGCGTGGCCGACTGGCCCAGGCTGGACAGCGATTCGTTCTCGCTGCGCGCCATGCTGGCGATCAGGTCGAGCCGCGGGTAGTGCCCGGCCGTCTGCCGCTGCACGGCCATGCGCGCCACGGTCAGGGCTTGCTCGCGCGCGCGCAAGGTGGGGCTCTGGCGCAGCGCCAGGTCGAGCCAGGCCACCATGCCTTCGGGGATCAGCGAGGTCGGGGTGTAGTCGGGCGGCACCTGGCGCAGCGGCGGCGTGGGAAGCCCGGTGACTCGGCGCAGCGCACGGCGCGCCAGCTCGACCTGGTCCTGGGCATCGATCTGGCGGGCGCGGGTGAGATCGAGCGCAGCCCGGCCCTGCGCCACGTTGACGCGCGTGCCCTCGCCGCGCTCCAGCCGACGTTCGGCCTGCTGCAACTGGACGATCAGCGCCTGCTCCTGCGCATCGACCAGGCGCTTGCCCTCCTCGGCCAGCAGCGCCTGGAGGTAGGCCACGGCCAGGCGGTCGACAAGGTCCAGGCCCTGGCCCCGGTAGACCGACTCGGCCACTTCGGACTGCGCCTGCGCCTGCTGGTAGACGCTGGACGCCTCGCGGTTGAACAGCGGCATGCGCAGCGTCACGCTGGTCTGCGGCGCGTCGTAGTCGACGCGCAGCCGCACGTCCTGGTTGGAGCCGTTGGCGATGCGGCGCGTGCCCAGCACGCTGGATTCGGACACGTTGAGGTTCACCGTGGGCAGCAGCGCCGCCCGGGCCACGGGCACGCCTTGCCGTGCGGCCGTGAGCTCGTGGTTGGCCGCGCGGTAGCGCGCATCGTGGCCCCGCGCGGCCTCGTAGGCCTCGGCGAAGCTCATGGCCTGGGCACCGCTCGACAGTGCCATCAGGGCCAGCCACACCAGCCGGCGCGGCACCTTGCAGGGCGAGCCCGCCGCGCGCGCGGCGCGTCGGCCCGATCGATCGATCACGGACATCCTCATTCCTCGGTCATCGAAGCCGACAGGCGCTTGAGCAGCGGGTGCAGCAGGTAAGTCAGCATCGAGCGTTCGCCGGTCTTGATCAGCACCTCGCCCGTCATGCCGGGTTGCACAACGCGGTCGCCGAGCGCCTTCAGGCCCTCCGGCGTCAGCACCACGCGGGCCAGGTAGAAGCTCTGCACCATGCCGGCCACGCTCTCGGACACCGCATCGCCCGACAGCGACACCAGCTTGCCGTGCACCACCAGTTGCGGCGAATTGGAGAAGGCCGAGAAACGCACCTCGACGGCATCGCCCACCTTGACGCGGTCGATCACGTGCGGCGGGATCTTGACGTCGAGCAGCATCGATTCGCCGCGCGGCAGGATGTCCATCAGGTGCTGGCCCGGCTGCACCACGCCGCCGACGCCGCTGACCTGCAGGCCGATCACCTGGCCGGCCACCGGCGACTTGATCTGCATGCGGCCGAACTCGGCCGTGACGGCCGCGAGCCGCTCCTGGTTGGCCTGCACCTCGCGGCGCACGTCGGCGAGCTGGGTGCTGATCTCCTTGAGGTACTCCTGCTGGCGCTGGGCCAGGCGCAGGCGCGCCTCGGCGGCCGAGCTTTGCACGCGCAGCACGTTGGCCTCGAGGTCGGCGATGGTCGTCTGCAGTTCGGCCTGTTGCTGTTCGAGCTGCAGCGCCTGGTTGCGCGGGGCGAAGCCGTCGGCGGCCAGCGACTTGACGCCCGCCACCTGGCGCGCCTGCAGCGCCTGCTGCGCTCGACGGCCGTCGATCATCTGCTTCAGGCCCGCGACCTGCCCTTCCAGGCCGACGATGCTTTGCTGCGCGGCCGCGATGTCCGCCGCCTGGGCCGCCTTCCGCGACGCGAACAGCTGCTGCTGCACGGCCATGTGCTGTGCGGCATAGGGCTCGGTCGATTGCGTCAGGTCCGGGTGGAAGGTGATGCTCGCGGCCCGGCTGGCCTCGGCGATCAGGCGGCTCTCGGTGGCACGCTGGCCGAGGTAGTTCTGGCGGATCGATTCCTGCGCGGCGCGGGCGGTGCCATCGTCCAGCACCAGCAGCACGTCGCCCGGCTTGACCTCGGCGCCTTCCTTGACGACCACCTGCTGGATGATGCCGCCCTGCACGTGCTGGATGGTCTTGCGCCGGTTCTCGACCGACACCACTGCGCCGGCCGACACGCCTTCGTCCAGGGGCGCCCAGGCGGCCCACGCGAGGAACAGTCCGAAGCCCACGATGAGCACCCAGAACCCGAGCCGGATGGGACCTCGGGTGTCGGCGGTCTGGCCGGCGTCGTCGACGTCGGTGATGTCGCCGGGTGCGCCCGGTGTGGGCGAGCCGCCGGTGGAGTTGGTCAGTGCGTTCATGTGTTGGGCGTCCCAGGCTGAGCGGTGGGTGCGGGTCGCACCACCACGGGAAGTAGCTTGTCGATGCGGCCGGCGTCGAGCACGAGCAGGCGGTCGGCCACGGCGATCAGGTGCTGCTGGTGCACGATCATGAAGACGGTGGCACCGCGGGTCTTGAGCTCACGGACGGTGCGGGCCAGCGCGGCCTCGCCGGCGTCGTCGAGGTTGGCGTTGGGTTCGTCGAGCACCACGATGGTGGGCGCGCCGACGATGGCGCGGGCCAGGCCGATGCGCTGGCGCTGGCCACCCGACAGCAGGCTGCCGGCCTCTCCGATGGGCGTGTCGTAGCCCTTGGGCAGGCGCAGGATCATGTCGTGGATGCCGGTGCGCGTGGCCGCCTCGATGATCTGCTCGGGGTCTGCGGCGCTGAAGCGCGCGATGTTCTCGGCGATGGTGCCGTCGAACAACTCGATGTCCTGCGGCAGGTAGCCGAGGTAGGGCCCGAGGGCCTCACGCGACCACGACTGGACGGGATGGCCGTCGATCAGCACCTGGCCCTCGGTGTCGGGCCAGATGCCCAGCAGGCAGCGCGCCAGGGTGGACTTCCCGGCGCCGGACGGGCCCATGATGGCCACCACCTCGCCGGCCTTGAAGTCGGCGTCCAGGCCTTGCAGGATGGGGCTGGCGCGCCCAGGCGCCGTGGCCACGAGGCCGCGCAGGCTGACCTGCCCATGCACTGTGCCGCTGCGCAGCGCGGCATCGGGTGCGGGCTGCGACTGCAGCAGCGTGTCCAGGCGCCCGAAGGCCTGGCGGGCCTCGACGAACTGGCTCCAGATCTGCACGATGATGCCGATCGGTCTCAGGGCATTGCCCATCAGCGCGTTGCTGGCGACCATGGCGCCTGCGCTGATCTTGCCGTCGATGGCGAGCAGCGCGCCGAGCGCCAGCATCATGCCCTGCTGTGTGTACTGCACCCACTTGGCGAGGGCCTGGATGCGCCGCGTGGCTTCCTGCGCCTGCGCGTGGCTGGCCATCTGCTTGTCGTGCAATGCCAGCCACTGGTAGCGCAGGTTGCCCTGCATGCCCATCGCCTCCACCGTTTCGGCGTTGCGCAGCTTGGCCTGCAGGTACTGACCCGACTCGAGCGCCAGCTCCTGCGTCGCCTTGAGCCGGCGCGACGTGTAGCGGTGCGCTCCCAGCGCCATCGCGCCCTGCACCACGCTGAACACGATCGACGCCCAGCCCAGCCAGGGGTGCATCAAGAAGAGCGCGGCGATGTAGACCACGGTCCACGGGGTGTCGACCACCGCGAAGACGCCGTTGCCGGTGAGGAAGGTGCGCAGGAAGTTCAGGTCGGTGAGCGGCTGCTGCGAATTGCGCCGCGTGGCCGACAACTGCGCCAGGTAGGTGGCCGAGAAGACCGGGCGGTTCAAGGCCTCGTCGAACCGCCCCCCCGAGCGCACCAGCAGGCGCGAGCGCACCCATTCCGCAAAGCCCTGCACGAGATAGAAGAACACCATCAGCCCGGTGAGGGCCAACAGCGTGAGCGTGTTGCCGCTGAGCATGACGCGGTCGAACACTTGCAGCATGTACAGCGTGGGCGTGAGCTGCAGCAGGTTGACGAACATGCTGAACACGCACACCCAGGCGAACTCGCGGCGGAAGGTCCACAGCACGCGGCCGAGCTCGCTGCGCTCGAACAGGCTGCGGCGGGGGCCGGGCGTCGACGCGGCGGCCGGCGAACCGGTCGGCCGGGCGACCGTGGTGCTGGGCGTGTGGGCGGGCGTGGCGCTCATGCGGCACCTCCTCGGGGAGCAGGCGCTGTGAACGCGGGTTTGGGCAGTTGCACGGTGCGCCCGCGCGCCTTTTCGTTGGCTTCCTTCATCGCGGCCAGCACGTCGTCGCGCGGCCCGAAGGCGCCGACGGTGCCGTCGGTGAGCAGCAGCAGCTTGTCGGCCGCCGGCAGCACGCTGGAGCGGTGGGTGATCGCAATGAGCGTGGTGCCACGCGACTTGAGCCGTTGCATCAGGTCGAGCAGCGCCTTGTCGCCGGCCTCGTCGAGGCTGGAATTGGGTTCGTCCAGCACCACCAGCCGCGGCTGGCCGTAGATGGCGCGGGCCAGGCCGATGCGCTGGCGCTGGCCACCCGACAGCACTGCGCCCTCGTCGCCGATGGCGGTTTCGAAGCCTTGGGGCAGCTGCTCGATCATCGCCGTGATGCCCACCTCGTCGGCGGCCTGGCGCACCAGGGCCATGTCGACCTTGCCGAAGCGGGCGATGTTCTCGGCAATGGTGCCGTCGAACAGCTCCACGCCCTGCGGCAGGTAGCCGATGTGCGGGCCCAGCTGCGACTTGTGCCAGGCGTAGACGTCGGCGCCGTCGAGCCGCACCTTGCCGCCCTGGGCCGGCCACACGCCGATGAGCACGCGGGCCAGCGTGGACTTGCCGGCGGCCGACGGCCCGATGACCATCAGCGCCTCGCCCGGCGCCACCTGGAAACTCACGCCCTTGAGCACCGGCGCCTGGCTGGCGGGCGGGCTGACATAGACGGCCTCGACCGTGAGCACGCCCTTGGGTGCCGGCAGTTCCATGCCCGGCTCACGCTGGGGCACGTGGGTCAGCAGTGCCGACACCCGCGCGTAGGCACTGCGCACGCTGGCGATCTGCCGCCATTGGCCCACCAGTTGCGCCAAGGGGGCGAGCACGCGCCCGCCGAGGATCGACGCGACGATCACCATGCCGCCGCCACCCAGCAGGTTGTTGCCCAGCATCAGCCAGGTGGCGAGGCCGAGCAGCAGCGAACCCTGCATGTTCTGGATCATCTTGGCCGCCGCCGAGGCCACGCTGGCCTGGTCGGAGGCCTGCGACAGCCGCTGCAGGAAGCGCCTCTGGCTGGCCATCCAGCGCTGGTACATGGCGCCTTCCATGCCCATCGACTCGATCACCTGGGCATTGCGCAAGGTGCCGGTGGCGCGGTTCTGGGCCTCGATGGACGCCTGCATGGCCTCGCCATAGGGCGGCGACGTGCGGCGCTCCTGGACCAGGCCCAGGCCAGCCTGCAGCAGCGCCCCCAATGCGGCCATCAGTCCGAGCCAGGGGCTCATCAGGTAGAGCAGCACCAGGCACAACAGCGAGGCCGGCACGTCCATCGCACCGGTGACCGCCGGCGACGGGATGAAGTCGCACACGGCCCGCACGTCGGACAGGGCCTGCGTGGTGCCCCCGGGCTGCTTGCGCAGGTTGGCCTCGAAGCAGGCGTCGAAGACCCGGGGCGTGAGTTGCCGATCGACGGACTGCGCGGCGCGGAACAGGATGCGCGAGCGTGCGATCTCGAGCAGCTCGAGAACGACGTACACGCCCACCGCCGCCACCGACAGCCAGACCAGCGTCATGACGTTGCGGCTGTTGAGCACGCGCCCGTAGACCTCGAACATGTACCAGGACGGCACCAGCATCAGCGCGCCGATGACCACGCTCAATCGAAGGGCCTGCATGAAGAGCGCGCGTTGGCCCAGGATCAGGGCCTTCACCTCGGTGCCCGGGGCCTGTGGCGGCCTTGTGGAGGATGCTTTTTTCATGCGTTGGCCTGGGGGGTCTGGGGACTCGTCGGCGCGAGGGTGGCGGCGTGCGCGAGCGATGCAGCCGCCATGGCGGCTCCCGGCAACCCGACGCCGCCCTGATCAGAGCCGTCGAGGACCATAAGGTACTCGGGGAACTCGCTGGCGACGGGCGCGGCTTCCGCCGCCCCATCGGCCAGGTCGTCGCCTTCGGCGAAACTGAAGCTCAGGAGGTAGCCGTCTGGTCGTGACTGCAGCACGATCTCGCGCAGCTTGCCATGCCGGAACCGCAACTCATCCTGCGGCTCGAGCGGCAGGTTGAAGCGCATGCGGCCATCGAGCGTGTACATCGACACCTGCCCGTCCTTCAGGCTCAGCGTGTGCCGGTCGAAGTACACCGGCGCCTGGGGCTGGAACTGCACGACCGGCAGCGGCCGGCCCCCCAGCCGTTGCACATTGAATGGACTGGCCGGATGCTGATAGACCAGCCGGCAGGCGCGTGAGACCGAGTAGATGGCGTTGCACACCATCTGCGAGCCCAGCGCGGGGAACTGCTCGCGCAGCTGGCGATAGGCCATGTGGTGCAGTGCCACCCGGTTCCAGCAGGCGGTGCGTTGCGCCAGCGGCGCCAGCGTGTTGCACACCTGGGCAAACGCCTGCTGCAGCTCATGCAGGCGGGCGTTCTGGGCGGCCGTGGTTTGCAGCCGGATGTGCAGACTGGAATTCATATAGGAGCGGGATGATAGCGCACTCCTATATGAATTCCGGCATCCTCATGCGCCGACGGGCACCGGCGTCGCACCCACCCAACGCCGCAGCCGAAACGAAAAAGGCCTGCACCCAGGAAGGTGCAGGCCCTTGAATGATCACCCCGGCTTGGCCGGGGACAGCCACCACCCCGTGAAGGGCGGTGGATGCGGTCGATCAGACGAAGTTGTCGGCGGTCAGCGCGGCCCAGGCCACGTCGGCCAGGTCGATCGAACCCATCAGTGTGGCGGTCACGTCACCGACGGCGACCGAGGTCGTGTCGACAACTTGGTAGACCTTGCCGACGTTGCCGGTGGCGGCGTCGAACACGATGTAGACGTGCGACGAAGCGGTGGCGTCGTTGGCATACAGACCGGCGATCAGGGTCTGGCTGGCAGCCTCGGTGGCACCTTGGTTGCTGGCGTCAGCCACGGCCACGGTGATCGACTTGTTGGTGTCGATCGCCACGCCGAACTGCGCGCCAACGCCGTTCCAGGCGGTCAGGTCGAGCTGGTCGATGCCAGGGCCCGCCACGTCGAAGTTCAGGATGTAGTCGGTGATGGCCGTGTCGGCCGCACCGCTGTACACCACGACTTCGTTGCTGGAGTTCAGCGTGTCGGCACCGATGGTCGTGCCCAGCACGATCACGTCGCGGCCAGCGGCACCGGTGGTGGTGTTGTCGCTGGTGGTGACGCTGTCGAGACCAGCCACATCCGCCGCGGCGATCTGGCCGAAGGTGGAGGCGTAGTTGGCGGCGACGTCGGTCGTCGTCATGGCACCGGTCACGGCGGCATAGGTGGCCGCCAGGGCGGGGCCACCCGCCGGGCTGTACGCAGCGGCCAGGGCAGTGATCTCGGTCGAGGTCAGTTGCTCCACGGTCGGCAGCGTGACGACCACGGCCAGGTCGCCGGCAACGCGGTCACCGTCGATCAGCGAGGTGACCACCAAGCTGGCAAACGGGCCATCCGACGCGACCAGCAGCTTGCTCAGCACCGGATCGTTGTTGATGGCAGCCTTGATGGCCTGGTTGATGTGCAGGTCGGTGGTGCGGAACGTGGCGGTGCTGCCGATGACGGCCTTGCCGACCAGACCCTTGAACGTCACCGTCATGTTGCCCTTGTAGAGCAGGTTGGTGTCGTTGGTGTCCGAGCGCAGGTCGCCCAGTTCCAGCACGCCAGGCAGCGCAGCCAGGGCCGCATCGGCCGACTGGAACGCGGTGTTGAACACCCACGTGGCCTTCTGGGCACCGGTGTTGTCGTTGTAGCTCGTGTCGTTGCCGGTGCCGAGGTTGATGACGATGTCACCAGCTCCCGGGGTGTTGACCGTGTCGTCACCGTCGCCGGCGTTGATCGTGACGTTGGCATTTTCCTTCTGGTGCGAGTACCAGAATTCGTCACCGCCGGGGTTGGCGGTGTTGGTGATGCGCGTCGTGATCTTGTCGTTGCCGGCGTTGCCGTTCACCACGAAGGTGAAGTCTTCGCGGCCGACTTGCACGTTGCTGTTGCTGCCGGCGATGCTGCCGTCGATGTCGACGGTGATCGAGTCGGCGGCCGAGCCACCCGAGTAGATGAAGTCAGCAACCTGCTGGACCTTCTTGCCCGTGTTGGAGGTGTTGTCACCAGCCGGATCGGGTTGGGTGTCCACCGTGTTGATGTACTTGGCGAACGAGTTCTCGCTGATCTGCGCGTCGAACGAGAACGCACCCTTCAGCGCGGAACCGTCGATCAGGCGAACGTCGGTGAAGCCGTAGTTGCCATGGATGTCGCCAGGGGCGCTGGTGTTGACGCCAGGATGATCCTGGTTGGTGCTGTCGTTCGTGCCCGAGAAGCCCAGCACCGACAGCGTGCCGTTGCCGGCCGCATTGGTGTTGGTGCCGTTGACCAGCACGACTTCCTTCAGCGTGTTGGCGGTGGACGACATGATCTCGAGCTTGCTGTTGCGCTCGACGGTGACATCGAAGCGCTCGACGCCCTTCGACGACGAGGTCTCGCCGACCGACAGGCCGCCGATGACCAGATCGCCGCCGTTGCTGCCGCGGCCCACGTCGTCCAGGATCACCTTGACCGTGACCAGGTCTTGCGACGTGGTGGCGGTGGTGTTCTGCACGGTGTGCAGACCGGAACTGGCGGGAACGGTGCCGTCGGCGGTCAGGAAGGCGCCGGTGGCCAGCGTGTCGCCGCTGCTGCTCGACAGGGTGATGACCTGACCGACTTGCGGGCGGCCAGAGATCGTGTCGATCGCGGTGAAGGTGCCGGTGATGCCGACGGAAATGTTGGCCAGCAGCGGGTTGGCGGCGACGGCGGCCTGCACGGCAGTCAGCAGCGCCGCGTAGGTGGTCGCGTCATCGATGGCTTGCGACTGCAGCTTGATCAGCGTGCCACCCAGCGTGAACTGGAAGCCGTTGAACGGGCTTTGCAGCAGGGGATCCAAACCGGCATCGGCGCTGCGGGTGTCCATCAGTTCGATGTTCAGGACCGAGGCGGTGTTGCTGTTCGAACGCAGCGAATGCTGGTCGAAGTACAGCGCGTAGTCGACGTGGCCCGGATCGGTCGACACCATCGCAACGGTGATGTCCTTGGTGATCTGGGTCGACAGGATGCGCACGTCTTCGACGATGACGTCGGCACGGCTGTTGTTCGATTCCCAGCGGTTGACACCGACGGTGCGCTCGGCGTCGACGTTGACGCGGCCTTCGAAGGCCACGTTGTTGTCGCCCGTGTCGGTGGCGCGCGACTGGGCGCGGATCATGAACGTCTCGATGCCGGTGGTCTCGGGCGTGACGGCGAAGTTCTGCGACGCACCCATGTCGGCCAGCAGCATGTCGGTGCCAGCACCGCCGGAGACGACGTCACCGGATTGCAGCGTGTTGCTGTTGTCGATGATGCGGGCGGCGAAGCTGTCGTTGCCAGCGGTGCCGGACAGGAAGTCCAGGCCGGTGGTCAGGTTGAAGCTCGGCGTGACGTTGACCACGTCCGACAGCAGCGCGTCGGAGGTGCCGGGGGTCTGCGCGTAGGTGACGGCAGAGGCGACTTGCGCGTTGAACGCGGTGGCGGCGGCGCCCCACAGCGGGTCGCTGGTCAGCGTGGAGAACACGTTGACGAGGTTGGCGACGGTGGAACCCTTGGTGCCGGCAGGCGCGGCGGCCAGGGCGGCAGCGACAGCGGCTTCAGCACCCGCGGCGTTGGCGCCGGTGATGCCCAGGTTGGCGACAACGGCAGCGGCGACAGACGCGTCGGTGGCGGAACCATAGCTGGCGTTGAAGGCGTCATTGATGACGGAGTTCAGGCCACCGCTTTGGAATGCGGCCTGTTGCAGAACCGAGGCCGTCGTGGCGGCGCCGAGCTTCACGCCCCACAGGGCGGCAGCGGCGCGGGCGACGATGGTGTTATTGAAAGTGGGAGTTGCCATTCAGAACGCTCCAGTTGGATGCTTTGGGAAGGTAGATTTCTTTGCAAAGAAATCGAGTGTGAGTGATCAAGCTTTCACCCGCACTCGACTCAACGCCGGCAAAAACCGGCGGCGTTGAGTCGAATTGGGTTCGAGTCTGGTGATCATCGTGGACGCAGTGTGTGTCGGTTTCCTGCCACCCCATGTGATCGCCATCACATGGACCGGCTGCTTTTTGGTGGGGCGCCTTGGACCGCGCCTCCCCAGCCAGAACCGACAACCGCGGGATTATTGCACCCGACTCAGGGGGTGGATTCCAGGGGGGCCCCGGAACGAGACGCTGTGCACGCCCAGAGAGTTGTATCTCAACAACAGTGAGCAGTGCCATGCACTACCAAGCCCACCGAATGCCCGCATAGATCGATTGTGCGTCGTAATTGAAGAGGGCCAGATTGCTGGACTGCCGGATGGCATGCCACTGAAGCAAGGCTTCGGCACCCGGCCAGCGGTCGGAATGCAAGGGCCGGGACAGTTCGACCGCGAGTTGCGGTTGTGTCAATGTGCGCCGCGCGTTGTACTCGAGCAACGGGCTGTAGCCCTCGGCGTCGTTCACACGCCCCAATCGGGCCGTGGCATCGAGGCGAACGTCCGCCCCGACCGGCCCCGTCAGGCGCAGCGCGGCGTTCCACAGCCGCTGCACACCGCCGGGGCGGTCGTCGCTGGCGGGTTTGTCTAGCCCGGCCCGCAAGACCGTCGACCAGGTCCAGTCGGGAAACAAGGGCACCGCACATTGGTTGCCGCCAAGCAACACGATGCTGGTGCCATCGGCGCTGCGCGTCGTGCTCTGGCGTCGCTGCTCGGCCTCGAGGGCGAATCGCCACCGGCAGCCATTGACCTGGCGGTCGACCGCGGCGCCCAGGCGGGTCAGGCGATAGGACTCGCTCAGCGGTCCGCCCACCCAGGCCAGCCCGAGTTCCACCTGACCCCGCCACGCCGCCCACTGCCGCGACGCACTGGTCACCCACTGGATATGGTGCCAGTCGGTGCGGCCTTCTGCCGGGGTGCTGCGGGCGGCCAGGTGAATGCCGCTGCGCCAGATTTGGCCAGCCGATGGGCTGCGCGCGACCTGCCACGAGAGGTTGACCAGGGCGGCGGTGCCCGCGCGCGGGTCACTGATCACCGGGAACTGGGCGGAGGTGCCATCCGGCGCGGTCAGCGTCAGCTCGGTCAGCCGGGGCGAGTGGTCGAGGTTGGTCTCGCGACCGATCAGGACACTGGCCTCGCGGAGGCTGACCCACCCCGACGGGGTGTCCTGACCCAGGCGGGCCCGGGGCAACTGCGCACCTGGTGCATTGGCCGCCTGGTCCGGGAACAGCTTGTCGCGCAGCGACGCCGGGATGTCGCGCCGGCCCCGCAGGGCCCGGCTCAGTTCGGCCAGCGCAGCGGGCTGCCCCAGAGCGGACAGCGCCAGGGCGAGGTCCGCCTGGGTGCCGAGGTTGCCAGGGTCCAGCAGCAGGGAGCGCTCCAGCCAGATCAGCGCCTGTTCGGCTTCGCCCTCCTCGAGCCACAGCGCGCCGACGACCGCCAGATAACCAGGGTGCTGCATGCAGTGGGGTCGGGCCAGTTCCATGCGGAGGAGATGCGCCCGCCGCGCGATCGTGCCCTCGGGCCAGGGCGACGGGATCAGTCGGTCGCAGGGGTCGAGAAGCTGCCCCCTGTCGCCGGGCGGTGTTCCTGCGGGTGTCTGCTCGGACGCCTCGGATGTCGACACCTGCGCGTCGACACGCGCCGCCACCAGGACGAGCGCGGCCAACAGCAGGCAACATCGAGCGATGTGCCCGGGCCAGACTGCAGATTTCACGCGTCGCGGAGCTGGATCGACCCGACAGCGCGCAGTGGACCGGCGACCGTGGTGCCCGACGATGCGTTGTCTGCCCAACGCGACCATTCGGTCGAGTCGTTCTGCCGATCGGCACCCGCAGCGGCACTGGCGGCCCAGTTCGGGTCGATCGACACCAGATCGGACCAGCCCACCGGAGCGAACAGGCGATAGTGCTTGCTCAGGCCCTCGAGGAGGTATTCACCTTGCGGCTCGACGCCCTCTGCTGGCAGGCCGGCGGCGAGGGTGGGCCCCACCAGGATGGGCATGGAAAGGTCTGCAGTCATTTGCTGGATGCGATTGGCCACGCTCACCGGCTCACCCAGAGCGGCGTGGGCACGTCGCCGCGCCGGGCCGAACGAGCCGACGATGGCCGAACCGGATTCCAGGCCCACCCCCAGCGCCAGCGGCTGGACGGGGCTGCTCTCGGTGATCGGCGGGCCGCTGGCCAGCAATTGCCGCGTGGCACGAACGAGTTCCTGGGCGGCGGCCATGGCTTGCTTGGGGTGGTCTGGGCAGTCGGAGTAGGCGTTCCACACGGCAAGCACGGAATCGCCGACCACATTCTCCACCACGCCACCGAACTGCTCGACCACGTCCACTGCGATGCAGCAGAACGAATGAAGCATGATGGCGGTTTCCTCGGCCGGCCGATGGGTGGCGAAGGCCGAAAAGTTGCGGATGTCGGCCACCAGGACCGTCACGTCGCGCTGCTCGACCTGCAGGCTGCCGCTGGGGTCGGACTTCATCAGGCGCTGGGCCACGGGGGCCGGCAGGTACGACCCAAGGTGGGCAGACAGTCGCTCCCGCTGAGCGCGCGTGAGCGCATGCTCGGCCGTGGCCAGCATCACCGATGCGAGCATGGCGAACAATGCCGTCGATGCCCAGGGCAGCCACAGGTCGAATCGCAGCAGCCCAACGACCGCACCGGCAATGCACACTGCCGCCAGCGCCAGCCCCGTCAGCGGCAGACGCTTGGCCGGTGCCCCTCGGCCCTGGCGAGCCACCAGGTGAAGCGTCGTCGCGACGACCAGCATCGCCACCCACTGCAGCGCCGGCCAGGTGGTCGGGGTGTAGGGCAGCCGATGGTCGAGCAGACCGACCAGCGCTTGCGCATGGACCTCCAGGCCGGAGGCGACCGCCCCGTGTGGGGTGGCCACCGTGTCGCCGATGCCGAAGGCGGTGGCGCCCACCAGCACCACGGCGCCCTTCAGCATGGCCGTGTCGGCCCGGTCCTTCAACACGTCCGAGGCCGACACCGACGCGAAAGCCTTTCGGTCGAGCGCATAGGGCACCCTCAAGTCGCCCTGGGCGTCCAGCGGAATCACCAGACCCGGCAGACTGCGGCTGGTCAACCAGGCCGCCGGCGCCAGCAGGCCGGACACAAGGCGATGATCCGACGCGATGTGCCACTCCCAATCGGGCAGCGGCAATCCGCGCGCTGCCCCCTCGGCCGCGCCGGATTCGGGCTGCGCTGCACGCCAGAGCGTGGCCAGCGCCAGGCTGGGATAGGCGCGCCCCTGGTGACACACGAGCGCCGGCAGCTTGCGCACGACGCCGTCGGCTTCGATGCGGGGCGTGAGGTGTCCGACGGCCGGATGCGCCGGCAGCAGCGCCTCTGAACTGCCGTAGTGGCCGTGGCTCACTGGCGCGAACGGAGGACAACCCGCCATGCCCAGGTGGCCGGAAACGACACCTGCGACGGGCGTGACCGACGGATCGATCGAGAACACCTGCCCGGCCACTACCGCGGTCTGCGCCCAGGCTTTCTGCAGTTCGTCATCGCCAGCCTTGGCATCGGTGAATGCGATGTCGTAGGCCTGCACCAGGGCACCCGCCTTGGCGAGCTTCTGCGCCAGTTCGGCCATGGTGGCGCGCGGCCACGGCCATGGGCCGACATCGCGCAGGCTGGCCTCGTCGATGTCGACCACTACCAACCGACGCTCAGGCTGACTGGAAGCGCCCACCCGCCAAGCCATGTCGCCGGTGAACGCCTCGACGCCGCCGAGGGTTCGCGGCGCCAGCCACTGAACGAGCACGACCACGATGGCCGCAGCCACGAGCGCTGAGGCACGAAGCAGCCACGGGCGATTGCGCCAAAGTGCCATCAGGACGCCTTCGTGGTGCGTTCAGGTCGACCGGGAACCGCGGCGCGGGATCGACGGGAGCTCAGTTGCCCCAGAGGGTCTTGCCTCGGAAGGTGGCCCCGCCGCCGACACCACGCTCGAAGAGGTAGCCCGCCTCCTTGCCGTCCAGCGACACGGCACCGGCGATGCGGTCGTCCCCTACCTTGCGGGCGAAGAGCCCATCGCTCCGCAGGACACCGTCCATCGTGAACTGTGTCTTGACGCCGGAGCTGGATGCCAGCGCCAACGCCGTGGCAAAGGTGCGGCGCCCGAAGTCGATGGTCAGGTTGCGACCGGAGACGGACGCAGCCTCCTGGGTGGTGCCAGATTCGTAGGTGACGTTGGCCCGCGTCAGCCTGAACTCGACACTGGCGTTGAGCGAGTCGGACAGCAGTTGCCCCGGCTGGGTCGGGTTGGTGCGGAACAGACCGGCAGAATCGTCGGCCACCGTGACATGGCGTCCCAGCCGCGCCAACGCGAAGGGCACGCTGAGTGAGTCGTCGGCCGCCGCGCTGATGCCCCATCGGCCCCAGACCAGTTGCGACGCGATGAGCGTGGAATCCGCGGCCCTGGCGGTCAAGGCGACACGGTCGGCGACGGTGACCGACGCCAATGTCAGCAGTTCTGCGGTCGTGCGGTCGTTGCCGCGCGAATGCTCTGACGGCGTAGGCTCCGCGGCAGACAAACCGGCCGACCGGGCGGCCGTGGCCGCACGGGCCGAGGCCCGGTCGTCGGCCACCGATGCGGTGGCGACGATGGCGCCCGCCGTCGGCACCAGGCGAGCCATGCGGTCGCCGGGCTTCAGTTCGGCCATCACCCGGCCCATGTCGGCCGACAGCACACGGTCGTCTGAGCCACCGCAGGGGCCGAGCCCCGCCGCCGAGCACCCCGCTCCCAGCGCCCCGACCACGATGGCGCCGTCGGCCACCGTGGCCCGCACGCCGGACGCGTCGGTCTGCACGATGAAATCGGTGCCGCGCACGCCGATGGCGGCAATGGGCGTGTTGAGGCGGAAACGGGTCTTGTCGAGTTCGGTCGCCGCGCCGGAGATCGAGCGGCTGGTGCCCTGCTCAACCCGCAGGCGGACCTCGTTGGACTGGGGACGCTGCGCGTCGTAGCGATAGGCCTGCACCTCGAGCACGCTTTCAGGCCGGACGCTGACGGCCGCGTTGTCGATGAAGCGCACGTGCACGTGGCCGTTGGCGGCGGTCTCGATGCGGTCGCCCACCTGGATGCTGGCACCCCGGTGCAGCACTTCGCGGCTGCCATCGGCGCGGACCACCCGCGCCTCACCGATGAGCAGGCTGACCTGGCCGACGGCGGATTCCGAGGCCCGCGCGACGCTGACCCCGCCGATCGAGAACGCTGCCAGGATGGCGGCGGCCACGGGTCGGACGACTCGGGCTGAACGGTAAGAGGTCATGGCGGGCTCCATCGATGCACTGGCGCTCGCACCGGACGAGGTGCGAGAGAATGGATATTGCACCCAAACACCCGGCCCAGTTGTGTTGTGCGTCACAAGCCCCTCGGCTTTGCGGCAGCACAGTTCGAGCCCCACATGCCGATCCTGATCCCGATATTGCAGGGCCTGCGCCTCTTCGACCGGCTGCCTGCCGAGAAGCTCGCCGAGATCGCCCCCACGATGAGCGAGCGCAAGGTGGAGCGGCGCGAGGTGGTCATCAAGCGCGGCGAGACCGATGCGGGGCTGGGTTTCCTGATCGAAGGCCGGCTCCAGACCGTCAATTTCACGCTGGATGGCAAGGAAGTTGGCATTGACTTCATCAACGACGGTGACTTCTTTGGCGAACTGTCGGTGATCGACGGGCTGCCCGCACCCGAGTACATCATTGCCGTGGCGCCGTCCCGCCTGGCCTTCCTGGACCGTGACCGCGCGCGCGAACTGATGTTCGCCACACCCAAGGGGTCGGAAGCGGTCGCCACCCGACTGGCCGAGCGGATGCGCAAGGCCGCCAGCCACCGGGCCATGCTGGCCCTGCCGAGCTCGTTTCAGCGCGTCTGCGCGCAACTCAGCCTGCTGGCGCAGCGCAGCCCGACCGGTCAGGTGGTGATC
Source organism: Ideonella sp. A 288 (assembly GCF_002198735.1). Taxonomy (GTDB): domain Bacteria; phylum Pseudomonadota; class Gammaproteobacteria; order Burkholderiales; family Burkholderiaceae_C; genus Pseudaquabacterium. The sequence goes on from NZ_MWLO01000148.1 coordinate 81,569, forward strand.
GTGATGCCCCCCACCCACCAGGAAATCGCCATCATGGTGAACACGAGCCGGGAGACGGTGACGCGCACGCTGCAGTTCCTGCAGGGCATGAAGGTCGTGTCGCGGGCAGGCAACGAGCTGGTCGTCGAGCAGCCCGACACGCTTCAGCAGGCCGCCGATGGCAAGGTCGCCCCCGCGAAATCCTGACGCCGGCGGACCCGGCCCTTTGGCACTCATCTTAGCCGAGTGCTAATATTTGTGGAACCAACCCCAGGAATGCCGGTCAGAACCCACCATGTCACTGTCCACAACCACTGCGCTGTCCCTCCGTGATCCCTGGGCCCTGGTCCCCTCGCTGGGCAACCTCGATGCGTACATTTCAGCCGTCCATCGGCTGCCGATGCTGTCGCAGGAAGAAGAAACATCCCTTGCCCGCCGGCTTCGCGACCAAGGCGACGTGGCGGCCGCCGGGCAGATGGTGTTGTCGCACCTGAGGTTGGTGGTGTCGGTGTCTCGGCAGTACCTGGGCTATGGGCTGCCCCACGGCGACCTCATCCAGGAGGGCAACGTCGGCCTGATGAAGGCCGTCAAGCGCTTCGACCCGGAGCAAGGGGTGCGGCTGGTGAGTTACGCGCTGCACTGGATCAAGGCCGAGATCCACGAATACATCCTGCGCAACTGGCGCATGGTCAAGGTGGCCACGACCAAGGCGCAGCGCAAGCTGTTCTTCAATTTGCGCTCCAAGAAGCAAAGCTTCAAGGGCGAGGCCGACGATGCCAACCTGCATCGCAGCACGCTGTCGCCGGCCGAGATCGAGCGGATGGCCGAGGATTTGAACGTCAAGCCGTCCGAAGTCATCGAGATGGAAACCCGGATGTCGGGTGGCGATGTGGCGCTCGAACCGCAAGTCGACGATGGCGAGGAGAGCTTTGCGCCGATCGCCTACCTGGCCGACGAAAGTTCGGAACCGACCCGCGTGATCGAGTCGCGTCGGCGCGATGCCTTGTCGGGCGACGGCTTGTATCAGGCGTTGGAAGTGCTGGACGCGCGCAGCCGGCGCATCGTCGAAGAGCGTTGGCTGAAGGTCAACGACGACGCCTCGGGCGGCATGACGCTGCACGAACTGGCGGCCGAGTACGGCGTGAGTGCCGAGCGAATCCGTCAGATCGAGGTGGCGGCCATGAAGAAGATGCGCAAGTCGCTGGAAACCGTCGCGGCTTGAGCCGGTGCCCGGGCCGCTGGGTTGGGGCTCGGGCGAGCCCCAGTGACCGCGACGCTCAGGCGGCTTCCGACAGCAGCGCCTTCAGGTCATCGGTGAGGGCCTTGCGGCCGGTGCCGTAGCGCGTGAAGAGGCGAATCTTGCCTTTTGCATCGAAGACATACGAGCCGGCCGTGTGGTCGACGGTGTAGCTGCTGTCCGTCTTGCCCGGCACCTTGTTGTAGAACACCTTGAATTCGCGAGCGACCTCCTTGGTCTGCTCAGGCGTGCCGCGCAGCCCGACGATGTCGGGCCCAAAGTTGGCGGCATATTCCTTCAGCAGGGGCGCCGTGTCGCGCTCGGGATCGACGGTCACGAAGATGCCCTGCACCCTGGCACCATCCGCGCCCAGTCCACGCTTGACTTCGGCCAGTTCGGCCATCGTGGTCGGGCAGACGTCCGGGCATTGCGTGTAGCCGAAGAAGACCACCACCACCTTGCCCTTGTAGTCGGCCAGCGTACGCGTCGCGCCATTGCCATCGGTGAGCGTGAAGCCCCGCGCATACTCTGCGCCAGTGATGTCGACCGCATTGAAGGCACGCGGCGCTCCCACGGACAACCCCTTGCCATCGCAGCCCGCCAGGGCCGCGCTGGAGATCGCAACGAGACCGAGCAGACGTCGGCGAGAGAGGGTCAGTGGAGCCATGGCATCAGGTAGTGGTCGGCGAGCAGCGCCGCGAACAGCAGCGACAGGTAGAGGATGGAATAACGGAACGTGCGCCGGGCCAGTGCGTCGCTGTATTCGCGCCACAGCATCACACCGTAGGCGATGAACACGAGCCCCAGCACGACGGCCGAAGCCAGGTACAGCCAGCCGCTCATGCCGGTGATGAACGGCAGCAGCGTGGCGGCGAAGAGTACCAGCGTGTAGAGCAGCACATTGAGCCGGGTGAAGTCGGATCCGTGCGTCACCGGCAGCATGGGAAGGCCAGACTTGCGATAGTCCTCGACGCGGTACAGCGCCAGGGCCCAGAAGTGCGGCGGTGTCCACAGGAAGATGATCAGGCACATCATCAACGCCTCGGGCCCGACCTCGCCACGGATGGCCGCCCACCCCAGCACCGGCGGCATCGCGCCCGAGGCCCCGCCGATGACGATGTTCTGCGGTGTCAATGGCTTGAGCACGACCGTGTACACCACGGCGTAGCCCACGAAGGTGGCGAAGGTGAGCCACATGGTCAGCGGGTTGACCAGCAGGTACAGCACCACGCTGCCGCTCAGACCCAGCACGCCGGAAAAGACCAGGGCCTGGGTGTTCGACAACTGCCCCTTGGCCGTGGGCCGCCACGCGGTGCGCGCCATCTTGCGATCGATGTGCTGCTCGACCAGGCAGTTAAACGCAGCCGCTGCGCTGGCCACCAGCCAGATGCCGACGGTGGCGGCGGCCGCCACCCGCAGGTCGGGCAGGCCCGGGACGGCCAGCAACATGCCGATGACCGCGCAGAAGACGATCAACTGCACCACGCGTGGCTTGGTCAGGGCCATGTACTGTGACCAGGCAGAACCCGTCTTGGCCGGGGTGGCGATCGTCTGTGTCATCGACATCTCAGATTCTATGGACTGGGCGACCCACGCCCGCGAGCGGCGATGGGCAGGCCGATGAGCCCGCCCGGACCCGGGACGACAGCGACACCAGCACCGCCACCAGGGCCGCCGCCCCGGCGCTGTGGGCCAGCGCAGCGACGATGGGCCACCCCAGCACGACGTTCGACAAGCCACTGCCCACCTGAGCCAGCATCAGCACCAGCAGGACGATGCCGAATCGGCGGCCCTCGGCGCTGCCACAACGCCACAGGGCACGCACCAGCGCCCCCAACGCCAGCACCGCCACCAGCGCGAAAAGCCGATGGGCCATGTGGATGGCCACCAGCGCATCGAAGCTGAGCAAGGCGCCGTGCCCGGCGCGCCCCAGTTCGCGCAACACGGTGAAGCCCTCGGCCGGCGCCATGGGCGGCCACCAATGGCCATTGCAGGTGGGAAAGCCACTGCAGGCCAGCACCGCATAGTTGGTGCTGACCCAGCCGCCGAGCAACACCTGAACCATCAGCAGGGCCAGGACGCCCAGCACCGCCCCGCGCGACACCGGCACGGCACTGGACCGCGCCCGGAACGACTCATGCTGCAAGACCAGCAGACCCAGCAGCACCAGGCCACCCAACAGGTGCAAGGTCACCACCGCCGGATACAGCTTCAGCGTGACGGTGTACTTGCCGAACAGGCCCTGGACGATCACCCAGACCAACGTGGCCGTCGGCCACCATGGTGAATGCGGCAAGGCTGCACGCTGTCGCCAACCGAGACCAGCGGCGACCAGGATCAGGGCCCCGACGACCATCGCCAGGTAGCGGTGGGTCATCTCGATCCATGCCTTGGTGGTGGTCACCGGGCCGGTGGGCATCGCCGCCTCTGCGGCGGCGATGTCCGATCGTGCGCCGAGCGGGCTCGCCTGCCCGTAGCAGCCGGGCCAGTCGGGACAGCCCAACCCGGAATCGGTGAGCCTGGTGAAGGCGCCAAAGGCGATCAGATCGAAGGTCAGGAACAGCGTGATCGCGGTCAACGCGGCCAGTCGGGCCCGGGCATCGGCGCCACGCTGGCGCCCCCACCACCAGGCCAGTGGCACCAGCGCCGCCAGGGCCGCGACGGCCAGCAGCTTCAACAGGGCCGGCAGGCCCGCCATCGCGGCACCAGTCATGTCGGATCAACGGCCTGGCAGATCCCAGCTGGCGCTGGCACGGAGCAGGCGCTCGAGGTCGCGCTTGACGCGCGTCGGGTCGGCCTGCGCCGGCACACGCATCATCCATTCGCCCATCGGGTCGACAAGGTAGAGGTGGTCCTCGAGGCGCTGCCCGTCGGCCGGCCGCAGCCAGGCCGCCACGGTGTCGCGCGGCAAGCGCAGGATGGTCATGCCGGGTGAGCCCTGCAAGGCCGAACGCAGCGCAGGTCGCACGGGCGCGTCGTCCACCACCAGCCAGACCTTGTCGATGCGGGAACGCTCTCGCCCGGTCATCTCGCGCAGTTGCCGCTGCATGAACAGGCGCTGCTCGCAGGCCTCGGCGCAGGCACCACCGTCCACCGCCACCAGCAACCACTGGCCCTTCAACGAGCGCAGTTCCACAGGGCGCCCTTCGAGATCGCCCGCCAGCGCGGCCGGCGTACCCACCGTCGGCTGGATCAGCGTGCCATAGGCACTGCCACCGCCGCCGGGCCGGATGACGAAGTAAGTGAAGTAGCTGGCGATCACCGGCGCCGCGCAGACCAGCAGGACGGCGATCATCTTGAGGCGCCCACTCGTCGTGCGCTGGCGCTGCAGCATCTGCTGTGGCGACGGCATCGAGTGCACGGTCAGGCCGAGTGGTTCACTGGGTTCGGGCATTTCGGGGACGGAGGAGTTGGAACCAGACATACAGGCCGATGATCAGGGCACACAGCGCGAACCACTGGAAGGCATAGCCATGGTGCTTTCCGACACCGAGGGCCGGCGCCAGCCACTGGCGGCGAAGGCCGTCGTCGGGCGCATCAGGGGCGTCGAGTTGCTGGACCGAGAACGGCCGCAACGGCAGACCGATCTCGCGCGAGAAATCCGTCAGATCCAGATTCTGCCGGATGGGGCCTGAGGCTGCCGTGTCGAACTCGTACAACTTGGAGGGCGAGGGGGCCATCCGGCCGATCACCACCACCGCGCCGTCGGCGCGTGGCAAGGGCTGCAGGCGGGTGCGGTCGGTCGGATCCCGAGGCATCCAGCCACGTTGCACCAGCACATGGTCCCCGGGGGACAACTGCAGCGGCGTCACGACGAAAAAGCCAGGCACGCCGTTCATCTGACGGTTCTCGAGGAACACGGTGTGAGCGTGCAGCCAATGGCCGGTCACGACAACCCGCCGATGCAACTGGCCCGTCACTTCGGCAGCGTTGCGAGGCAACTCGGCCGGCGCCAAGGCCGGCATGGCGCCGCGCTGCTCGAGCTGCGTTGCCAGGTCGACCTTCTGCGCGGCGCGGTCGAGTTGCCATAAGCCCAGTCTGGCCGTGAGCGCCGCCGAAAGCAGCGCGACCACGGCCACGGCCCAGCGCGAACGGATCATCGGGGAGCGCTCCGACCGTTCACCACGGTATGCCAGCGGCGCGGCGGCTCGCCGGATAATCCAGGCCGATGAAGACCTTCATCGTGCTCGCGCTGGTCCTCGTGCTGGCGGCTCTGGCCAGTGCGGGGCTGTTCATGTTGCGCAAGGGCAATGACACCGCGGGGCGCGACGCACGCATGGCACGCGCGCTCGCCTGGCGGGTGGGCTTGTCCATCGCCTTGTTCCTGTTCGTGCTGCTGAGCTGGCGCATGGGCTGGATCCAGCCCACCGGGCTGCCCATCGTCCGCTGACGAAGGCTCCCGGGTCGCCAAAGCAAAGACGCCGCGCGAGGCGGCGTCTGCTGGAGTGTCGAGGCTGCCGATCAGAGCCAGTAGACCAGGAAGTACAGGCCCAGCCACACGACGTCGACGAAGTGCCAGTACCAGGCGGCGCCCTCGAAACCGAAGTGCCGCTGTGGCGTGAAGTGGCCCTTCATCAGGCGCAGGGTGATGAACAGCAGCATCAGCATGCCGATGAACACGTGGAAACCGTGGAAGCCGGTGAGCATGAAGAACGTGGAGCCGAAGATGCCAGAACTGAGCTTGAGGTTCAGGTCGCTGTAGGCATGCGCGTACTCGTAGCCCTGCACGAACAGGAAGGTCAGGCCCAGCGCCACGGTGATCCACATCCAGGCGATGGTCTTGGCGCGCTTGTTGGCGATCAGCGCATGGTGGGCGATGGTCAGGGTGAGGCCGGAGGTGAGCAGCAACCCGGTGTTGATGGTGGGCAGCCAGAACGGGCCCATGGTGGCGAACGGCTCCACGGTGCCGGCAGGCGACGCGGTGAGGCCACCGCCCGCGCTCGGCCAGATGGCCTTGAAGTCGGGCCAGAGGATCTGGTGATCGAGGTTGCCCAGCATCGGCAGCGTGTGGACCCGCGCCCAGTACAAGGCGCCGAAAAACGCCGCGAAGAACATCACCTCGGAGAAGATGAACCAACTCATGCTCCAGCGGAACGACACGTCGATGCGCTCGGAATACATGCCGCCTTCGCTCTCGGCGATCGCCTCCCGGAACCAGACGAACAGCGTGGACAGCAGGATCAGCATGCCCACGAGCAGGGACCACGCACCCCAGCCGTGGCCATTGACCCATTGGCCGGCACCGAGCACCACGAAGAACAGGCCGAACGCGGCCATGGCCGGGTGCCTGGACGGGCTTGGCACGTAGTAGTAGGGCGTTGACCCGTGATGCGTCGCTGCGGACATCTTGTGTGCTCTCCTCGAAACCGAAAGTTGAATTTGGTGGAACCGGGATTCGGTGGGCTAGGTGGCCACGCCACTGCCGACCACCCACTTGACGAGCAGGATCAGCGACAGCACGAACAGCGCCGCCCCAATCAGGCCCGCGATGATCACGTGCACCGGGTTGAGCCGTGCCACGTCGTTCTCGAGGTCGGTCGATCGGCGCACACCGAAGAACGACCAGGCCACGGCCTTCATCGTCTGCAATGGCGAAGCCTTGCGGCCGGCAGCGGACTTGAGGTCGCCGCTCATGAGTTGGGCTCCGCCGCCAGGACCGACACAGACTTCGGAGCGGGCGGCACCTTGCCACCCACCTCGAAGAAGGTGTACGAGAGCGTGATGGTCGTGACGTCCTTGGGCAGCTTGGCGTCCACGTAGAACACCACTGGCCACTGCTTGCTTTCGCCGGGCTTCAAGATGTATTCGTTGAAGCAGAAGCACTCGAGCTTGTTGAAGTGCGGTGAGGCCTGTTGCGGCGCATAACTGGGGATGGCCTGAGCGGCCATCGTGCGGTCCTGGCGGTTGCGGAACTCGTACATGACCGTGGCCAACTCGCCCGGGTGCACCTGCACCGAGCTCATCGCGGGCTTGAAATCCCAGGGCCCCCGTGCGTTGGCATCGAACTCGACAGTGATCTTGCGCGAGTAGTCGACCTGCGTGTTGGCACTGCGCTCGCGCGTGCCCGACATGCCGGGCGACGTGAGCTTCTCGCTCAGGCTCAGCACGTTGATGCCGAGCGCCGTGCAGATGGCCCGGTACATCGGCACCAGCGCATACCCGAAGCCGAACATCAGGCCGGCGATCAGGATGAGCTTGCCGAGCATGCGACGGTTGTCCCGCCGCAGGCCGATGAGCATCTTCTGCAGTGGCATCGCGGGCTTCAGCGGCCGAACAGCACGATCTTGGCCACAAAACCGAGGCCCAGCACCAGGGCCACGGACGCCAGCACCAACGCCAGCTTCACGTTGGCCTTGCGCTGTCGTTCGTCCGGCCCGGTCATGGTGCGCAGATCGTTCAAGCGATCACCTTGGTGGCCGATGCGTTGAGCTTGGGCGGGTTCTCGAAGGTGTGGAACGGCGCCGGCGACGGCACTTCCCATTCCAGGCCTTCGGCGCCTTCCCAAGGCTTCTGCGGTGCCTTCTGGCCCTGGCCGCGCATCATCGGCACCACCACGAAAACGAAGAAGTACACCTGCATCAGGCCGAAGCCGAAGGCACCGACCGAGGCCAGGGCGTTGAAGTCGGCGAACTGCATGGGGTAATCGGCATAGCGGCGCGGCATGCCGGCCAGCCCGAGGAAGTGCATCGGGAAGAAGGTGACGTTGAAGGTGATCAGCGAGCCCCAGAAGTGGATCTTGCCGCGGGTCTCGGAATACATGACGCCGGTCCACTTCGGGCCCCAGTAGTAGACGCCCGCGAACAGGGCGAACAGCGAGCCCGCCACCAACACATAGTGGAAGTGGGCGACGACGTAGTAGGTGTCCTGCAACTGGATGTCGATCGGCGCCATGGCCAGGATCAGGCCGGTGAAGCCGCCGATGGTGAACACGAAGATGAAGCCCACGGCCCACAGCATCGGGGTCTCGAAGGTCATCGAGCCGCGCCACATCGTGGCCACCCAGTTGAAGATCTTCACGCCCGTGGGCACGGCGATCAGCATGGTGGCGTACATGAAGAACAGCTGGCCGGTCACCGGCATGCCGGTGACGTACATGTGGTGCGCCCAGACGATGAACGACAGGATGGCGATCGACGCGGTGGCATAGACCATCGAGGTGTAGCCGAACAGGCGCTTGCGGGCGAACGCCGGCACGATGGCGCTGACGATGCCGAAGGCCGGCAGGATCATGATGTAGACCTCGGGGTGCCCGAAGAACCAGAAGATGTGCTGGTACATGATCGGGTCGCCACCGCCCGCGGGCGTGAAGAAGCTGGTGCCGAAATGACGGTCGGTCAGGGTCATCGTGATGGCGCCGGCCAGCACGGGCATCACGGCGATCAGCAGGTAGGCCGTGATCAGCCAGGTCCAGGCGAACAGCGGCATGCGCATCAGCGTCATGCCGGGCGCGCGCATGTTGAGGATGGTGACGATGATGTTGATCGAGCCCATGATCGAACTGGCGCCCATGATGTGCATCGCGAAGATGCCGGCATCCATGCTGGGGCCCATCTGCAGCGTCAGCGGCGCATAGAGCGTCCAGCCCGCGGCGGGTGCGCCGCCCGGCATGAAGAACGAACCGGCCAGCATCAGCGCGGCGGGGATCAGCAGCCAGAAGCTGAAGTTGTTCATGCGCGCGAAGGCCATGTCGGACGCGCCGATCTGCAGCGGGATCATCCAGTTCGCGAAGCCCACGAAGGCCGGCATGATGGCGCCGAACACCATGATCAGCCCGTGCATCGTGGTGAACGAGTTGAACAGTTCGGGGTTGAAGAACTGCAGGCCCGGCTGGAACAGTTCGGCGCGGATGCACAGCGCCAGGATGCCGCCGATCATCAGCATCGTGAACGAGAACAACAGGTACATCGTGCCGATGTCCTTGTGGTTCGTCGCGAAGACCCAGCGCCGCCAGCCGTGCAGCGGGCCGTGGTGGTGATCGTCGTGGTGGTCGGGGTGGTCGAGGACGGCGCTCATGGGCGGTGCCTTTCAGCGATCTTGTTCGGGTGAATCACTTGCGCGCGGCGACGATGTCGGCGGGCTGGACGATCTGGCCGGTCTTGTTGGACCAGGAGTTCTTGGCGTAGGAGATCACCGCGGCAAGCTCGGTGTCCGACAGCGCCTTCCAGGCCGGCATCGCACCGTTCAGTCGGCCATTGAGCAGCACATCGATCGCCTTGGCCTTGTCGGCATCGGTGACGAGCGCCGAGCCGTCCAGCGCCTTGATCGGGCCGGCGCCCTTGCCGTCGGGCTTGTGGCAGACCGCACAGTTGGCGCTATAGACCTTTTCGCCGCGGGCGACGATCTCCTCGAGCTTCCAGACCTTGGTCGGGTCATCCGCCTTGGCGGCCAGTTCCTTCTTCTTGCCTTCGACCCACTTGGTGTAGTCCGCTTGCGAGACCACCTTGACGTGGATGGGCATGTAGGCGTGCTCCTTGCCGCAGAGCTCGGCACACTGGCCGTAGAAGTCGCCGGTCTTGTCGGCGCGGAACCAGGTGTCGCGCACGAAGCCCGGGATCGCGTCCTGCTTCACGGCGAAGGCCGGCACCATCCACGCATGGATCACGTCGTTGGCCGTCGTGATGATGCGGATCTTGCGGTCCACCGGCACGACCAGCGGGTTGTCCACCTTCAGCAGGTAGTCGTCGCCCGCGGGCTTGCCGGCATCGGACATCTGCCGCTGTGCGACATCGAGCGTGGCCAGGAAGCCGATGCCCTCGCCCTCGCCCTTGAGGTAGTCGTAGCCCCACTTCCACTGGTAGCCGGTGGCCTTGATGGTGACGTCCGCATTGCTGGTGTCCTTCATGGCCACGACGGTCTTGGTGGCGGCCAGGCCCATGACCACGACGATCACGAAGGGCACGATCGTCCAGGCGATCTCGACCGCCACGCTCTCGTGGAAGTTGGCCGACTTGTGGCCCACCGACTTGCGGTGCTTGAGGATGGAATAGAACATCACGCCGAACACGGCGATGAAGATCACGAGGCAGACGATCAGCATGAAGCTGTGCAGCCCCTGAACCTCGGCCCCGATCTTGGTGGCAGCCGGATGCAGGTCGATCTGGTTGCGGGCGGGACCGCCCGGCAGATCGTTGACCGCCATCGCGGTGGTTGCGGCTGCCGCCGCGGCCAGAGCCAGCACACCCTTGCCGGCCCGTTGCCAAATCGTCTTCATGGTTGTCGTCATGCTTGATGTCCGTGGTCCAAATCGTGTTCGCCGGCTGTTCTCGCCAGGCTCAATGCGCGACGCAGTTCGTCGGCCAGTTCGACCCGCAGTTCAGGGCGGATGTGACGCCCGACCTTGACGCTGCGACCTTGGCCGGACAGCTCGACCAGCGAGCCATCCGCCCCAGCCGGTTCGACACGCACCCATTCGGCCCGAAAGGATGCGCGGTCGACATGGGCCCCGCAGTGGTGCTCGACCGCAAGCTCGCGATCGGCCAAGGTGATGAGTTCGCGGTCGCCCGTGTGCCGTGCAACGAACAACAGCGCGACGCCCGCAGCGGCCAGTTCGATGCCCGTGAACACCATGACGGCGCCGACGCCCTGCCACCAGAAGCTTGTGGCCACGGCCAGCGACACGACGCACAACACCGCATAGGACAGCAGCAGCTGGCGCGGGCTCATGGAGACGTTGCGCTTGAGTTCGAAGCGCCAGCCCCGGCCTCGCCCCGCCTGTGCGGCCATCTCCCGAGCAAATCGCCAGCCCACATCACGGCACCCTGAACGGGGTGCCGGCCAGGGGCTGGGGGCGAAAGTGGTGTTCATGTCCGAGTGGGCGTCCGCATGCACTGTAGGGGATCTCGGCCCCGAACTGACTCGGGACAAAGACCGAGTAGGAACCGGCTGGCCGGTGCCGAATGCATGAGCTGGATCAACCGATGATTCTAGCGGAGTGTTATGAGCGATCCGGACCGGCCCGGGGTTTCCGAAGTGATGAGCGAACCTCTTCCACCGAGATCGTGACGGGTTCCCCGCGTCGAGCGCGTGGCTTGACCTTCACGGCATGGCCGTAGACCAGCTCGAAGCTCATGCGGATGCGCCCCTCGGCGTCCACCCGGCGGGCCAGCGCAGCCAGCAATCGGTCGCGCCAGCGCGGGGTGCGCAGACCGGGCGGGCGCGACCCGTCGAGTTGGGCCCCCATCGACCGCAGCTCGGCCAGCAAGGCCTGGGGCGACGACCAGGTCAAGACCAGGTGCTCCTGGTCCATCACCGGATCGGCGAAGCCGGCGTGCACCAGCGCATCGCCGATGTCGTGCATGTCGGTGAACGGCGCGTGTGGCGGCGCCCAACCCTCCTCGGCGTAAAGCTCGCGCAGCTCCAGCAAGGTGTCCGGCCCAAAGGTCGAGAACATCAGGAAGCCGTCGATGTCGAGCGCGGCCTGCCAGCGCGCCATCGTCGCCGAAGGGTCCGGGCTCGCATGCAGCACCATGTTGGCCCACAGCAACTGCGCCTGCCCGGCGGGCACCTCCGGTTCGAGGTGGAAGGCCTGTGCATCGCCCGGTCGGGCTCCGATCGACCACCAGGGCCGACGTTGGCTGCGCCGGCTGGCCTCGAGCAGGGCCGACGTTGGCTCGACGACGCGCCGCGCTGCCTTTGGCAGCACCTGCGCCACCGCGTTGGCGCTGCCGCCCTGATGGCCCCACCAATCGAGCCAGTCGCGCGGGGCCTCGCGGATCAGGGGCAGGCGCTCGGCCATGCGCCGGGCCGTCTCCTGGTGCAGCCATGGCGCCTGCTCTGCACGCGACAGCCGGGCCAGCAGGCGGTTCAGCGATGCCGCATGCACGCGGGACGGTGGCTCGGCTGTAGACGGCATGGCCGGGCAGTATATTGAGGCGATGACGGGCACCTCGCCAACTCGCGCCGCAGGGGCGTCCCATCGCCGGCCGTGGCGCTGGGCCACGTTGCCGCGAACCTGCGAGCTGTGCGGCGCCTGGGGACCGGCGTCGATCTGCGAGGCCTGCGTGGCGCGATTCGCGGCGCCACAACCGCGTTGCCCATGTTGCGCCCTGCCCTGCCCCGGCGATCAGGTCTGCGGCGAATGCCTTCGGCAGCGGCCTCTCCAGGACCGCACCCTGGCGGCGGTGGACTATGCTTTTCCGTGGGATCGCCTGGTGACGCGGTTCAAGTACCAGGCTCAGCCCGAACTGGCAACCTGCCTGGCCGAGCTGATGGTCGATGCGATGGGGGCCAGCGGTGCCTCGGGTACCGACACGGTCCTGGTGCCCATGCCATCGAGCGCCTCGCGGCTGCGTGAGCGGGGATTCAACCAGGCCTGGGAACTGGCTCGCCGCGTCGGCGCCCGGCTCGGGCTGGACACCGACGTCGACGGGCTGCGGCGTTGGCGCGACACACCGCACCAGGTGGGGCTGTCGCGCCCCGCACGCGACGCCAACCTGCGCGACGCGCTGTGGATGCCGCCGGACGCCGCTCGGCGGCTGCACGGCCGCTGCGTGGCGGTGGTCGACGACGTGATGACCACGGGCGCCTCCGCCAACGCGGCCGCCCACGCGCTGCGGCAGGCCGGGGTCGCGCAGGTGCAGGTGTGGGTGCTGGCACGGGCACCCCGGCCAGATTGACGGCACCGCGCAGGCCCACAATCCGGGCCATGTTCAACATCGTCCTGGTGCACCCCGAGATCCCGCCGAACACCGGCAACGTGATCCGGCTGGCGGCCAACACGGGCTGCCAACTGCACCTGGTCGAGCCTCTGGGCTTCTCGATGGAGGACAAGCTGCTGCGGCGCGCCGGCCTCGACTACCACGAGTGCGCGTCCGTGAAGCGGCATGCCTCGTGGCAGGCGCTGCTGGACGCCGAGCGCCCGCCGAGCCACCGCACCTTCGGCTTCACCACCCGGGGCAGCCGGTCGTTTGCCGACGTGCGCTATGCACCGGGCGATTGGCTGGTGTTCGGCGGCGAATCGACCGGGCTGCCGACCGATTTGCGAGATGGCCTGGCCGACGAGCAGCGCCTGCGACTGCCGATGCGTCCCGGCCAGCGCAGCTTGAACCTCAGCAATGCGGTGGCCGTGGCCGTGTTCGAGGCATGGCGGCAATGCGGGTGGGAAGGCGCCGCTTGACGCGCGGCACTATCGCGCGGGCGGTCAGTCGATTTCCGACCGCGACTCGCGCGCCATCAGGGCCTGCAGCGCCTGCCCCGGCGAACTGCGGCCGTCCAGCACCGACATCACCGCCTCGGTGATCGGCATCTCCACCCCCAGCGCGCGGGCACGCTGCAGCACCGTGGGGGCGCTGTACACGCCTTCGGCCACATGGCCCAGGCGCTCGAGGATGGCCGGCAGCGCCAGGCCGGTGGCCAGCATCAGGCCCACGCGGCGGTTGCGCGACAGGTCGCCCGTCGCGGTGAGCACCAGGTCGCCCAGGCCCGACAGCCCCATCAAGGTGGACGGTTGCGCGCCCAGCGCGGTGGCCAGGCGGGTCATCTCGGCCAGGCCGCGGGTGACGAGGGCCGCGCGGGCGTTCTGCCCGAGCGACAGGCCGTCGGCGATGCCGGTGGCGATGGCCATCACGTTCTTGACCGCACCGCCCACCTCGACACCCACCGGATCGGCCGACGAGTACACGCGCACCACCGGCCCGTGGAAGGCCTGCACCATGCGGGTGGCCAGGTCGGCATCGTCGCTGGCGGCCACCAACGCGGTGGGCCGCCCCTGGGCCACTTCCAGCGCGAAGCTGGGGCCCGACAGCACGCCGTTGGCCGCACCGGGCCGAAGCTCGCGGGCGATCTCATGGCCGAGCGCCCCGCTGCCGGCCTCGAAGCCCTTGCACAGCCAGCAGGCCGGGGTGTGCGCGGGCATCACGGCCAGCAGGGCGCGCAGGCCCGCCATCGGCGTGGCGACGACCAGCAGGCCGCCTTCGCCCCAGGCCAGCGCCTCGGCAAGATCCGCCGTCAGCGTGAGCGATGCCGGCAGCGCGACCTCGGGCAGGTAGCGCTCGTTGACGCCGCCCCGGCGCATGGCCTCGACTTGATCGGCGTCACGGCCCCAGAGCATCAGCCCATGGCGGGGCGCGGCGGCGATCGCCAGGGCCGTGCCCCACGCACCGGCGCCCAGGACGGCGATGCGCATGGCCGGGCAACGATCAGTTCGGTGCCGACAGGCTGCCGTTGCCGGCAGCGGCGGCCTGGGCCTGCTGGGCCTCGAACATGGCCTGGAAGTTGACCTCGGTCAGCACGATCGGCGGGAAGCCCGCGCGGGTGCACACGTCGGACACGATGGCACGCAGGTAGGGGTAGATCATCTGCGGGCACACCATGCCCAGGATGCCTTGCAGCTGGTCCTGCGGGATGTTGCGGATCTCGAAGATGCCGGCCTGCTTGGCCTCGATCAGGAACACCGTGCGGTCCTTGATCTGGGTGGTGATGGTGGCAGTGACGGTGACCTCGTAGACGCCCTCGGCGATGCTGCCGGCACCCATCTGCAGGTTGATGTCGACCTGGGGTTGCTGCTGCTCCAGCAGGATCTGCGGCGAGTTGGGCTGCTCGAGCGACAGGTCCTTGAGGTACATGCGCTGGATCTGGAACACGGGGTTGTCGTCTTGGTCGGCCATGGTGGGTGGTGCGCGGGCAGCGGCTGGAAGGAAAGAAAAACCCGCGACCGGCAAGGGTGCGGGCTGGTGGAGCCTGAGATTATCTCGCAGCGCCTGTGACCGGGGCCTGCGGCAAAAGCACGCGCCGGCGGACAAGGTGCGTCGTCTGCCACGGGCAGGCCGCCCGCGGCCCCGGGCGCGCTCAGGAGGCTTGCAGCAGAGGCGCCAGACCGCCGCTGCGATCGAGCGCGATCAGGTCGTCGCAGCCCCCGACATGGGTGGAGCCGATGAAGATCTGCGGCACCGTGCGCCGACCGGTGGCCTCGATCATGCGGTCGCGCTCGGCCGGGTCGAGATCGATGCGGATCTCGTCGATCTGCTCCACGCCACGCTGCTTGAGCAGGGCCTTGGCCCGCAGGCAGAAGGGGCAGACCTGGGTCGTGTACATGCGGACGGCGTTCATGGTGGCACGTTCAGTGGTCAAACCGACATTGTGGCGTGAGGGCAAGCCCCGCGCAGGCGTGCGCCTTCAGGCCAGCGCCCAGGCGTGCACCGTCAGGCCGACTTCCTGTCGACCGGCAGGCCGGCCTCGCGCCAGGCGGCCAGGCCGCCGCCGACGGCGATGGCGTTCTCGTAGCCCGCCTTGCGCAACAGGCCGGCAGCGCGGCCGGCACGGGCGCCGCTCGGGCACATCAACACCAGCGGCAGCGCCTTGTTGCTGGGCAGGTCCTTCGAACCTTCCAATGAACCCAGCGGGATGTTGCGTGAACCCGTCGCGTGCGCGGCGGCGAACTCCGCCGGCTCGGCCACGTCGATCAGCACCGCCTTCTCGCGGTTGATCAGCCGCACCGCCTCGGCGGTGCCGATGGAGCCCGCCTGGCTCTTCTGCAGCGTCTGCCACAGCAGCAGGCCACCGGACGTGGCGGCCATCAGGATGAGCATCCAGTTGTCGATGATGAATTTCACAGGTGGGCAGCCAGGGACGGAAAGGGCCCGAATTATAGAATTCGAGGTTGCCCAGCCCATGACCACGTCCACGATCCCGACCATGCACAAGCTCGTCCTCATCCGCCACGGCGAATCCACCTGGAATCTCGAGAACCGATTCACCGGCTGGACCGATGTCGAGCTCACGCCCACCGGCGTGGCCCAGGCTCAGGAGGCCGGCCGCCTGCTCAAGGCCGGTGGCTTCGAGTTCGACGTGGCCTACACCTCGGTGCTCAAGCGCGCGATCTGGACGCTGTGGCACACCCTCGACCAGATGGACCGCACCTGGCTGCCGGTGGTCAACGACTGGCGGCTCAACGAGCGCCACTACGGCGCGCTGCAAGGCCTGAACAAGGCCGAGACCGCGAAGAAGTTCGGTGACGAGCAGGTGCTGGTCTGGCGCCGCAGCTACGACACGCCGCCGCCTGCGCTGGAGCCGGGCGACCCGCGCAGCGAACGCAGCGACCGGCGCTACGAGAAGCTCGCACCCGGCCAGGTGCCGCTGACCGAGTGCCTGAAGGACACCGTGGCGCGCGTGCTGCCATGCTGGGACGAGGTGCTGGCGCCGGCCATCCGCGGCGGGCAGCGCGTGCTGATTGCCGCGCATGGCAACTCGATCCGCGCGCTGGTGAAGTACCTCGACGACATGAGCGACGCCGACATCGTCGGGCTGAACATCCCCAACGGCGTGCCGCTGGTGTACGACCTGGACGCAGACCTGAAGCCGATCGGCCGCCGCTACCTCGGCGACCCCGAGGCGGTGGCGCGCGCCGCGGCCGCCGTGGCCAACCAGGGCAAGGCCTGAGCATCCCGCCGATGGGCCCGCTCGGGCCGGCCTCGCGGCGCCCGAAAGCGCTCGCTCACTCGACCAGGCCGTAAAGCCGCTCCGGCAACAGTCGCTGCATCATGGCCTTGTCCACCGCCAGGGCCTTGATGGCGTAGCCAGGCTGCGCGGTGTCGCGACGTTGGGTGTTGACCACGGGCATGCCCTTCCGGTCGGTGATCGCCGCCGCCAGTGGCGTGTGCGCCGTGGCGCCACGCCGAATGACCACCGCCAGTTCGCCGGAAGCCAACTGCACGAAGTTGCCCGGTGGGTAGATGCCGTACTCCTTGATGATGGCCGCCGCCGCCGGGCTGCCCTTGGCCTCGCTGAACATCTGCCGCGCCGCGTCCTGGATCGACAGCGCAGCCCGTTCGACCCGCGGGCTGATCTTGGCCATGAACACGTCGGCCAGGCGCAGGGCGTCGGCCAGTTCGCCGATCTGCATCAGATTGGCCGGATAGCCGCCGCCACCGGGGTGCTCGTGGTGCTGCAGCACCGCCTCGAGCCAGGCCTCATCGTCGACACCGGCGGCACGCAGCTGCTCGACCGCCTGCTCCGGATGGGCGCGGATCTGCGCCCGCTGGGCCTCGCCGAGGCGCCCCAGCGCCGCGAAGCGACCTTGCACGTCGATGATCGACAGGTTCATCGTGAGCGCAGCCTTGACCAGCGTGCGGGTGCGCTCGGGCGCCCAGCCGATGCGCAGGGCCATCAACTGGCACAGCAGCGCCGTGTGCAGGGCATGGGTGAGGCCATACAGGCTCAGCCGCCGCTCGTCCTGGCGCACCGAGAGGTAGATGGCGATGTCGGGATCGCGCGTCACCAGGGCCATCAGCTGGCCGGCGAACTCGTCGCAGCGGGCGGGGAAACCGGGCTCGGTGCCGATGCCGCGGAGCAGGCGGTCGAGTCGCCAGACGATCTGCTCCCACAGGTCGAACAAGGTGAGCTTCTGGCGATCGGCCTCGTACTTTCGCCCTTCCTTCAGGGCCTTGACCTCATCGAGGTCAACGAAGATGCCGCGGGAGAGCAGCGCCTCGAGCTGCAGCTCGCTGCCGACCATCTGGCCTCGGGCGAGCAGCAGCTTGCCTCGCTCGTCGCGGATGCCAAAGGGCAGCGGTTCGCCCAGCTTCACCTGGTTGGACACCAGCTTGAGCAGGTCCATTGCCAACGCGGTCTCCTGAATCGGGCCGGTGCTTCGACCGAAGCCCCGACTCTAGGGTCGGCCCGCCGCGGCAACAAGCGTGCAAACGATCGGATCAGAGTTGCCCGACGGCCTCGGCGAGCAGCCCGGCCAGCGGCACCACCGACGTGACGTGCGGCACCGCATCGGTGCTCCACACGTGGCGCGCACCCGCCCGCCTCAACTCGGCCAGCGCGTCGCCGACAAACAAGGCATGCGTCACCGCCACGTCCACGCTGGCCGCGCCGGCGCGCAGACTGGCGGTGCAGGCCTCGATCAGCGTTCGGCCGGTGCTGGCCACGTCGTCCATCAGCACCACGTGGCGGCCGGCCAGGTCGACGTCCGGCAGCACGACCCGAACGTCGTGGTCGCCGAAACGCTGCTTGCGGCACACCGCGTGCTCGATGCCGTGCAGACGACCGGCCTCGCCCACCCACTGCGCGGACTCTTCGTCCGGCCCAAGCAGCAGCGGCCGCGGCACCTGCTGCGCCACCCATTCGCCGAGCAACGACGCCGCACTGACCGCGCGCGTGCGGCAGCCCGGCATCACCTCGTCCAGGCTGGCGATGCGGTGCAGGTGCGGATCGACCGTGACCAGCGCGTCGACGCAGCGGGCCAGCAGGCCGGCGATGTGGCGCTGGCTCACCGCCTCACCCGGATGGAAGGCAATGTCCTGCCGCATGTAGGCCAGGTAGGGGCTGACGAGCGCGATCTCGCGGGCCCCCAGCGCCCGCGCCGCCGGCACGGCGATGACGATCTCGACCAGCTTGTCGTTGGGTTGGTGCAGGCCCCTGAGCAGCAGCACCGTCGGCGGCAACTCTGGCGGCAGCTGCAGGCGCAACTCGCCGTCGGGGAAGCGGTGGCGTGTGACCTCGGCCCACGGCACGTCCAGCGCCGCTGCCAGGGCCTGGGCCTGGGGACGCTCGTCGTCGAAGGCCAGCACCACCCCGGGCCTCATGCCGCCTCCGCTTCGCCAGGGCGGTCGCCGTCGTGCGCCGTGCCCAGTCGATAGCCGCTGTCCTTCCGGGCCAGGTCGCGCGCAAACCGCAGGTCGGTCTCGTACTGCGCGTGCAGCCGGTACAGTGCCTGGCCAGCCGCCACGCTGTCGCCCACCTTGACCAGCAGGTCGACGCCGGCACCGGGCACCTGCGGCGCGCCGGCCAGCCGCGCGATGCGGGCCAGCCGCAGGTTGTCGATGGACTGCACGGTGCCGCCCGCCTCCGCCAGCACCTCGTGCGTCATCTCGCCGAGGGCCGGTGGCTGGGTACGGCGCCCCTGGGCCTCGATGATGGCCTGCATCTGCGCCAGCGCGCGGCCCGATTCGAGGATGTCTCGGGCGATGCGCCAGCCGTCGCCACCGCGCACGTCGGGGTCGAACTCGATCATGCGGCCGGCCAGCAACAGGGCCTTCTGGCGCAGGTCGGCCGGCGCCGCCGGGTCGTTGCGCAGCACGCGCATCACGTCGCGCGCCTCCAGCACCGGGCCGATGCCCGAGCCGATGGGCTGGCTGCCGTCGCTGATGACCGCGTCGAGTTGCAGGTTCAAGCGCCCGGCGACGAATTCGAACAGCTTCTTCAGCCGCTGCGCCTCGGCCATCGAACGCACCTTGGCGCTGGGCCCCATCGGGATGTCGAGCACCAGGTGGGTGGAGCCGGCGGCGATCTTCTTCGACAGGATCGAGGCCACCATCTGGCCCGGCGAATCGAGCGCCAGCGGCCGTTCGACCGAAATCAGGATGTCGTCGGCCGGCGACAGGTCGGCCGTGCCGCCCCAGGCCAGGCAGCCGTTGGTCTCGCGCACGATGGCGGCCAGCTTCTCGAAGGGCAGCGCCACCTCCGCCAGCACCTCCATCGTGTCTGCCGTGCCGGCGGGTGAGGTGATGGCGCGCGACGAAGTCTTGGGGCACAGCATGCCGTGGGCGGTGACGATGGGCACCACCAGCATCGAGGTGCGGTTGCCCGGGATGCCGCCGATGCAGTGCTTGTCGACCACCGGGCCGCCGCGCACCTGGGTGCCCCAGTCGAGCCGGCGGCCGACCGAGATCATGGCCTCGGTGAGGTGCCACACCTCGTCGCGGTCGAGCCCGGTCTGGTGCGTGGCGACGACGAAGGCCGCCAGCTCGATCTTGGAATAACGCGCTTGCGCCACATCCTGGATCAGGGCGAACAGGTCGGCGCGGTCGAGGCGCTCGCCGGCGATCTTGCGGTGCAAGGCCGCGATCGAGGCCGGCGCCTCGGCATGGGCCACCTGCACGTCGTGGCCCTCGGCCACCTGCAGCCGTGCGAACGCATCCTCCGACAGGCCCAGTTCGCAGGCTTCGACGATGCGGTCGTCGTCGACGACGTTGAGCACCGCGGCGATGGTCTTGCCGTTGGCCCGCACCGCCACCTTGGCCAGCGCCTGGAAGCCGGCAGCACGCACCACGGGGCAGTTGCGGTGCAGGTAGGCGACGTTCTCGCGCCAGGTGTCGATGCCGACGCGGCGGATGCGCAGCGCGGGGGTGTCCATGGCCCGACTCTACGCCGTCCCGGGCCCCTGCCCGGCAACGCCTGCGATCAGTTCCCGCAGGTGCTCGGCCAGCGCGCGCCTGTCGGCATGCACCGAGGCCACCGGCGGCAGGGCCACCACGCGGACGACCACGCCCTGGGCGCCGGCGATGTCCCACAGGCTGCGCACGAGCGTGGTGTCACCGACCCAGCCGACCGTCGGGCTGGTGGCATGGCCCGGCTCGCGGTAGTGCAGGCACACCGGCTGCACGGGGGTGCCGGTGGCGATGGCGGCCTGCAGCAGGTTGGCATGGAAGGGCAGCAGCGCGCGCCCATCCCCGGTGGTGCCCTCCGGGAACACGCCGACGGTGTGGCCGGCCGTCAGCGCCTCGGCCATCTGGTGCACCACGCGCAGCGCGTCGCGCTTGCGCTCGCGCTCGATGAACAGCGTGCCGGCCGAGGCGACCAGCCAGCCCAGCAGGGGCCAGTGCTTCACGTCGGCCTTGGAGACGAAGCGGGCCTGAGGGCACACCGCGTGGATGGCCAGGATGTCCAGCCACGACACGTGGTTGGACACCAGCAGCGACGCGCCGGGCCGGTACAGGCCCTGCGACTCGACCCGGATGCCCAGCAGGCGCAGCAGCTTGCCGGCCCACCAGGCGATGCGCGCATGCCGGCCGGCGTCGTCGAGCCGCGGAAAGGCCAGGGCCACCACGGCCATGCCGTGCAGCACGTGCACCACCGTGCGCGCCAGGCGCCACAGCGCGATCGGGCCGCGCATGCCGGGGGTCAGCGGGCCTGGTGGGCCAGCGTGCCGGCCACCAGTGTGGCCTTCACCCGGCCGGGCAGGGCCATGCCGGTGGCGTCGAACGCGAACGGCGTGTGGCGCCCCTGGCTGCGCAACTGATCGGGGGCCACCGACCAGGTGGTGGCGGGGTCGAACACGCACACGTCGGCCACGCCGCCCTCGACCAGCCGGCCGGCGCTGGACACCAGCGAGCCCAGCGCATCGCCGAGCACGCGCACGGGCTCGCTGGTCACCCTGGACAGCGTGGCGGGCAGCGACAGACCGGCATCGGCGCCCCACTTCAGCGCCAGGCTCAGCAGCAGTTCCAGGCCCGTGGCGCCCGGCTCGGCCTCGCCGAAGGGCAGGTTCTTGGCATCGGCATCCACCGGCGTGTGGTCGGACACCAGCGCATCGATGGTGCCGTCGGCCAGCGCCGACCGCAGCGCCTCGCGATCGGCGCCCTGGCGCAGCGGCGGCGTCAGGCGCATCGCGGGGTTGAAGAAGCCGATGTCGACGTCGGTGAGGTGCAGCGAGTTGATGCTCACGTCGGCCGTGATCGGCAGGCCTTCGGCCTTGGCCTGGCGCACCAGGGCCACGCCGGCGGCGCTGGACAGGCGGCACAGGTGCACGCGCGCGCCGGTGGCGCGCACCAGTTCGATGATGGTCTGCAGCGCGATGGTCTCGGCGGCCACCGGCACGCCCGACAGGCCCAGGCGCGTGGCCACCGCCCCGCTGGCCGCCACGCCCTTGCCCAGCCAGCCGTCCTGGGGCCGCAGCCAGACGGCATAACCGAAGGTCGACGCGTACTGCAGGGCGCGCATCAGCACCTGCGTGTCGCGCACCGCCACCTCGGCCTGCGAGAAGCCCACGCAGCCGGCGGCGGTGAGCTCGGCCATCTCGGTGAGCACTTCGCCGGCCAGGCCACGGGTCAACGCGCCCAGCGGGAACAGCCGGCACCGCGACAGCTTGCGGGCGCGGAACTTGAGCATCTCCACCAGGCCCGGCTCGTCGAGCGTCGGGTCGGTGTCGGGCGGGCAGACGAGGCTGGTGACGCCGCCCGCGGCGGCCGCATTGAGCTCGGACTCGAGCATGCCTTCGTGCTCGTGCCCCGGCTCGCGCAGGCGCGCGGCGAGGTCGACCAGGCCGGGCGCGACGACACAGCCTGTCGCGTCGATGGTGCGGTCGGCCGCGAACTCGCTGCCCACGCTGCCGATGCCGACGATGCGGCCGCCGGCAATGGCCAGGTCGGCGCGCTCGTCGCGGCCGGAAGCGGGGTCGACCACGCGGCCGTTGCGGATGAGGATCTTCATGCGTCGTTCCCGGCAATGATCGACATCACGGCCATGCGCACCGCGATGCCGAAGGTCACCTGCGGCAGGATCACGCTGTGCGAGCCGTCGGCGACCGATGAATCGATCTCCACGCCGCGGTTGATCGGCCCGGGGTGCATCACGATGGCGTCGGGCTTGGCCAGCGCCAGCTTGTCGAGGTCGAGCCCGTACTTCATCGAGAACTCGCCGGCACTGGGCAGCATGGCGCCGCTCATGCGCTCGTTCTGCAGGCGCAGCATGATCACGACGTCGGCGTCGCGGATGCCCTCGGCCATGTCGTGGCACACGCGCACGCCCATCGAACGCAGGTCGCCGGGCACCAGGGTCTTGGGGCCGACCGCGCGGATGTCGGGCACGCCCAGCGTGGTGAGGGCATGGATGTCGGAGCGCGCCACGCGCGAATGCACGATGTCGCCGACGATGGCCACCGACAGCTGCGTGAAGTCGCGCTTGAAGTGCCGGATGGTGTACATGTCGAGCAGGCCCTGCGTGGGGTGCGCATGGCGGCCGTCGCCGGCATTGACCACGTGCACGTGCGGCGCGCAGTGCTGGGCGATCAGGTAGGGCGCCCCGCTCTCGCTGTGGCGCACCACGAACATGTCGGCGTGCATGGCCGACAAGTTGGCGATGGTGTCGAGCAGGCTCTCGCCCTTGGCCGCGCTGGACTTGGCGATGTCGAGGTTGAGCACGTCGGCCGACAGGCGCTTGGCGGCGATCTCGAAGGTGGTGCGCGTTCGCGTGCTGTTCTCGAAGAACAGGTTGAACACGCTCTTGCCGCGCAGCAGCGGCACCTTCTTGACCTCGCGGTCGTTGACCGACAGGAAGGTGCCCGCCGTGTCGAGGATGTGCGTGACGACGTCGCGCGGCAGGCCCTCGATGGACAGCAGGTGGATCAGCTCGCCCTGGCGGTTGAGCTGCGGGTTGCGGCGGTTCAGCATCAGCCGTGCTCCTTCACCGTGAAGCTGAAGCGGCCGTCATCGCCGCGGGCCAGCGCCAGCTTCTGCCCCGGCGGCAACGCGATCTTGGCGGCGGCGAAGGCGGGCTGGATGGGCAGCTCGCGGCCGCCCCGGTCGACCAGCACCGCCAGCGTCACGCTGGCCGGCCGGCCGAAGTCGTACAGCTCGTTGAGCACCGCGCGGATGGTGCGGCCGGTGAACAGCACGTCGTCGAGCAGCAGGATGTGCGCGCCATCGACCGCGAACGGGATCTTGGTGGCGCCGGTGCCGCTGGCCAGGCCGCGCTCGCTGAAATCGTCGCGGTGCAGCGCGCTGGAGATCACGCCCGGCTTGCCAGGCAGGTGCAGGTCGGCATGCAGCCGCTCGGCCAGCCAGGCGCCGCCCGACCAGATGCCCAGCAAGGCCATCTCGGGCCGCCACAGGCTGCGCACGCCGGCCAGCAGTTCGGTGTAAAGCGCCTCGGCATCCAGGGTCAGGGTCGTCATGGCAGGGTGTTGAGGTACTGGTCGAGGATGATGGCCGCCGACGCGGCATCCACGTCCGCCGCGCCGCTGGCCAGGGCTTCGGTGGTGCTGTAGCGCTCGTCCACCTCGTGCACGGTCAGGCCGAAGCGGCCGTGCAACTGGCGTGCGAACTTGCGGGCGCGCTGCGTATTGTCGTGTGGCGCGCCATCGGGATGGAACGGAATGCCCACCACCAGCGCATCGGGCTGCCATTCGGCGACCAACCGGCCGATGCGCTCGAAGCGCTGTGAGCCTTCTGCGGCGATGGTGGTGAGCGGTGTCGCGCTGCGCAGCAGGCCATTGCCGCTGGCCACGCCCACGCGCTTCACACCGAAATCGAAGGCGAGGTAGGACAGCGGACGGCTCGACACGGGTCAGAGGCGCAGGGTGGCCTCAGGCCGTCACGCGTGCCCGGCCTCTTGGCTGAGCATGCGCGGGTCGATGCCCAGCAGCGACAGCGCACGGTCGTAGCGCTCGCCGACCGGAGTGTCGAAGATGACCTCGGGCGCGGCATCGACGTTGAGCCAGCCGTTGCGGCCGATCTCGTCCTCGAGCTGGCCGGCCCCCCAGCCGCTGTAGCCCAGCGTGACGAGCAGGCGCTTCGGGCCGGCACCATGCGACAGCGCCTCGAGCACGTCCTTGCTGGTGGTCATCGCCAGGCCGCCCGGGATCGACAGCGTGGAGCTGTACGGGCTGTCGTCGTCACCCAGCTTGTCGTGCAGCACGAAGCCGCGTTCGGTCTGCACCGGGCCGCCGAAGAAGACGGGCTGCTCGCCGAGTTCGGTGGAGTCCAGGCTCAGCTCGACCTTCTCGAACAGGTTCTTCAGCTTGATGTCGATGGGCTTGTTGATCACCAGGCCGAGCGCGCCCTTCTCGGTGTGCTCGCACAGGTAGACCACCGACCCGGCAAAGGTGTCGTCCGCCATGCCGGGCATGGCAATGAGGAACTGGTTGGTCAGGTTGATGCGGGCCGCGGACATGCGCCGATTCTAATGATCCGCGACACTCGGGTCCGTGGAGAAGTCCGTCGATCGAGCGCTGGTCTGGTTCCGCCGCGATTTGCGGGCGGATGACCATGCGGCGCTCTACCACGCCCTGAAGGCCGCGCGGCACGTGTGGTGCGCCTTCGTGTTCGACCGCGACATCCTCGATCCGCTGCCCCGCGCCGACCGCCGGGTGGAGTTCATCCGCGACAGCCTGGTCGACCTCGACCAGCAGCTGCAGAGCCTGGGTCTGTCGCACGGCGTGGCCGGCACGGGGCTGCTGGTGCGCCACGGGCACGCGGTCGAGGCACTGCCCGCGCTGGCCCGTGAACTGGGCGTGCAGGCCCTGTACACCAACCACGACGACGAGCCGGCCGCCCTGGCGCGCGACGCCCGCGTGCGCGGCGCCCTGGCCGATGCCGGCATCGTGCTGCACACCGCCAAGGACCACGTGGTGTTCGAGCGCAGCGAGGTGCTCACCGCCACCGGCAGCCCCTACAGCGTGTTCACGCCCTACAAGAACGCCTGGCTGAAGAAGCTCGAGCCGTTCTTCCTGCGCGCCTACCCGGTGGCCCGACACGCGGGCGGGCTGGCGGCGCGGCCCGAGCCGGCGTCGGTGCCCACGCTGGCCGAGATCGGCTTCGAGCGCACCAACCTGCACGCGCTGAAGCTGCCCACCGGCACCAGCGGCGCCCATGAGCTGCTGGACGACTTCCTCGACCGCATTGACCGTTACCACGAGCAGCGCGACCTGCCCGCGGTGAAGGGGCCGAGCTACCTGTCCACCCACCTGCGCTTCGGCACGGTGTCGATCCGCCGGCTCGCACGCGAGGCCTGGCAGCGCATGCAGGCCGGCTCGCGCGGCGCCGAGGTGTGGTTGTCCGAGCTGATCTGGCGCGACTTCTACCACCAGATCCTGCACCACCATCCGCGCGTCGTGACGCAGGCCTTCCGGCCTGAGTACGACACGATCCGCTGGGACCACGGCAAGCACGCCGACGCGCTGTTCGAGGCCTGGTGCCAGGGCCGCACCGGCTACCCGCTGGTCGACGCCGCGATGCGGCAGATCAACCAGACCGGCTACATGCACAACCGGCTGCGCATGGTGGTGGCCAGCTTCCTGACCAAGGACCTGGGGCTGGACTGGCGGCGCGGCGAGGCCTACTTCGCCCTGCACCTCAACGATTTCGACCTGGCCGCCAACAACGGCGGCTGGCAATGGGCCGCCTCGACCGGCTGCGACGCCCAGCCCTATTTCCGCATCTTCAACCCGGTGAGCCAGAGCGAGAAGTTCGACGCCGGCGGCCGCTTCATCCGCCGCTACCTGCCCGAACTGGCCGCCCTGCCGGACGACCTGCTGCACGCCCCCTGGCTGGCGCGCGAGATCGACCTGGCGGCTGCCGGCATCGTGCTGGGGCGCGACTACCCGCGGCCGATCGTCGACCACGCGCTGGCACGGCAACGCACGCTGGAGCGCTTTGCGGTGGTCAAGCAGAAGTGACCGGCAGGCGCCCGTTGGGCGCCAGGTCACGCGGGTCAGAACAGCTCGACGTCCCCGCTCTTGGACGCGTCGCTGGCCTCGCCACTGGCCAGCAGGTCCGCCAGGTTGCACACCCGGTTGCGACCGTGGGCCTTGACCCAGTAGACCGCCTTGTCGGCGCGCTCGAAGGCGCCGCTGGGCGAATCGCCGGCCAGCACCTCGGTGTAGCCCACCGACACGGTGATGGTGCCCACCTGCGGGAACTTGTAGGCCTGCACGTTGGCGCGCAGCCGCTCGAAGGCCTGCCCGGCGTCCTCGGCCGAACCGCAGCGCATCAGCACGACGAACTCCTCGCCACCGAAACGGTAGAGGCGGTCGTGGAAGCGGAAGCTCGACCGCATCAGCCGCGACAGCAGCAGCAGCACCTCGTCTCCGATGAGGTGGCCGTGCGAGTCGTTGACGGCCTTGAAGTGGTCGATGTCGATGACGCCGATGAAGTGGTGCTGCGGCTGGTGCTCGAGCCGGCGGTCGGCCGCCAGTTGCGCGTCGCGGTGCGCTGCCGCGGAGATCTTGTAGAAGGCCTCGTCGAAGGTCTTGCGGTTCAGCAGGCCGGTGAGGGTGTCGCGCTCGCTGTAGTCGAGCAGGCCCTGGAAGTTGCGGTAGATGCGCAGGATGCTGCCCACCAGGCGCAGATGCTCCGGGTCGATGGCCACCACCGACTCGATCTCGACCACACCGACCACCTCGCGGTCGGTGGCCAGCGGGAACACCGTGACCACGGACTCGCCCAAGGTCACCACCGGACCGTCCTGCGCCAGCGCCGCCATCCGCGTCGGAAAGTCTTCTAGGCGCGGCAGCGATTCGAGCTCGACCCACACCGGGTCGGCCTCTGCCGCCGCGTCGCCGGCGCCCAACCGGGCACGGGTGAGCCAACGTTGCGCGCCCTCGTCGCCGACGCAGCGATGCACCGCCACCCGGCGCGGACGCAGCAGGTCGCGGATGGCGGCGGCCAGCGTGGTGTCCAGCACATCGCGGTCGCGATGCCCGGTCAGCTGGGCCAGGTGGT
Source organism: Ideonella sp. A 288 (assembly GCF_002198735.1). Taxonomy (GTDB): domain Bacteria; phylum Pseudomonadota; class Gammaproteobacteria; order Burkholderiales; family Burkholderiaceae_C; genus Pseudaquabacterium. The sequence goes on from NZ_MWLO01000148.1 coordinate 108,947, forward strand.
CAGCCAGCTGGGACATCGGGGCGCTTCTGGCGGACCGGCAACCGGCTCAGGCCGCGGCCACGGCCCGATTGGCATAGCGGGCCACGAGCGCCAGCAGGTCGTCCTCGACGTACGGCTTGCCGAGGTAGTGGCTGACGCCGAGTTCGGCTGCGTAGTCCCGGTGCTTCTGCGCGATGCGCGAGGTGATCATGATGACCGGCAGGCGCGCCAGTCGTGCGTCGGCCCGCATGTTGCGCACCAGGTCGAAGCCGTCCATGCGCGGCATCTCGATGTCGGTGAGCACGACTGCCGGCAGCTCGTCGGCGAGACGCTCGAGGCCATCGAGGCCATCCTTTGCGACCAGCACCCGATAGCCTTCGCGGACGAGCAGGCGCTGCGTCACGCGACGCACGGTGAGCGAATCGTCGACCACCAGCACCAGTGGCGCCTGCGGCACCGCCGGCGCATCGCGCACATCGTGGGCCGCCAGCCGTGCCACACCCAGTGCCGCGAGCGTGTTGCCGCGAGCAGCCTGCCCATACAGTGCAGCCAGAGCCACCGGGTTGTAGATGAGCGTCGGCGCACCCGACGGCAGCAGGGTCAGGCCGGCCAGACCCGGCAGGCGCGACAGTTGCGGGCCCAGGTTCTTGACCACCACTTCCTGGTTGCCCAGCACTTCATCCACGTGCAGGGCGATGCGCTGGGCCGCGCTGCGGATCACGACCACGGCCACGGTGCGGCCGACGGCCGAGCCGAACGGCGTGCCCTGCAGCAAGGACCCCAGCCAGTGGAACGGCAGGTCGGCATCGCCGTGGCGGTAAAGGCCCCGCTCGTACAGGCCGGCCAGTTCGGTCGCCGGCACGCGCCGCACGATCTCCACCAGCGTCGACGGCACCGCCACGGTGAGCTCGGCGCAGCGCATCAGCACCACCTGCGTGACCGCCGTGGTCAGTGGCAACACCAGCCTGAAGCTGGTGCCGCGCCCGATGGCGGTGGAGGTGACGATGCGACCACCCATGGCGTTGACATCGGACCGCACCACGTCCATGCCGACACCGCGACCGGCCAGGCCGGTGACATGGTCGACGGTGCTGAAGCCCGCCTGGAAGATCATGGCGGCGAGGTCAGCCTCGCTGGGCTCGGCATCGGGCGGGATCAGGCCACCGGCCAGCGCCTTGTCACGGATGCGCTGCAGGTCGAGGCCCGCGCCGTCGTCGCGGAAGTCGATGGCGACTTCATTGCCTTCCTGCGCCACCGAAATCGTGACGGTGCCGATGGCGTCCTTGCCGGCTGCGACGCGTTCGGCCGGCGTCTCGATGCCGTGCACCACGCTGTTGCGCAGCAGGTGTTCGAAGGCGCCCGTCATGCGGTCGAGCACGCCACGGTCGATCTCGATGGTGCCGCCCGCGATGTCCAGCCGCACCTGCTTGCCGGTCTCCTTGGCGGCCTGTCGGACCACCCGATAAAGGCGCTCGGACAATCCGTCGAACTCCACCATGCGGGTGCGCAGCAGGTCTTCCTGCAGGTCGCGCGTCAGGCGGGCCTGATGGGCGAGTTCGTCTTCGGTCGACTGCAGCGTGCGCTGCAGGCCGCGCTGCACGGTGGCGACGTCGTTCACCGACTCGGCCATCATGCGGGTGAGTTCCTGGAAGCGCGTGAAGCGGTCCATCTCCAGGGGGTCGAACACCTGCGAGGCGGCACGGGCGGCCTCGAGCCGGGTGTCGATCTGCGTCTCGGCCTGCAGTTCGATGTCGCGCAGCTGGCTGCGCAGCCGCTCGAGGTTCTCTGTGAGATCGCCGAGCGCGACCTTCATCTGGCCCACGTCGGACTCGATGCGGGCCCGCGTGATGCTGACCTCGCCAGCGTGGTTCACGAGGCGGTCGAGCAGCGGCGCGCGCACACGCACCGCTGCGGCCGAGGTGCCGGCCGGTGCGACGCGCGCCTCGCTCGCGGCGGTCGGGCCGGACACCGCGTCTGCGGGTTCGAACTGCGTCCAGTCGATGGCCAGCGATGGCATCGCATGGGCCGGCATCGTCGCGACCGGCTGCGGTCGGCGCTCGGGCGCTGTGGCCGGGACAACGATCGGTGCCTGCGCCAGCGGTGGCTGCGGCAGCGGCTGGTCCGCGAGGACGTCCGCGGGTTCGCCCTGTCGCAGGACGTCGAAGCGCGCTTCCAACACATCGACGTAGGCCACGAGCTTGTCGACATCGGAGGCGCTGGCATCGCCGTCGACGTGCAAGGACTCCACGGCGCTCTCGAGCCGGTGCGCCATCTCGCCCAGGCGCATTGCGCCGGCGAGACGGGCACTGCCCTTCAGCGTGTGCAGCGTGCGCATGCAGGCCGAGGCCAGCGAGTGGTCTTCCGGCCTGACGGCCCATTCGCGCAGGCGCGTCTGCAACTGCGGGATCAGCTCGGAGGCTTCTTCCTCGAAGATCTCGAAGAGTTCGGCATCGATCGCATCGACCGCGTCGATGTCCTCGTCGACGCCGAGCGCGTCTGCGCGGGACGCCGCCGACCGCTGCACTGGCTCGGCCAGGGCCTCGAACGGCATGAGGGCCGGCTGGCCCAGCTGGCCGAACACGTCTTCGACTTCGGAAGAGGCGGTCGATGCCGGCCCCGCATCGGCCGCCGGCATCGGCGCCGCGTCGGCCGGCAGCTCGGGCGCCGCTTCGAAGGACACGGCCTCGGGCTCCGCAGGGGGCGCCACCCATTCCGACACCTCGGGCTGGTCCTGCAGGTCGTCATCGAGGGGCGTCGACACGAATGCCGACAGCGGCTCGGGCGCCGCATGCTCCACATCGAACAGCCGCTGCAGCAGGTCTTCATCGGGAACCCGCAGGAACCCGGCCGCGAACTGGTGCAACAACCGGCGAATCTCTTCGGCCGCCGCGCCAAACAGCTCGGCATCCGCGGCGCGACCATGCTGGCGCCCGTTCGACCGCATCAGCGCGTGCTCGAGCGCGCGGGCCAGCTGAGAAAGGCCACTGAAACCCACCGTGGCCGAACTGCCGGCCAGCGAATGCGCCAGCACGACGGGTGTCTCGCCGGCCGGACGGTACAGCTCATGGGCCCACTCGGCCAGGTCGGTGGACAGGCGACGCGACAGCTCGTCGGCCTCGTTGAGGTAGATGTTGAACAGCGGGATGCTGACCCGCAGGTCACCGATCACCTTGAACTGTTCTTCCTCGTCGGCGGCCAGGAATGCGTCCGAGGCCGCGGGCTCGGCCGGTGACGTCAGATCGTCGACATGCAGATCGGTGACCAACGGATCGGCCACCGGCAGGTCGGAGCCTGGCAGGTCGGCGCCTGGCAGGTCGTCGAGTGCGTGTTCGACGAACGGCGGAGCAGCGGCGTCGCCCACGTCACCCAAGTCGGTGCCCACGGCTGTGTCAGCAACGGCCTCGTCGGGCAGGGCAAGATCGGGCAAGGGCACGGGCTCGGGCGGCGGCACCGCCGGCTCGAGGCCGGCAAACGCCGGGAAGTCGGGCAGCGACGCCAGATCGAGCTCGATCGCTTCTGCGGCCGGGGGGGCAGGCGTTTCAGGCGACTCCAGCGCCTCAAGGTCGAGTTCGATCAGCCCCTCGGGCATGGGCTGCAAGGGCTCGCCACCTGCCGGGGTTTCGGACGACAGGTCGAATGACGGCAACGTCACCCAATCGGCGCCAAGATCGGCAACGATCTCGGGCACCGACAGGTCCAGGTCTGTGGCGCTCGGCAGGTCGGGCACGCGCGACTGCAAGGTCGACACGTCCGGCATGGCGGCCGAGTCGGGCCACGGCGGCGACAGGTCGACGGCCTCTGGTTCGGGTGCGGCCGTGGGTTGCGGCGGCTCGACCTCGGACGCAAAGGCCTCCAGCGGTGCCGGCGCGGGCGCCGGGGCGGTCGGCACGGCAGGGGCGGCGCCGTGGGCCGGTGCCGCGCTGGCCAGGGGCACCCAATGCCCCTCGAGCCGCAGGGCATCGGCCGATTGAACGATGGGCGCGGACCCGAACCCCGTGACGTCGCCGGCTTCGATCGCATCGACCCAGTGCTCGAAGTGGTCCAGCACCTCATGGCTGAAGCCGCGGAAGTCACCATCGGCCGACCGGGAATCGGCCAACCGGGCGTTGTAGAGTTGCTCGCAGGCCCATGCGGCATCGCCCAGGTCGCCCAGACCGACCATTCGGGCGCTGCCCTTGAGCGTGTGGAACGCTCGACGCACGACCGTCATCGCAGGCAGGTCGTCGGGACGCTCGCGCAGGTCTGCCAGGCCCTGCCTGGCGGTGGCCACCACCTCGCGGGCCTCCTCCAGGAAGATCTCGCGCATTTCGGCATCGTCTTCGAGGCCGGTCTGACCGGGCGCCGCGGGCGGGCCCGGCGGCGGGATCGGGCGCGAGGGCTCCAGCGCTTCCGGCAGGGTTCCTTCCTGAGTGGACACGAACTCACTGATCGACTCGGCCAGATCGCGACGGGCCTGGTCGAAGTCGCCAGGCTGCGTGGCGCGCGCCAGGCTCGACTGGGCGCGGCTGACCACCTCGGCCAGCCCCGCCTGATCGGCCGCGCGGGCTTGCTGCGACAGGCGCTCGAGATCGCGCCCGAGGGCCGTTGGATCCGCCTGCGGCTGAGTCGCGGCCAGCGCGAGTGTTTGCGCCTGCTCCACCAGCGCCGGTTGCTCATTGGCCAGCGCGTCGAGGGTGCTGAATCCGCTCGGCCTTTCGGCTCGACCCATCGTGGCCTGCAACTGCCCGGTGGCCGCGTCGAAACGGAACAGCGACTTGGCCATCTGCGGCTGGACGCTGACCATGTCGATCAGGAAGCTCAGTGCGCCCAGGTTGTCGGCCAGGCGGTCGAATGTGCCGGTCTGCGCGGCGCGTTCAGGATCGACTTCGGTGCTGGCCAGGGCGTCGACGTCGTCGCGCATGCGCAGCACGGCCTGCGAGGCCTGATCCATGTCGAGCAGCGACAGCACGCCACGCATCGACGACAACTGGCTGGGCACGGGGATCAACACGTCGCGCTGCGCCGGATTGCGGAAGTACTGGTCGATCTGCTTTTCGACCTCGGACAAGGCGGCGCGCAACTCCTGCACCACGTTGCCGATGGTCTGCCGGTCGGAGACTCGGCGGTACAGGTCTTCCATCCAGGCCTCGAGAGGGCCGGTGGGGTGGCCCTGGCGCACCTCATCGAGTCGATCGGCCAGGCTGCGCACGCGAGCAGGCATCTCGGCGTGGTCGAACTCGGCATCCTCCAACGAGGCGTCGAGGTACAGCAGGGCCGTGGCCACTTCCATGGCCAGGGGCGCCGACGGCTCGGCACCCAACATCTGGCATTGCTGCGCCACCGACTGCAGCGATTGAGCCAGTTCGACGCCGTTCGGATACAGGCGGTTCAGCGAATCGCCGACCAGCGAGAACGGCTCCGTCAGGCCAGACAGCCGGGCCAGTTCTCCGGCGGCCACGGCCGACCAGACTTCCTTGGCCGCGGTGACACGCTTGCGAGCCTGCGCCACGAGCGCTGGATCGAATCGGCCCAGAGAAGACGACTCGTAATCGACAGCGACCTCGGCGTCGAGACCGTAGGCGCGGCGCGCGGCCGACAGCCGCGGCCCTGCCGCATGTTGAGCGCTGGGCGTGGCCTGCGCGCAGAAAAACAGCAGATCCTGCGCCAGGCGATCCGACGCCTGGCCCTCGGGGCCTGCCCTCAGTTGGGCCAGCAGACGCGACGCGGCCCGCTTGGCATGCACGTCGAACGCCAGCAAGCCGTCGGACAGGGCTTCGAGAAAACCCGCCGCCAATTGCCAGATGGCCGCCAGGTTGCCATGGCTGCCGGCGGCAAGCCCCGCACACAGCGCACCCAGGCGAGCGGCCGCACCGGGCCGCGATCGCATGAGGCCGAGCATCTCGGCCTCGAACAATCCGACGGCCGTGGCATCGGCGGCCCGCGGTGGCTCGAGACCGTCGGCGGGCACCGAACGCCACTCCCATTCACGGCCCCACAGATCGGCCGGATGCGCGCGCGGCGCTCCCGCCAGTTCCTGCAGCGCCCGGTACTGCGGGAACAGCGACAGCGGCGACACCGGTTTGCCCGACAGCTTGCGCGACAGATAGTCGAGCAAGGCGAACGAACCATGCTCGATGGTGTGCACCGCTGCGGCAGTGATGAGCCCAGGCCTCGCGGACATGCGCTGAACGGCTGCCTCGGACGCGCGCAACGGCTGCGCCGCCACGCCCAGGCCGACCAGTTCGAGCGCGCCCACGCTTTGATGGAAATGCGCACGGGCCTGCCGCAGCACCGAGGGATCGACGCTCGCCAGGTCGGAATCGCCCGACGCCTCGGCCTCCTTCAGGCAGCGGCGCAACGCCTTGTGCGCCGCGTCGAGCGAGCGGTGCACCTCGTCGGCCACCCAGGACAGGGCGCTGAGGTCGTCGGTGGTACCGCTCTCTGGCATGGAGACCATGGGTGTGTCGCCTGCCGGGTCAGCTGATCTTGAACCGGGAGACCGACTGCTTCAGGTCCTCGGCAGAACGGGACAGCTCGCGCACCATCTGGGCAGTGGACCGCGTGCCCTCGCCGGCCTGCTCGGTGACGGCGAAGATGTGCTGGATGTTGCTGGCCACCACGTTGGCGGATTCGGCTTCCTGCAGCGCCTGTCGGGAGATGCTCTCGATCAGTTCGGCCAGCTGGCGCGTCACGCGGTCGATGTCACCGAGCGCCGAGCCCGCGGCGTCGGACAGCCTGGCGCCGTCGACCACGCCCTGAGTCGACCGGGCCATCGCGGACACGGCGTCCTGGGTGTCGGTCTGAATGGTCTTGACCAGCGCCGAGATCTGGCGCGTGGCGTCGGCGGACCGCTCGGCCAGCCGCTGCACCTCCTCGGCCACGACCGAGAAGCCGCGCCCCGCTTCACCGGCCGAGGCGGCCTGGATGGCGGCGTTCAGCGCCAGAACGTTGGTCTGTTCGGTGATGTCCGAGATCAGTTCGGTGATCTCGCCGATCTCCTGGGACGACTCGCCGAGCCGCTTGATGCGCTTGGAGGTTTCCTGGATCTGGTCGCGGATGGAGTTCATGCCGCCGATGGAGTTCTGCACCGCGGTCAGGCCTGATTCGGCGGCCTGCAGCGATTGGCGGGCCACCTGGGCCGACTGCTGGGCCTGGGCCGACACCTCGTTGATTCGGGTGGCCATCTGCAGCACCGATTCGCCGGTTTCGCGGATCTCGCGCAGTTGCTCGTCGGACGCCGCCAGCAACTCGGTCGACGTGTTCTCGACCTGCTGCGTGGTGTCGGTCACCCGACCCACCGTGGCCTGCACCTGCGACACCAGGGTGCGCAGTTCTTCCACCGTGTAGTTCACCGAATCGGCGATGGCGCCGGTGATGTCCTCGGTGACCGTGGCCTGCTGCGTCAGGTCGCCCTCGGCCACCAGCTGCAGCTCGTTCATCAGCCGGAGAATGGCCGCCTGGTTCGCGTCGTTGACACGCTTGGCCTCCAGTTCCTGGCGCTCGGCTTCCAGCCGCTGCGATTCGGCGAGCATGGCGCGCTGCGACTGGTCGCTCACATACAGGCGCAGGAAGCCCCAGCCGCCCGCGATCATCATGGCAACGGCCACCAGCATGCCGATCAGGTGCAGCACGCTGAAGCCGCCGATGCGGGCGAGCTGCTCCTGCACGCCCTCGAGGCCCTTGCGCAGCGGCTCGCTGTCGCGAAGCACCACCACCTGGGCCTCGCGGGCGGTGACCAGACCCTGCAGGTTGCCGAGGATGGCGCTGGCCTGCGTGCGGGTCTGCTCGTACTGCTTGATCAACTGCTGCAGACGCTCTTTGGTCTGCGGATCGCGCGTACCGGGCAGGCGCAGGTCGGCATTGCCATTGGTCACGCCTTCGGCGATCTCGCGGAAGGCGTTGAGGTCCTTGCCGAGCAGGAACACGGCCTCGGGGCTGACGCCTTCCATCGTGAGGAACTCGTTCGCGCTCTTGCCGATGCGCTGCGTCAACATCACCAACTGGCCCACCGCCGACAACTCGGCGGCGCCGGCGCCCTGCTGCAGCTTCAGCGAACTGACGGTTTCAGCCGTCTCGAGCAGGTCGGAGGACTGCCGATTGATGGCCCGCAGTGCCTCGCCGACCTGGGTGAGGGTCTTTTGTTGGGCCAGCACCTGTCCGGCGCTCTTCTCGGCGCGCTCGACCAGCAGCATCATCGGGTCCATCGACTCCTGGACGGAGCCAGGCACGGCCGCCACGTCGGCGTCGCCGTTCTTCAGCGCCCGCACGTTGCGGCCGAGCACCTCCACCGACTCCTTGACCTCGGGAAACGACTGCACCGCACCCACCAGCGCCTGCGACACGGCCTTGGCCAGCCGCTGCGACTGCATCAAGGCCTGGCCCGTGGCCGCCACCTGGGCCGAATTGCGGCTGGCCGCATTGAGGGCCAGCACCAATGACAGCACCAGCAGCAGCAGACCGCCGACCAGCAGGCCGCCCAGGATGCGCTGCTGCTCGGCCGCCGGACGATTGCCGATGAAGGGCAGCACCACACCCTCTGGCGCGGCATCCGACGGGGCCGCAGCCAAACGCGATTCGACGAAGTCCTGCGCCATCTCGGACGGTGCCGCCTCGGAAATGATCGACGAATCGGCCATCGTGGGAGACCCGTCGAGGTTCTGGGTGGCCACGCCCTCGTTGTGCAACGAAGCCTTGCCTGCGGCCAGATCACCTTCGACTTCGGCCTCCACCTCGTCGAAGCCCATGGGCCGATCGGGGCTGTCGCCGTCCTTGCCTCGGCCTTTGTTCTTCAATCTGTCCAGCAAGCCCATGGCTACCCCTCTTCATTCTGATGCCGGCCACCCGTTGACCCGGCACCGATCCCGCCAGCAACGTCAGCCGGCGATCCCCAGAAACATGTCGTGCGTCGCCAGTTCGTTCAAGGCGATCTCTTGCCACGGTCGGCCCGCGGCGTCGGTCCAGCGCGCGACGGCGAAGGCCGGACGTTGCGTGTCGTCGGGGGCCTCGCGCCGAAGGTCAGCGGCATGGCGCAGGCCTTCGAGCCTGTCGACCAACAGGGCGCAGTTCAGCCCCAGGCTGGCGTTGAAGGCGACAAAGTGGGCGTGCTCCGGCAGGGGCCCGCTGCGCGCCGCGCGCAAGCCGAGGAACCCGGCCAGGTCGACCACCGTGTGCAGACCGCCCCGCAAATTGGCCACGCCAGCCAGCCAGGGCTGGGTGTGGGGCACTGGCAGCAACCCCTGCGCATCGAAAATCTCACCGGCCTGGCGCAGGGGAAACAGCACGCCCATGCCGGCACAGTCGACGGCCAGCCAGGATTGCCCTGGTGTCTCGGTGCGCACGGCGAGCATGCGCTCGGCTAGCCGGTTCTGCAGGTCTCGCAGCGCTTCCTTGTTGGCCATGGGCGGTGGTGCGCGCGATCAGTCGAACTGCCTGATCTTGGCGATCAGTTCGTCCGGCTGGACCGGCTTCACGATGTAGTCCTTCGCCCCCTGGCGCATGCCCCAGACGCGGTCGGTCTCCTGATTCTTGCTGGTGCACATGATCACCGGCACGGTGGAGAACCGCGGGTCGCGGGTGATGCTGCGCGTCAGCTGGAAGCCGTTCTGCCCGGGCATGACCACGTCCATCAGGATCAGGTCGGGTCGCTCGTCGTTGAGGCGCTGCATGGCCTCTTCGCCACTGGCAGCCGTGCGCACGGAATAGCCGCGCTTGGTCAGCAGGTCCGACAGGTAGTGCAGCTCGGTCCTCGAATCGTCGACCAGCAGGATCTTGCTGATGGGCATGTTCAGTCTCCCTCGGTCGCCAGGATGGTCCGGCGGCCGTTCAAGGCAGGTCGGCCGGTTGCTCGGCCGGCAAGGCCACCACAGGCCCGAACTGCTGGACGGCGCGAAGCAACTGGTCCTTCGTGAACGGCTTGGTCAGGTACTCCTCCGACCCCACCATGCGGCCCCGCGCCTTGTCGAACAGCCCGTCCTTGGAGGACAGCATGATCACCGGCACGTGGGCGAATCTGGGATTGCGCTTGATGATGGCGCAGGTCTGGTAGCCATCGAGGCGAGGCATCAGGATGTCGCAGAAGATCAACTGGGGCGAATGGTCGTTGACCTTGGCCAGCGCATCGAAGCCGTCTTCGGCCAGCACGACGTCGTGCCCGCCCTGGCGCAGGAAGATCTCGGCGCTGCGCCGGATCGTGTTGCTGTCGTCGATCACCAGCACCTTGGTGGCTGGCACCGCCGAAGCCTCGGGTAGGGCATGTTCCAACTCAACGACTCCCGCGCGTGGTGGGCGATGGCCTGGCTGGCGTGCGCAGCATCTGCACGCTCAGATCTGCACCATCTCGAAATCTTCCTTGCGGGCACCGCATTCTGGGCATGTCCAGTTCAATGGAACATCGGCCCAGGCCGTGCCTGGTGGAATGTCATGCTCGGGGTCACCCGCCACCTCGTCGTAGATCCAGCCGCAGATGAGGCACATCCAGGTGCGCGATTCGGTCACGATATCGGGTCGGGTCACTACAATGAAGCAACGATTGTAGCCACGCGGATCCGGCAAAAGACAAGGGCCCGTAGGCACATGCGCAACATTCTTCATATCTTTCTGGAAGTCTGCAGCCCCTCCGCGCGGCCCTCCGGATCGACTTTCCCGGATCACCATGAACCCTGACATCAATGCCGGCGACGCCCCCGTCGAGGCACCGCTGGAGCCCCCGCCGCCCGCGTGCGTGATGAGTTTCAATGCCGCCGACCCGAGCGGCGCCACCGGCCTGGCCGGTGACGTGGCCACGCTGGCCGCCATGGGCGCGCACGCCCTGCCGGTGACCACCTGCATCCTGCTGCGCGACAGTGCCGAGATCTTCGACCAGCACGCCCTCGAAGCCGAGGTGGTGGCCGAGCAGGCGCGCACGGTGCTGGAAGACATCACCGTGGCCGGCTGGAAGGTCGGCTTCCTGGGCAGCGCCGAAGCCATCAGTGCGGTGGCCGAGATCCTGTCCGACTACCCCGATGTGCCGCTCGTGTCCTACCTGCCCAACCTGGGCTGGCTCGACGACGACGCGGGGCAGAGCTACCACGAGGCCTTCCGCGAACTGATCCTGCCGGCCACCGAGGTGCTGGTGGGCAACCACAAGACGCTGACCGACTTCCTGCTGCCCGACTGGGACAGCGAGCGGCCGCCCTCGGCCCGCGAGCTGGCCGTGGCGGCCGGCGAACACGGCACGCGCTTCGTGCTCGTCACCGGCATCATGCTGGCGGCCAAGGGCACCGAGCAGTTCATCGACAACGTGCTGGCATCGCCGCAAGGCGCCCTCACCGGCGAGAAGTTCGAGATGTTCGAAACCTCGTTCGTCGGTGCCGGAGACACACTCAGCGCCGCGCTGGCTGCGCTGCTGGCCGCCGGCAGCGAGATCCAGGCGGCGGTCGGCGAGGCGCTGGCCTTCATGGATCAGAGCCTGGACGCCGGCTTCCGGCCCGGCATGGGCAACGTCATCCCCGACCGTTTCTTCTGGGCCATGCCGCCCGCAGAAGACGGCGAGGAACCACCCCCCGAGGCCGGCGGCCAACTGCAAGAAACCGCAACTCCCGAATCCAAAGGCAAAGGGGCGCCCCGTCGTGTCCACTAATCAGCAATTGTTCGAACGCGCTCAGCGCGTCATCCCCGGTGGCGTCAATTCGCCAGTGCGTGCCTTTCGTGCGGTTGGCGGCACGCCGCGCTTCATCGCCCGCGCCCAGGGCGCGTACATGTGGGATGCCGAGGGCCAGCGCTACATCGACTACATCGGCTCCTGGGGCCCGATGATCCTGGGCCATGGCCACCCGGCCGTGCTCGAGGCGGTGCAGAAAGCCGCGCTCGACGGGTTCAGCTTCGGTGCCCCCACCGAGCGCGAAGTCGAACTGGCCGAGGCCATCATCGCCCTGGTGCCCAGCGTCGAGCAGGTGCGGCTCGTCAGCAGCGGCACCGAGGCCGGCATGAGCGCCATCCGCCTGGCGCGCGGTGCCACGGGCCGCAGCAAGATCATCAAGTTCGAGGGCTGCTACCACGGGCATGCCGATGCGCTGCTGGTCAAGGCCGGATCGGGCCTGGCCACCTTCGGCCATCCCACCAGCGCCGGCGTGCCGGCCGAGGTGGTGCAGCACACGCTGGTGCTGGAGTACAACAACCTCGCGCAGATCGAGGAAGCCTTCGCCACCCAGGGCCACGAGATCGCCTGCGTGATGATCGAGCCGATCGCCGGCAACATGAACTTCGTCCGTGCGCAGGTGCCTTTCGTCCAGCGCATCCGCGAGCTGTGCACCCAGTACGGCGCGCTGTTCGTGTTCGACGAGGTGATGACGGGCTTCCGCGTGGCGCTGGGCGGCGCGCAAAGCGTCTACGCCAAGGCCATCCCCGGCTTCCGGCCCGACATCAGCGTGTTCGGCAAGGTCATCGGTGGCGGCATGCCGCTGGCGGCCTTCGGCACCACGCGCGACATCATGAAGCAGCTGGCGCCGCTCGGCCCCGTCTACCAGGCCGGCACGCTCAGCGGCAACCCGGTGGCCACCGCCTGCGGGCTGGCCACGCTGCACGAGATCGCCAAGCCAGGCTTCTACGAGGCGCTGGCCGCGAAGACGCAGACATTGGTGGCCGGGCTCACCGCGGCCGCCAGGGAGGCCGGCGTGCCCTTCGTCGGCGACAGCGAGGGCGGCATGTTCGGGTTCTTCTTCGCCTCCGAACTGCCGCAGAACTACAACGTCGTGATGGCCACCGACAAGGAGCGCTTCAACCGCTTCTTCCATGGCATGCTCGACCGCGGCGTGTACCTGGCACCGGCGTTGTACGAGGCGGGCTTCGTGAGCGCGGCCCACACCGCCGACGACATCGCCGCCACGGTGGACGCGGCCCGAGGCGCACTGCGCGCCTGACGAGCGGAGCCCGCGATGATCAAGCCCACGCAGGCGCTGGGCCAGCCGGCGATGTGGCTGCGCGCGCCCGATGGCGCGCAGGCCACCGTGCTGCTGCACGGTGCGCACCTCGTGTCATGGATCCCGGCGGGCGACCAGGAGCGGCTGTACCTGTCGCCGCATGCGGTGGCCGGTGGCTCGCACGCGGTGCGTGGCGGCATCCCGGTGATCTTCCCGCAGTTCGGGCAACGCGGCCCGCTGCCCCGCCACGGCCTGGCCCGCAACCGGCCCTGGCAGTGGGTGGAAGGCGCCGAGCGCAGCGGCGTGGCCATCGGCGTGTTGCGGCTGACCGATGACGACGCCACCCGCGCGATCTGGCCGCATGCCTTCGAGGCCGAGCTCAGCTTCAGCCTGGCCGGCCTGCAGCTCGACGTGGAACTGGCCATCACCAACACCGGGGAGGCACCCTTCGACTTCACCGCCGCCCTGCACACCTACCTGTTGGTGGACGACGTGCGCCGGGCGCGCCTGGGCGGCCTCTACGGCGTGCGCTATGTCGACAGCCTGACCGGAAAGTCCCAGCACCAGGAGATGGACCCGTTCAGCTTCGCCGGCGAGATCGACCGCATCTACTTCGATGCCACCGAATCGCAGACGCTCAGCACCGCGATGGGCCGCATGACGATCCGCCGCGAAGGCTTCGACGACGTGGTGGTGTGGAACCCCGGGCCCGACAAGGCTGCCGCCATGACAGACATGCCCTCCGACGACTGGTTGCGGATGCTCTGCGTCGAGGCCGCCGCCATCGGCGCGCCCGTCACGCTGGCGCCGGGCCAGCAATGGGTGGCGCGGCAGGGTTTCGAGGCCTGACGGCGCCGTCCGGCGACCGACCCGATCCGCCCTCACGCGGCTGGCGGCCCCCGGCGGCAGTCGCCGGGCCGCCACCTAGAATTCCGCCCCCATGCACATCCACATCCTCGGCATCTGCGGCACCTTCATGGGCGGGTTGGCGGCCATCGCCCGCGAGGCCGGCCACCAGGTCACCGGCTGCGACGCCAACGTCTACCCGCCGATGAGCGACCAGTTGCGCGCCCTGGGCATCGGCCTGACCGAAGGCTGGTCGCCCGACCAGCTGGCCACCAAGCCCGACCTGTTCGTCATCGGCAATGTCGTCACGCGCGGCAACCCGCTGATGGAGGCCATCCTCGACGCCGGCCTGCCCTACACCAGTGGCCCGCAGTGGCTGGCCGATCACGTGCTGGCCGGCCGCCACGTGCTGGCCGTGGCCGGCACGCACGGCAAGACCACCACCACGTCGATGCTGGCGTGGATGCTCGAATGCGCGGGGCTGCAGCCCGGCTTCCTGGTGGGCGGCGTGCCGCTGAACTTCGGCATCTCGGCTCGGCTGGGTCAGGGCCGATGCTTCGTCATCGAGGCCGACGAGTACGACACGGCCTTCTTCGACAAGCGCAGCAAGTTCGTGCACTACCGGCCCCGCACCGCGGTGCTCAACAACCTGGAATACGACCACGCTGACATCTTTCCCGACCTGGCGGCCATCGAAACGCAGTTCCACCATCTGGTGCGCACCGTGCCGTCGACCGGCCGGCTGGTGGTCAACAGCCGCGAAGAGGCGCTGGCTCGCGTGCTGGCCCGAGGCTGCTGGAGCGAGGTGCAGCGCTTCGGCCCGCGCAAGGAAGAACCCGGCGCGCTGCGCTCGCGCGGTGAGCCGCACGCCTTCGACGTGCTGCGCGGCAGCCTGAAGGTGGGACGCGTCGATTGGACGCAACTGGGTGAGCACAACCAGCTCAATGCATTGGCTGCCATCGGCGCGGCCGAGCATGTGGGCGTGTCGCCCGAGGCCGCGGCGGCCGCGCTGGGCAGCTTCCAGAACGTGCGTCGCCGGCTCGAGTTGCGCGGCGAGGCCGGCGGCGTCAAGGTGTACGACGACTTCGCGCACCACCCCACGGCCATGCGCACCACCGTCAATGGCCTGCGCCGCAAGGTGGGGCTGGCGCGCATCCTGGCCGTGTTCGAGCCGCGCACCAACACGATGAAGCAGGGCGCGATGAAGGCCCTGCTGCCCTGGGCACTGGAGGAGGCCGACCTGAGCTTCTGCCTGCAAGGCAACTATGGCTGGGACGCCGCCGAGGCGTTGGCGCCGATGGGCCGGCAGGCCATGGTGGCCGACAGCGTGGACAAGCTGGCCGCGCAGATCGTGCGCGAGGCCAAACCCGGCGACCACGTGCTGGTGATGAGCAACGGCGGCTTCGGCGGCATCCACGACAAGCTGCTGCAGGCGCTGGCGCCGTGACGATCTCGCACCTGCTGTACCTGCATGGCTTCCGCTCGTCGCCGCAGTCGTTCAAGGCTCGGAGGCTGGCAGACTGGTTGGCGGCGCACCGACCCGACATCACCTGGTGGTGTCCGCAACTGCCGCCCTCGCCTGCCCAGGCCTGGGCCTTGATCCGGCAGGGCACGGCCGACTGGCCAGCCGACCGCACGGTGGTGATCGGCAGCTCGCTCGGCGGCTTCTACGCCACCGCCTTCGCCGAGGCCACCGGTTGCCGCGCGATGCTGCTCAACCCGGCCGTCGACCCGGCGCGCGACCTGGCGAAGTACATCGGTGAGCAGACTCAGTTCCACCGGCCCGAGGAGCGTTTCGAGTTCCTGCCGGAGTATGTCGACGAGTTGCGGGCGCTCACCGTGCCCGCCGTCAGCCTGCCGACACGCTACGGCGCGATCATCTGCAAAGGCGACGAGGTGCTCGACTGGCGCGAGATGACCGGCCGCTACCCCGGCGCGACGGTCAAGCTGCTCGACGGCAGCGATCACTCGATCACCGACTTCGACGACCACCTTCCATTCCTGTTGAGATTCCTCGAGCTATGCGACTGAAGAACAAGGTTTCCATCATCACCGGTGCCGCCCAGGGCATCGGCCTGGCCACGGCTCTGAAGTTCGCTGCCGAAGGCGCGATCGTCGTCGTCTGCGACCTGCGCGCGGATGGCGTCGATGCGGCGGTGGCCGCCATCCATCAGGCCGACGGACAGGCCATCGGCTTCGCACTGAACGTCACCCACCGCGACGAGGTCGACGCCATGGTGGCGGCCGTGAAGGCGAAGTTCGGCCGCATCGACGTGCTGGTCAACAACGCCGGCATCACCAAGGACGCGCGCCTGCAGAAGATGACGCTCGACCAGTTCGACGCGGTCATCGATGTCAACCTGCGGGGCGTCTTCCATGCGTCGCAGGCAGTGGTCGACACCATGGTCGCGCAAGGCTCCGGCGTGATCCTCAACGCGTCCAGCGTCGTCGGCATCTACGGCAACTTCGGCCAGACCAACTACGCCGCCTCGAAGTTCGGCGTCATCGGCTTCACCAAGACCTGGAGCCGCGAGCTGGGCCCCAAGGGCATCCGCGTCAACGCGGTGGCGCCGGGCTTCGTCGAGACGCCGATCCTGCAGACCGTGCCCGACAAGGTGCTGCAGCACATGCGCGACCAGGTGCCGCTGCACCGCCTGGGCAAGCCCGAGGAGATCGCCGCGGTCTACGCCTTCCTGGCCAGCGACGAGGCCAGCTACGTCAACGGCGCCGTGCTCGAAGTCTCGGGCGGCATGACCGTCTGACCCTGCGGCCATGACCCCCGACCGTGCGTGGCTGGCCCAGGCGCTGCAGCGCATCGAGGCCGATGCGCGCCGGTCCGCCGACACGCACCTGATCCCGCTGGCGCTGCCCGAGGCGCCGGGTGTGGACGTGTACCTGAAGGACGAGTCCACGCACCCGTCCGGCAGCCTCAAGCACCGGCTGGCGCGCTCGCTGTTCCTCTACGGCCTGTGCAACGGCCACATCGGCCCAGGGACGACCGTGGTGGAGGCCAGTTCCGGGTCCACGGCCATCAGCGAGGCCTACTTCGCCCGACTGCTCGGCCTGCCCTTCGTCGCCGTGGTGCCGCGCGGCACGGCGGCCCGCAAGCTGCAGGAGATCGCCTTCTTCGGCGGCCAGTGCCATGAGGTGGACGCCGCACAGGTGTACGCCGAGGCCGAGCGCCTGGCGCGCGAACGACGCGGCCACTACATGGACCAGTTCACGCACGCCGAACGGGCCACCGACTGGCGCGGCAACAACAACATCGCCGAGAGCATCTTCACGCAGATGCGGCACGAACCGCACCCGCTGCCCCGCTGGATCGTCGTCGGCGCCGGCACCGGCGGTACCTCGGCCACCATCGGCCGCTACCTGCGCTACCGGCGCGACGCACTGGCCACCACCGAACTGGCGGTGGTCGACCCCGAGCGCTCGGTGTTCTTCGATGCCTTCGCCAGCGGCCGGCGCGACCTGGCCTCGACCGAACGCGGCCGCATCGAGGGCATCGGGCGGCCGCGGGTCGAGCCGAGCTTCGTGCCGACGGTGATCGACCGCATGCTGCGCGTGCCCGACGCTGCCAGCTTCTGCGCGGCCGTCGACCTGTCGGCGCGCCTGGGACGCCGGGTAGGGCCGTCCACCGGCACCAACTTCGCCGGCGTGCTGCACTTGGCACGCGAGATGTCGGCGCGCGGCGAACGCGGCAGCATCGTGACCTTGATCTGCGACGCCGGCGAGCGCTACCTCGACACCTTGTTCGACCCCGCCTGGCGCGTCGCCAACGGCCTGGACCGGGCCGACGGAGCGGCCATCGAATCGACCGCCGCGGGCGGACCCGCGTCGATGGGACAATCCACCGGGTGACCTACGCCCTGTTCGACGACGCCGGCAAGTTCCTCGCCGGCCGCGTGATGTCCGAAGCCGATGCCTCGATGCAAGTCGAGCTCGATTCCGGCAAGCGCGTGAAAGTGAAAACCGCCAACGTGCTGCTGCGATTCGACAAGCCGGCACCGGCGGACCTGATGACGCGCGCCCATGCGCTGGCCGGCGAGATCGATCTCGACCTGGCCTGGGAATTCGCCCCGGAGGGAGAGTTCAGCTTCGGCGACCTGGCGCGCGACTACTTCGACGCCAAGGCCGGGCCGGAGCAACAGGCCGCGGCGCTGCTGCGGCTGTTCGAGGCGCCGCACTACTTCCGCCGCGCCGGCAAGGGCCTGTTCAAGAAGGCGCCCGAGGAGATCGTCAAGGCCGCGCTGCTGGGCATCGAGCGCAAGAAGCAACTGGCGGCGCAGATCGAGGCCTGGGCAGAGGACCTGGTGGCAGGCCAGTGCCCGGCGCCGGTGCGCGAGCAGCTGTACCGCATCCTCTTCAAGCCCGACAAGAACGGCGCCGAGTACAAGGCGGTGGTCGAGGCGTCGCGGCGCTCGCAGCGGGCACCGCTCGATCTGCTGAAGGCGGCCGGCGCCATCGATTCGTCGTACCAGTTCCACTGGCGTCGCTTCCTGTTCGAGCAGTTCCCCAAGGGCACCGGCTTCCCACCGCTGGAAGCACCGCTGATCAAGGACGAGCTGCCGCTGGCGCCGGTGCAGGCCTTCTCCATCGACGATTCTCAGACGACCGAGATCGACGACGCCCTGTCGGTGAACGGCCTGGGCACCGGCACGGTGATCTTCGGCGTGCACATCGCCGCCCCCGCGCTGGCCATCTCGCCCGATTCGCCGGTGGACAAGGTGGCGCGCGAGCGCCTGTCCACCGTCTACATGCCGGGCTGGAAGCTCACCATGCTGCCCGATGCGGTGGTGCAGCACTACACGCTGATCGAGGGCCGGGACTGCCCGGCGGTGAGCCTGTACGTCACTTTCGACGAGGCGACCCTCGAGGTCCGCGCCACCGAAACGCGCCTGGAGCGCGTGCCGATCGCGATGAACCTGCGCCACGACCAGCTCGACGAGGTGGTCACCGAGGCCTCGCTCACCGGCGAGGCCGTGCCCGACTACCCGTTCGCGCACGAACTGGCCTTCACCTTCCGCCTGGCACGCCACCTGAAGGCGGCGCGCGAGGTGGTGCGCGGCAAGCCCGAGAACTTCAACCGGCCGGACTACAACTTCCGGCTGGCCAACGGCGGCACCGCCGAGCCCGACGGCACCGAGACGGTGACGCTCACCGAACGCCGCCGCGGGGCGCCGCTCGACCTGATCGTCAGCGAGGCGATGATCCTGGCCAACAGCCACTGGGGCGGCTGGCTGGCCGAGCATGGCGTGCCCGGCATCTACCGCAGCCAGGCCAGCCTGGCGCCCGGCATCAAGGTGCGCATGGGCGTCAAGCCGGCGCCGCACGCGGGCATGGGCGTCAAGCAGTACACCTGGGCCACGTCGCCACTGCGCCGCTATGTAGACCTGGTCAACCAGTGGCAGATCATCGCGTGCGCTCGGCACGGCCGCACGGCGGCCCTGGCGGCACCGTTCAAGCCACGGGACGCGACGCTGTTCTCGGTCATCTCGTCCTTCGACGGCGCCTACAGCGCGTACAACGACTTCCAGCACGGCATCGAGCGCTTCTGGACCATGCGCTGGCTGCAGCAGAACGAGGTCACAGAGCTCGATGCTGCCGTGCTGAAGGACGGCCTGGTGCGCGCCGACACCCTGCCGCTGGTGTTCAAGGCCCTGGGGTGCGAACACCTGCCGCGCGGTGCCAAGGTGCGCGTGCGCATCACCGGCATGGACACGCTGACGCTGGAACTGCACGCCAGCCTGGCCGCCCGGCGCGACGAGCCCGCGGCGGATGTCGAATCGGGCCCCGAGGATGACGCGGAAGACGATGTGGCCGACGCCGCGCCATTGGCCCTGGCCATCGACCTGACCGATGGTGCCGCCACCGAGGCACCGCCCCCCGAGGCCGGTGCGGCCACGCCAGCCTAGCGCCCGATGCGCCGCTGGCTGTCCACGCTGACCACGCTGCACTGGGCTGTGCTGGTGTCGGTGACGGTGCATGCCGCTCTGTTGACGTTTCGCTTTGTCGACCCCGAGCGTTTCGAACGCGTGTTCCGCGACACGCCGTTGGAGGTGATCCTCGTCAACGCCCGATCGGCCGAGGCACCCACCCAGGCCCAGGCCGTGGCGCAGGCGCAGCTGGCCGGTGGCGGCGAGGCCGCCAGTGGCCGCGCCACGTCGCCACTGCCCGCCTCGGCCCAGGTCGAGCTCGGCGACTCCACCGACGACTCGCGCCGACGCGTCGACCAACTGCAAGAGCAGCAACGCCAGCTGCTGGCCCAGGTGCGGCGCGAGATGGCCCTGCTGCCGCCACCAGATCCGCAGCGCGAGACCGGGAACCCGACCGAGCGCGACCAGGACGAGCGGCGACGCCAGTTGCTCAAGCTGCTGGCCGAGATCGAGAAGCGCATCAACGAGGAAAACGCGCGGCCCAAGAAGCGCTACATCAGCCCGGCCACCCGCGAGGAGGTCTACGCCATCTACTACGACCACTTGCGTCGGCGCATCGAGGACCGCGGCACCCGCGACTTCCCCGAGCACCGCGGCCGCAAGCTGTATGGCGAGCTGACCATGAACATCACCGTCGACACACGGGGGCGCGTGGTCGAGACCGAAATCGTCCGTGGCTCGGGCACCAGGCTGCTCGACCAACGGGCCATGGCCATTGTGCGTGCCGCCTCGCCCTTCGGGCAGTTCACCGTGCCGATGCGCCAGCACGCCGACCAGATCGTGGTCACTTCGCGCTTCCGCTTCACCCGCGAAGACGGCCTCGAAACCAGCCTCAGCGCGCAGCCAAACTGATCAGCGTCGCGAACCCGACTGCGTCCACCGACCTGCCATGCCATCGCCCGTGCCCGCCCGCCTGCCCGACCGCTATGCCGTGCTGGGCCACCCAGTGGCGCACAGCCAGTCGCCCTTCATCCACGCCGAGTTCGCGCGGCAGACCGGCCAGTGCATCGATTACGGCCGCATCGAATGCCCGCTCGACGGCTTCGCAGCCACGGTGCGGGCCTTCATTGCCAGTGCCGACGCGGCTGCCGGGCTGGGGCCGGCCCGCGGCTGCAACATCACCGTGCCCTTCAAGTTCCAGGTGCTGCCGCTGGCCAACCGCGTGAGTGAGCGCGCTTCGCTGGCCCAGGCCGCCAACGTGCTGCGCTTCGACGACGATGGCTGGTATGCCGACAACAGCGACGGCATCGGCCTGATGCGAGATCTGCGTCAGGGCGCCGGCCAGTCGCTCGAGGGGCGCCGCGTGCTGCTGGTCGGTGCCGGCGGCGCCGCGGCGGGCGTGCTGGGGCCGCTGATCGAGCAGCGACCGGCGCTGGTCTGCGTCGCCAACCGCACGCCCGCACATGCCGACGACCTGGTGCAGCGCCACGCGGCGCTGGCCGCCACCCACGGCGTGGTCGTGAAGGCGTGCGGGCTCGACGACACCGATGCCGGGTACGACGTGGTCATCAACAGCAGCGCCAGCAGCCTGTCCGGCGCGCCGGTGCCGGTGCCGGCCCATGTGCTGGGCCGCAACAGCCTGGCGGTCGACCTGATGTACGGCCCGGCGGCAGCGCCCTTTCTCGACTGGGCCGCTGCCCAGGGTGCACGCGGGAGGGATGGCCTGGGCATGCTGGTCGAGCAGGCCGCCGAGGCCTTTCGACTGTGGCGCGGCGTGATGCCGGACACCGCCCCGGTGCTGGCTGCGCTGCGAGCCCGCCTGGGCGGCGCGCGGTGAGCCAGGGGCCCGCCTGGCGGCGGCAGACACTCAGGGTCCTGGCCCTGCTGGCCCTGTGCACGGTGTCGCTGCAGGTCTATTTCGTCGGACGGATTGCGCTCATGGCGGTGGTCGACCCCGGCTCGACCACCTTCCAGCGCAGCGAGATCTGGCGACTGCTCACCGAAAAACACCAGGTGGCCTGGGGCCAGGAATGGGTGGACGCCGAGCAGGTGTCGCCGAACCTGCGGCGGGCGGTCATCGCCAGCGAGGACGCCGGCTTTGTCGAGCACTTTGGCGTCGAATGGGACGCGGTGGAACAAGCCTGGAACCGCAATCAGCGCGCCGAGTCACGCGCCACGCCCAAGCGACCGCCCAAGGTGGTCGGCGGCTCCACCATCAGCCAGCAGTTGGCCAAGAACCTGTTCCTGTCCGGTGAACGCACCTTGCCGCGCAAGGCCCAGGAGCTGGTGTTGACCCTCGCGCTCGAAACCTTGCTGTCCAAGCACCGCATCCTGGAGATCTACCTGAACCACGTCGAGTGGGGCGAGGGCTTGTTCGGTGCCCAGGCGGCGTCACGCTACTACTTCCGAAGGGACGCCTCGCGGCTCGACCCCTACCAGGCCGCACGGCTCGCAGTGATGCTGCCCGCCCCCAAGCGCTTCGAACGCCAGATGGGCTCGGCGCACCTGGCGGCCCGGGCGGCAACCGTTCAGGCCCGCATGGCCTCGGTGGCGACGCCCTGACCATCGCCTTCCTACAATGGCGCATGGCTTCAGCCCTGACTGCCGAGATCGCGATCGCCGCCGCGCAGCTGGTGGCCGACGAAGGCATGGACTATGGCCAGGCCAAGCGCAAGGCGGCGCGGGCGCTGGGCCGCACGGTGCGGCCGGGCGACCTGCCGAGCAACGAAGCCGTAGAGGACGAAGTCCGCGCCCACATAGCGCTGTTCGATGCGGACACCCAACCTGCTGAACTGGCGGCCCTGCGGCGACTGGCCCAGCGCTGGATGGAGCGGCTGGCCGAATTCCGCCCGCACCTGTCGGGTGGCGTGTGGCGCGGCACGGCCAATCGGCACTCGGCCATCCACCTCGACCTGTACTGCGACGATCCGAAGTCGGCCGAGATTGCGCTGCTCAACCTCGGGGTCGACTTCGATGCCGACCTGCTGCCCAATGATCGCGGCCGCGACCTGTCCGTCCTCACGTTGGCCGACCGCTGTCCGGAACTGCCCCACCCGGTGACGCTGCATCTCAGCGTGCGCGACCATGACGACCTGCGTGGCGCGCTCAAGCCCGACGCCCGCGGGCGGAGCTGGCGCGGTGACCTGGACACGCTGCGCCGCCTTCTCGACATGCCCGATGAGCCTGCCCGCGCCAGGCCGAACGAATCCACACCATGACCGCACGACGTTCGATCCTGTTCGGCAGCACCGCTGCCTTGGCCGCGGCGGCCGGTGGTGGCCTGGGCTGGTGGCACGCCACCGACGCCGATGCCGCCACGGCACAAGACCTGCCACCGCAGTTCTGGTCTCAGCGGTTTGCCCGTCCGGAAGGGGGCGAAGTGGCCCTGGCCGACTTCCGTCGCCAGCCACTGCTCATCAACTTCTGGGCGACATGGTGCCCGCCCTGCGTGCGCGAGTTGCCGGCCATCGACCGGCTGGCGCGCGAGCAGGCGGCCTCTGGCTTGAAGGTGCTGGCGCTGGCCATCGATGGGCCGACACCGGTGCGTGAATTCCTGCAGCGCACGCCGCTCAAGGTGCCCGTTGGGCTGGCTGGCATGGACGGCATCGAACTCACCCGCCAGCTCGGCAACACCAAGGGCGGCCTGCCGTTCACGGTGCTGGTGTCGGCCGACGGGCGGGTGACGCACCGCAAGGTGGGCGAGACCTCGCTCGAAGAGCTGAACGGCTGGCTAAAGCCTTCAAAGCGCTAACTTCCTCTAAAGTTTGCTCAACCGAGCTCAAATTGCGCTGAAGATTCAAGAAAGGCGCAACTTCCGGTTAGCGCCTCGAGTCGCAAGTTACTGATGTTTCTGTTCCCTCGCTGTGCCACAATCGCGCTCCTTTCGACGCTGATGGCAGCAGATAGCCTCCAAGCTGTCGTCGCTTGACCCACATTGCATCGACGATGCCCGCAAGTGCGCCACTTGGCCTCGTTGCGGCACCGCCCCAGCCCAAGGAGTGCACCGCATGGACCTGCGCAAGCTGAAGACCCTGATCGACCTCGTGTCGGAGTCCAACATCTCCGAGCTCGAGATCACCGAAGCGGAAGGCAAGGTGCGCATCGTCAAGGCCGACCCCCGCGCCTCGGCCGGCGGCACGATGACCATGGCCATGGCGGCGCCGGTGGCCATGGCACCGGTCGTCGCCCAACCGACCGCCGAGGCCGTGGCCGCAGCCGCCGCCGCGGCGTTGCCGGCGGTCGATCCCGGACATGCCATCAAGTCGCCGATGGTCGGCACCTTCTACCGCGCCTCCAGCCCAGGGGCCAAGCCGCTGGCCGAGATTGGCCAGTCGGTCAAGGAAGGCGAGGCGGTGTGCATCATCGAGGCGATGAAGATCATGAACGAGATCGAAGCCGACAGGAGCGGCACCATCACCAAGGTGATGGCCGAGAACGGTCAGGCGGTCGAGTTCGGCCAGCCCTTGTTCATCATCGAATGACGCGCCGGCCGGCCCCATGTTCAAGAAGATCCTGATCGCCAACCGCGGCGAAATCGCCCTCAGAATCCAGCGCGCCTGCCGCGAGATGGGCATCAAGTCCGTCGTGGTGTACTCAGAGGCCGACCGCGAAGCCAAGTACGTCAAGCTCGCGGACGAGGCCGTCTGCATCGGCCCGCCGCCGTCCGCGCAGAGCTACCTCAACATGCCGGCAATCATCGCGACGGCCGAGGTCACCGACGCCGAGGCCATCCACCCCGGCTACGGCTTCCTGTCGGAGAACGCCGACTTTGCCGAGCGCGTCGAGAAGAGCGGCTTCACCTTCATCGGCCCCACGCCCGAATCGATCCGCATCATGGGCGACAAGGTGGCGGCCAAGCAGGCCATGATCCGCTCGGGCGTGCCCTGCGTGCCCGGCTCGGAAGGCGCGCTGACCGATGAGCCCAAGGCCATCATCCAGGCCGCCCGCACCATCGGCTACCCGGTCATCATCAAGGCCGCCGGCGGCGGCGGTGGGCGCGGCATGCGGGTCGTGCACACCGAGGCAGCGCTGCTGCACGCGGTGCAGACCACCCGCTCCGAGGCCGGTGCCGCGTTCGGCAACCCGGCCGTCTACATGGAAAAGTTCCTCGAGAACCCGCGCCATGTCGAGATCCAGATCATGGCCGACCAGCACAAGAATGCGGTGTGGTTGGGAGAACGCGACTGCTCGATGCAGCGCCGGCACCAGAAGATCATCGAGGAAGCGCCTGCGCCAGGCATTGCCCGCCGCGTGATCGAGAAGATCGGCGACCGCTGCGCTGCGGCCTGCAAGAAGATCGGCTACCGCGGTGCGGGCACCTTCGAGTTCCTGTACGAGCGCGGCGAGTTCTTCTTCATCGAGATGAACACCCGGGTGCAGGTGGAGCATCCGGTGACCGAGATGGTCACCGGCATCGACATCGTGCAGATGCAGATCCGCGTGGCCGCCGGAGAGAAGCTGCCGTTCACGCAGCGCAGCATCCAGCTTCGCGGCCACGCCATCGAATGCCGGATCAATGCCGAGGACGCGTACAAGTTCACGCCGTCGCCCGGACGCATCGCGATGTGGCACATGCCGGGCGGCCCGGGGGTGCGTGTCGATTCGCATGCCTACACCAACTACATGGTGCCGCCGAACTACGACTCGATGATCGGCAAGATCATCGTCCACGGCGACACGCGCGAACAGGCACTGGCCCGGATGCGCACGGCGCTGTCCGAGACGGTGGTGGAGGGCATCCAGACCAACATCCCGCTGCACCGCGAACTGATGGCCGATGCCAAGTTCGTCGAGGGCGGCACCAGCATCCACTACCTGGAAGGCTGGCTGAGCCGGCGCAATCGCTGATGCACGAGTTGGTGCTGCGGCTGGACGAGGCGCTGGTCGAGCCGGTCTCCGAAGCGCTGGTCGACGAACTCGATGCGCTGTCGGTGTCGGTGGAGGACGCCGACGCCGGCACCGCGGCCGAGCAGGCACTGTTCGGCGAGCCCGGCATGCCGGCGCCGCGCGAGGGCTGGCAGCGCTCGACATTGACCGCGCTGTTCGAGACCGAGGCAGCCGCCTCGGGCGCCGCCGCGGTGCTCATGGCACAGGACTGGGCCGAAGGCTTGGTCGTCGTGGCCCTGCGCGACGTGCCCGACCAGGACTGGGTGCGCCTGACCCAATCCCAGTTCACTCCCGTCGAGATCACTCCCAGCTTCTGGATCGTGCCGAGCTGGCACGAGGCGCCGCCACAGGCCGAACGGGTGATCCGGCTCGACCCCGGCCTGGCCTTCGGCACCGGCACCCACCCCACCACGCGCATGTGCCTGCGCTGGCTGGCCGGCCATGCCGACCCGGCCAGCCCCTGGCCGCGGGTACTCGACTACGGCTGCGGATCGGGCATCCTGGCCATCGGTGCGGCGTTGCACGGGGCACGGGCCATCGATGCGGTCGACATCGACCCGGCCGCGGTCGAATCCACCCGCGCCAACGCGCTGGCCAATGGCGTCCGACTCGACGCCGGCCTGCCCGACAAGGCCCAGGGCGACTACCCGCTGGTGCTGGCCAACATCCTGGCTACGCCGCTGAAGTTGCTGGCGCCGCTGCTGGCCGGCCATGTGGCCCCGGGGGGCTGGCTGGTGCTGGCCGGCATCCTGGAGCGCCAGGCCGACGAGTTGAAGGCGGCCTATGCGCCCTGGCTGGCGCTCGAGGTGAGCGATGCCGAGGACGGCTGGATCCTGATGACAGGCAGCCGGCGCGGCCACGCCGCCGTGGCATGATGCCGCGATGAGCCTGGCCACCCGCTGCACCGATTGCGGCACGGTCTTCCGTGTCGTGCAGGATCAGTTGAAGGTGTCCGAGGGCTGGGTCCGTTGTGGCCGCTGCTCAGCGGTGTTCAACGCGCAGGAGCACCTGTTCGAACTCGGTGCCAACCCGCCGCCGCCGGCCACGCCCCCCTCGGCGCCCCCGTCGGCGCCGCAAGAACCCGAACCC
>NZ_MWLO01000149.1 GCF_002198735.1 Ideonella sp. A 288
CCCCACCCCCGATGAAGACCCTGATCTGCGATTGCAACCGCACGATGCCGCTGGACGCCAAGGCCCTGGGCCAGGCGCTGGCGAAGACACCGGGCGCGAGCACTGACGGCCTCGACACCGTCCACACGCTGCTGTGCCGGCGCGAGGCCGGTGCGTTCCAGCGCGCCGCCAAGTCGGGCGAGGACCTGCTGGTGGCCTGCACGCAGGAAAGCCGGCTGTTCCTCGAACTCAATGCCGAGACCGAGGGCGCGCGGCCGGTGGCCGAGCGGCCCATCCGCTTCGTCAACCTGCGCGAGACCGGCGGCTGGTCGCGCGACGCGAAAGAGGCCACGCCCAAGATCGCCGCGCTGATTGCGGCGGCGCAGCTGCCGCCGCCCGACCCGGTGTCCACCATCGGCTACAAGTCGGCGGGCCGCTGCCTGGTGATCGGCGGTGCCGACGCCACCGAGCGCGCCGCGGCGATGCTGGTCGACACGCTGGACGTGGTGCAGCTGATCGACCGCCCGGGCGGCGCGCTGCCGCAGGCCCGCGCGCACGCGGTGCACACCGGGCGCCTCACCCGGCTGACCGGCTGGCTGGGCGCCTTCGAGGTGGAATGGGCTTCGTCCAACCCGATCGACCTCGAGCTGTGCACCCGCTGCAACGCCTGCATCGAAGCCTGCCCCGAGGGCGCCATCGACTTCAGCTACCAGGTGGACCTGTCCGCCTGCAAGAGCCACCGCGACTGCGTTCGGGTGTGCGACGCGGCCGGTGCCATCGACTTCCAGCGCGAGCCGCAGGCCGTGGGCGACACGGTGGACCTGGTGCTCGACCTGCGCGAGCAACCGGCCTTCGCGATGCACCAGCCGCCGCAGGGCTACTTCCATGTCGGCAGCGACGAGCGCCGGCTGTTCGACGCGGTGCTGAAGCTGCGCGACCTGACCGGCGAGTTCGACAAGCCGCGCTTCTTCCAGTACCGGCCCAAGCTGTGTGCGCACAGCCGCAACGAGCAGATCGGCTGCACCGCCTGCATCGACGTGTGCTCGGCGCGCGCCATCCGCAGCGATGCGGCGCTGAAAGGCAAGCGCACCGGCAAGAGCCGCGGCCCGATCCCCGGCGCGCCGGCCCCGGGTGCGCCGGTCGGGCAGGGCGGCGGCATCATCGTCGAGCCGCACCTGTGCGTGGGCTGCGGCGCCTGTTCCACGGTGTGCCCCAGTGGCGCCCTCAGCTTCGCCTACCCGGGCCCGGCCGACCAGGGCCAGCGCCTGCGCACGATGCTGCGCGCCTACGCCCAGGCCGGCGGCCGCGACGCGGCGCTGCTGCTGCACAGCGAGGGTGAGGGACAACGCCTGGTCGACCAGCTGGGCCGCGCCGCGCGCACCGACCGCAGCGTGCACGGCGTGCCCGCGCGGGTGCTGCCGGTGGCGCTGTGGCACACCGCCTCCACCGGCATCGACCTGTGGCTGGCGGCCTTTGCGCAGGGCGCCAACCAGGTGTGGGTGCTGGCCACCGGCGAAGAGGCGCCCGAGTACCGCCAGGCGCTGTCCGAGCAGATGGCCGTGGCGCAGGCCATCGTCAGCGGCCTGGGTTTCGCCGGCCAGCACTTCCGGCTGATCGAGGCGCGCGACGCCCGCGACCTGCCGGCGCTCGACGCCGCGCTGCGCGCGCCGGCGGCGCAGGGCGTGCGCCAGGCGGCCACCTTCGCCACGGGGGCCGACAAGCGCGGCACGCTCGACATGGCGCTGGACCACCTGCTGGCGCAGGCCCCCGGCGCCGTCGACGAGGTCGCCTTGCCCGCGGCCGGTGCGCCCTTCGGCAGCCTGGTGGTCGACACCGACAAGTGCACCCTGTGCCTGTCGTGCGTGGGTGCCTGCCCCGAGGCGGCGCTGGCCGACAACCCCGACAAGCCGCAGCTGCGCTTCATCGAGAAGAACTGCGTGCAGTGCGGCCTGTGCGCCAGCACCTGCCCCGAGTCCGCCATCACGCTGCACCCGCGGCTGTGGCTGGCCGACGACGGCAAGGCGCGCAAGGCGGCGCGGGTGCTGCACGAGGTGGAGCCCTTCGCCTGCGTGCGCTGCGGCAAGCCTTTCGGCACGCTGCGCGCGATCGAGATGATGGTGGCCAAGCTGGCCGGCCACGCCGCCTTCCAGGGCGCGGCGGCCGAGCGGCTGAAGATGTGCGGCGATTGCCGCGTCATCGACATCCACACCAACCCGAACGAAACCCGCATCACCGACCTGTGACCCACGACGAGCCGAGCGCGCATGAATGAATCCCATCTGAGGGCGCTGAGCTTCGCCAGCGCCGACGACAGCGAGGAACTGGCCCGCGCCGAGTTGTACGGCCTGCTGGCCCGGCTGTGGCTGGCGCCGCCCGACGAGGCGCTGCTGCAGGAGTTTCGCGTCGCGGTGACGCAGGCCCCCGAGCCCGGCGGCTTCCTCGAAGCGCCCTGGGGCGAGCTGGTGGCGGCCATGCGCGCCTCCACGGCCGCCGCTGCGGCCGAGGAGCACGAGGCGCTGTTCCACGGCGTCGGCAAGCCCGAGGTGTTCGCGTACGGTTCGTATTACCTGAGCGGCTTCCTTCACGAGAAGCCGCTGGCCGACCTGCGCACCGACCTGGCCGGGCTGGGCCTGGCCCGCGACGACCAGCGCCTGGAGACCGAGGACCACATCGCCTACGAGCTGGAGGTGATGCGCTGGCTGATCGCCGGCGACGACGTGGCCACCTGCAACCTCGAGCAGCAGCGCCGCTTCTTCCGCCGCCACCTGCAACCCTGGGCCGAGGCACTGTGCGACGCGGTGCAGGCCCAGCCGCGCGCCCGGCTGTGGCACGCGGTGGCCGGCTTCACCCGCGCCTTCGTGCAAGTGGAAACGCAGGGCTTCGACCTGCTCGAAACATGATCTCCCCCGACGACATCACCGGCCTCGTGCTCGCCGGCGGGCGCGGCAGCCGCATGGGCGGCGTCGACAAGGGCCTGCAGAACCACCTGGGCATGCCGCTGGCGCTGCACGCGCTGATGCGGCTGCAGTTGCAGGTGGGCTCCAGCATGATCAACGCCAACCGCAACCTAAGCGCCTACGAATCGATGGGCGTGCCGGTGTGGCCCGACGCGGTGCCCGACTACGCCGGCCCGCTGGCCGGCTTCCTGACCGGGCTGGAGCGATGCGAGACGCCCTACCTCGTCACCGTGCCCTGCGACACGCCGAATTTCCCGCTCGACCTGGTCGAGCGCCTGGCCGCCGCGCTGGAGGCCGCCGACGCCGAGATCGCGATGGCCTCGACGATGGAGGAAGGCCGGATGCAGGTGCAGCCGGTGTTCTGCCTGATGCAGTCGGGGCTGATGGAAAGCCTGGTGCGCTTCATCCAGGGCGGCCAGCGCAAGATCGACCGCTGGACCGGCCAGCACCGCTGCATCGAGGTGCCCTTCGACGACGCCGCGGCCTTCTTCAACGCCAACACCCTGGCCGACCTGCAGCAGTTGCAATCGAAGTGAGCGACTTGCTGCAGCGCCTGCTCGACCGCCAGTCGGTCGGCGCCAAGCACCTGGCCGAGCCCGGGCCCGACGCCGCGCAACTGCGGCGGATGGCCGACGCCGCGCTGCGCGCGCCCGACCATGCCGGGCTGGTGCCCTTCCGGTTTTCGGTGGTGGCTGGCCCGGCGCGCGACCGGCTGGCGGCGCTGTTCGAACAGGCCGCGCGCGACGCCGGCAAGGACGCCGACGGCGCCGCGCTCGATGCCGAGCGGGCCCGGCGCGCGCCCGTCACCGTGGCGGTGATCGCGCGGCCCGACCTCGGCCACCCGCAGGTGCCGGTGCACGAGCAGTGGATCTGCCTGGGCGGCGCGCTGGCCAATTTCCTCAATGCCGCGCAGGCGCTGGGCTTCGCCGGCAAGATGCTGTCGGGCGGCAAGGTGCGGCACCCGCGGGTGCAGCAGGCCTTCTGCGGCCCGGGCGAGACGCTGGTGGGCTGGGTGGCGCTGGGCACGCCGAAGGCCAGCCCGACGCGCGGCCACGACAAGCCGCGCGCGGCCGACGTCATCGGCAACTGGCTCGGCGACCCGAGCTGACGCGGCCCGCGGGCGTCGGTCTGGCGGCAGGGATAATCCGCCGGCATTCCGCAATGGGCGCCACCGGCGCAGAGGGCGCAGCATGAGCATCAAGAGCGACAAGTGGATCCGCCGCATGGCCGTGCAGCACGGCATGATCGAGCCGTTCGCGCCGGGCCAGGTGCGGCAGTCGGCCGACGGGCAGAAGATCGTCAGCTACGGCACCTCGAGCTACGGCTACGACGTGCGCTGCGCGCGCGAGTTCAAGGTCTTCACCAACGTCTACAGCACGGTGGTCGATCCGAAGAACTTCGACGAGCGCAGCTTCGTCGACATCGAGGCCGACGTCTGCATCATCCCGCCCAACAGCTTTGCGCTGGCCCGCACGGTCGAATACTTCCGCATCCCGCGCAACGTGCTCACCGTGTGCCTGGGCAAGAGCACCTACGCGCGCTGCGGCATCATCGTCAACGTCACGCCCTTCGAGCCCGAGTGGGAAGGCTTCGTGACGCTGGAGTTCAGCAACACCACGCCGCTGCCGGCCAAGATCTACGCCGGCGAGGGCTGCGCGCAGGTGCTGTTCTTCGAGAGCGACGAGGTCTGCGAGACCAGCTACAAGGACCGCGGCGGCAAGTACCAGGGCCAGCGCGGCGTGACGCTGCCCAAGGCCTGAGCGCGCCGTGGCCGGGCAGGGTGCCCGGCAACGCACCGAACTGGCGCGCTGCGGCGCCGTTTCTCGCGCTTTGGCCGGTGGGCCGTGCCGCCGAAGATGTGGCATGCCGCAACACACCCACCGCGCCGCCCCGGCACTGATGCCGGCCATCACCGAACTCGACCGCATGCCGCCGGGCTTCTTCGACGTCGGGCGCCGCGTGCCGGCCCTGGTGCCCGAGGGCAGCCTCGACATCGGCCTGCTCACCAGCTTCCGCGACCTGATGGCCGGGGCCGGCGAGGCCGTCTCGGTGCACCGCATGCGCTACGACCGTCGCTACGCGCTGGACCTCATCGCGCTGGCGCACTGCTCGCGCTTCCGCGTGCTGCGCCGCGTGGCGCTGGCGCTGTTTGACCGCTACATCGACCCGGTGACGCCGCCGGCGCCCTGAGCCGGTCCTTCGGCGACCGGCCGGCGAGGCCCGGCCGGTCGGCCGGTCATTCGACGAACCGGCCCGTGCGGTCGATCATGGTCAGGCCCACGTAGCGCGAGCCCTTGCGCTCGCCCTGGGCGTAGTCCACCGTCACCGGCCCGTATTTGCGCAGCCCCATGGTTTCGAGCGCGGTGACCAGGCTGTCGCGCTGCACGGTGCGGCCGGCCTTGCGCAGGCCGTCGACCAGCACCCTGGCGTTGATGTAGACCTCGAGGCCCAGGTAGGAGAACTCGCGCTTGTCGTCGGTGGTGGCCAGCAACTTCTGGTAGTCGTGGACCACCGGGATGCCGTCGCGCCACGGGTTGGGCACGAGCGTGGTGAACACCACCCCGGCCGTGTGCGGGCCCAGGTCGGCCGCCACCTTGCGGTTGGCCTGCGCGGCGAGGTTGTAGAACTGCACCGACACGCGCCGCTCGCGCGCCATCGGGATCAGCTTCACGGTGGCCGGCGGCGCCGCGACGAGGATCACGCCGCCCAGCCCCGGCAGCTTCTTCAGCGACTCGACCACGGCTTCGGCGTTGCTGCCGTCGCGTTCGATCGACAGTTCGGCCGCGGGGGAGATCTGCGCCTTGTCGAACACAGCCTGCGCGGCGTAACGGCCGCTCTTGCCGAAGGGGTCGTTCTGGTAGACCAGCGCGACGGAAGTCTGCCCGATCGTCGTCAGGTGCTGCACCATGCGCGTGATCTCGGCCTCGGTGGTGGCTCGCACGTTGAAGGCATAGCGGCCCGGCTTTTCGCGCATCGGGCCGGCACCGGAGATGCCGGCCACCATCGGCAGGCCGACCCGGGTGATGACCGGCATCATCGCCGCGCAGTTGGACGTGCCCCAGCAGTTGAAGAGGGCCACCGCCTTGCCGTCGGCCAGCCGGGTGGCGTTCTCGACGGCCTTCTGCGCATTGAACTCGTCATCGAGCGCCTGCAGCTTCAGGCGCCGGCCACCGATGCCGCCGGCCTTGTTCACCGAATCGAAGTAGGCGTTGATCACCGACAGCGCCTCTTGGCCGACACCCCCATTGGGGCCGGACAGCGGCAGGCTGGCGCCGATGACGATGGCGTCGTCCTGCGCGGCCACCGGGGCGGGCCATGCCGACAGGCCGGCCAGGACCATCGCCAGCATCAGCGGCCCGCTCTGGTGGGGCGGCCGGATCCGGAAAGGCCGTGCATCGATGGCCCGGGGCCAGGGGGTCGAGGCAGGGGAGGGCACGGGCACGGTAGCTCCATTCAACAATCGGCCAGCCTCCTGCCGCGCAAGGGGCACGGCAGCGCCGGAGAGATCACTTTGTCAGTTAGCCCGCATCATCTCCCAAAAAACGGTTCAAGGCCCCCGACCCAGGTCCGGGACGTGGCCGTGGTTCAGGTGGGGTAGGTGCCCGGCAGCAGGATGCTCTTGTCCACCTGGGCCATCTGGGTGCGGCCGCAGAAGGCCATGGTCAGGTCGAGCTCGTTGCGGATGATCTCCAGCGCCTTGGTCACGCCGGCCTCGCCCATGGCGCCCAGGCCATAGAGCATGGCGCGGCCGATGTAGGTGCCGCGCGCGCCCAGGGCCCAGGCCTTGACCACGTCCTGGCCCGAGCGGATGCCCCCGTCCATGTGCACCTCGATGCGCGAGCCCACGGCGTCGACGACGGCCGGCAGCGCGCGGATGCTGGATTCGGCACCGTCGAGTTGGCGGCCGCCGTGGTTGCTGACGATCAGCGCGTCGGCGCCCGAGTCGGCGGCGATGCGCGCGTCCTCGACGTCCTGGATGCCCTTGACGATGAGCTTGCCGCCCCAGCGCTTCTTGATCCACTCGACGTCGCCCCAGTTCAGCCGCGGGTCGAATTGCTGCGAGGTCCAGGCCGACAGGTTGCCCATGTCGGTGACGCCCTTGACGTGGCCGACGATGTTGCCGAACTGCCGGCGCGGCGTGCCCAGCATGCCCAGCGCCCAGCGCGGCTTGGTCATGATGTTCAGGATGTTGGGGATCGTCAGCTTGGGCGGCGCCGACAGACCGTTCTTCAGGTCCTTGTGGCGCTGCCCCAGGATCTGTAGGTCGAGCGTGAGCACCAGTGCGCCGCACTTCGCGGCCTTGGCGCGGTCGATCAGCCGCTCGATGAAATCGCGGTCGCGCATCACGTACAGCTGGAACCAGAACGGCGCCTTGGTGTGCGCGGCGATGTCCTCGATCGAGCAGATGCTCATCGTCGACAGCGTGAACGGGATGCCGAACTTCTCGGCCGCCCGGGCCGCCAGGATCTCGCCATCGGCATGCTGCATGCCGGTCAGGCCCGTCGGGGCGATGGCCACCGGCATGCGCACGTCCACGCCCACCATCTGGGTGGCCGTGCTGCGGTTCTCCATGTTCACCGCCACGCGCTGGCGCAGCTTGATCGACTGGAAATCGCCCTCGTTGGCGCGGTAGGTGGATTCGGTCCACGACCCCGAATCGGCGTAGTCGTAGAACATGCGCGGCACCCGCTTCTTGGCAAGCACGCGCAGGTCTTCGATGGTGGTGATGACGGTCATGGGGCGGTCTCCTCGGGGCCGAATGCTAGCCCGGGGAGGGGCCTGCCGCCGTGGGTGTCGCCGCCCGGCCGCGTTGCGGACCTGCACATCCGCAGCGCGTGCGGGCGCGCCGCCGCCGTCAGGGCAAGGTGGTCAGGTCGAGCAACTGCCGCCGCCGCAGCCGGTGATCGGCGTGGTGCCGGCCAGCGCGGTGTCGCGCACCTGTCCGGTCACCGGGTCGAAGCCGACGCGCAGCAGGTGCTCGGCCAGCGACGCGTCCATCATCTGCGCATGCTGCGGGAACCAGATCGCCAGTTCGCCGACGGCGATGCGCAGCGGCTCGAAGTCGGCCTCTTCGCGGGCGCGGCGGCCGCATTCCACCATCACCTGCAGCACCGCCTGGTGCTGGAAGCTGTGGCAGTTCTCGGACGCGAAGCCGGTGGCCGCCATCCAGCGGTCTTCCTGGGCGAAGTGCGCCACCGTGTGCTCGACCAGCGTGTCCCAGCGCTGCAGCAGCGCGTCGGCCGGGCCGTCCAGCGCGGCATGGGCGTCGGCCAGCAGGGCCACGAACTCCTGGTGCGTGGTGTCCATCTGCGGCTGCTGCAGGGCGAACTGTTCGGACCAGGTGAGGGGGGCATTCATGGTGGTGCGGGCCTCGGCAGGGCGGGTGGAGGATGCAGTTGGACGCGCAGCCTAACAGCCCTCGGCCGGCCGGGCATTTGTCCGGCGTCAAGCCCGGGTGCGGGCGGTACGATGCCGCCATGAGCGAATCCCTCGAGCCCGTGCTGCCAGAGCGCCCGGCCTGGCAACGCGTGCTGTGGCTGATCGCCGGCGGCCTGAGCCTGGCGATCGGCATCATCGGCATCTTCCTGCCGCTGCTGCCCACCACGCCGCTGGTGCTGCTGGCGGCGTTCTGCTTCTCGCGCGGCAGCGCGCGCTGCGAGCAGTGGATCCTGAACCACCCGCGCTTCGGCCCGATGGTGCAGTCCTGGCGGGCCAACCGGGCCGTGCCGCTGCGCGCCAAGCAACTGGCCACGGTGATGATGACCCTGGGCTCGGCCTGGGCCGCCTGGCTGCTGCCCGGCCGCATCGGCTGGGTGCCGGCGGTGTGTTGCGCTTTGGTGGCGGCGTGGTTGTGGAGCTTGCCGACGCGGGAGGCGGCTGGGGCGTCGGACAGGTGATCGGTGGGCGGGTGTCGCAGCCGTGAACCGGCTGACACGCGTCACGGCGGCTGTTGGAGGGGAGGTGGGAGAAGCACTCTGCTCAAGGGAGGGCAACTGACGACCCCGGAGCGACCGTCGCAGTGCCGATCTCGCCGCACCGCCGCCGCCTTCATACGGCGTTGAGGTGCATCCCGAAGTCCAGCTCAACGATCGCGCCGGTCATCATCGAGGCCCCCGTGGCCAGCCAGTGGATCGCCTCGGCCACCTCGTCAGGATGCCCCAGCCGCTGCAGCGGCGACACCGTCTTCTGGTGCGCGCTGCGGTCGGCGAACGATTCTGGCGCGAGCCGCTCCACGAAGCCCTGTTCCACCAGCGACGGGCACACCGCGTTCACCCGCACCTGCGGCGCCAGCGATCGCGCGGTGGACATCGTCAGCGCATTCAGCGCCGCCTTGCTGCACGCGTACGGCACCGACGAGCCGCTGCCCATCAGCGCCGCGCGAGACGAGATGTTGACGATGGCCGAGCGCACCGCGTCGGTCGACGACGCCTTCAGCGCGTCGGCAGCGGCCCGCGTCATCTGGAACGGCCCGATGGTGTTGACCGCGTAGATGCGCTGGAAATCCTCGGCCGACACATCGTGCAGGCGCGAGTGCGCCACCATCTTGCTGATGCCCGCCGCGTTGACCAGCACGTGCAGCGCGCCGAAGGCGTCGATGGCGGCGCGCACCGTGCGCACGCAGTCGTCGTCGCGCGTGACGTCGCTGACCACGCCCAAGGCGCGCGCGCCTTGGGCGGCTGCGTTGGCCACCGCCTGGGCCTCGGCCTGCTGCCCGTCCAGGTGACCGATCACCACGTTCCAGCCTTCGCGCAGGAACCGGCGGGCGGTGGCGGCACCGATGCCGCTCGCGGCGCCGGTGACGAGGGCAGTGCGGCGGGGCGTGGGGGCGGTCATGGCGGCATGGTCCAGGCGTGGAGCGGTGGTCGGAACGGGGGGGGGGGCACCGGCCGCGCCCAAGGCCGCCGGAGNNNNTACTAGACTGCCTGCGCACCGGCCGCGCCCAAGGCCGCCGGAGCGCAGGCAGTCTAGTATCGAAGTGCCTCTCCCTGGGGCCACCCTTGAATCCCGCGCGCCCCGTCTGCTCGCTGGGTCGCGCCGCACGGGTGGCCCGCCCCGCGCGTGTCCCGCTCCTTGTGCAGGGCCGCTCGCCACCTGTTCGTCGCCGTCGTCACCGGAGTGAAGCCATGACCGGATACCGCGCCGCCCCACTGCCGCCGCACGTGCGCTCGCGCGTCCTGCCTGGCATCAACGGGCTGGACATGCACCTGCTCGAGGCTGGCGACGCCGCCCAGCCTCTCATCCTGCTACTGCACGGCTTCCCCGAACTCGCCTGGTCCTGGCGCCACGTGCTGCCGGCCCTGGCCCGCGCCGGATACCACGCCGTGGCGCCAGACCAGCGCGGCTACGGCGGCACCACGGGCTGGAACCCCGATTGGGACGGCGACCTGGCCAGCTACCGCATGGCCAATCTCGCCCGCGACGCCTTCGGCCTGGTGCACGCCCTCGGCCACGCGCAGGTGGCCTGCGTGGTCGGCCATGATTTCGGCGCGTCGGTGGCGGGCTGGAGCGCGCTGCTGCGCCCCGACGTGTACCGGTCGGTGGTGCTGATGAGCGCGCCCTTCAACGGCGCGCCGGCGCTGGGCACCACCGACATCGACATCGACGCGGCGCTGTCCGCCCTGCCGCGCCCGCGCAAGCACTACCAGCGCTACTACGCGACGCCGCTGGCCAATGCCGACATGTGGCAGGCGCCGCAGGGCGTGCATGCCTTCCTGCGCGCCTACTACCACCACAAGTCGGCCGACTGGCCCGGCAACCAGCCCACGCCACTGGCCGGCTGGGCGGCCGAGGAACTGGCCAGGATGCCCACCTACTACATCATGGACCTCGACGCCGGCATGGCGGCCACCGTGGCGCCGCACATGCCCACCCCGGCCCAGGTCGCCGCCTGCCGCTGGCTGCCCGAGCCCGACCTGGCGGTTTACAGCGGCGAATTCACCCGCACCGGCTTTCAGGGCGGGCTCAACTGGTACCGCTGCCGGTTCGACGCCCGACTGGTGGCGGAGCAGCAGATGCACGCCGGCCGCACCATCGGCATCCCGGCCCTGTTCGTGGCCGGCGCGCAGGACTGGGGCATCCACCAGTCGCCGGGCGCGCTGGCCCGCATGCACACCCACACCTTCACCGACATGGGCCCGCCCGTGCTCATCGACGGCGCCGGCCATTGGGTGCAGCAGGAACAGCCGCAGGCGGTTGCGGCGGCGTTGCTGGCATTCCTGGGCCGGCTGAGCGCCTGAGGCCGGGCGGCTTCCGGTGCGTGCGGACCGCGGGGGCGCCGGCCCGCCTTCACGGCGCCGGCCCGGGGGTCGCCGCTGATCTGCGGCGGCACGGGGCCGGTCTGGTTGCCGCCGCCCGAGGACCGGGCGTGTGAGGCGGAGCAAGGGTTCGCTGCGTGGGCCGCGCCGGGCCTCGGGATCACATCACCGCAGGCCGCACGGCACGCGCTGGGTCAGGCGTGCTGGGCCAGCTTGAAGGCGGACACCGCCTGCACCAGTTGCTGGGCCTGGGCTCGCAGGCTTTCCGCCGCGGCCGCGCTTTGCTCCACCAGGGCCGCGTTCTGCTGGGTGGCCTGGTCCATCTGCGAGACGGCCTGGCCGACCTGGGCCACACCTTCGCTCTGATCGCGGCTGGCCTGGCTGATCTCGGCCACGATCTCGGACACGCGCTTGATGGCCTGCACCACCTCGGCCATGGTCTGGCCCGCGTCATCGGCCTGACGGCTGCCCGCTTCCACGCGATCCACACTGGCCTGGATCAGGGTCTTGATCTGGCGCGCGGCGTCGGCCGAGCGCTGTGCCAGGCTGCGCACTTCGGCCGCCACCACCGCAAAACCGCGGCCCTGCTCACCGGCGCGCGCGGCTTCCACCGCGGCGTTCAGCGCCAGGATGTTGGTCTGGAAGGCGATGCCGTCGATGACGCCGGTGATCTCGGCGATCTGCTTGGAGCTTTCGTTGATCTCGCGCATGGTGCTGACCACCTGCGACACCACCTCGCCGCCGTGCGTGGCCACGCCGGAGGCGCCATTGGCCAGTTCGCTGGCCTGCTTGGCATGGCCGGCGTTCTGGCGCACCGTGGCGCCCAGTTGTTCGGTGGAACTGGCCGTCTGTTGCAGGTTGCTGGCAGTCGTCTCGGTGCGGTGGCTCAGGTCGACGTTGCCCGCAGCCACTTCGGCCGAGGCCGTGCCGATGCTGTCTGCCGCCTGGCGCACCTGGCTGATGACCGCGACCAGATGGCCATTCATGCGATCCATGTTGGACAGCAGGCGCCCGATCTCGTCCTGGCCTCCGGAACGGACCTTGACCCCCAGATCGCCCGAGGCGATGGCAGCGGCCATCGCATCCGCCTCGGCAAAGCCCAGCTTCAGGCGCCTCAGCACGCTGAACGTGAACCACGTCGCCGGCACGCCGAAACACAACAGCAGGCTGAGGAAGATCCAGCCGGCGCGTGCCTGCTGCGCCATCGCGGCGTCTGCCTTGATCTGTGCCTGGTCGGCATGCCACTTGCGCAACTTTTCCAGCGCGGCCATCAGCACCGCGCCTTCATTGCGACCGGCCAGCAGGAAGGTGCCCATCACGGGCACCGAGAAGTCTCCTGCCTTGATCCGGTCCAGCGATTGCTGGGCCTTGGCCTCCCAGGCCTGGCGCAGTCGCAGGGCCTCTTCCACCGCGCGCGCCTCTTCGCCGGGCATGGCCTGCGCCTGCATGTCCTTCCACAGGGCCGCGACCTTGTCTTCACGCGCCTGCGCGGTCTTGAAGTGCGAGTCGATGGCGTGGTCGTGCAGCTTGACCAGCGGCGAAGCGGGGTCGTGCTGGAAGGCGCGCATGATCTCCAGGCGCGCGCCCTCCACGGCCAACGCCATCTGCGCCAGCGATTCGGAGCGCGCCATGTGGTTGTCGTGAACGTCACGCAGGCTTTTGCCGCTGTCGCTCAACGCCCACCAGGCGCCGCCGCCCACCAGCATGAAGGCGGCCCAGAAGGCGGCCAGCACCAGGGTGATGAGCCGAGTGATATTGATGTTGCCTGCCATGGGGGTACCCGTTCGTCCCAAATTCGTGCTGACAGCTTAGGCGGGCAGCGAGCCGCGCAAGCGCCGAACAGCAGGCTGCTTGCCCGCTTCTTCGGCACTTGCGGGCGCGATGCCGTCGGCGCCCCCAGGGTTCGGGCGCCCTGTCCGACCGGGTGCGGCAGTCCATTGCCAGGCACTGGGGTTGCTTGTGTGTGGTCAGCACGCCCACGCCGGTGCCGCAGGTCGCCCGCGAGACGCTGCCCGGCGACGGCAGCGGCTCACGCGCCGTCGAGGCGCCCGGCGATGGCCCGTCGCGACACCTCGCGCATCGCGACGGCGGCGGCGAAGAGGTCGGGTGCCTGCGGTCCTGCCTGCGCAACAGGGGGAACGGGCGCACAGACATCGACCTGCAGCGATGCGCGCCGCGGCCACCAGTGGCCGTCCGGCAGCAGCTCGCGGCTGCCGCCCACGGCCACCGGCACCACCGGCACGCCCGCGCGCGCGGCGGCCAGGAAGGCGCCCAGATGGAAGGGCAGCAGGCCCGGCCGGGCGACGAACGTGCCTTCCGGAAACACCGCCAGCGATCGGCCCTGCTGCGCCAGCTCGGCCAGCCGGCCGGCATCGGCCACGCTGCGCTGCAGGTCGCTGCGCTCGACGAACTCGGTGCCCAGGCGCCGAAGGTAGGGGCCGGCCACGATCTGTTGCTGCAGTTCGCGCTTGGCCACGAAGGCGAACGGGCGCGGCAGGGCAGCGACCAGGATCACGCCGTCCAGGTAGCTGGCATGGTTGCTGACCAGCACGCAGGGTCCGCCGGGCAGCCGGTCCAGCCCGCGCACGGTCAAGCGCGTGCCGGTCAGGCGCAACAGCAGGCGCGCCGCGACGCCGCCCAGCGCCCAGGCGGCGGCCGGGTTGGGCAGCGGCAGCGTCAGCAACCAGGTCAGCGGCGCGAGCAGCCAGAACACCAGCGTCGCCCAGCACCCGTACAGCCCTTGGGCGACCGCACGCGCCAGCTGGCGGGCGCGCGGCAGCACGGCGCCCCAGGCCAGCCGCAGCACCTGGCGCCAGGCGCTGGCCGGCGCGGCACCCACGCCCCCGGCTTCGTACACGCTGCGGCAGGCCGAGCGCCGGACCTTGCCGCTGGAGGTCTTGAGCACCGTGTGCGGCGGCGCCAGCACGATCTCGTCGGGCGGCTCGCCGATGGCGTCGATGACGGCGCGCGACACGGCGTCGCGCAGCTGCGCCCGCGCCTCGGCACCCACCGGCCGGGCCTCGGCCAGCACCACCAGGCGCTCGGTGCCGGTGGCGGGGTCGGGGCTGCCGAACACGGCCACGCAGCCCTTGCGCACGCCGTCGACCCGGCCCACGGCTTCTTCCACTTCCTGCGGGTACAGGTTGCGCCCGCCACGGATCACGATGTCCTTGACGCGGCCGGTGATGTAGAAGTCGCCGTCGGCGGCATAGGCGCGGTCGCCGCTGTCGAGCCAGCCGTCGCGGAACAGCCTGGCCGTCTGCTCGGGGTTGTGGAAGTAGCCGCGCGTGGCCGACGGCCCCTTGAACTCGAGCCGGCCTTCGATGCGCTCGCCGACTTCGGCGCCGGCCTCGTCGACGATGCGCACCGCGTGGCCCGGCAGCGGCCGCCCGCAGGCGGCGAAGCGCAGCGCGCCGGCGTCGTCGGCCGCGGCCGGCACGGCGCGGCGCTCGCGCGTGAAGGGCTCGCGTGCCACGGCGTCGATCGGCGCCACGCGCGGCAGCGGCGGGAACAGCAGGCCCACCGAGGCCTCGGCCAGGCCGTACACCGGCGTCATCGCCTCGCGCCGCAGGCCGCAGGCCGCAAAGCGCTCGGCAAAGCGGCGCACGGTGTCGGGGCTGACCGCCTCGGCGCCGTTGAAGGCCAGGCGCCAGGTGCTCAGGTCGAGCCCGGCCAGCGCCGCATCGTCGATGCGCTTCAGGCACAGCTCGTAGGCGAAGTTGGGCCCCGCCGAGAGCGTGCCGCGCCAGTGGTGCAGGGCCTGCAGCCAGCGCAGCGGCTTGGCCAGGAAGGCCAGCGGCGACATCACCACCAGCGGAAAGCCCACGTACAGCGGCGCCAGCCAGGCGCCGATCAAGCCCATGTCGTGGTACAGCGGCAACCAGCTGACGAACACGTCGCGCGGCGTGGCCTCGATGGCCTGCGCCATGCCGCGGATGTTGGCCAGCAGGTTGGCGTGCGTCAGCGCCACCCCCTTGGGCTGGCCGGTGCTGCCCGAGGTGTACTGGATGAAGGCGATGTCGTCACCGCGCACCGCCATTGGCGTGGGCGTGCCGCCGCCCGCGGCCAGCTGCTGCGGCGTGACCACGTGGCGCAGACCCGGCACCCGCGCCTGCAGCAGGCGTGCCACCACCATGGCCTCGGCCACGGTGACCAGCATCACGGCGCGCGCGTTGTCGAGGATGCCGCCGTGGCGCAGCACATGGTCTTCGAGCTGCGAGGCACGCGCCGGCGGATAGATCGGCACCGGAATGGCGCCGGCCATCAGGATGCCGAAATAGGTGCTGAAGTAGTCGGCCGAGGTGGCCAGCATGATGGCCACGCACTGGCGCGGCACGACACCGGCGCGCTGCAGGCCGGCAGCGACGGCGGCCGACGCCTCGGCGAGCTGGCGGTAGCTGATGCGCTGTTCGCCGCCTGGCGGCATGTCGTCGGCCAGCACGACGAGCTGCGTCTGATCGGGGTGCTCCTGCAGGTGCCAGGCCAGCACGTCGAGCAGGGTGCCGGCCTGTGCCGGCGCGCCGCTCTGCGCGCTGTTTGCGTCCGGCGGCAGGGGGCTGGCCAGGGGCCCGGGCAGCGCGTGCCCCTTGGTGCCGTCTGGCCGCGTGAGCCCGGCGCCGGGCTGCGACAGGGCCTGCTGCACCGCGCCCAGCAGGTCGGCCACGGTGTCGGCGCGCTGCAGCGTGTCGGCCGGCAGGTCGAGGCCGAAGGCCCGTTCCGTGCGCAGCAGCAGTTCCATGCGCCCCAGGCTGTCGAAGCCGAGGTCGCGATCCAGCACGCTGGACAGCAGCACCGGCGGCAGTTCCGGGTCGCCCGCGTGCAACTCGCGCAGGGTGCCCTCGACGGTGGCGACCACGCGCGCGGCCAGGTCAGCCGACCCGGCTGTCTCGCACGGTGGCGCCGTCGTCGAAGGGGCTGCCATGCGGTCATCCTCTGCGTCTGGTCGGCACACGGCGAGGCAGGCCCGACCGATGCGAGGCACTGCGCAACGGCCCACGATCCGACCAAGGAATGGGGCCGCAGCCACCACTGCAGATGCTCCGAAGCGCAAATCGTTCCCTTGCGCGACGTCGACGTTGACGCGCGTCAACGGCCTTTCCGCGCCCGATTGAACCTGTCGACGCCAGGCGCGATCTGTCTCATGGTGCAGGTCAACGCGCGCCTTGTGGATGCACGGTCGCGGCCTTGCCGGCGCTGCATTGCCCATCCACGACATGGCGGCCCGAAGGGAAGCTCACGATGAAGAACGCTCTGATCCCGATCGACGGTTCTCCCGCTGCGCTTCGCGCCCTGGCCCTGGCGCTCGACACCGTGCGCGGCCAGGCCGAAGGGCAGGTCCATGTGCTGAACGTGCAGGCGCCGATGCTGCATCCCTGGCCCGGCAAGCTGGTCTCGCCGGACATGATCGCGGCCGAGTTGCACAGCCAGGGCGAGAAGCTTCTCGCCCAGCCGGGGAGCATGGCGCTGGCCGAGGGCATTGCCTGTGTGCCCGCAGTCCGCATCGGCGCCGCGGCCGAGGAGATTGCGGCCTACGCCGCCGAACAGGGCTGCGA
This sequence comes from Ideonella sp. A 288, assembly GCF_002198735.1. GTDB lineage: Bacteria > Pseudomonadota > Gammaproteobacteria > Burkholderiales > Burkholderiaceae_C > Pseudaquabacterium. The sequence continues at coordinate 16,744 of NZ_MWLO01000149.1, forward strand.
TGCCATCGTGATGGGCACGCGCGGCATGGGTGCCGTGGCCGGCCTGGTGATGGGCTCGGTGGCGCAGAAAGTAGTGCACCTGGCCAGCGTGCCGGTCACCTTGGTCAAGTGAACCCGCTGCGCGCGGCGCCCGCGTTGGCGAGCCTGAGGAGCAGGGTGGTCATGGCCACGCGTGGCCAGCGCTGGATCGCCGATGCCCCGGCCCTGGTGGTGATCGCCGCACAGCCCGCGCGCACCGCGGCCCGCTATGGCGCGCGGGCCGAAGCCTACGTGGCGATGGAAGCCGGCGCAGCGGCGCAGAACCTGCTGCTGAAGGCGGCGGCGCTCGGCCTGGGCGGCACCGTGGTCGGCGCCCTCGACGACGCCGCACTGCGCCGCAGCCTGGCACTGGCTGAGGCCGAGCAGCCGTTAGCCATCGTGCCGATCGGCCACAGGCGCTGAGCATCCGATGCCGAGCGCAAGGACCCGTTCGACCGGGAGCCCGGCGCTCTGCGCAGGTCGGTGTGGCATCCGCCGCGTGTCCCGGGCCTTGGGCCCAGGACCACCGCGTGCTGGGGAGCGGCCGCGCCGCCAGAAGGTCGTCACGGCATGAAGGTCGTCACCGCCACCGGCCGCGGCACGGCAATGGCGCAACGCATCGGCGGTCTCGGTGCCTGTGGCTGCAGGCCGTGCAGCGGCTGCGCTATTGATCATCAGCAACGCTTTGCCGCAGCCCGCCGGTAGCCTGAGTGCCTGCGCGGGTCTCGTTGGCAGGTTGCGGACTCGGGGAACGAAGTCCTGCGCCCGGGACTCCATTGCCGATGCAGCGCCGCACGCCTGCGGCCCCGTCGACTTCCCCCTCGGAGACTGCCGATGAGCACCGATCAGCACCGCCCCGGCCACGGCCATCGCACCCGCGACGTCGGGCCCAGCAGCAGCCTGCTCCATCTGACCCAGCGCACCTATGCGATGGTGCTCGCGGGTGGGCGCGGCAGCCGGCTCAAGCAACTCACGGACGGGCGAGCCAAGCCTGCGGTGCCGTTTGCCGGCAAGCTGCGCATCATCGACTTCGCGCTCAGCAACTGCGTCAACTCCGGCCTCCGCCGTGTCTGTGTGCTGACCCAGTACAAGGCCCAGAGCCTGATCCGCCACATCGAACGCGGCTGGGGTTTTCTCGACGCAGGCCTGCGCGAGTACGTGGACGTGGTTCCGGCCCAGCAGCAGGTGGGCGAGGGCTGGTACGTCGGCACCGCCGACGCGGTGTACCAGAACCTGAACCTGCTGCGCGAAGCCGACCCGGTGCATGTGCTCATCCTGGCCGGCGACCACGTGTACAAGATGGACTACGCGCGCCTGCTGGCCGACCACGTTGCCAGCGGCGCCGATGTCACCGTGGCCTGCACCGACGTGTCCTTGCTGGACGCCCGCAACTTCGGCGTGGTGGCGGTGGACGACGATGCACGCATCCGCGGCTTCGACGAGAAACCGGCGCAACCCAAGGCCCTGCCAAGCCCGCCGGATCGTGCGCTGGCGAGCATGGGCATCTACGTGTTCGATGCGGTGCTTCTTTGCGAACAACTCGCGCTCGACGCGGCCGACGCGGCGTCGAGCCACGACTTCGGGCGCGACCTCATTCCACGCCTGGTCGGCAGCCACCGCGTCCACGCGCACCGGTTCGTCGACAGCTGCGTCAACATGGTCGGCGACCACCCCTACTGGCGCGACGTGGGCACCGTCGATGCCTATTGGGATGCCAACCTGGACCTGACCCACGTGGTGCCCGAGCTCAACCTCTACGACGACGACTGGCCCATCCGCAGCCTGCAGGCCCAGCTGCCACCGGCCAAGTTCGTGTTCGACGACGACGACGGGCGGCGCAGCGTGGTGGTCGACTCGCTGGTGTCCAGTGGCTGCATCGTCAGCGGTGCCACCGTCCGGCGCTCGATCCTGTTCACGAAGGTGCGCCTCGGCGAGCGCAGCCTGATCGAGGACTCGGTGCTGCTCGGCGGTGTCGAGGTCGGGCGCGGCGTCACGCTGCGCAGGGTCATCGTCGACGAATGCTGCGTCATTCCCGACGGCTTCAGGGCCGGCGTCCACCTCGCCGAGGACCGGGCGAACTTCCACGTCACCGAGCGCGGCGTCACGCTCATCACGCCCGAGATGCTGGGCCAGCAGGTTCATCGTGTCGGTTGAAGCGGGGGCCGGGCCTGCTGCCCCGACTGCTTCGCCATTGCCTGGAGTCGAACCATGAAGATCCTCATCGCCGTCGATGGCTCCGAGCCGGCGCTGGACGCCGTGCGCCACGCCCTGCAACTGCTGCAGTCAGGTCTGCGCGCCAGCGTCGTGCTGGCGACCGTGCAGGAGCCGGTCTATCTGTACGAGAGGGTGCTGCCCCCCGACTCGGACGTGCTCGAGCGGGTGACCGGCGCGGTGGGGGGCAGGGCGCTGGCCGGCGCCGAGGCCTTGCTCGAGGCGGCGGGTGTGGCCTACGAACGCGAGATCGCCTCGGGCGAACCGGCGCCGGTGCTGATCGATCTGGCCCATCGCCACGGCTGCGACGCGATCATCATGGGCGCACGTGGCCGGGGGGCACTGCGCAGTGCGCTGCTCGGCTCCGTGTCGCAGCGCGTCGTCCAGGATGCCGCGGTGCCGGTGACGATCGTCAAGCACGGCGCAACCGGCGGCCCACCGTTGGCTTGAGCGCCGCCGCCGCGCCAGCGGCCGTTGCCTCAGGTGGGCACTGCGTCGAGTCGCTCTGTGTCGGCGGGCACCTCGGTGGTGATGAGCGGCAGCGACAGCCGGAAGCAGGTACCGACGCCGAGTTCGCTGCGCACCGTGATCTGGCCGCGGTGCTTGGCCACGATGCTGTGCGACACCGACAGGCCCAGGCCGGTGCCTTGGCCCACCGGCTTGGTGGTGAAGAAGGGCTCGAAGACGTGGTGGATGTGCTCTGGCGCGATCCCCTGGCCGTTGTCCTCGACCTCCACCCAGACCTCGCGGTCCGAGACACCGGTGCGGATGGTGATGACCCCGCGGGTCTGGATGGCATGGCCGGCATTGATCAGCAGGTTCATGAACACCTGGTTGATCTGCGTCGGCATGCACAGCACGAGCGGTATGTCGGCGTACTCCTTGACCAGTTCGACCTTGTACTTGAGCTCGTTCCAGACGATGTTGATCGTGCTGTTCAGTCCATCGCGCAGATCGGACCAGACCAGCTCGTCGTCGCTCACGTGCGCCAGGTCCTTCAGATTCTTGACGATCACGCGCACCCGGTTGGCCCCTTCACGCGATTCGGCGAGCAACTGCACGATGTCGCTGCGGATGTAGTTGATGTCGCGTTCGCGCCAGGCCTGATCCAGCGGCTGCGATTGTTCTGCCGTCAGATGCTGCTGCGCGCAACTCTGGCTCAGGTCGAGCAGATGCAGCAGGTCGGTCACGTACTCCGTCAGCGTGGCCAGGTTGGAATGGACAAAGCTGATCGGGTTGTTCAGCTCGTGCGCGACGCCGGCCGCCAGCTGCCCGATCGATGCCATCTTTTCTGACTGCAGCAGCTGGTTCTGGGCGACCGTCAGCTGCTGGTTGAGTGCATTCAGTTCGTCGACGCGCAGCCTGAGCGCGGCCTCGGCGCGCAGCCGCCTCACGTTGCGCCAGATGTCGTTGCCCAGCAGTTGCAGGGACGTGACGGCAAAGTCGTCGTACTCCGTTTTGCGGTTGCCCACCCCCAACAGCATGCGAACCTTGTCGCCTTCCATGACCGGCACGCAGACCAGGCGCAACAGATGCGCATGGCCGTCCGGCAGGCCGCGCTTGGCGGCATAACCTGGGTAGTCGTTGAACACCACCGCACTGCGGGTGCGGAAGGCATCGGCCCAGATGCCGGCCTTGCTGATGGGGTAGTGCGTGTCGTGGGCCGCCTGGCAGCCCTTCAGCGCACCCTGGGTCCAGGTGACGAGTTCGATGGTCTCCTGATCGTCGTTGATGTAATGCAGAAAGCCGATGTGGCTGTAGGTCAGCTTCTCGACCGCTTCGAGGGCCTTCGAGACGAACTCCCGCTCGCCGAACTGCGAGCCCAGCCCGTTGAGCTCGAGCATGACCCGCACGCGGGCGGCGATCTGGTGCCGAAGGGTGACGTCGACCGTCAGGCCGCCCAGCATGAGCCGGCCGTCGCTGCCGGTGACCCTGAACTTGTGGGTCTCGAAGTAGCGATTGCCGAGGACTTCTTCGACGACCTCGCTCTTCGAGCTCTCCAGCACGCGACGGTCGTCGCGGCTGAGCTTCGCGCCGAACTCGCCGGGAAAAATCTCTTCGTTGGTCCTGCCGATCAGTTCGCCCGGCTCGAGGCCGAGCATGTCCTTGAAACCGCGGTTGGCCAGCACCACGCGCAGGTTCTCGTCCTTCAGGAAGGCGGCTCCCGGGAAGTGGTCGATGAAGTGCTGCGTGACCGCCAGTGCACTCGCGGCGCGGCGCTCGCTGTGCTTGTGCTGGGAGATGTCCTGCACGCACAAGGCCATGAACCTGAGGTTCTCGCCGCCATCGAAGCCGCGCAGCGACAATTGCGCCTCGAAGGAGCCCAGTTGCGGGTGCACGAGCCGCGCCTCCATCGTGGCGCCGTCCTGTTCGCCTGAAAAGACCTTGGCCAACTTCAGTTCGAGCTGCTCTGCACTCTGGGCGTCGACGAGGCCGGTCAAGGGGGTGGCCATCACCTCTGCAGCAGTGCGGCCCAGGATCGACGCCAGCGCCGGGTTGACCTGAAGCCACTCGCGCGTGGGCGACAGCACTGCCATGCCGATCATGGCGTGGTCGAAGAACGAGCGGAATCGGCCTTCGCTCTCGCGCAGCGCGCGCTCGTCCTGCGCTTGCCGGCGCCGCTCGACCAAGGCCTGAGACAGCCAGACCAGGCTGCCCAGGCCAAAGGCCATCCAGCCTCCCAGCAGTGCGAGCGTCTCCGGCTTCCAGCCGCCGAAGCGCTCGTGCGGCGCGATCGCCAAGGCCACCGAGTAGCCGTACGTGGGATTGCGCACCTCGCTGCGCATCAGCCTGGCATCCGATGGGGGCTGCGCGGCGCTGCGCAGGGGCGCATTGGCCGTGCCGGTGGGGTCTGGCAGCTCGACGCCAGCCGCGCTCATGCTGACGATCAGATGTCCTTGGGCGTCGAACAGTTCGAGGGTGTCGCTCGGATGCTGGAGCTTCGACTCGAAGCCGGCGACGAAGTGGCGGACTGGGATCGATGCGACGGTCGCGCCATCGAACTGGCCTTGGGCATCCGACAACCGCCGCGCCAGCGCCAACACGGGCAGGCCCGTGGTGCGGCTGATCACCGGTGGCGACACCTGCAGGGCAGCCTCCGGGTCGTCGCGCAGGCGCACAAAGTAGGCGCGGTCGGCCAGGCTCACGCCGGCGCCGGGCGGCCGGGGTGGCCAGTACTGCACCTCGCCCTCGGCGGTGGTGGTCAGCAGGACGTTCAGCCATGGATGCCGCGCCGCCAGCCGGGCCAAGGCCTCGCCCTTCACGCGCGGCGTCTGGGACTTGTAGATGAGATGCTGGTCAACGACGTTCTGGAGGACGAGATCCGTCACCCCCAGCGTCTGTTCGATCTCGCGCTCGATCTGCTTGGCCGTGTCGGCCACCCACCGCGCCGCAGTGTCCTCGCTGGTGCGCTGGAGTTGCAGGGTGCCCACGCCGGCCACCACGGCCAGCGCCAGGTTGAACATCACCACAGCGCCCGTCAGGGTTCGCACGGGTCGATCCTGCCGGGCTCGGCGCAGGGCCACCCACATCGTCATCGGTTGCCACATGAAGGCGCTCCGTGTGGGGCGGCGTGCACGGACACCGCACGGTCCACTGTTTCGAGGTCGGCGGGCTGAACTTCGGGCGGGTTCGCCTTGGCTCGCCAGTGTCTGAAGGCCGCCTGCAAGGCACCTTTCAGGTCTTCGTCGTTCCAGGGCTTGGACAGGAACCGGTAGATCGCCCCTTGGTTCACCGCCTCGGTGACGGCCGTGAGGTCGGCGTAACCCGACAGCGCGATGCGCACCGTCTGCGGGTACATCGAGTTGACATGGCCCAGGAACTCGGTGCCGGACATCCCCGGCATGCGCTGGTCCGACACGACGACCTGGATCGGCTCGATCGCGAGCAACTCGAGCGCCTCGGTGCCGCTGGCCGCGGTGTGGATCTCGTAGCCCTCGTGGCGAAGCAGGCGGCGCAGCGCACTCAGGATGTTGGGCTCGTCGTCGACGATCAGCAGGCGGTTGCTTCCCGCCCGCGTGCGGGCTGCCTGCAGTTCCAGGCGATCCCCGCGCGCCAGCCGTGCCTCGAACTCGGCGGCCGGCAAGGCGGGCGAAAACAGGAAGCCCTGCATCTCGTCGCATTCGCGGCCGCGCAGGAAGTGCATCTGCCCGGCCGTCTCCACCCCCTCGGCGATGACCGACTTGCCCAGCTTGTGCGCCATGGCGATGGTGGCCGACACGATGGACGCGTTGACCGCGTTGGTGGTCACGTCGCGCACGAAGGATTGGTCGATCTTGAGCGCGTCGATGTCGAAGCGGCTGAGGTAGGCCAGCGACGAGTGGCCGGTGCCGAAGTCGTCCAGCGAGATCCGCAAGCCGATGGCCTTGAGCGCATCGACGACCCGCATGGCCGCTGAGACGTCGTGCATCATGGCGCTCTCGGTGAGCTCGATCTCCAGGTGGCGAGGCTCCAGGCCGCTGCGCTGCAAGGCCCCGCGCACGGTTTCGATGAGGTCGAGAAAGCGGAAGTGACGCGCCGAGATGTTGACCGCCATGCGCAGCGGCGGCAGGCCGGCGGCGCGCCAGGCCGCCGCCTGCGCGCAGGCGCGGTCCAGCACCCATTCGCTGATCGGGATGATGAGCCCGCTTTCCTCGGCCAGGGGGATGAACTGCATGGGCGGGATCAAGCCCTGCTCGGGGTGGGCCCAGCGCAGCAGGGCTTCGGCCCCCACGATCTCGCCCGAGAACAGGTTGAGCTGCGGCTGGTAGTGCAGCACCAGCTCGTTGCTGTCGATGGCCTGGCGCAGGCCGGCCAGGATCTGCCGCCTGCCGAATCCCCGGTCGGCGCAGGACGAAGGCCTGGCGTGACTGATCTGGTTGCGGCCCTTGCGCTTGGCGTCGGCCACCGCGGCGTCGGCGGCGCTGATCAACTCGTCGGCCGTCTCGCCATCCGCCGGGAAGCTGGCGGAACCGATGCTCACCGTGACCGCCAGCGGGTGGCCGGCCACGGTCATGGGCTTGCTGATGGCGGCCAGGATGCGGTCCAGAGGCGCGGGCTCGGACGCCGCTTCGCCCATCAGAAGCCCGAACTCGTCTCCGTTCAACCGTGCCACCATGTCTTCGCGGCGGATCGAGGCACTCAGCCGTTGCGCCACCTCCACGAGCACCCCGTCGGCTCCGTCGGTGCCCAGGCCTTCGTTGAGTTGCTTGAACTGGTCGATGTCGACACGGGCGATCGTCAGCGGCTGTTGCGTGAGCCGCGCCCGCTCGACGCTGTCCCGCAAGACCTTGCGGAACACGGGTTCGCCGGGCAAGCCGGTCAGGCGGTCGAAGGCGGCGGGCAAGGCCTCGGTGGGCGGCGGTTCGGCCATGGGCGCGCCATGCAGCAGGAGCAGGAAGCCGCCGATGCCGCCGATGCCGCCGAGGGGCAGCGGGATCGGGAGCAGGTCCGCCGCGGAGGGCATCAGGTGCCCGTCCTTGTGCCGCAACTCGAGCTGGCCCTGCCAGGATTCCCCTTTGGCCAGCGCCTGCCCGAACTGCTCGCCCAGCAGGGGCGATGGGCGCCAGATGGGAAGCTCGGCCAGCGGCAGCCCGATCAATTCGTCAGCGGCAAAGCCCGTGCGCGACCAGAGCGCGGTATTGGCGTGCGCCACGGTGCCGGCCGCATCGGTCGCGAGCACGCCGATGCGACTGCCCTGCAGCACCGCCAGCAAGGTGTCGCCGTGCCCGCCCAGTGCCTCCTCAGGCATGGCCGCTCTCCTTCGGGTAATTGGGGTTGTTCAGCGGCAGCCTCAGTTCGAAGCAAGTGCCATCGCCCGGCTTGCTGCGCACCGACAGGCGGCCGTCATGCTTGGCCACGATGTCCCAGGCGATCGACAGCCCCAGGCCGGTGCCCTTGCCGACGGGCTTGGTGGTGTAGAACGGCTCGAAGATGCGGCTCAGCGTTTCGGGCGGAATGCCATGGCCGGTGTCGGCGATCTCGACCACCGCCTGCCCGCCATCCACGCGCGTGGCCAAGGTGATCGTGCCCTGGCTTTCGATGGCCTGCCCCGCATTGACCAGCAGGTTCAGGAACACCTGGTTGATCTGGGCGGCGATGCAGGGCACCGGGGGCAACTCGCCCAGGTTCCGGACGATCTGGGCCTTGTACTTGAGTTCGCTCCAGACCACGTTGAGCGTGCTTTCGAGCCCGGCGTTGAGGTCGGCCAGCTGCCATTGGGCCTCGTCGACGTGCGAGAAGTCCTTGAGGTCGGAGACGATGCGCTTGACGCGGTTCAGGCCGTCCTGCGATTCCTTGATGAGGGCCACGACGTCCTCGCGCAGGTAGTCCAGATCGGCCGTGGCGAGCACGCTCGCCAGGCGCGCCTGCGTGGCGACGCTGCCGCGCTCGGCCTTCAGCGCGGCGTAGGCGTCGAGCACCTCGAACAGGCGCTGCACGTAGGTCGACAAGGTGCCGATGTTGGAACTGACGAAGCCCACCGGGTTGTTGATCTCGTGCGCCACACCGGCGGCCAGCTGGCCCACGGCGGCCATCTTCTCGGACTGCAGAAGCTGGCTCTGGCTTCGTTCGACCTGCTTCAGGACGGCCGCGAGTTCGTTGCGCTCGTGCTGCAGTTCGGCCGTGCGTTCGGCCACCTGCGCTGCCAGCGCCTCCTTGCGCACCGACACCACGCTGTACAGGCTGGCCAGCGCGTCCAGCAGCGGCTGCACGGCCGCGCCATCCTGGGCGTGGCGCGATCGCACGTGCGCTTCCTCGGCGTCCATGCCGGCTTCGATAAGCCGGATCTGCGCCGCCATGGCGCGGTCGGTCCCCAGGATGTGAAAGGCCAGCCAGCTGGCCAGGAAGCGCTGCGTCGTCGCCAGGTCGCTGCCGGCGGCGCCGTGCTGGCGCATCGACAGCACCTCGGCCACGAAGGCGCGGTGCTGGGCCACATGCTCGGCCACTGACGCGGGTGCCAGGCGGCTGCGGGCCATCAGCGCCTCTTCGTCGCTGAAGTGCTGCGCGGCATAGTCGGTCAGCGCGTCGAGCACCTCGGGGCCCGGCACGCTGTCGTGCGCGGCGATCTGATTGACCATGGCCACCAGGCGCTGGTGCTGGGCGTCGACGTCGGCAAAGCCGGTGGCGTAAACCTCTGACCAGGCAAAGGCGGCTTTCATGGCTGCTGCTCCGCAGTGTGTTCAGGCCCCAGCACGCGCAACACCTCGTCGAGCGTGGTCAGTCCCAGGTCGACCTTGTTGACCGCATCGGCATGCAGCGTGCGCAGGCCCGAGGCGCCGGCCAGGCGCTGGATGTCGAGCAGGTTGGCGCCCGAGGCGATCAGGTCGCGCATCGGCATGTCGGGCACCAGCACCTCGTAGATGCCGACGCGGCCGCGGTAGCCGCTGCGGTTGCAGGCCGGGCAGCCCACGCCGCGCCAGTTGCGCAGTGGCCGCTGCAAGAAAGGCCCGCCGATGCGCCGGCACAGCGCGGCGTCGGGGGCCACTTCAGTGCGGCAGCCTTCGCAGATCTTGCGGGCCAGGCGCTGCGCGATGATGGCCTCGAGCGCGGTGGCCACCACGTAGCGCTTGAGGCCGAAGTCGAGCAGCCGGGTGATGGTGGCCACGGCCGAGTTGGTGTGCAGCGTGGAAAACACCTGGTGGCCGGTGAGCGCGGCATGAAAGGCCACCTCGGCGGTCTCGAAATCGCGGATCTCGCCCAGCAGCACCACGTCGGGGTCCTGGCGCAGGATGGAGCGCAGCACCACCGGGAACGTCAAACCGATCTTTTCGCGGATCAGCACCTGACCGGCCATGTCGAGGTAGTACTCGACCGGGTCTTCGATGGTGACGTAGTTCTTGCCCGGGTTGGCGTTGTGCTGCAGCAGCGAGTACAGCGTGGTGGTCTTGCCGCTGCCGGTGGGGCCGGTGGCCAGGATCATGCCCTGCGGCTTGTCGATGGCCCGTCGGATCAGCCCCAAATCGTGCGCGCCCAGGCCCAGGTCTTCGAGCCGGTGCACCGCGGCGTTGCGGTCGAGCAGCCGCATCACGATCTTCTCGCCGTTGATGGTGGGCAGCGACGACAGGCGCAGGTCGATGATGCGCATCGGTGTCTTCACCGTCAGCCGCCCGTCCTGCGGCCTGCGCCGCTCGGAGATGTCGAGCTCGGCCATGATCTTCAGGCGCGACACCAGCGACTGGTGCAGCGCGTGCGGGATCTGGATCTTGTCGTGCAGCACGCCGTCGATGCGAAAGCGCACCACCACGCTCTTGGTGCGCGGCTGGATGTGGATGTCCGACGCCCCCAGGCGGATGGCCTCGAGGATGATGGCGTTGACCAGGCGGATGGCCGGCGGCTCGTCGGTGCCGCGCAGCAGGTCTTCGATGGACGCGTCGCCATCGTCGTCGATGACGATCTCGATGTTGTCGATCGGGTCGGCGTTGCCGGACAGGGTCTCCAGCTCCTTGAAGTCGACCATTTCGTCGGCACCGAAGACCTCGGCCAGCTTGGTCTTGATGGCACCGCTGGAGGCGCTGACCACCTTGATCTGCAGGCCCGAGGTGAAGCGCAGGTCTTCGATCAGGCCTTCGTCCAGCGGGTCGGCCAGGGCGATGGTGAGCAGGTGGCCGTCGAGGTGCAGCGGCAACGCCCACTGGCGCTCGCAGAAGCTGCGCGGCAGCAGGCCGGCGATCTGCGGGCTGAGCGTGAACTCGGCCAGCGCCACCTCGTCGATCATCAGCTCCTTGCGGAGCACGGCACGGATCGCCGGCTCGCCGACCCAGCCCTTGTCGAGCAGCAGCTTGAGCAGCGGTTCCTTGTGGGCCTGCTGCAGGCGGTGCAGTTCCTGCAACTGGCCGGTGGAGAGCAGGCCGTGCTTGTGCAGCATCACCGCCAGCCGGCTGCGGTTGGTGACGGCCAGCCTCGCCAGCGCCTTGATCTCCTTGGTCTTGCGCAGGTTGTCGGCGGCCAGTTCACGGTTCTTGCGGAGCAGATCGAACTGCTCGAGCGCCAGCGCCACCGTGAGCCGCAGGTCGTCGTCGTTCCAGGGCTTGAGGACGAACTTGTAGACCGCGCCTTCGTTGATGGCGCCCATCACCGCGCCGGTGTCGGCGTGGCCGGTGAGCATGATGCGGATGGTCTCGGGGTACAGCGCCTTGATCTGCTTGAGCAGGTCGCTGCCGTTCATGCCCGGCATCATGTAGTCGCTGATCACCACCTGGGCCGCACCTTGGCGCAGGCACGCCAGCGCCTCGGCGGCATTGCCGGCGGTGACGACGTCGTAGTTCTCCTGGCGGAAGGCCCGCGTCAATGCCTTGAGCACGCCGATTTCGTCATCGACGATCAGCACCCGATAACGGGCCGGCGCGCGGGCGGCATCCGCCGCCGGCGCCGCCGCTGCGGTGCCTTCGGCAAAGAGGGCTGCGTACGGGTTGGTCATCGCGTCGGCGTCAATGGCAGGCTCACGCTGGCTGTGGTGCCTTGTCCGCACAGGCTGCTCAGCACCAGCCGGCCGCCATGGGCGCCCACGATGTCGCGCGCCACCGTCAGTCCCAGGCCGACGCCGCGCCCGACACCTCGGGTGGTGAAGAAGGGGTCGAAGACGCGCGGCAGCACCTCGGGCGCGATGCCCACGCCGTTGTCGATGACCTCCACCCGGAGGTCGGCGCCGTCGTGTCGGGTGTGCACCTCGACCCGGCCACCCTCGCGCCCTTCGACCGACTGGACGGCGTTGTTGATCAGGTTGACGAACACCTGATTCAGGTGTCCCGGCAGGCACAGCAGGGGCGGCATGCCGTCGGCGTAGTGTTCGGTGAGGGCGACGCCGGCCGGCTTCTGCGCGGCGATGATGGCCACCACGGTGGCCAACTGGGCGTTGAGGTCCACGTCTTCGGGGTCGGGCCGGTCGATGCTGGAGAAGCCCTTCACGTCACGCACGATGCGGGCGATGCGCTGGGCGCCGACGATGCAGTCGGCCATCAGATCGCCGAGGTCCTCGGCGACGAAGTCGAGGTCCAGGGTTTGCCAGCTGGCTGCGGCTGCCGTGCCCTCCGTCAGCGTCGCCCTGAGCTCGTGCAGCTTCGGCAGGTACCGGCGACCGGTTTCGAGGTTGCTGAGGATGAAGCCGATCGGGTTGTTGATCTCGTGGGCGATGCCCGCGGCCAGTTGGCCGACCGAGGCCAGGCGCTCTGCCAGGTAGATCTGGCGCTGCCGTTCGTCGAGCAGCGCCACCTGCTGCTTGACGCGTTCTTCGAGTGACTGCACCAGCTCGCGGTAGCGGGCTTCGGACTGCTGCAGTGCCTCGTGGCGCTCGCGCAGCGCGTCGTACTCGGTGCTCATCGCGCTGGCGTGCAGGTCGCCGGCGCGAATGACCTGGGCGCGCGCGTGCAGCAGCAACTTGAGCAGCGTGGCCGCGGCGGCTCCTTGCTGCAACTGGCCTGCCTGCACGCGCAGCACGCCCAGCGGCTCGATCTCGAGTTCCACCGGGATGGCCTGGCCGCCCGGCACGGCGTGGCCGGCGACGATGCGGCCCGTGGGGTCTTCGATGCCCACCGGCGCGCCGACCAGTATCTCGAGCGCCGCGGCAACACGGTCCAGCGGCAGCCCGCGCACCACCTCGGGCAGGGTGAGTTCGCGGTCGAAGGCGATGGAACCGTTCACATCGTCCCCTGGGTGTTGCCGACGAAGGCTCGCACGAAGGACTCGGTGCTCAGGCCGTGGCGCGCGCTGAGGCCAAGATCGACGTCGTGGCGCTGGTACACGGCCTGGAGCAGCCGCGCAAGACTCTCGGCCACGCCCTCGCCCCGGGTGGCGGTGGCAAAGGTCACCGGCCAGGTTGTGGCGGCGTAGCGCGCCAGGATCTCGGCCTCGGGCGCGACATCGGGCAGGTCGCGCTTGTTGAACTGCACGACCAGTGGCAGGTGCTCGAAATCCAGCCCGACGCGGGCTGCGTTGTCGGCCAGGTTCTGGAAAGCCTCGGCGTTGTTGCTGGCCTCGCGGCGCTGCGAGTCGGCGACGAAGACCACGCCGTCGGCCCGCGACAGCACGGCCTTGCGCGTGCCGTCGTGCTGCACCTGGCCGGGCACGGTGAACAAGCGCAGCTTGACCAGCAGCCCCGAAGGCGCCCGGCTGCCCAGTGGCAGCAGGTCGAAGAAGAGCGTGCGGTCGCTCTGCGTCTCCAGCGTCATCAGCTCGCCCTTCAGCTGGGCGCTCACCAGATCGTGCAACTGCACCAGGTTGCTGGTCTTGCCGCTTTGCGCCGGCCCGTAATAGACCAGCTTGAAGGTCAGCCGGCCGGCGCCTTCGTCGAATTCAGGCATCAGGGCCTCGGGTCGAGTTGGCTCGCCAGGTCCTCGTCCAGCAGCAAGGAGCCATCATCGGCCCAGCGCACCGCCGTGATGCCGGGCTCGGCTTCTTCGAGCCGGCGGCGTTCGTAGTCCTGCGGTGTGAGCTGCCGCTTCTGAAGCCGCAGCAGGTCGGCCATGCGCTGGTTCTCGAGCAGCAGCGCGCGGTAGGCCAGGGCCTGGGCGATGGCCGAGACCAGTTCGTAGTCGCTCCAGGGTTTGCACAGGAAGCGCACGATTTGCGCCTCGTTGATGGCCGCCATCACACCGTTGAGGTCGGCGTAGCCCGACAGGATCATGCGCGCTGCCCCGGGCTGGATCTCGCGTGCCCGCTTGAGCAGTTGCACGCCGTCCATGCCCGGCATCCTGAAGTCCGACAGGATCAGGTCGTAGGCGTGGCCGTTGATGAGCTCCAGCGCCTTCTCCGGCGAGTCGGCCAGATCGAGTTGCAACGAGTAGGTGACGCCGTCGTGCCGACACGGCACCAGGGTCAGCACGCGCTTGAGCGCCTTCAGGACCCCGGGTTCGTCGTCGACCAATAGGACACGGCTCATGTTCACTCCACTTCAGAATCGTTTATCGGCACGAATGTGAAGTCGCATGAGGGCGCCTTCGCGCAGAGCGAACTGCTGGATCTGCCCGACCAGCCGACTGTCGAGCACATAGTCGGCCGCCAGCAGCAGCGTGCCGTCGTGGCCGACGAGGTCGCGTGACAGCACCATGCCGGCTTCGAGCTCGGGGGCGGTCACCACCCGCTCGCGCACGGACTCGGCCGTGGCACCGACCAGCAGCTCGAGGAAAGCATCCAGCACCCGTGGGTCATAGCGCCGGTTGCGGCCCGGGACCAGCGACTGCCGGGCCTCGTCGGCGCTCGAGCGCTTTTCCGCCAGCGTGCCGATCTGCAGTGCGTCGTAGTCGTTGACGACGGCCAGCACACGAGCGCCGAACGGGATCTCCTCGCCGATCAGCCCGTCGGGGTAGCCTGTGCCGTCGAAGCGCTCATGGTGCGATCGCACGAACCGGGCGGCGTTCTGCAGCTCGGACAGCGGCATCAGCGCCGCCTCGCCGGCGACCGCATGCTTGCGGTAGCGCACCTGTTCGTCGGCCGACATGCGCGACACCGGCCGCGCCAGCAGCACGTCGGGCAGGCCGATCTTGCCGATGTCGTGCAGCAGTCCGGCCAGGAAGATGTCCTGCTGGGTCTTGGTGTCCAGGCCCAGCCTGGCGGCCAGCTGGCGCGCCAGATCGGCCACCCGACGCGAGTGCCCGCCCACGGCGCCCTCGCGCATCTCGATGAGGTTGCCGAACATCTTGATCGAGACCATGAAGTTGCGCTTGAGCTCTTCGTTGGCCAGGTTCAGGAAGGCATTGATCTGCCCCAGTTCGGCGGTGCGCTGCGCGACCTTGTCCTCCAGGCTGGCATTGAGCTCGAGCAACTCCTGGTTCTGGCGCCGGATCTGCGCCGTGAGCTGCCGGTTCTCGCGCTCCAGGCCCGCCTGCTCGAGTGCTTTCTTGACGATCAGCAGGATGTCGGCGTCGACCCAGGGCTTGGCGACGTAGCGGTAGATCTCGCCGCGGTTGATGGCGGCCACCGTGGAGCCGATGTCGGCATATCCGGTGAGCAGCAAGCGCATCACGTCGGGCCAGCGCGCGCGCGCCAGCTCGAGGAACTTGGCGCCGTCCATCTCCGGCATTCGCATGTCGGAGATGATGAGGTCCACCGCCTCATGCTCGAGCACTTCCAGGCCGGCAGCGCCGCTGTCGGCCGTCAGGATGCGGTAGCCGTGGGGCCGGAAGAGCCGCCGCAGGGCCGACAGGATGCTGGGCTCGTCATCGACGAGCAACAAGGTTGGCACGGGCACCGTTGCGATTGCGACCATTCCTGGTCCCTTGGGACGGGCTGCCCATTGTCAGGGGCCGCCACCGCCGGGCCTTGATGCTTCTCAAGCAGGACGACGTGAATGCCCGGTGTTCTTGCCCCGCCCGGGCCTGCGCAGGCCTCGGGTTTCGCGCGCCATGGCCGATGGGGCCGTGGTGGATCGAACAACGAGGTCAGCGCGGCGCCGAACGCGCCATCGTCTGGTGGCCACCGTGCGCTGTCCTCCGGCGCGATGTCGACGACCCGAAGGACCAGGAGCCTGCATCTCGCCATCGTCAGCGGACGGCGGGCCAGCGCGGCGTTCGACCGGCGGCCACGCGGGCGCCAGCCCGATCACCCATCCGGCGCCGACGCCTTTCGCAAGCTGCCCACGCGCACGCCCAGCAGCCGGATGCGCTTGGTCAGGTCCACCCGCTTCAGGCACAGGCCGGCGGCCAGGCGGATGGTGCCGGCCTCGGCGGTGGGGTGGTCGATCGTCATGTCGCGCGACCGCCAGAGCGCGGCCCGTCGGCCGATGCGGCAGGCGGCGCGGCCCAGCCGGGCGGACGCGCCGGTCCTGCCATTGAGCAAGAGCATCATCGGAGCGACCGTTGAGGGATAGCCTCGTCTCAAGAGTAGCTTTGTCACGCCAACTCGCTGGAGGCTTCATGGCTTACCCACATGTGTCCAAGACGATCGCCGAACTTGCCGAACCTTGGTTCCTGGACCAGCCACGCGGCAAGACCTACGGTGCCATCCTCCAGTCGAAGTTCGACGCCGCCGACAACAGGGCCGCCATCGAGTCGGCGCTGACCCTCGGGGGTTACCTGCTGCACATCGAATCGCAAAAGCACAAACGGCGTGCGGTCCGCGCCGTGATGCTGGCGAACTTCCTGATGAAAGGCTTCCCGGTGCAACAGCACGCCCAACTCCGGGAGCGATCCGAATCCTTTTCGCTGGAGGAGTTGAAAGCCGAGTTCGTCTTCCTCTTCCCGGCCCTGCTCGACAACGGCAACCGCAGTTCGTGGCACCCCGCCTTCTTCACCGACCCGGCCAACCTGGTCGCGCTGCACCGGCAGGACGATTGGCGTGAACGCAGCGTCCCCCGCTACCGGTTCATCGTGCACACGGTCCGGGAACCCTTGAGTCGGGTGAGCCTTTTCCATGACCCGGTGACCGAGCTGGCGAACTGCGACGCGCTCAGCATGAGCCTGATCGGCAATGAACACCCTTACACGCACTCGATGCAGGGGTTCATCTTCCGCGTGCCGATGAACAACATCCTCGTCACCTCGTCCCGGGACATGGCCTTTCCCAACTACCAGCCGTCGGTTCATCGCCTTGGCGCGCAGGGGCAAGCCGCGCTGGCCGACGAGATCATCCGCATCGCAGCGGAACAGGGCGGCCTGCGCACACCGTCAGACGTGATCCACGGGTCCGCGGCGCACCACTACAACGAGATCGTGGTCTGCGGCCGGCCCAACGTGAAACTGCCCCACGGCACGACGGAGCTTCTGACGCTGCTCGGCGTGTTCGTGTGCACCACGATGGCAGGCGCCTTGCACGTGCGGGGCGACCTGGGGCAACGGTTTCTCGAGCTCGCGTCGCAGTCGGCCTTCAACAACAACGTGCCCTTGGTCTACCTGCCCAAGGACTTCTGACGACCGGTCAGCGTCGGCGGTGCTGCCCTGCAGGGGGGGCGTCAGGCGCCGTGGTTCGGCATGCCGACCGCCAGGGCCGCGGCGTGGGCAGCCCTGTCACCCATCCGGCGCCGACGCCTTGCGCAAGCTGCCCACGCGCACCCCCAGCAGCCGGATGCGCTTGGTCAGGTCCACCCGTTTCAGGCACAGGCCGGCGGCCAGGCGGATGGTGCCGGCCTCGGCGGTGGGGTGGTCGATGGTCATGTCGCGGGTGACGGCCTTGAAGTCGTCGAAGCGCAGCTTGATGCCGATGGTGCGGCCGACGTAGCCCTTGCGCTGCAGGTCGCCGGCCAGTTGCTCGACCAGTTCGGTGAAGACGGCCGACAGCTCGGCCCGATCGCGCTTGGCGTGCAGGTCGCGCTCGAAGGTGGTCTCGCGGCTCATCGACACCGGCTCGCTGTGCGTCACCACCGGCCGGTCGTCGACGCCGTGCGCGGCGTCGTGCAGCCAGGCGCCGTAGCTCTTGCCGAACTGCGCCACCAGTTCGGCGCGCGGCTGGGCCGCCAGCTGTCCGATGGTCTCGATGCCCAGCGCCGCCAGGCGCGCGCCGGCCTTGGGGCCGATGCCGTTGATGCGGCGCACCGGCATCGGCCAGATGCGCTCGGGCAGGTCGGCGTGGGTGATCAGCGTCAGGCCGTCGGGCTTGTCCAGCTCGGACGCGATCTTCGACAGCAGCTTGTTCGGCGTGATGCCCACCGAGCAGCTCAGGCCCGTGGCGCGGCGCACGTTGTTCTTGATGTCCAGCGCCACCGCGCGCACGCCGCCGTGCGGATCGTGCGCCACGCTGTCCTGCGCGCCGGGGTGGTCGGTGAGGTCGATGTAGATCTCGTCGATGCCGCGGTCTTCGATGATGGGCGCCACCTCGGCCACCGCGGCCTTGAAGCGGCGCGAGTAGGCCCGGTACTGCTCGAAGTCCACCGGCAGCAGCACCGCCTGCGGGGCGCGCAGCGCGGCCTTCATCAGGCCCATGCCCGAATTGACGCCCAGGTCGCGCGCCGGGTAGGTGGCGGTGGTGATGACGCCGCGGCCGGTGTAGTCGGCCAGCCGCGCAAACTGCCGCCGGCCATCGGGCTGCAGCACCGGTTGGTGGCGCCGCCCGCCACCGATGACCACCGGCTGGCCGGCCAGCTCGGGGTAGCGCAACAGCTCCACCGACGCATAGAAGGCGTCCATGTCGAGGTGCGCGATCCAGCGGCGGCGGCCGGCGCTCACGGTGGCCTGCGGCGGGTGGCGCCTCGGGCGGGCCGCAGGGGCCCGTGGCGCTGGGCGGGCCGCCGCGGCCCCGCGTGCCGGGCCGATCGGCGAGGGCGGGGCGGGCATGGCGGCGGGGTCATCCGGCCATTGTGCGGCGCGGCCGGTGGGCCTGGGCCGGCGCCGCCGGTTGCATCTGCTTGCGGCTGTCACCCGTGGATGGGTGGGGTGGCCGTGTAAATGTGCAAACAGCACATATACTGGAATCTCTCGGCCCCTGTGGCCACCCCGAAGGAGCACCCGATGAACCGATCCCCGAACGAGCCGCGTGAAACGTCCGACCGCCCCGGCAGCCGCCGTGACACGGTGTGGATCCGATGGGGCACGGCACTGGGCGCGGCGGTGCTGGCCCTGGTCGCCGCCTGCGGCGGGGGCGGCGGCGACGCCACGTCCGGCACGCCGGCCACCAGCACCGATGCCGCCACCGGCGTGGCCACGGCCAGCGGTGCCACCGTCTACACGCAGGGCGCGATCGGTGGCTTCGGCTCGGTCTTCGTCAACGGCGTGCGCTTCGACGACAGCGCCTCGCAGGTCTTCGACGACCGCCAGCAGCGGCAGGACGCCAGCGTGCTGCGCCTGGGCATGCAGGTCGAGGTGGAGAGCTCCGCGGTCGATTCGGCCACCGGCATGGCCCGCGCGCTGGTCATCCGCCACGGCAGTTCGCTGCTGGGCCCGGTGGCCGCGGTGAACACCAGCGCCGGCACCTTCGCCACGCTGGGCCAGACCGTCAAGGTGACCGGCACCACGGTGTTCGACGACGGCCTCAGCGGCGGGCTGGCCGCACTGGCCGTCGGCCAGGTGGTCGAGGTGCATGGCCTGGCAGACGCCGCCACCGGCGTGATCACCGCCACCCGCGTCGAAGGCAAGGGCGCGGCGACGGCCTACAAGCTGCGCGGCACGGTGGCCTCGCTGGACACCACGGCCAAGACCTTCGCCATCGGCGGCGCGGTGATCGCCTACGGCACGCTGCCGGCGTCGTCGGTGCCGTCCACGCTGGTCAACGGATCGGTGTTGCGCGTGCAACTGCAGACGGCGCAGAGCAACGGCCAATGGGTGGCCACGTCGCTCGGCGTGGGCGGCCCGCGGCCGGTGGACAAGGCCCGGGGCCATGTGCGCGGCCTCATCACCGCGTTCACCTCGACCCACGCGTTCAGCCTCAACGGCATCGCGGTGGATGCCAGCGGCGCCACGTTCGAGGATGGCACGGCGGGTGTCGTGCTGGGCGCCTTCGTCGAGGTCAAGGGCACGATCGTCGGCAACGTGCTGGTGGCCACCGAGGTCGAGGTCGAAAGTCGCCGCCAGTCCGAGGACAGCCGACGCATCGAGCTGCACGGCATGATCACCGCGGTCGATGCGGTGGCCAACACCTTCACCGTGCGCAACACCCGGGTCAGCTGGGCCGGCACGGTGAACTGGAAGCGCGGCAGCGCGGCCGACCTGGTGGTGGGCCGCCGCATCGAGGTGAAGGGCCGCCTGGCGGCCGACGGCACCACGGTGGCGGCGACGACAATCGAGCTCGGCTCCTGAACCCCAACGCTGCATGACCCTCCCCCCCGACGCCGCGCCCAGCGAGCAGGATCTCCTGCTGGCCGCGCTGCGCCGGCTGATGGGCCCGATGGCCCGCCTGGCGGTGGCCCGTGGGGTGTCGCATGCGAGCCTGGAAGAACTCCTGAAGCAGGCGCTGGTCGACGCGGCCGACGCCGCGCACCCCGAACTGCCGCCGCACCGGCGCGTCAGCCGCATCAGCACCGCCACCGGCATCCACCGCCGCGAGGTCACCCGACTGATGCAGGTGCTGCGCGAAGGCCGCACCGAGGAAGCCCTGCCGCGCCGATCGCGCGCCCGCGAGGCCCTGGCGCACTGGCTGGCCACGCCGTGCTTCTGCGACGCGCGCGGCCTGCCGCGAAACCTGCCGCGGCAGGGACGCGAGTCCAGTTTCGAGGCCCTGGCCCAGGCGGTGACGCGCGACGTGCACCCGCGCAGCCTGCTCGACGAGATGGTCCGCCTGGGCATGGTGCGCCACGATCCGGCCACCGACACGGTGTGCCTGGACGCCGATGCCACCACGCCCAAGGCCGACGCGGGCCGGCTGCAGTTCCTGGGCGCCAATGTGGGCGACCACCTGGAAGGCGCCGTGGACAACGTGCTGGGCGATGGCCGCCGGCACTTCGAGCGGGCGGTCTCGGCCACCGGCCTGCCCGAGGCCGCGCTGGCGCAGATCGCCGAACGGGTCAATGCCCAGTGGCAAGGGCTGCTGCAGGCCATGGTGCCGGCCCTCGAGGCCGCCGTGGCGGCCGGCGAACAGGCGCCGGGCCCGCATCGGCGCGTGCGCATCGGCCTCTACGCTTTCGACAAGGACATGCCGGCCCCCCCCGCCGAGGGGGACGGCTCGACAAAGGGAACCCCGACATGAACGCCCACCCCGCCCCCGACCTGCGTGCCGCCTGGCACCGATTCACCCGCCGCGTCCTGGGCTATTGGCCCGACGTGCTGGCCTTCGGCAGCGCCATCGCGGCCGCGGTGGTGGCCGCGGTCGTGGCCGCCGCACTGGCGGGCTGTGGCGGTGGCGTCGAGGTGGGCGGCACCGGCAGCACCATCGCCTCGTTCTCGCAGGGCCCGATCACGGGCTTCGGATCGATCATCGTCAACGGCGTGCGCTACGACGAGAGCGCCGCGCGCGTCGAAGACGACGACGGCGGCGTCCGCGACCGCTCGGCGCTGCGCCTGGGCATGGTGGTGCAGGTCACCGCCGGTGCGGTGACCGACAGCGCCGGCACCCCGGTGGCCACCGCCACGCAGGTGCGCACCACCCGTGCGCTGGTGGGCCCGGCGACGGCGGTGGACGTGGCCGGCGGTCGCTTCACCATGTTGGGCCAGGTGGTCACGGTCACCGCCGACACCGCCTTCGACGATCGGCTGGCCGGTGGCCTGGCCGGCCTGGCCGCCGCCGGTCCGGTGGAGGTCTATGGCTCATTCGACGCGTCCACCGGCCGATACACCGCCACCCGCATCGACGTGGCCGGCAGCGGCAGCGCGAGCAAGGTGTCCGGCCCGGTGAGCCAGATCGACCCCGTGGCCCGCACCTGCCGCATCGGCGGCCAGACCTATTCGTTCTCGGCCCTGGGCAACGTCAGCGGCCTGACCGAAGGCGCGGTGGTGCGCTTCGACCTGCAGGGCGGCCAGGATGCCGGCGGGCGCTGGGTGGTCAGCCGCCAGGGCTCGTCCGGCCTGGCCCCGACCGATGGCGCGCCGGCCGAACTGCGCGGCCGCGTGCAGTCGCTGGCCTCGGCCACCAGTTTCGTGGTCGAGGGCGTGCGCATCGATGCCGCAGCGGCCCGCATCGACGGCACGCCCGCGGTCGGTGCCTCGGTCAGGGTTTCGGGCACGGTCAATGCCGGGGTGCTGGTGGCCACACGGGTGCAGGTGGAAAGCGCCTCCGCACCACAGGCCTTCGAGGTCGAGGGCACCATCACCTCGCTGAACACCGCCAGCCAACGCTTCGTGGTGCGCAACACGGTGGTCAGCTACGCCGGCCCGGGCGTCGAGTTCACCCGCGGCTCTGCCACGCAACTGGCCGTGGGCCGCAAGGTGCGGGTCGAGGGCCGCCTGGCCGCGGACCGCTCGGTGCTGGCGGCCACGCGCATCCGCATCGACGACTGATCGGCGCTGCGGGCCTGCCGCCGGCCCCTGGTGCCGCGCGTCAGTTCACCGCGTGCACCACGCGCCGGCGCTCGACGTAGCCGGGCTGCGCCGAGGCGCTGGCATCGGGGCAGCTGGTGGCCGGGCAGGCCACCGCGTCGAGGGTGTAGACGCGCACGGTGCGCGGCACGCCGGGGGCCGATTCGCCTTCGTTGTAGGTGGCCGAGTCGCACTGCACGGTGACGTAAAGGCCATGATCGCTGCGCAGGTCCAGCGTCTGGCTGGCGCCGCTGCAGGTCGTCCAGCTGCCCTTGAAGGCCTGGTACAGCCCCCACTCGATGCCGGAGCGGGCGGCCAGCGACGCCCGCGTGCCCATCAGGTCGCGCGCGGTGCTGGCCTGGGCGCCCATGCCCAGCCTGACGATCGCCGCCGCGAGGGCCGACAGCGCCACCAGAACGACGATGATGGCGACGGCCCCCAGGCCGCGGCGCGGCCGGGTGGGGCAGGGCGGCCGTGGGCCCGGCGCGCGGCGGGTCATGGCACGTTCACCACATGGGCCCCCAGCACCAGGCTGGCGGTCTCGCCGTGGCGCGCCAGCTCGAGCTGGATCGACAGGAAACCGTTCTGCTGCGTCGCGCCCTGGTTGGGGTCGTAGACGAAGCGGCACGAGCGCACGCCGGTGGCCAGCACGGCGCCTGCGCCAATGGCCGGGCAGGCCGCCGGCATGGCCGCGTTGAAGCCGTAGTTCGACAGGCGCACCAGCGTGCCGCGGCCGTTGCCCGCGGCGTCGAGCGTGCCGTCGGCGCCGCCGCAGACGTAGAACACCGCCTTCTGCGCGTCGGGCACGACCACGAAGCGCCCGCCGTCGTAGCCCAGCGGAAACTGCGTCGACGCCACCGCGATGCGGTGCCGGCCCAGCGCCGCCGCCGGTGTACTGACCGCGGAGACCGCGGCGCGGTTGGCGCCGGTGTACACGTCCGACGGGTTCTGGTTGTCGACCACCACCCAGTCGCCCGCCGCGGGCACGCTGGCCAGTGGCGTCAGCACGTCGAAGGCCGTGGTGGCGGTGGCGGTGTCCAGCACCGCCGAGCCCGCGGTGATCGTGTCGGCCGCCGTGCGGAAGCGCCCGCCGGCGCTGGTGGGCACCACCTCGAAGCAGTCCGACGACGGCGAGCGGATCGAGTTGGGCACCGCCAGCTGCACGTCGCGCTGCATGCGGCGCAGCGCGGTGTCGGTCGCGTCGACCAGGGCCGTGCGGTGGAAGGTGTCGACATAGGCCGTCACCATCGGCCGCATGAACACCGTCGCTGTCGAGGCCAGCACGCCGAAGACGACGATGGCCAGGATCATCTCCACCAGCGTGAAGCCGGCTGGGGGGCGCGGGCTCGGGCGAGGCATGGTCATCCGGCGTGCTCAGGACGCATGGTCGGTGCGCCAGCCGACCAGCGACAGGCTCTCGCCGCCGCGCGTCACGGTGACGACGATGCGCCGCGCCGCGGCCACGCCGCCGATCGTGCCGGGGCTCACCGTGATGGACAGGCTGTAGCCGGCCAGCGCGGGGATGGCGGTGCCGTCGACGGTGCACACCTGGCCGCTGCTGGCGTGGCCGTGGTAGTCGCCGAGGTCGTTGAAGGTGTCGCGCGCGCAGCCCACCGGCGCCGCATTGGCGGCGGCGGTGTAGGGCTTGAGCTGGATCTCCTCGAGCAGTTCCTGCGCGATGGCCTGCAGTTGCCGCTGCACCACCGGGTCGGCGCTGTGGCCGACGCTGGTGTTGAAGGCCAGCAGCAGGCCGGCCAGGCCCACGCCCATCACCACGATGGCGACCAGCGCCTCGATCAGCGTGAAGCCGCGCGGCGGCGGTCTAGTCGACATGGCCGGTGTCGCCGACGAGGGTGATGTCGGCCTCGCCCGTGATGCGCACGCTGGCCGACACGGCGGTGGTGCCGGCTGCATCGCTGGTGATGCGGCCCGAGGGCTGGAAGTACAGCGTGCCGGCGGGCGACAGCACGGTGGCCGGGGCCTGGTCGTGGTGGGCGCTGCGGGTGTCGCGGTCGGGCCCCAGCCAGGGCTGCGAGCAGGCGGCGGCCGGGTGCGTGGTGGCGATCTGCAACGTCACGTCGCCGGTGGCCACCGTGGCGCACACCAGCCGCCGGTGCGCCTGTGCCACGCCGTGCGCCTCGCGCAGCGCCGACAGCACCTGCGAGCGCCAGCCCTCGCCGCGCGCCGAGAGGGCCCCGCCCATGCGCGGCAGCGCCACCACCGCCAGGATGCCCAGCAGCACGATCACCAGCACCAGTTCGATCACGGTGAAACCTCGCGGCACACGCCGTGCCGCCGGGCGGTTCGCGAGGGTGCCGTGGCGCACGGCCGGGCGATCAGAAGATCTCGCGCGCATGGACGGTCTTGCGGGTTTCGGGGCTGTAGATGCCGAAGGTGGCGCGTGCCGCCGGGTCGCGGTCGGCGGCGCTGGCGCAGGCGCCGGCGGCCGAGCGCAGCCAGGGCTTGGCCGCGCCGGTGGTGGCCGGGTGCAGGGCCAGGCACGACTGGTCGGCGGCGGTGCCGCCCAGGTTCAACGCCAGGTCGAAGGTGACGCCGCTGGTGGCCGGCGACGGGGCGCCCAGCGTCAGCAGCCCCTGGCCGGCGGCGATGGCCACGGCCGACGGGCTGGTCGTCACGGCCACGCTGCTGCCCTGGTGGTTGCGCGGATTCGACACGGCCACGCTGGCGGCGGCCAGGCTGCTGCACGAATCGGCGCTGTTGAGCAGCCAGGCCTGGCCGGTCCAGTACTCCGACAGCACCGGCACCTTCAGCGGCTGCGTGGCGCCGCCGAAGGCATTGGACAGCCGCAGCCGGCCGCTGCGCAGCGGCGTCTGGCCCTCGGCGAAGCCGGTGGAGACCACGCCGTCGGCATCGGTGGCGCGCAGCGCCAGCGTCTGCGGCGCCGTCTGCTTGGCCGTGAAGGCATAGCTCGGCTGTGCAGCGGCCACGCCGGCCACGAAGGCGCTGGCGGGCACCGACGCACCGGACAGGCTGCCCAGGCCCAGCGCGGTGGCCTCGGACAGCGTCACCGCCTTGGCTTGCGACGGCGTGGTGGCAGCGCTGCCATCGTAGTTGAGCGTGGTGCCGGCGGGGGTGGCGCCGTGGCGCGCGGTGACGGTGACGGCGAAGGGCTGGCCGGCAAAGCTGAAGCTGGCGCTGCAGGCCGGCGTGACGGCCACGTCGAAGTGGTGCGGCACGAAGCGGCCCACCGCACCGGCCGCGCCGGTGCTGCCACTGGCCGTGATGCCGCTGCCGAGGTAGCTGCCGCTGGCCAGCGTGGCGCCGAGGTCGCCGGTGCCGACCTCGGTCCAGCGCAGCGTGGCGGCGGTGGCGCTGCCGGCGCTGAAGGCGCCGAGCGAACCACTGAACACGCCGTCGCTGGCGCCCGCGCCGGTGGGTGAGCGGCGGGTGAACGACAGCGTCACGCCTTCGGCGGCGGTCTCGCGACCGAAGTTGGGGGTGGCCGCGCCCGACTGGTTGAGCGCGGTGACGGTGGCGCTGAACGGCAGCCCGGCGCGGATCGGCGCCGCGGTGATGGCGCTGAAGGCGAACGAGGCCGGCGCGGCGACGAAGCCGTCGCTGCCGCTCATCGACAGGCCGGCGTCGGTGCCGCTGCCTGTGTAGCGCGCGGCGAGCGCCATGCGCCCCACGTCGGCGTACTGCACCGTGGTGCTGGCCGTGCCGCTGGCGTCGAAGGCCAGGGTCACCGCCTGGCCGCTGGCATCGCAGGCCGAGGCCGCCGAGTTGCCCGCGTTCAGTGCCCTGCCGGCCACCCGCACCGGCAGCGTGCCGGTGGCCGGGTCGGCCGTGCTGCAGGTGAAGGTGACGGCCTTGCCGACGCTGGCGAAGGCCGGCGTGCAGGCCAGGCTGCCATCGGCCTTCTTCACCGCCGACACGCTGACCGTCTGCACCGCATCCGCCACATGGTCGGGCACGTTGAACACGAAGCCGGCGTCGCTGGCCGTGAAGGTGCACGACGGGCTGCCGAAGTTGCAGGTGGCCGCGCTGGTGGCGGCGGGCGACGGGCTGCCGATCGACAGCAGCGTGCTGCCGGCGGTGGTCTGGTGCAGGCGCCAGTCCACCGTGCCGCTGCCGGCCGGGATGCTGAAGGCCGCGCCATCGGGCCAGTTGACGCTCATGCCGGCGCCCACCGCCGCCAGCGTGCCGGTGACGCCGCCGGTGTACAGGCTGGAGCAGGCGGCGTCCTGGCAGGCGGCCAGCGTCAGGGTGCTGGGCGTGCAGGTGAGGCCGGTGCCGGTGGCGTGGCGGATCTCGAGGTGGTGCAGCGGCGGCGCGCACTCGTGCTTCTGCGCCATGTCGAGCGCGATCTCGGCGGCGCTGATCTCGTAGTTGTAGATGCGCACCTCGTCCAGCCGGCCGTTGGCCGAGTTGACGGTGGCGTTGTTGCTGGTGATGCCGCTGCGGTTGTCGCCCAGGAACAGCGTGCCCAGGCTGGGGTCGAGGCTGCCGGTGGTGGTGCCGGTCTTGGTGCCCAGCAGCACGCCGTTGCGGTACAGCCGCAGCACGCTCTGGTTGCTGCCGGACTTGAAGCGCCAGGTGGCCGTCAGGTGCACCCAGGTGCCAGCACCGATGGTCGCGTCCGACGCATCGGCCACGAGCGTGCTGCCCTTCTCGTCGGAGGCTGCGAAACGCAGCGAGCCGCCGGAACGCAGCACCAGGTGGAACGACCGCCCCGAGGTGGTGGTGGCGTCGAACAGCTGCGCATCGGGCATCGATTTCCACGCGAGGTTGCTCCGGTACCACATCGACACGCTGCCCTCGTTGCCGAGCGCGGCGTCCACGTCCAGTGCCGTGTCCACGGCCGCCGTCGTGGCAGCCGAGGTGTCGGCCGCTGCATCGAGCGCGCGGCAGATGTAGCCGTCGGCGTGGTTCACGGCCTTGCCGACTGCGGTGCCGTCGTGGCGGTTGCCGGAACTGTCGCGCACCTCGCCGGTCGTGCCGGCCCAGCTGTACTCGTCGAACCGGTACTCGGCCACCCGCACCGGGTCACCCGTGGGGATCGACCAGCGGATGGCCGAGCCGTTGGCGTTGTAGCCGCTGTTGTAGGCGTAGAGCGTGTAGTCGCTGCCCGACACCTGCACGCCGATCGTGGCGTTGGAGCCGGACGCATTGGCGTTGCCGTACTGGTACTTGAACTCGCCGTTCTCGTACAGGATGATCTGGAAGGTGTAGGGCGTGGACGTGTCGTACTGGTACACCGCTTCCCAGCTGACGACCACGTAGCGGTTGGGGGCGATGCCCTTCTGCTGCCAGTAGACCCGTCCCGACCCGAGGCGGCCGGGATCGAGGTCGGCCCAGTAGGCCATCATCACGTTCGCTGCGGCGCCGGCCGCGCACCCGCTGCGTGCGGCCGTGGCGGCGGCAGGCAGGTTGGTGTTGGTGAAATCCCGGAAGAAGCCGGTGTCGCTGCCGAACTGCAGGCCCCCGTTGGTCAGCACCCGCACCGACGAATAGGCCGTGCCGGCGAACGTGAACTTGAAGCCGCCGGTGAAGCTGATCGTGGCCTTGTCGTCGTCGTTCTTGTAGTCGGTGCAGGTGTTGTCCCACGTGATCGCGGTGCTGGCGGTCTCCCAGGCGTAGCTGTCGGTGCGGAAGGTGTAGGTGGCCGCGTCGGCAGGCCCGGCGGCCAGCAGCAGCCAGGCGATGGCCAGCCACGCCAGCCGGACCAGGCCAAGGGCCCGGCGCTGTCCAGCGGACGATCGCAGGGACCGGGTCATCGACTCGACGGCCATCGGGGCGCGTGGGGCGCGCCGCGGGTGGCTCAGGTCAGGGGTTGCCGGCCGAGATGCCGGTGAAGGTGGCGGTCTTGCCGCCCGCCGTCACCGTGCAGGTGGCCGTGGCACCGTTGGTGGTGCCGACGTCGGTGCCCGACGCGGCGACGGCATAGGTGGCCGGCACACCGCTCTGCAGCAGCGAGGCGACGTCGTCGCAGGCATCGACCTTGGCGCACTTGTCGGCGGTGACCACGTGGTTCTTCACCAGGCAGCCGCTGAAGTTGATGTTCATCGCCGAGGCGGCCGCGCCGGCCACACCTTCGACGCTGGCCTGCTGGGCTTCGCTGCGGATGTCGATGAACTTGGGCAGCGCGGTGGCAGCCAGGATGCCGAGGATGACGATGACGACGATCAGCTCGATCATCGTGAAACCGTGTTGACGGGGTTTCATGGAGTGGGTCCTTTCAGGGGGTCATGGGCAGGAGGCGGAATCGCGATCGATGCGTGGGGCCGCTCCCGCCTGCGGCGCCTGCACATAGGTGAACTCGCATGGCGTGGCGGCCGGGGACGGCACGGCCACGGTGAGGCTGGGCACGCCGTTGCGCGTGCCGGGCCGAAGCGCCAGGTCGGGCGACAGTGCGGCCAGCCGGGCGATGCCCTCGGCCGAGGCCGCGGCATGGCCGTGGGCGCCGGCGATCGGCTGGCCGTCGATCCGCAACAGGTCGCAGGGCCGGCCGGCCTCGCGGCTGCAGCGGGCCTGGAACTGGGGAATGGCGGCCTGCACCGCGGCCATGGCCGCCTGCAGCCGCACCTGACGGGTGCTGGCCTGCCATTCGGCCAGCCGCGGCAGCAGCACCGACAGCAGCACGCCCACGATCGCGCAGCACACCGCGAACTCCAGGCGCGACAGCCCCTGGCGTCGGGCCGCGGGCGCGGCCAGACGGCGGGTGGGCGTGGATGGGGCGCGGCATGGCGTCGGGGAAGGGGCGAAGGGGATGGCGGCAACAGAAGTCGTTGGCGGGATATCGGCAGCGCGGCTCATCGCTTGAGCGCCACGCGGCCCAGGTCCCACATCGGCAGGAACACGCCCAGGGCCAGCACCAGCACCAGCGCACCCAGGAAGACGATGAGGATCGGCTCGAGCTGCTGCGACAGCGTCTTCAGCTCGTACTGCACCTCGTTGCTGTAGAGGTCGGCCACCTCTTCCATCAGTTCCTCGACGGCGCCGGTCTCCTCGCCGACGGCGATCATCTGCAGCACCACGGGCGTGAACACGCCCGACGCGGCGGCGGCGCGCAGGATGCTGTCGCCGCGCTGCACCGCGTCGCGGATGCCTTCCACCTTGCGCGCGATGTGCTGGTTGTCCACCGTCTGCGCCACCACGGCCAGCGCCTGTTCGATGGGCACGCTGCTCTTCAGCGCCAGCGCGAAGCCGCGCGAGAAGCGCGCCAGCGTGGCCTTTTGCACGATCTTGCCGGCCAGCGGCAGGCGCAGCTGCCAGCGGTCCCAGACCATTCGCCCGGCCGCCGTGGCGTGCCAGGCGCGCAGCGCAAAGGCCGCCGCCACCGCCCCCAGCGCCAGCAGCCAGCCCCATTGCAGCGTGAAGCGCGAGGTGGCCAGCAGGATGCGCGTGGCCAGCGGCAGCTCGGCCTGGAAGCTCTGGAACACGGTGGCGAAGGCCGGGATCACCATGATGTTGATGACGCCAATGGCCGCCACCATGGCCAGCGTCACGAAGGCCGGGTAGCGCACGGCGGATTTCACCTGCTGGCGCATGAACAGCTCGAATTCCAGGTGCTTGAACAGCCGCAGGAACACCTCGTCCAGGCGGCCGGTCATCTCGCCCACGCGCACCATGGCCACGTAGAAGGCGTCGAACACCCGGCCGTGCTGGGCCAGCGACATCGACAGCTCGATGCCCGATTCCAGCCCGCGGCGCACCTGCGCCAGCGTCTGCTTCATGCGCTCGCCGGTGGCCGATTCCTGCAGGCCGGCCAGCGCCCGCAGGATGGGCACGCCGGCGCGCAGCAGGGTGTGCAGCTGGCGCGAGAACAGCAGCAGGTCGGTCACCGACACGCCCGGCTCCAGCCAGCGCTTCAGCGACAGGGCGGCCAGCCCCGGCCCGCTGCCGGCGCCGGCCTGGGCCTCGATCTGCAAGGGGGTGATGCCGCGGGTGCGCAGCAGCACGGCCACGGTGGCGGCGTCCGGGCCGTCGACCTCGCCCGACACCGCGCCCGCGGCCGAGCGGCCGGTGTAGGCGAAGCGCTGCGCGCCGCCGGCAGCGGCGTCCGAGGTTCTGCCGGACGCGTTGGCCATGTCGACTCAGTCGCTCACTCGTCGAGTTGGGAGCTCACGCGCATGGCCTCTTCGACCGTGGTGCGGCCCTCCAGGGCCAGGCGCACCGCGTCGTGGCGCAGCGTCTGGCCGGCGATCTGCCGGCGCCCGGCCTGCGCAAAGGCCTGCGGCGTGCCGTGGTTCATGGCCTCGACCAGTTCCTGCGTCATCTCGATGAACTCGTAGATGCCGGTGCGGCCCGAGTAGCCGGTGTCGTTGCAGTTGCCGCAGCCGCGGCCGTGGCGGAAGGCCTGCGTGTCGACCGCGTCGCCCAGTTCCAGGCGCAGCCACTCGTGCTCGTGCGGCTCGAGCGGGTGGTCCTCGCTGCAGTTGGGGCAGATCACGCGCACCAGCCGCTGCGCGATCACCAGCTGCAGCGACAGCGCCACCATGTAGCCGGGCACGCCCATGTCCATCAGCCGGATCGGCGTGGACAGCGCATCGTTGGTGTGCAGCGTGGACAGCACCAGGTGGCCGGTCATCGCCGCGCGCATACCGATCTCGGCGGTGGTGCGGTCGCGCATCTCGCCGACCAGGATCACGTCCGGGTCCTGCCGCAGCGCGGCGCGCAGCACGCGCTCGAAGCCCAGCTCGATCTTGTCCATCACCTGCACCTGGTTCAGGCCGGGCAGGCGGTACTCCACCGGGTCTTCGACGGTGATGATCTTTCGGTCGGTGCTGTTCAGCGCGGCCAGCGCGGCGTACAGCGTGGTGGTCTTGCCACTGCCGGTGGGGCCGGTGACCAGCACCATGCCGCTGGGCCGGTGGATGGCGCGCTGCAGCGCTTTGGCCACGCGCGCCGGCAGATTCAGCCGGTCCAGCCCGAGCAGGCCGCTGTTCTGGTTGAGCAGCCGCATCACCACCGATTCGCCGTGCTGCGTGGGCATGGTCGAGATGCGCACGTCCACCGCGCCGGTCTTCAGCTTGACGTGAAAGCGCCCGTCCTGCGGCAGGCGCTTCTCCGAGATGTCCAGCCC
This sequence comes from Ideonella sp. A 288, assembly GCF_002198735.1. GTDB lineage: Bacteria > Pseudomonadota > Gammaproteobacteria > Burkholderiales > Burkholderiaceae_C > Pseudaquabacterium. The sequence goes on from NZ_MWLO01000149.1 coordinate 47,803, forward strand.
CGACATCAGCTTCAGCCGCAGCGCCACCGCGCCGGCGATCTTGGGGTCGGCCTCGGTCTGCACGTGCAGCATGCCGTCGATGCGGAAGCGGATGCGCAGTTGCCGCTCCATCGGCTCGATGTGGATGTCCGACGCGCGGGCGCGCAGCGCCTCCTCGAACACCGAGCTGAGCAGTCGCACCACCGGGGCGTCTTCCGCCGTGGCGGCGTTCAGGCCCAGCAGGTCGCCGATCTCGCCCTCGACGCTGGTCAGCTCCGATTGCAGTTCGCGGGCCAGGCCGGCGATCTCGCTGGTCTTGCGGTAGGCGCGGTCCAGCGCGGCGAGCAACTGGCTTTCGGCGACCACCACCAGGTCGATCTCGCGGCGGGTGAGGCGAGCCACCTCGTCGTAGGCGTTCAGGTCGGTGGGGTCGGCCATCGCCACCTTCAGCGGGCCGGCGCCGTCCTCGATCGGCAGCGCGCGCAAGCGTCGGGCGTACATCTCGGGCAGCAGCGCGGCCACCTCGGGGCGCAGGTTGCGGTGCGCCAGTTCGACGAAGGGCACGCGCAGCTGGCGTGCCACCGCCTTGGCGATCTGCACCTCGGTCACCCATTGCCGGTCGATGAAGACGCGGCCGAGCTTGCGGCCGCTCTTCTTCTGCTCGGCCAGGGCCTCGTCGAGCTGCGTGGCGGTGATCAGCGATTCCTGGATCAGCAGGTCGCCGATGCGGATGCGTTCGGGGCGGGCCATGGTCGTCCCCGGCTCAGCGCAGCGCGGCGCGCGGGGCGATGGTGGCGTCGGGCCAGGGGCCGTCGTCGTGGATCACCGTGGGGCGCAGCATGATCACCAGCTCGCGCTTGCTGGTGACGACGCCGGTCTGGCGGAACAGGCCGCCCACCACCGGAACCTCCTGCAGCCCCGGCACGCCGGTGCGCTCGTCGTGCGATTCCTGCTTCATCAGGCCGCCGATGGCCACGATCTGGCCGTCCTTCACGCGCACGATGCTGTCGGTCTCGTTCACCGTGCTGGCCGCCAGCGGCAGGCGGAAGGCGCCCAGCGAGCCGAGGTCGATGTTCTTCTGCTTCTCGCTCACCGTGCTGATCGACGGGTGGATGTGCAGCATCACGTTTCCGGCCTCGTCGATCTGCGGCGTCACGTCGAGCGCGATGCCCGAGAAGAAGGGCTGCAGCGTCACCGACGGCGACGACACCGAGTTGGTGCCGTTGGTCGTGGTGCTGGTGGTGATGCCGGTGACGTACAGCTCGTCGCTGCCGACCTTCAGCACCGCCTTCTGGTTGTTCAGCGTGGCGATGCGCGGGCTCGACAGCACCTGCACGTCGCCCTGCGTCTGCAGGAAGTTCAGCAGCGCGGCGAAGTTGGCCGACTGGAAGGCCAGCCCGTAGAAGCCGCGGCCCAGCGCGCCGGCGGCCAGGTTCACACCCGGCGCCACGGTGTTGCCGTCGCCGCTGCTCAGGTTGCCGCTGGTCTGCAGCACCGTGCCCGGCGCCGCGGCGCCGATGGACACCGACGCGCGGTCGGACAGGATCTTGCCGAAGCCCGCCCAGTTGATGCCGGTCTGTGCGTTGTGGCTCAGCTGCACCTCGACGATCTTGGCCTCCAGCATCACCTGGCGCTCGATCGACAGCTGCACGGCCTTCAGATACGACTCCACCTGGCGCAGTTCGGCCGGCGTGGCCTTCACCACCACCACGCCCGCGGCCGGGTTGAGCACGACGTTGCGGCCGCCGGCGGTGCCCACCAGCGCGCCCAGCGAGGCCTGCACCTCGCGCCAGAAGTCGGCGTCGGAGGTGGTGCGCACGTGCGAGCTGTCGTCGGCGCGCGAGCTGTTCTGGTTCTGGCCGTTGTTGTTGCTGTTGTTGTTGCCGTTGTTGTTGCCGTTCTGGCCACCGTTGCCGCTGCCGTTCAGCGTGATGGCGCTGCTGGTGACGCGGATGTCGCTGGCGCCCTGGCGCCGGCCGGGCAGGTAGTTGATGCGGTACAGCCGCGTCTGCACGCTGTTCGGGTAGACGAAGATGCGGTTGCCGGTGATGCGGTATTCGTAGCCGAACAGCTCGCGCAGCGTGTCCATGGCCTCGGGCACGGTGGTGTTCTTCAGCGTCACCGACAGCGAGCCGCTCACCTCGGGGGCCACCAGCATGTTGTACGGCGTGCCGCTGGCCAGTTGCAGGAACACCTGCGCGGCCGGCGCGTTGTTGATCGACAGGTCGAAGCGCGGCTCGGGGGCCGCCGGCGCGGCGGCGCGGGTGCCGGTCTGCGCCAGGGCCAGGGTGGTGTCGGGCACGGTGGCCGGCGTGGTGGACGGCGCCGCGACGGACGTTGCGACAGGCGCTGCGACAGGCGCTGCCACCAGCGCAGCAACCGGTGCTGCAACCGGTGCTGCAACCGGCGCCGCAGTCGGCGCAGCCGCTGCTGTGGCGATGGGCACCAATGCAGCGCGGGGTGCCGGGGCGGCCGCCGGCGCCGGCGTCGGCGCCTCGACGGGGGCGGCCACCGGCACGGCAGGCGCCGACGCGCGCGGCAGGGCCATCGCCACCGGCTCGGCGGCACGGGCGGCCGGAACCGCTGCGACGGGCGCCGCAACGGGCGCTGCGACGGGCGCCGCGACGGCCGGGCGGGCCGAGGCCCAGCCCAGCAGGGTGCGGTGCACCTGGGGTTGCGACAGGCCATCGGGCACGCGCACGCGCCGGAAGTCGAGTTCGTCGCCGGCCTGGGCCAGGCCGGTGGCGCCGAGGGCTGCGCACAGGGCGGCGGCGGCGAGTGCGTGGGGGGTGCGGGTCATGGTTTGCTTCTCCCGGCCAGGGACAGGGGGCTGGGCTGGGGCGACCTGGCGGTGTCGTCGGCCGGGCGGTCACGGGTCGGCGCGCTGGCGGCGTCGGCGGATGGGGCGGCTTGGGCGGCTTCGGCCGCGGCCGAAGCGGCGGGCGCGTAGCCGGCCACGCGGTTGATCGAGATCGAGCCCGCGGCCTGCTTGGTGCCGCCGGGCAGCAGCGTCAGGCGCTCGGTGCCCTGGCCGGTGGCGGCGCGCAGCAGCAGGCCGTCGTGGTCGATGGCCAGCACCAGGCGCTCGCCGATGCGGTCGCCCACCTGCACCACCTGGCCGTCGACCATGGCGCTGGACGGCCCCCGCGCACTCACCTGCAAGGACTGCAGCACCGGCGCCACCACGGGCGCCACCGGCGCGCGTGCTGCGGCCGCGGCGGCCGCGGCGGGTCGAGGGCCGGCAGGCGCGGCGGTGCTGGCCGGCACGGCGATCGTTGGCGGGCGCGTGGGGTCGGCCAGCGGGCCGGCCCAGGCCACCATCGCCAGGCCCAGGGCGGCGATCGGCAGCAGGCGCAGGGGGGCGGGCATGGTCAGATTTCCAGCCAGTGCCGCTCGCGGCTGATGGTGTGCACCCGCAGCGTCAGCGTGGCGCGCGGGTACTGTTCCACCTTGAACGACACCTGGCCCCACAGCAGCCGCTCGGGCATGGCCTCCAGCGCCTGCAGGTAGGACAGCAGGTCGGCAAAGCCGCCTTCCAGCGTGAGCTCGACGCCATGGCGGTACAGGCCCGCGCCCGCCGGTGCCGTGGTGGCCGGCGGTCGGCCCGCAGCGCCCGAGGCGGCCGCCGCAGCGGGCTGCGGCGCGGCCTCTGCGGGCAGCAGGTCGCTGCGGCCCAGCGATTGCATCGACCGCAGGCGCACCTGGCCGTGGCGCGCCAGCATCTGTTCCAGCAAGGCCAGCATCTGGTCGGGTCCGACGAGCGAGGCCTCGAAGCTGCGCAGGCTGTCCTCGCCCTCGCGCACGCGCTGGCGCCACAGCGCCAGCTCGGCCTGTTGCTGGCGCAGCAGCGTGCCGTGGTCGGCGTGGCGTCGGCCGGCCTCCACCTCCAGGCGCGACAGCGCCGTGCGGGCCACCTGCTGCTGCTGGCGGGCCACCTGCCAGGTCTTGAACGCGGCGCCGAACCACAGGGCATCGACGCACATGAACACGAAGGCGGCCGCGGCCGCGGCCATCAGCACGCGCTCGCGCTGCGGTCGCTGGTCGAAGCGGCGCAGCCAGGTCTTGGCCAGTGTTCCGAGGACGGCGAGGTCCATCACGGCCCCTTGCCTGCCGGCGGGCGCGAGCGCAGCGCGAACTCGGTGTAGGGCAGGGCCGCGCCGGCCTTCGCGTCGTGGCCGTTGAGGCTGAGCTGTGCGAACGGCCGGCCCTTGAAGCGCGGCTCGGCGTCGAGCCGGCGCAGGTAGTCGGTGAGCACGTGCGCGTCGGTCATGCGGCCTTCGAGCTCGAGGTCCTGGCCGTTGTCGGCCACGGTGAAGCCGGTGATCCAGACCGAGCCCTGGGCCTGCCGCGCCAGCGCGACGAAGTAGCTGGCCGGCCCCTCGCGCTCGCCGGCCACGCCGGCGTCCAGCGCGGCACGGATGCGACGCTGCCCGGCCTCGAGCTGGCGCAGCTGGTCGATCTCGGCGGCCATCGCCGCGGTGCCGGTGGCCTGCGATGCGGCCGCGGCCGCCTGCAGCGCGGTGGCGGCCTGTTGCAGCGCGCGGGTCTCGTCGGCGGTGCGGCCGGCCAGCACGTGCAGGCCGGCCGAGGCACCGAGCCCCAGCCCCAGCACCACCAGCGCGCCCAGCAGCGCGTGCGTGCTGCCGAAGGCGATGCGCTGCGGCAGCAGGCGCGGGTCGGCGAGGTTGATCTGCTGGGCCATGGCGGGTCGGTGGCGTTCAGTCGTCGCGCAGCGCGGCGCCGATGGCGTACAGGTGGTGGTTCAGCCGCGTCGCGTCGTCGGCCAGGCCGGGCAGGGCGTCGAGGTCGACCAGGCTGGCCAGGTCGAGCCGCTCCACCGGCACGTACAGCAGCGGCGTCACGTGGTCCAGGAAGCGCTGCTGGCCCGGCATCGGGCCCACCAGCAGGCGCGCCAGCGAGGCCTGGCCGTAGGCGCGCTCGAAGCCGTCCAGCGTGCGCTGCAGTTCGAGCACGGCATGGTCGAAGGCGGCCAGGCGTTGCTGTTCGTCCTCGTGGTCGAGCTGTTCCAGCGCCAGGTCCATGCGGCGGATCGACAGCAGTTCGCCGCGGCAGGTGATCACCAGCGTGGCATGGCCCGGCTGGCAGTGCAGCAGGGCCTGCGCCTGGCCTTCGCGCTCGGCCAGCACGCTGAGGTTGCGCAGCGCGGTCTCGCCGATGTCGATGGCATGCCAGGGCATGCCGGCGTCGTGGGCCTGCTCCATCAGCGGCCGCACCTGCTCGGCCGCGGCGGCGACGACGATGACCTGCGGCTGCTCGCGGTAGCTCAGCCCCTCGGGCACCGCCAGCAGGTCGACCGCGGCACTGTCGACGGCGAAGTCGACGCTGTCTTCCAGCTGCCAGCGCATCGCGGCGCGCCACTCCTCTCGCGGCAGGTCGGCCGGCGCGTCGAGCGTGAGGCACTGGTACTGCGCGGGCTGCAGCAGCGCCACACGGCGGTGGCGGTGCAGTGCGTGCTGGCGGCGCAGCTGGCGCAGGGCCTGCTCAGGCCGCGTCCAGTCGGTGTCGGCCAGCCAGCGCAGCGCCGGCCGTTCGCCCGGGCGGCGCTGCACCAGGGCGACGGACGAGTGCGCGCCAAGGGGCACGCATCCGATCCAGCCGGGCAGCAGCGAACGAGCGCGGAACGAGAGCACCTTTTTCCCCCATGTGACAGCGCCATCGTTTCATGGCGGCCACTGGGGCAAAGGGCGAAATTACGGGCGATAAACGGCCGAATCGGCCGCCGGGAGGGCGCTTTCCGCTGGGATTCCCGCGGCGATCGCCACGGCAATCGCCGCGGGCCGGTTCAGCCGGCGCCCAGCCGCGCCCGGTGCCGGGCGATCTGCGCCAGCGCCTGCGCCGGCGCGGTGCCGCCGCGCACGTTGCGCGCTTCCAGCGAGCCGCGCAGCGTGAGCACGCCGGGCGCGTCGTCGCCGATCTTCGGGTGCAGCGCCTTCAGTTCGGCCAGCGGCAGGTCGGCCAGGTCCACGCCCCGCTGCAGGCCCAGCTTCACCGCATGGGCCACCACCTCGTGCGCGTCGCGGAAGGGCAGGCCCTGCTTGACCAGGTAGTCGGCCAGGTCGGTGGCGGTGGCATAGCCGCGCCGCGCCGCGGCTTCCATGGCCTGCGGCTTGACGACGATGCCGGCCACCATCTCGGCCATGATGCGCAGCGTGGCGGCCAGGGTGTCCACCGTGTCGAACAGCGGCTCCTTGTCTTCCTGGTTGTCCTTGTTGTAGGCCAGCGGCTGGCCCTTCATCAGCGTGATCAGCCCCATCAGGTGGCCGATGACGCGGCCGCTCTTGCCGCGCGCCAGCTCCGCCACGTCGGGGTTGCGCTTCTGCGGCATGATCGACGAGCCGGTGCAGTAGCGGTCGGCCAGGTCGATGAAGCCGAAGTTCTGGCTCATCCACAGCACCAGTTCCTCGGCCATGCGCGACACGTGCACCATGGTGATGCTGGCAAAGGCCAGGAACTCCATCGCGAAGTCGCGGTCGCTCACCGCATCAAGGCTGTTCTCGCAGACGCCGTCGAAGCCCAGCTCGCGCGCCACCGCCTCGCGGTCCAGCGGGTAGCTGGTGCCGGCCAGCGCGGCGGCGCCCAGCGGCAGGCGATTCGTCCGCTTGCGCACGTCGGCCAGGCGCTCGGCGTCGCGGGCGAACATCTCCACGTAGGCCAGCAGGTGGTGCGCAAAGCTCACCGGCTGCGCCACCTGCAGGTGGGTGAAGCCGGGCATCACGGTGTCGGTGTGCTTGGCGGCCACCTCCACCAGCGCACGCTGCATGTCCACCAGCAGCGCGGCCAGCGCGTCGATCTCGCCGCGCAGCCACAACCGCACGTCGGTGGCCACCTGGTCGTTGCGCGAGCGGCCGGTGTGCAGTCGCTTGCCGGCGTCGCCGACGAGCTGCGTCAGCCGGGCCTCGATGTTCAGGTGCACGTCTTCCAGCTCGAGCTTCCACTCGAAGCTGCCGGCCTCGATCTCGGCGCGGATCTGCGCCATGCCGCGCCGGATGTCGGCCAGGTCCTGCGGGCCGATGATGCCCTGCGCCGACAACATGGCCGCGTGCGCCAGGCTGCCGTCGATGTCGGCGCGCCACAGGCGTTGGTCGAAGCCGACGCTGGCCGTGTAGCGCTTGACCAGCTCGCTCATCGGCTCGGAGAACAGGGCCGACCAGGCCTGGGATTTCTTGTCGAATTGGTTGCCGGACATGCGGTGGGGGCTCGTCGAGGGAGGAGGGCGGCCGGGGCCGCCCACGGGCAGCGGCGAAGGCCGCGGGCGAAGCCCGTATTATCCGGCCGCCACCATGGCCCCGACCGACCGCCCCCCCGCCGCCGAGGCCGCCGCCGCAGACGCCGACGGCCCGGGCAGCCGTGCGTCCGGTGTCTGGCCCGACACCGCCCGCCTGCGCGGTGGCGGCCACAGCTCGCACTTCGAGGCCACCCGCTTCGACCCGCTGTACGAGCAGAAGTCGCGCGAGCGCTGGCGCCTGGCCACGCAGTTCGACCTGTGCCGGCCGGCGCTGGGGCTGCGCGTGCTGATCTTCGTGCAGGTGGCGCTGGCCCTGGCCGCGCTGCCGTTGGCGCAGGGCTGGCTGGACGCCGCCACGCGCGCCGTGGTGCTGGCCTTTGCCGGCCTGGGCGGCGCGCTGCTGTGGCTGCCCACCGTGTGCGCGCTGCGCCCGGTGCTGGCCCGCCTGGGCCGCGGCCCGCGCGAACTGGCGCTGGCCGGCCTGGGCGGCGCATCGGCGCTGGTGGGCTGGGCCATGGTGGCCGGACTCGGCCTGGTGCCCCCGCGCTGGCCGTCGGCGGCGGGCAGCGCCGTGTGCGGTGCGGCCCTGGCCGCCCTGGTGTGGCACTGGCTGGGCCTGCGCGCCGCGGCGGCCCAGCCGGTGGAGGCCAGCGCGCGGCTGGCCGAACTGCAGTCGCGCATCCGGCCGCACTTCCTGTTCAACGCGTTGAACACCGCGCTGGCGCTGGTGCAGGTCGACCCGCGCAAGGCCGAGGTGGTGCTGGAAGACCTGTCGCAGCTGTTCCGCGTGGCGCTGGCCGAAACCGGCGCGGCGGTGACGCTGGACGACGAGATCGACCTCGCGCAGCGTTACCTGGCCATCGAGAAGCTGCGCTTCGGCGATCGCCTGCAACTGGAATGGGACCTCGACCCCGAGGCCTCCGCCGCACCGCTGCCGCCGCTGGTGCTGCAGCCGCTGGTGGAGAACGCGGTGCGCCATGGCGTGGAGCCGGCGCTGCGCGGCGGGCGCATCCAGGTGCGAACACGCAAAGTGCGCGGCATGGCCGAGGTGCTGGTCACCAACACCCTGCCCGATGAACCCGGCCGGCAGGGCAGCGGCATCGCGCTGGCCAACGTGGCCGAGCGCCTGCGCCTGCTGCACGACGTGGCCGCGTCGCTGCACACCGGCATCGAGGACGGGCGCTTCAAGGCCCGCATCGTGGTGCCGCTGTGAACGCCGACACCCACGGCGCCGAACCCCGGGGCACCGACCGGCCCGCCCCGCTGGACGTGCTGATCGTCGACGACGAGCCGCTGGCGCGCCTGCGCCTGCGCGGCCTGGTCGAGGCCTGTCCCGAGCCATCGGCGCGCGTGGTGGGCGAGGCCGGCGACGCCGAGACGGCGCTGCAGTGCCTGGCCGAGACGCCCTGCGACGTGGTGCTGCTCGACATCGTCATGCCGGGCGGCAACGGCCTGCGCCTGGCCGACGAACTGCGCCGCCGGCCGAACGGCCCGCTGGTGGTATTCGTCACCGCGCATGGCGAGCATGCGCTGCGCGCCTTCGAGGTGGACGCCGCCGACTACCTGACCAAGCCGGTGCGCCGCGAGCGCCTGCAGGCCGCGCTGCTGCGCGTGGCCCAGCGGCGAGCGCGCGAGCCGCTGGCCGCGCCCGAGGGCCCGGTGCTGGTGGTCAGCGACCGCGGCCGCGTGCTGCGCGTGCCCGCCGCCGAAGTGCTGTACCTGAAGGCCGAGCTGAAGTACGTGACGCTGTGCAGCCTGCGCGGCACCTGGCTGCTCGACGACGCGCTGGCCGACCTCGAGCAGCGCCTGGGCGACGGGTTCCTGCGAGTGCACCGCAATGCGGTGGTGGCGCTGTCGGCGGTGCGCGCGCTCGAGCGCCGAGGCGGCGACGAGGCCGACGAAGGCTGGCAGGTGCAGGTGTCCAACGGCGACTGGCTGGCCGTGTCGCGCCGGCAGCTGCCGGCCGTGCGCGAGGTGCTGGCCGGGGCGGCGGGTTGAGCCCTCGCGGGGCGGCGCAGGCCCGCGGGCGCGGCGCGCTCGCGGCGGCGGTCGCGGCCGTGGCGGTGGCGCTGGTCGGCCTGTGGATGCGCCACGATCTGCTCGGTCGAGACCTGGCCGGGCAAGTGACCGGCCCCGGCACGGCCCCGCTGCCGGCGTCAGCCCCCGACGTGGCCCCAGGGCCGTTCGCAGGGGTGTCCCCCGGTGCGGCTGCCGCGCCGCGGGGTGGTGGTGCGCCCAGGGCGGCCGGTCTGCCGCCGTCACCGCCGGTGGCTGCCGGGTCGGCGACGCCCGGGGGGTGGCCGGTGGCGCTGGTGCCGCCCAGCGCACCCCAGGCGGCGGGCCTGCCGCCGCCGCGGCCGGGCGAGTTCGACCTGTGCGGCCTTGGCCGCCACCGGGGGGTGGGCCTGTCGGCGCCGGTGGCCTCGGTCGACCCCTCGCCGGCCGGCGGCATGCCACCGGCCCTGGGCGACGACGCCCTGGCCGCCGCCTGGCCCCGCGTCGTGCAGGCGCTGGCCGCGCGCGCCGACGCGCGCTCGCAGGCCGCTGCCTGGCTGATGGAGGGGCGCCGCCCCACGGCGTCCGCGCCACCGGCCCCTGTGGGCGCCGCCGCGCTGCAGCGCCTGTCGCGCCTGGCGCTGGCCGGTGGCGACCCGCTGGTGCTGCAGTGGGCCGCGGTGGCCTGTGCGGCCGAGCCGGCGCGTTCACCGTGCCTGGGCCTGTCGGCCCGGCACTGGACGCGGGCCGAGCCGGCCAACCTGGCGGCCTGGCTGCTGTTGCTGCAGCAGGAGCCGCTGGCCGCCGACGAGCCCCTGCACGGCATGGCGCGCGCGCGCACGGCGGACTTCGGCTTCGGCCGCCTGGCCGCGCGGGCCGACGCGGCGGTGCCGGCCGACGTGCCCGTGCACACCCGGGTCGACCTGGCGGTGGCCCTGATCGGCCTGGACCCGGCCGCGGGCTCGCCGGCCTTCGGGCCGCTGCTGCGGCTGTGCGACGGCGCGGCACTGGCCAACGCCAACCGGCGGCAGTCCTGCCACGACGTGGCCACCGTGCTGGTCGAGCACAGCCGCGAGCTGCTGCCCTGGTCGGTCGGCATCACGCTGGCCGAACGGCTGAAGTGGCCCGAGCCGCGCCTGCAGCCACTGCGCACCGAGAAGGCCGCGCTGCAGTCCGGCGCCTCGCCGATCCCGCTGGACCAGCCCTACACGTGCGGCGCGGTCGATGCGACGCGCGCCTGGCTGCGGCAGCTCGAAGCGCAGGGCGAGGTGGCCACGCTGCGGCAGCGGCGGGCGGCGGGGCGGTGAGCCGAGACGGTGGTGTCCGGGCTCATCCACGGTCGCGCTTTGCATGCGCGACCGCTTCGCCAGGCACCGGCCAGCACGCAGGTGCTGTCCGGTGTCCGGGCTCAGCCCGTGTTGCGCAAGCCCGCTGCGATGCCGTTGATCGACAGGTGGATGCCGCGCTGCATGCGCTCCACCGTGGGGTCGTTGTCCTTGCGCAGGCGATAACGCCGCATCAGCTCGACCTGAAGGTGGTTCAACGGGTCGAGGTAAGGAAAGCGGTGCTCGATCGACCGCGCCAGCGCCGGGTTGCTGGCCAGGCGCTCGGACTCGCCGGTGATGGCCTCCAGCGCGGCGTGCGCGCGCTCCCATTCGGCGCGGATGGCCTTGAAGATGCGCTGGCCCAGGCGCTTGTCCTCCACCAGCTCCACGTAGCGCGCGGCGATGCGCAGATCGCTCTTGGCCAGCACCATGTCCAGGTTCGACAGCAGGGTGCGGAAGAACGGCCACTGCCGGTGCATCTTCTGCAGCAGCTCGAGCCGCCTGGCGCGGTCGTCGCCCTGGCTCAGGTACTGTTCGATCGCCGTGCCGAAGCCGCACCAGCCCGGCAGTGCCACGCGGCATTGGCCCCACGAGAAGCCCCAGGGGATGGCGCGCAGGTCTTCGATGGCGCGGGTGGCCTTGCGTGACGCCGGGCGCGAGCCGATGTTCAGCTCGGCGATCTCGCGGATCGGCGTGGTGGCAAAGAAATAGTCGGTGAAGCCGGGCGTCTCGTAGACCAGCGCGCGGTAGGCGCGGATGCTGGCCGCGCTGATCTCGGCGGCGGCCTCGAGGAAGGCCCGCGGCGCCGCCTTGGTGGGGTGCAGCAGCGTGGCCTCCAGCGTGGCGGCCACCAGGGTTTCCAGGTTGCGCCGGCCGATCTCGGGGTGGGCGTACTTGGAGCCGATCACCTCGCCCTGCTCGGTGAGGCGGATCTGGCCGCGCACCGTGCCCGGGGGCTGCGCCAGGATGGCCTCGTAGCTGGGGCCGCCACCGCGGCCCACGGTGCCGCCGCGGCCGTGGAACAGCCGCAGCCGGATGCCGTGGCTGGCCTCCAGCGCCTCGAACAGCGACACCAGCGCCAGCTCGGCCTGGTACAGCTCCCAGTTGCTGGTGAAGAAGCCGCCGTCCTTGTTGCTGTCGCTGTAGCCGAGCATGATGTCCTGTTCGCCGAAGGCGCCGGTGCGGCTGCGCACCACCATGTCGGCGATGCCGGGCAGCGCGTAGTACTCGCGCATGATGGTGGAGGCCTGCCGCAGGTCCTCGATGGTCTCGAACAGCGGCACCACGATCAGCGCGTGCGTCGCGTCGGTGTCCAGCGTGCCGGTGAGCAGGCCGCATTCCTTCTGCAGCAGCAGCACCTCCAGCAGGTCGCTCACCGTCTCGGTGTGGCTGATGATGCAGTGGCGCAGCGCCTCGCGGCCGTAGCGCTGCAGCATCTGCAGCGCGGTCTCGAAGATGGCCAGCTCGCCCTGGGCCAGGTCGGAATAGCTGGCCCCGCGCACGCGCAGCGGCCGGGCGTCGTCCAGCAGGCGCAGCAGCAGCGCACGGCGGGCGGGCTCGTCCAGCGACGGGTAGTCGGCCTCGATGCGCGCGTTGCGCAGCAGTTCGGCCACCACCGCCTCGTGCTTGTCGCTGCTTTGCCGCAGGTCGAGCGTGGCGAGGTGGAAGCCGAACACCTGCACCGCGCGCTGCAGCGGCTTCAGGCGCGGGCCGATCAGCGCCTCGGCGTGGTGGGCGCGCAGCGATTCCTCGATCACCTTCAGGTCGGCCAGCAGTTCGGCGGCGTCGGTGTACGGGTCTTGCGGCGCCACCGCGTGGCGCAGCGCCTCGGTGCCGGTCAGCGCGTGCAGCGTGGCGGCGCCGCGGGCGTACATGCCGATCAGCGCGCGGCGGTAGGGCTCGTCCTCGCGGTGGGCGTTGCGGTCGGGCGAGCGCTCGGCCAGCGCCGCCAGCGCAGGGGTGACGCCGGCCAGCATCTGCGAGATCGACAGCTCGGCGCCCAGCTCGTGCAGCTCGGTCAGGTAGAAGCGCAGCGCCACCTCGGCCTGGCGCGACATGGCCATGCGCAGGGTGTCGGCGGTGACGTTGGGGTTGCCGTCGCGGTCGCCGCCGATCCAGTGGCCCATGCGCAAAAAGCTGGGCACGGCGTGGCCATGCAGGGCCTCCTCCAGCTCCTGGTACAGCTTGGGGATCTGCCGCAGGAAGGTCGTCGGGTAGTAGCTGAGCGCGTTCTCGATCTCGTCGGCCACCGTGAGCTTGGTGTAGCGCAGCATGCGCGTCTGCCACAGCTGGGTGACGCGGGCGCGCACCAGGCCCTCGTTGTCGCGCAGCTCGCGCTCGGTGTGCAGCTCGTCGCGCTGGCCCACCAGCCCGGCGATGGCGCGCTCGGCGTCCAGGATGCTCTTGCGCTGCACCTCGGTGGGGTGGGCGGTGAGCACCGGCGCGATGTAGGCCTGCTGCAGCGCGTGCGCCACGTCGGCCGCGCGCAGGTCGGCCTTGTGCAGGCGCTCGAAGGTCACGGCCAGCGAGCCCTCGTGCTGGTGGCCCATGCGCTCGTGGTGCAGGCGGCGGCGCACGTGGTGGCGGTCTTCGGCGATGTTGGCCAGGTGCGAGAAGTAGCTGAAGGCCCGGATCACGCTCACCGTCTGCTCGGCCGAGAGGTTCTTCAACAGCCGGTCGAGCACGCGCCCGGCAGAGGCGTCCTTCTTCAGCCGATAGGCCACCGACAGCCGGCGCACCCGTTCGATCAGCTCGAAGGCCTCCTTGCCCTCTTGCTCGCGGATCACGTCGCCGAGGATGCGACCAAGTAACCGGATATCCTCGACCAGCGGCTTGTTCTTGGCCGCGGCGTCGCCGCTGTCCAGCCGGTGGACCGCCGGCTTGGCGGTGACCGCGGCACGACGAGGGGTGGAGGCTTTTCGGGTCGTCATGATGTAACCTGGTTACCAATCGGGAGGCCGGCGCGATGTTAGCAGCCGGGCGCAGGCACCGGCTCGGTGCGCGATGCACACGGCCCGGGACGCCTAGCGATAATCGGGCCACCATGACGCACACCACCCTCATCGCCACCCGCGAAAGCCGCCTCGCGCTGTGGCAGGCAGAGCATGTCCGCGACCTGCTCGGCACACGCTTCGGCCTGAACGTCGGCCTGCTCGGCATGACCACCCGCGGCGACCAGATCCTCGACCGCAGCCTGTCCAAGGTCGGCGGCAAGGGACTGTTCGTCAAGGAACTCGAGGTCGCGCTCGAAGAGGGCCGCGCCCACCTCGCGGTGCATTCCCTGAAGGACGTGCCGATGGACCTGCCCGAGGGCTTCGTGCTGGCCACCGTGCTCGAGCGCGAGGACCCGCGCGACGCCTTTGTCTCCAACCGGTACGAGTCGGTCGACGCGCTGCCGCAGGGCGCGGTGGTCGGCACGTCCAGCCTGCGGCGCGTGGTGCAGCTGATCAACATGAGGCCCGACCTGCGCATCGAGCCGCTGCGCGGCAACCTCGACACCCGCCTGCGCAAGCTGGACGAAGGCGGCTACGACGCCATCGTGCTGGCCGCCGCCGGGCTGAAGCGCCTGGGCCTGGCCTCGCGCATCCGCGCCACCTTCGACACCGCGCGCATGATCCCTGCCGCCGGCCAGGGCGCCCTGGGCATCGAGGTGCGCACCTCGGCCACCGAACTGCGCGCGCAGCTGGCCCAGCTCACCCACACGCCCACCTGGCTGTCGGCGCATGCCGAGCGGGCCGTGTCGCGCGCGCTGGGCGGCAGCTGCAGCATGCCCCTGGCTGCGCACGCGGTGTGGCAGGACGGCGCGCTGGTGCTGGATGCCGCGCTGGGCCACCCCGAGCAGACCGCCAAGCCGCTGCTGCGCACCCGCGTGCAGGGCACGCCCGCCGATGCCGCCGAGGCGACCGCGCTGGGTGAGCAGGCCGCCGCCAGCCTGCGCTTCCAGGGCGCTGCTGCCTACCTGGACGGCAGCGCCTGACGGCCCGGGCCGCCGCGATGCGCGTGCTGGTGACGCGGCCGCAGCCGCAGGCCGACGAGTGGGTCGCCCGCCTGCAGGCGCTGGGCGTGGACGCCGCCGCATTTCCCTTGCTCGGCATCGAGGGCCCGGCGGACCCGCAGGCGGTGCCGGCGGCGTGGGACGGCCTGTCGGCGCTTCGGCTGGCCATGTTCGTCAGCCCGAGCGCGGTCGAGCGCTTCTTTGCGCTGGCCCCCGCCGGCCGCACCTGGCCACCGGGCGTGCTGGCCGGTGGCACCGGGCCCGGCACGGCCGTTGCGCTGGCCTCGGCCGGCGTGCCTGCGGCGGCCATCGTCTGCCCCGGGCCGGACAGCGAACGCTTCGATTCGGAGGCCCTGTGGCAGCTGCTGCGCCAGCGCGGCGGCTGGCAAGGTGCCTGCGCGCTGATCGTGCGCGGCGAAGGCGGCCGCGACTGGCTGGCCGACACATTGCGTGGCCAGGGCGCCACGGTGCAGTTCGTCGAAGCCTACCGACGCGTCGCACCGCGGCCCGATGCCGCCGGGCAGGCCCTGCTGGTGCAGGCCCAGGCCCGGCCGGCCGAGCACGTGTGGCTGTTCAGCAGCAGCGAGGCGGTGCACCACCTGCCGCCATTGGCGCCGCAGGCCGACTGGTCGGCCGCCTGGGCGCTGGCCACGCACCCGCGCATCGCGCAGGCAGCGCGCGACATCGGCATCGGCCGGGTGGAGGCCGTGACGCCGTCGCCCGAGGCCGTCGCGGCGCACCTGACCCGGTCGATACAATCCGCGCGATCGTGAGCGACACCCCCTCCTTGCCCTCTGCGGCGCCCCCGGTGGCGGCCGACGAGCCGGCAGCGCCGGCCCCCGCGGCGCCGCAACCGCCCAGCAGTCTGTCGGCCCGCGTGTGGCTGGTGGGTGCCGGGCTGGTGGGGGCCTTGGCGGTGGCCAGCCTCACACTGGCCCTGCACGGGCAGCAGCGCATCAAGGCGCTAGAGCAAGAACTGGTGCGGCGCCAGCAAGACAGCCAGGGCCAGGCCGTCGAGGCGCGCGCCCTGGCCCGGCAGGCGCAGGACGCGGCCATCTCCGCCGAAACCAAGGTCGGCCTGCTCGAAGGCCGCGTGGCCGAGACCGCGCTGCAGCGCTCGCAGCTCGAAGAGCTGATCCAGCAGTTGTCGCGCTCGCGCGACGAGAACGTGCTGGCCGATGTCGAGGCCGCCATCCGCGTGGCGGTGCAGCAGTCCGCCATCACCGGCAGCGCCGAGCCGCTGTCGTCCGCGCTGCGCCAGGCCGAAGAGCGGCTGTCGCGCATCAACCAGCCGCGCATGGAACGCGTGCGGCGGGCCCTGTCGCGCGACATCGACCGCGTCAAGGCCGTGGCCGTCACCGACATCGCCACGCTGACCATCAAGCTCGACGAGGCCGTGCGGCTGGTCGACGAACTGCCGCTGCTGTCCCAGCCCGAGCGCAAGGCCATGTCGACGGCCAGCGTGGCCCGCAGCGCCTCTGCGCCGGCGTCCGGCGTCGCGGCTGCGGGCGGCAACGTCTGGTGGACGGCGGTGCAGAACGGCTGGGCCGTCTTCAGTGGCCGCGTGGCCCACGAGGTGAGGTCGCTGGTGCGCGTCACCCGCATCGACCAGCCCGAGGCCATGCTCGTCGCGCCCGAGCAGGCCTGGTTCCTGCGCGAGAACCTCAAGCTGCGGCTGCTCAATGCGCGGCTGGCCCTGCTGTCGCGCCAGTTCGACACGGTGCAGTCCGACCTGCGTGACGCGCAGGCCTCGATCGACCGCTACTTCGACCGCAGCTCGCGCCGCGTCGTCACCTCGGCCGAGCTGGTCCGCCAGGTGGCCCAGCAGGCGCGGCAGGTCACCGTGCCGCGGCCCGACGAGACGCTGGCCGCCATCGCTGCCGCGCAGGCCGGGCGTTAGGCCGGGGGCCGGTTCGCGATGCGCAGCGTCGTCTGGTTGATCCTGCTGTTCGTGGCGGCGGTGGTGGCCGCCCTCACGCTGGGCGACAACGACGGGCTGGTCACCTTCTACTGGGCCGGCTGGCGGCTCGACCTGTCGCTGAACTTCTTCGTGCTGGCCGCCATCGGCATCGGCCTGGCGGCGGTGTCCACCGTGCAGGCCGTCAACGCGCTGCTGCACCTGCCCGAGCGCGCCCGCGAATGGCGCGCCCTGCGCCACGAACGCGCCGCCCACGCCGCCCTGCGCGAGGCCATGACCGAATCCTTCAGCGGCCGCTACACGCGGGCGCACAAGGCCGCGACGCGCGCGCTGGCCATCCGTGGCGACGCGGCCGGCATCGCCACCGAGCACGAATTCCAGACCCTGGCCCGCCTGCTGGCCGCCGGCAGCCTGCACCGCCTGCAAGACCGTGTCCGCCGCGACGAGCTGATCGAGGAACTGCTCGCCTCGCCCCACCGGCCCTTGTCGCCGGTGGACGAGGGCGCGCGCCTGCTGGCGGCCGAGTGGGCCCTGGACGACCGAGACGAGGCGCGCGCCGAATCGCTGCTGTCCGAGCTGCCCCCCGGCGCGGCCCGGCGCACCCAGGCCCTGCGGCTGAAGCTGCAGGTCGCGCGCATGTCGCGCCGCCCGTCGGACGCCCTGCACACCGCGCGCCTGCTGGCCAAGCACCAGGCCTTCTCCACGGTCGCGGCGCAGGGCCTGCTGCGCTCGCTGGCCTTTGAGGTGCTGGACACCGCGCACGACATCGACCAGTTGCGCCGCGCCTGGCAACAGCTCGACCCCGCCGACCGGCTCGACCCCTTCGTGGCGTCGCGCGCGTCGCGCCGTGCCACCGCCATGGGCGCCAACTCCGACGCCCGGCAGTGGCTGCTGCCGCTGTGGGAGCGCCTGGCGGAGGTGGGCGCCGAAGGGCGCGCGCAGCTGGCTCTGGCGCTGGCCGACGCCGCCTCGGGCATCGGCGCCGAATGGCTGCCGCGGGTGGAAGCGGCCCAACGCGCGCACCCGGTCGACGGCCCCGTGCAGGCGGCCGCCGGTGCCGTGCTGATGGCGTGTCAGCTGTGGGGCAAGGCGCGTCGCCCGCTCGAACTGGCGGCGCAAGACACCGCGCTTGACGCACGCGCCCGCCGCCAGGCCTGGCGCCGCCTGGCCGACCTGGCGCGCGAGGAGGGCGACGTCGAACGCGCGGCCACCTGCGACCGCGCGGCGGCCGCCATTGACTGAGGCGCGATGGGGGCGATGGGCCGCACCGGCATCGCCACCGCAGCACGCAGATTTCGAATGCCCAGAAAACTTCTGATATAGTCCGAGGCTTCGCGGCTGTAGCTCAGCTGGATAGAGTACTTGGCTACGAACCAAGGGGTCGTGGGTTCGATTCCTGCCAGCCGCACCAGAACAATTACGTTCTAGATCAACGGGTTAGCTCCAAAAGAGCTAGCCCGTTTTTCTTTGTGCTTCTCGCCCGTGGGGGACTTTTGGGGGACTTTCGCTCCCCGCTGTTCCTTCCGACGGGCTTCATGCTCCTGCCTCAGCGTCGCCAGACTCTTGTTCCAGCGCCCGCTGTCCTCCTTGATCTTCTCCAGTGCGCCATGCAGTTCGACGATCTGCGCCACCGTGTAGTGGTGCGTGATCGATGAGCTGACGTGCCACAGGACGTCGCGGATCGTGGGCTCCGGCACGCTCGCCTCCCGCAGCCGCATGCCCGCCGTGTGACGGAGGTCATGCACATGCAGGTCGGGCATGCCGGCCTTCTTCCGAGCGTTCTGCCACGCCGTGTTGTTCATGGTCTGGATCGGCTGGTAGGACATCACCGGGGCGTCTTCGAAGTTCTTCACGCGTTCTCGGCGCCACACGAAGACGAAGTCGTCATGCTTGCCGCGCTGCGATTCGATGATCGACTGCGCCACGCTGTTGCACACCACCACCCTTGGCCGTCTCCTGCCCTTGACGTGTTCCCGGGGAACTTCGAAAACCGAGATACCAAGTTCGGGCACCTCGATCTCCCAGGACCACTGAAGGCTGCAGACCACGTCGTCGCGCACGCCGGTGTTCAAGGAGAACAACGTCATCCGCGCCAGGTGATCGGGCAAAAGCGGCATCAGCGTCCGCTGCTGGCCCCATGACAGGGGCTTCGGCTCGCGCTGGTATCCGGCCAACTCCTGCATCTCCAACGTGGGTGCACGTTCCAGCCAGGTCAGGCCGGTGTTGTCGTCACGCCAGGAGTTGGCCGCCAGATTGAGGATCCGGCGGACCACACCCAACGCAAGGTTCACGGTCTTTCTGGCACGTCCGTCGGCCAGCCGCTTCGCGACATAGGGCTTCAGGGGGCCGTCGTGGACTTGGTGCAATTGGAGATGTCCGATGAATGGCATCACGCTCTGCAGGAGATAGACCTCACTTTCGATGCTTACCTTGTCCTGGTTCGTCGACACATAGTTCGCGGCAGCTTGCTCAAAGGTTCGTGGAGGTCGCGTGCCGTGGATGGCCACAGCGCGCAACTGCTCCAGTTGCCTGATCAGCCAGCTTTCCGCTTCGCCAGCACTTTGGAAGCCACGCTGGCGAAGTCGAGTGCCGCGCCAATGTTTGTCGACCTGCCAGGTCTCGTTGTCGTCGGGGTAGATGCCCCGTTGTTGACGGCCCATGTTTGTATTCCTTTCCGGTTGTTGGGCCGCCCGGTCAGCTTGTCATTCTGCTCCTGTGGCTCGGTTTTGTGGGATGCCTGACCCATGTCCTTCGGCATCAACTTTGGCGTGTCGTCGCCGTTGAACAGCGCGTCGAGCGCGCGATCAAGTTCGCGACGATCAAACAGCAGGGAGGTGCCGACCCGGACGGATCGCACACGCGGCCGGATCGCGGCGTCGAAGGACCTGCGCTTCAACCCGCAGTAGCGCACGGCGTCCTCGTATCTGAGTACGCGGTTCATGTGTGCCGCCTCTCGACATTCGCGGCTTGACCACCAGTCGTCAAATCGACTCCGCTCCGGACGGCGCCTGGTCGGCGCAGAACTATGGCTTTTGCAGCGGTCTGGCGAAACCTTGCCCTTCGGCGGGCAAGGTCCTTGAGTAGGAAGCGATTCGGAATTGGCATGATGTTTTGAAGCATGCCATTGGAAAGGGAAAGTTTTGCAACAGCAAAGCGTGCACCTGCACCGCATTGAATCGAATTTCCAAACCGCTTCAGTTGAAGATGACTTCGAGTGCGAGCCCTTCGATTTTCAAGCCCAGGTCCCGATGGAGCCGTATGACGTGGTTATGGGCCGGGAGTTGTGTTTTGCACCGCTTTGCACGAACAAATCGAAGGCCGTTTGGCATTAGGCGTCATGCTGTAGATATTGCGATGCCGGATTCGGCGCCGCCGCCAAGAGTCCGTGAATCGGAGCGAAGCCCTGCAGTACTTTGAGTATCTCTAGAGGGCATCAATTGAGGTTTCTGCCATCAAAGCCCGACTTCGCGCTGCGGCTGCGGCAGTCAGGCGCGGCATCGCAGAACTGCGGCAAAGCAGGTGACGAAAAACTCTCACTTTCAGGTCTCGGCGATGCTATCCTGCGCATCACCCCGACCTCGGAGACAGGCAAGTGATCCAGTGCCACCTCGGCCGCCTGATGGCGCGTGACGGCTTGCGCGTGGCTGAGGTCGCACGCGCCAGCGGACTGAACCGGAGCACGGTCACCGCCCTGGCCGTCGGGCGAGCAACGCGGGTCGAGCTGCCCCACGTCGAAGCGCTGTGCCGGCTGCTCAACTGCGGGGTCGGAGACTTGTTCGAATACATCGCAGACGACAGCAACCGTGACGACGGTGGCGCCATGTCTGACAGGGAGACCCTTTCATGAGCCTCGGCGCGAACCGCTGGCATGTCATCGCACAGTCCAGCTTCCCGTGGGAGCGGGAAGCGCTGGAGTGGCTGCGCGCGCAGTTGCCGGACCGCGAGCCCTGGCACGTCTGGACCAACTTCGAGTTCATCGACGAAGAAGGCAAGGTCAACGAGGTGGATGCGTTAGCACTGACGCCTGCCGGCTTGTTCGTCATCGAGGTGAAGTCCCGCCCAGGCTCGGTGGCTGGTGACGCCCACACCTGGACCTGGTCGACCGATGGCCGCGACCGTTCCGTCGACAACCCGCTGCTGCTGACCGATCGCAAGTCCAAGCGGCTGGCCAGCCTGATTCGCCGTCAGCCTGCCGTCGTCAAGGCGAAGATGAAGGTTCCCTTCTTCACGCCCTTGGTCTTTCTGTCGTCGACCTCCATCACCTGCCGGCTGCAGGGCCACGCCCGCAGCGGTGTCTACCTGCGAGGCAGGCCAGCCCACCCGGACGACGATGGTGTGGTGGCGGCGTTGACCTTCGGCATCCGGGGCGAGCAGAACGCGGCGCCGCTGGATTCCGCCGCCGTCAAGGCGCTGGCCAAGGGCCTGGCAGAAGCCGGCATCCGTCCGTCGAATAAGCACCGCCAAGTCGGCGACTACCGGCTCGACAAGCTCATCACCGACGGAGACAGTTTTCAGGAATGGCAAGCACGCCACGTGGGTGTGGACGTGCAGCGGCGCGTGCGCATCTACAACCTGGCCAACGCCGCCAGCCCCGAGGCGCGCCAGACCCTCGTGCGCCAGGCCCAGCGCGAATTCAAGATGCTGGAAGGCATCGAGCACGGCGGCATCCTGCGCTGCCGTGAATACAAGGACAGCGAGCTCGGCCCCGCCCTGGTCTTCGACCTGGACCAACGCGCCGTCCGCCTCGATCACCTGATGCGTGACCACGGTTCACACCTGGGTGTGACACAGCGCCTGCAGCTGGTGCGCGAAATTGCCGAGGTTCTCAAGTACGCCCACTCGCGCCGCCTGCACCATCGGGCGCTGGGCCCGCAGAGCGTGCTGGTGCGTGACATCGAGACCGCCACACCGCGCGTGCAGCTGATGAACTGGCAGACCGCTGCGCGTGAGTCCGAAGGTTCCAGCAGCAACTCGACCCTGCACCGCACCACGGGCACGGCCCACGTGCAGTCGTATGTCGAAGACCCGGGCCTGGTGTACCTGGCACCCGAGACGGCTCGCGCCGACCCTGCGCATGGCGCTGAGCTGGACGTCTTCTCGCTGGGCTGCCTGACCTGGTTGATCTTCTCGGGGCAAGCGCCGGCCGCGTCGATCCTGGACCTCTACGACAAGCTGCGACGGGGCCAGGGTCTGCAACTGTCCGACGCGATGGACGGGTGCCCGACCAGCCTGCAAGAGCTGGTGCAGTTCGCCACCAGCCCGGAGGTCATCACCCGCTACGGCTCCATCCAGGAGTTTCTGGACGACCTGGACAAGGTTGAAGAAGAACTGACCACGCCCGACCCTGAAACCACGGTCGACCCCAGCCAGGCCAATGTCAACGACCGGCTCGAAGGCGGCTACACGGTCGTGCGGCGCTTGGGCCGCGGGTCGTCCAGCGACGCATTGCTGGTACGGCCCAGTGGCAGTGAAGACGAGCTGGTCCTCAAGGTCGCGGTGGACGTCAGTCACAACGACAACCTGCAGGCCGAAGCCGAGGCGCTGGGCAAGCTCCGCCACCCCAACATCGTCGAACTGCGCGGCGTTGCTTCGGTCAACGGCCGCACCGCGCTCTTGCTGAAGAGCGCTGGCGATGAAACCTTGGCGCAACGCATCAAGGCCGACGGCAGGCTGTCGATGGAGATGTTGCAGCGCTGGGGCGAAGAGCTGTTGGACACCGTGCGTCTATTGGAAGAGAACGCGGTCGTGCACCGCGACATCAAGCCCGACAACATCGGCATCGCCAAGAACCGCAGTGGCCGCCTGACCCTGGTGCTGTTCGACTTCTCCCTGACGCGCACGCCCCCAGAAAATCTCAAGGCCGGCACGCCGCCTTACCTGGACCCCTTCCTGGGCCTGCGCGCCCAGAAGCGCTGGGACCTGCACGCCGAACGCTTCGCTGCCGCGGTCACCTTGTATGAGATGGCCGTGGGCCGCGTGCCGCGCTGGGGTGATGGACAGTCCGCCACCGA
Source organism: Ideonella sp. A 288 (assembly GCF_002198735.1). Lineage (GTDB taxonomy): Bacteria > Pseudomonadota > Gammaproteobacteria > Burkholderiales > Burkholderiaceae_C > Pseudaquabacterium. Next base: position 70,271 of record NZ_MWLO01000149.1, read on the forward strand.
AGTCACCCAGGCCGAGGCCACGATCGAGCTCGACCTGTTCGACCCGGCCGTGCGCGAGCCTATGCAGGCCTTCTTCACCAAGGCGCTGGCACGCGAGGCGCGTGATCGCCACGACAACGCTGAAGACTTGCTGCGGGCCTGGCGGGCCGTGTTTGAACGCGCCACCACGGCGCACCCCAGCGCCCCCAATGGCTTCGAAGCCCTGGCGCCCACGGTCACTGCCAGCACCACCATGGCCGAGCTGGGCTACAGCCTGGAAGCCATCGACGTGCTGGACCGCATGGGCATCCACAACGCCGTCGAACTGCTGGCTGTGGACCGCATCCGCTTCCGCTACCTGCGTGGCGTGGGCGACAAGCTGCGGCGCGAGATCCGGGTGAAGGCGAAAGACTTGGCGCGCCTGCGGCCCGACCTCACCCAGGGGCGCGGCAGCCTGCACGAAGGCGACGACACCGAGGTGGACGATCGCCAGCCTCTGTCGGTCAATGAATTGGCCAATCAACTGCTGCCCAAGCGCTACGCCGGCGACGACCGCCCCGAAGAAGCGGCACTGTCCTGGTACCTGGGCCTGGAAGACGAAGTCACCCCCGGCACCTGGCCCACACCGGGCGAAGCCGCCAAGGCTGGCGGAGTGGACCGCTCGACCTTGATTGCCACGCTCGACAAGGCCCGCCAACGCTGGCTGAAGAACAAGGTGTTCACCGCGCTGCGCAACGACCTGCAGGAACTGCTGGCCGCGCAAGGCCAGGTCATGACCTTGCGCGAAGGCGCGCTGGCGCTGCTGGCCTTGCGTGGCTGTGCCGAGCAAGACGACGCAGCCCGCCTGCGCCAGGCCTGCGCGGTGCTGCGTGCCGCGGTGGAGGCCGATGCCCAGACCGAGCAGCCGCGCTACGAAGCCTTCGCACACGACCCCGACCCGCTGATTGCCGCCAACGCCACCTGGGCCGACTACGCCCGCCTGCTCGGCCAGACCGCCGACACCTGCGCTTTGGCCGATCCGCTGCTGCCGCCAGAACGTGCCTTGAAGGCCTTGGAGGACGTCCGTGTGCCCGGGCAAGCGGCCCCAGGCCAGGATGGCGACGAGCTGTTCGGTCCGGCTGCCGGCGCTGTGCCGTCGGCACCCGCACTCAGTGCCACGCGCTTGCTGCGCCTGGCCACCAACGCATCGCGTGCCGCGGCGCTTTCGGCCCGCCAGGAGATCTACCCACGCGGCATGCCGGCCTTGCTGTCGCTGCGCCAGTCGGTCAATGCACTGGTGGGCGTGACCCTGAACGAACGGCAACTCCAGGAACGCGTGCGCGGCCGCTACCCGGACGCTGAACCGCTGCCCGGCCGGCCCCAGCTTGACCGAATGCTGGAAGCCGTGGGCGCACCCCTGGCCTGGAACGATGTGGGCCGCGTGTACACCCACCTGCGTCTGGATGCCGGCGCCAGCGCCGGCACCACCACCTTCCTGAGCCGCCAGCCCACGCGCCTGCCCAGCCGGCCGGCGGACGATGCACCGCCTAACGCTGCCATCAGTGACGCCCGCGACCTGGAGCGCCGGCTGCAGCAGCAACTTCAACAAGGCGGCATGCTCACGTTGACCGTGGTTCCCCGGTTGGCCCGGCGTGCCGAGACTGAACTGCTGACTCGCTTTGGCCCAGGCTCATCACAGAGCCGAGCGGTACAGCGCCTGAGCGTGGACGCGTTGTTGCTGCGCGAGCTGCGCGTGCAGGCCGACTCCTTGAAGGTCGATTGGAGCACTGTGCTGCGGGCTGACGCCGCCGCCGCCGGCACCCGCGACTGGACCAACTTGCTGCGCTTGGTGCAACGCACACTGCCGGCTCTGCGGCAGGCCCTGCTCTCCAGTGCCGCACCCTTGCTGGTGGTGAACGCCGGCTTGCTGGCGCGCTACGGTCTGCTGGGCGTGGTGAGCGAACTGGAACAGGCCGCTGGCCGCCCGGGCCAGACGCCGGCGGCCTGGGTTCTGCTGCCGGGCCACCGCCCGGGCACGGCAGAGATCGACGGCACACCCGTGCCCCTGGTCTATGCCCAAGCCGTGGCAGCTTTGACCCCCGCCTGGATCAACAACGAACACCGCAGCCAGGGCATGACCGCTTGAGCAACATCGCCCGAGTCAGTGGCCCACAACCCGTTCTGGAACCTACCCCTTGATCAACGCAAAGCAGTTGCTTGCAGACCTGACCCGCCAGCTCAAGCGCCTGGAAGACGACCTGCGTGATCGCATCTTCCAACAGGACGAGTTGCCTGAGCTGAAAGCGGCGCTGCAGCTTGAATGGCAAGCTGCACGTGAGGCCGAGCGTTGCGCCGAGACCTTCGAGAGCTGGGTCGAGCAGGTGCTGACGCAGGCTGGCGTGCACTGGCTACTGAGCGGCGTGTTCCTGCGCTTCATCGAAGACAACGCGCTGGTGGACCGCCCGTGGATTGCCGGCCCTCCGGCATCGGGCCGGCTGGCGCTGGCGCAAGACCGTTTTGAGACCTACTTCCGCGCCCACCCGCTGGAAAACGAACGCGACTACCTCGTCGCCGCGTTTCGCGAAGCTGGCGCACTGCCGGGCCTGCAGACCTTCTTCGACGCGGACCGCAACCCCGTCTTCCGTTTGCCCATCAGCGGCGACGCGGCCAAGGTGCTGCGCCAGTTCTGGCAGCAGGTGGACCCGGACACCGGCGACCTGGTGCACGACTTCACCGACGCCGACTGGAACACCCGCTTCCTGGGCGACCTGTACCAGGATCTGAGCGAAGCCACCCGCAAGCGCTACGCGCTGCTGCAGACGCCCGAGTTCGTTGAAGAGTTCATCCTCGACCGCACGCTGACGCCGGCCATCCGCGAGTTCGGCTTTCGCGATGTGCGGATGATCGACCCCACTTGCGGCAGCGGCCACTTCCTGCTGGGCGGCTTTCATCGGCTGGTGGCCGAATGGCTGCAGGCCGAGCCGGGGCTGAACCCGGGCGTCATTGCCAAGAGCGCACTCAATGCGGTGGCGGGTGTGGACCTGAACCCCTTTGCGGCGGCCATCGCGCGCTTCCGCCTGTGGGTGGCGGCGCTGAAGGTGGCCGAGGTGCGCCGCCTGGCCGATGCGCCCGACTTCCAGGTGCATGTGGCCATTGGCGACAGCCTGCTGCACGGCAGCCGCTTTGGCCTGAGCGAAACGGCCTCACTGCTCGGCGCGTCTGAAACGCTGGCCGGCTATGGCTTGAACCACGCCTACGTCAGCGAAGACCTGACCCAGGTGCAGCAGATCTTGAGTCAGCAGTACCACGCGGTGGTGGGCAACCCGCCTTACATCGTGGTGAAGGATGCGGCACTGAATGCGGCCTATCGGTTGAAGTACCCGCGCAGTTGCCACATGAAGTATTCGCTAGGGGCGCCGTTCACCGAACGCTTCTTCGAGCTGGCGCTAACCCCCAAAGCAGGCTCGCAGGGTGCCGGCTATGTGGGCCTGATCACCGCCAACTCGTTCATGAAGCGCGAGTTCGGTTCCAAGCTGATCGAGCAGGTGCTGCCTCGGCTGGACCTGAGCCATGTGGTGGACACCTCGGGTGCGTACATCCCCGGTCACGGCACTCCCACGGTCATTTTGTTCGGCCGCCACCGCGCGCCGGTGAGTGAGAGCGTACGCACCGTGATGGGCATTAAGAGTGAGCCGAGCACGCCAAACGACCCTGCCCGAGGGCTGGTGTGGAGCGCCATCGTCAATCAGATTGACCGGGCGGGCAGTGAGAGTGAGTTCGTCAGTGCCACTGACACGCTAAGGGCGACGTTTGGCAAGCATCCTTGGAGCATTGGGGGTGGTGGCGCCTCAGAACTTCGAGAGCAACTTGAAGGTGCATCCCGCGTCAGATTGTCCGAGTTGGTCGACTCGCTCGGCTTCATGGCCATTACAGGAGAAGACGATGCATACCTGCTGCCGAGGTCAGTAGCGCGGCGTCTAGGCGCGCCGATCAGAGAGTTCATCCTTGGAGACGTCGTTCGTGACTGGTCTGCGCGGGGCGACGACTTTGTTGTCTTTCCTTACGTTGAGCGTGAACGCCTGTACGAACCCTGTGAAGTCACCGCAACAGCGGCGTACGGCAGACTGAGATGGCGCAACCGCTCGTTCCTTCGATCTCGCGTGATGTTTGGCAAGACAGCCGAACAACATGGATATCGCTGGGATCAATACATGCAGTTCATCAAGAACAGAGTGGCCGCCAGTTTCTTGATCACCTTCGCTGAAGTCGCCACCCACAACCACTTCGTTCTTGACCGCGGCGGCAAGGTGTTCAAGCAGACCGCTCCCGTCATCAAGCTGACCGCCGGCAGCGCAGAAGACGACCACTTGGGCCTGTTGGGGCTGCTGAATTCGTCTGTAGCCTGCTTCTGGCTGCAACAGGTTTGCCACAACAAGGGGCGACCCGGTGCGGAAAGTGCAGGAGCAGACGAGCGCTTCGAAATGCGCTACGCGATCAATGCCAGCAACGTTGCCGAGTTCCCGCTCGTTGAAGGACGTCCGCTGGACATTGCGGCTCGAATCGACCGACTGGCGCAAGAGTTGGCAGCAACGCAGCCTGCCGCTCTGCTTGCCCAGCCGACTGTTCCAACCCGACAGTCACTTGATACGGCACGAGAGCGTGCCGCCCAAATCCGCCGCCAGATGTTCGCTGCGCAGGATGAGCTGGATTGGCGCTGTTACCGCTTGTACGGACTGCTGCCGGCTGACGTTGACGAGGCGGAAGTCGAGTACGCCGATGCGGCCGAGATAAACCTGGGTGAGCGCGCCTTTGAGATTGTCCTGGCCAGGCAAGCAGCCGCTGGGCGTGTGCAGACAGTCTGGTTCGAGCGGCACGGGGCCAGCGCCATCACCGAAGTCCCAGCGCACTGGCCCGCGCCATACCGAGCCGTTGTTCAGCGTCGCATTGCGTTGATTGAGAACGACAAGACCCTCGGCCTGATGGAGCGGCCCGAGCACAAGCGCCGCTGGAACAGCCCGGCGTGGCAGGAGCTGGAGCAGGCCGCGCTGCGCGATTGGCTGCTGGACAAGCTCGAATCGCCTGCGCTCTGGCCGGTCAGTGCCGACCGTCCACCCCAGCTGACCAGCACCCGCCGCCTGGCCGATGCTGTGGCGAAAGACGCCGCCTTCATGCAGATCGCTGAGCTGTACGCCGGTCAGGCCGGCTTTGATGTGCAGCAGTTGGTGGCCGACCTGGTGTCTTCCGAGAGCGTGCCCTTCCTGCCGGTGCTGCGCTACAGCGAAACCGGCCTGCGCAAGCGGGACCAATGGCAAGCCACCTGGGCCCTTCAACGGCAGGAAGACGCCATCGACGCAAAGGTGGTGGCCGACAACACCGAAACCTGGCGAGCTGAACTGACGGCGCAAGCCAAAGCGCAGTTCGGCAGCGCCGGCCTCGCGACCTTGTCTGACGAGGCGCAGGCCTGGATCGAGCAGCAACTGGCCGCCGAGATCGCCCGCCAGCAGGCAGAAGACAAGGCCGCGCAGATCGGTCCCATCCCCGTGCCGCCCAAGTACCAAAGCAAAGACTTCCTGAAGGCCGACTTCTGGCGCTTGCGCGGCGGCCTGGACGTACCCAAGGAGCGCTGGGTCAGTTACACCGGCTGCGAGCGCGGCGCGGACGGCAGCCTGCCGCTGGCCTGGGCCGGCTGGAACCACCTGCAGCAGGCGACTGCCCTGGCCAGCTACCTGCTGGAGATGAAAGACAACGAAGGCTGGGAGCCTGAGCGCCTGCAACCCCTGCTGGCCGGTCTTGACGAACTGGTGCCCTGGCTGAAGCAGTGGCACAACGAGCCTGACCCGGCCTTCGACGGGGAGCGCATGGGCGACTACTACGAGGGTTTCGTCGCCGACCAGGCCCGCGAGCTGGGCTACACGCTGGCCGACCTGCGCAGCTGGAAACCCACCGTCACAGCCAAGCGCCGTGGCGGCCGGCCGCGCAAGGTGGTGGCGTGAACGTGACCGTGGCTGGCCGCGCAGCGGAACGGGCCGGCGCGGTCGCGCGCGGGTACTGTCGTACAAAAAATCTTAGGCAAACCCACGAATCTAAAGAAAATCCGTGTCGTGTACGGAAAACCTGGGGCTGCCGTGATTGGCTATGAGTTTATTGCCGCCATGGTGGCCGAGTTCACCGGAATGCGCTTGCCACCCGTGCAGCGCCCGGCGCAGCTGCGGCCCGTGACACGCATCGAGCCCATGGCCGACCTGCTGGCCGTGCCCCGCCATGTAGCGCCAGCCGAGGATGCCACGCTGCTGGACCATGTGCTCTTCGCCCTGAAACACGAAGACCTGCAACTGCACCTGCTGCTTGAAGCACTGCGCCTGATCAATGCCGAAGAGTTGACTGACGCACTGGCCCTGCAGCGCACAGGCAGCTACCTGCGCAAGGCCGCCTTTCTTTGGGAAAAGGCGCACGGCCGTGAACTGCCGCTGCCCTGGGACAGCACCGGCGGCAACTACGTGGACCTGTTCGATGCCGACGCCTATTACGTCGGCCCTGTGTGGGAGCGCAGCCAGCGCCTGCGGGTCAACTTCAATGGCATCGGCCCGCTGGAGTTCTGCCCGGTGGTGCGGCGCGATGACACGCTGGCTGCACGTGGCCAACAGGTGCTGGACAGGCTACACGCCTGGGCGGGCGACGCCCGCAACCAGGCCACGTTGGACCGGGTGCTGGGCTGGGCCTACCTGGCCGAGACCCGGGATTCCTTCGCCATCGAAAACGAGGTGCCAACGCCCGCCAAGGAGCAAGCGTTTCTGCAGGCGCTGGCCACCCTGCGCGAGCGGCGGCCGTTGACCGAGGACTATCTGGTCGAGCTGCAGAACACGGTGATCTCCAACCCCCTGATGGCTGAGGCCGAGTTCCGCCACCGGCAGAACTGGCTGCAGCGCGGTGGCCATGGTGCTCTGGCCGTGCGCTACGTGCCACCCGCGCCCGAGGCCATGCTGGCGCTGATGGACGGCTGGATGCGCATGGCCAACAGCACCGGAGGCGATGTACCGCCCCTGGTGCGGGCTGCGTTGGTGAGCTTTGGCTTCGTGTTCCTGCACCCCTTCATGGACGGCAACGGCCGGCTGTCTCGGCTGCTGGCCCACCACAGCCTGAACCTGCAGCAGGCGCTGCCGCTGGTCGACGGGCAAGCCACGTTGTTGCCCTTGTCCGTCGCGATGAAGCGGCACGAGGCCGACTACCTGGCCACCCTGGAGGCCTTCAGCAGGCCTGCGCGCCACCTGTGGGACGTGACCTACCTGGCCGACAACGACTTCCTGTTCGACTTCAAGTCCACGCCGCACATCTATGCGCACTGGAACGGCGATGCCGCTGCCCGCTTCGTCACCACCTGCGCCGAGCAGGCGTTGGCGCAGTCGCTGATCGAAGAGACGCAGTTCATCCAGGCCTACGACCGCGCCTTCGAGCGCATCGACCGCGCCTTCAACTTGCCGAACCGGACGATCAATCTGCTGATCCAGTGGATCCGCCAGAACGGTGGGCAGATGCCTGCACGGCGGCGCAACGCGCCTGAGCTGGTGGGCCTGCAGCCCGACCAGATCGACCACATTGCAGCCCTCGTGGCCGAGTGCTTCAACTCGCAGGAACAGGGCCAACCACCGAACGATCAACGGGCCAATGAAGCCTGAGGGAGCATCCGCGTGACCTTCATCCGAGACCTCATCAGCATCCCTGAACGGGTACACCAAGGCGACTTCGTGCTGAAGCTGTCTGACGGCGTGGCCCACGCCGAGCAGACGCTGCGCGACTACGTGGTGACCTCGCAGTTGGCCGAATCCTTCAAGAACGCGCTGGGCTTCATCCAGCAGTCGGTGACGACGAACAGCAGCAAGGCGGCCTATCTGCATGGCTCGTTCGGTTCCGGCAAGAGCCACTTCATGGCGGTGCTGAACCTGCTGTTGGCGGGCAATGCGCAGGCCCGGGCCATTCCCGAACTGGCACCTGCGGTGGAGCAGACCAGCTGGGCCCAGGGCAAGCGCTTCTTGATGGTGCCGTACCACATGATCGGCGCCACCGACATGGAATCGGCCATCCTGGGCGGCTATGCCGAGCATGTGCGGCGGCTGCACCCCAGCGCGCCGGTACCGGGCTTCTATGCCGCAGAGAAGCTGTTTGCCGACGCGACGATTCTTCGCGAGCGAATGGGCGATGCCGCCTTCTTCGAGCAGTTGAACAAGGCCCCTGGCAGCGCCGAAGGTGGCGGCGATGGCTGGGGTCTGATGGAGGGCGGGTGGGATGCCATCAGTTTCGAAGCCGCGCTGGCCGAAGCGCCTGCCCCAGTACTGAATCTCTCCAACCCGCAGCCGCAGGATGTTGCGGCCGTTGCTGACCGTTCGCGGCTGGTAAGTGCGCTGATCAGCCAGTTCTTCACCGCGTACCAAGACATTGCCGGAGCGCAGGAGTCGTTCGTGGGCCTGGATGCGGGGCTGGCCATCATGAGCCGGCATGCACGCGACCTGGGCTATGACGCCGTCATCCTGTTTCTGGACGAGTTGGTGCTGTGGCTGGCCAGTCGGGCGGGCGATGTGTCATTCGTCAGCCGTGAGGGCACCAAGCTGGTCAAGCTGGTCGAGGCCACGCATGCCGACCGACCGATTCCACTGATCAGTTTCGTGGCTCGGCAGCGCGACCTGCGCGACCTGGTGGGCGAGAACCTGAGCGGCGCGGTCAGCGTGCAGTTCGGCGATGTGCTCAAGCACTGGGAAGCCCGCTTTCACCGCATCACGCTGGAAGACCGCAATCTGCCCGCCATTGCCGAAAAGCGCGTGCTGCGCCCGGTGAGCGACGACGCACGCAAGACCTTGGCCACCGCCTTCGATGACGTGCTGCGCCTGCGGCGCGATGTGTTGGACACGCTGCTGACGACCGAGTCCGACCGGGACATGTTCCGCAAGGTCTATCCGTTCACGCCGGCTCTGGTCCAGACGTTGATTTCGGTGTCGGCCGCCCTGCAGCGCGAACGCACGGCGCTGAAGCTGATGGTGCAGTTGCTGGTGGACAGGCGCGCAGACCTGGAACTGGGGCAGCTGATCCCGGTGGGCGATCTGTGGGATGCCATTGCCGATGGCGACGAGCCGTTCTCGGAAGCCATGCGCATGCACTTTGACAACGCCAAGCGCCTGTACAACCAGCGCCTGTTGCCCATGCTGGAGGCCAAGGCCGGCACCACCTGGGAAGCCATCAAGCTGGGTCAGGCCGACGCCACCCGAGCCAAGGCCTTGCGCAACGACGCGCGCCTGCTGAAGACCCTGTTGCTTGCCGCGCTGGTGCCGGAGGTGGAATCGCTGAAGGCGCTGACCGCCACGCGCCTGACGGCGCTCAACCACGGCACATTTCGCTCGCCCATTCCCGGCCAGGAGGCGCAGCAAGTGCTGCGCAAGCTGCGCGACTGGGCGGGTGAAGTGGGCGAGCTGAAGGTCACCGAGGACGCCAACCCGCTGGTGTCCATCCAGATCACGGGCGTGGATCTGGAGCCGGTGCTGAAGGCGGCCGAGGTGGTGGACAACGCCGGCAACCGCCGCAAGACCGTGCGCGAACTGCTGTTCGAGCAACTAGGTATCGCCGACCGCGGCACGATGTTCCATCACTACGAGTTCAACTGGCGCGGCACCCGCCGCGAGGTGGAGGTGGTGTACGAGAACGTGCGCGAGATGGCCGACGACCGCCTGAAGGACCGCACCGGCGCCTGGACCGTCGTGATGGACCTGCCGTTCGACGAGACGCACCGCACGCCGGCCGACGACCTGGCGCGGCTGGGCAAATACAAAGGTGGCCCGACACAGACGCTGGTGTGGCTGACGGCCTTCCTCAGCCCCAAGGCTGAGTCGGACCTCAAGCGCTACGTGGTGCTTGACCACATCCTGCAGGGTGACCGGTTCGAGACCTACTCGACGCACTTGTCCTTCGTCGACCGGGTTCAGGCCAAGGCGGTGGCCAAGAACCAGCGGGACTCGCTGCGCATCAAGATGATCGGCCACCTGGAAGTGGCCTATCGGGTTCGCACGGAGCCCCGCGAGTCCATCGTGCACGAGCTGACGGCCGAACAACAGTTCCAGTCGCTGGACCCGACGTTGGCCCCCCGGCCGCCGACGGGCGTGAACTTTCAGGCGGCCTTCGAAAGCCTGCTGGACCAGCTGTTTGCGCACCGCTACCCGGCACACCCGACGTTCGACATCGGCATCAGTTCCCGGCTGGTGCGCAACATCTGGCCGGCGATCAAGACGGCGGTGGATTCGCCGAGCGGCCGTACGGATGTGAACGATGCGGCGCTGCGCAAGCAGCTGCGATCGGTGGTCAACCCGCTGCGGCTGGGCCAGATGGGCGAGACGCCGCTGCTGATCGAATCGCACTGGCAATCGCACTTCTCGCAGCAGGCGGCCAAGGACGGCGGCGCCAACCCGCTCACCGTCGCGCAGGTGCGGCGATGGATCGATCAGCCCAAGGCGATGGGCCTGCCCCTGGAGCTGCAGAACCTGATCATCCTGACCTGGGCACTGCAGACGAACCGGCGCCTGGTGCTGAACGGTGGCCCGCATGAGGGTGATGTGGAGCGCCTGTCCGACGAGGTGGAGCTGCGCGAGCAGGTGCTGCCAAAGCCAGACGATTGGGAAACTGCAATTCGCCGCGCTGGCATGCTGCTGGGCGTGGTCGCGCCTTTGGGGCTGAGCGCTGCCAACGTGGGCAAGCTGGTGGCCGATGTGAAGAAGGTCGCCCGAGAACGCCAGAGTTCGGCGTCGTCCCTGGTCGAGGCACTGCGCGCACGCTGCGATCGCTATGGGGCTGGCCCGGATGGCGCACGTTGGCGCACTGCGAGAGCAGCCCAGGTTGCGCTGTCCGCGTTGAACGCAGCAGACGATGCCGATGTGGTGGCCACGATAGCGCAGCTGGACGTGCAGACTTCTGAGACGGCCATGGGCAAGTCGATCACCCAGGCGCAGACCTTGGTTGATGTCATGGCCAACACGCGGTGGCCCTTGTTCGATGGCCTGGGCCGATTGACCGACCAGCGTGCCACTGAGGCCGGCGCTTTGCTCAAGGACCTGTCGGCCTTGTTGCAAGCCGATGAGTACGTATCTGGCCTCAGAGCTGGCCTGCAAGGCCTGGAGCAGCTGGCTACTGACCTGTTGACCACGGCCGCACCGCCGCCGCCTGCACCGCCACCACCGCCGCCGGTTCCAGATCCGCAACTGAAACCCGGCCCTGACCCCTTGCCACCAATTCCCGTCAGCGACGAGGTGGTCGAACAACACGATGCGGTTGTACTGACCGCCCAGGCTGCAGGCGAAACGCTCGTTGGCTTGCAGAAGCGCATGGCCGACGATCCGTCACTGGAGTTGACGGTCAGTTGGCGCCTGGTGCGCCGGAGGGCGCCAGCGTGACCGTTGCGCTGTCCGTCAATGAGGCGCAGATCACAGCACAGCTGGACGCTGTGCTGGGTCGAAACCCCGATGCCCGTGCCGTGGTGATTCGCAGTGCCAGCAAGCAGGACTGGCCCGCCAAACTGATGCGTCGGGAGCGGCACTTCGAGCTGCGCTGGTGCGAGAGCCGCCTGGCTTTGCGCGACGCCCTGAACTGGCTGGATGAGGATACAGGCGTTGGCGAGTTGGACGGCCTGGTGTTGCTGACCCCGCTGGGCGACCAGGAGGTACCCGACGATGTCGCCGCCCGCATCGCGCGTGCCAGAGTCTTCCAGCCCCAGGGCTGGGACATCGTTCGCCAGTTGTTCAGTGCGCAAGGTACCGACGCGCGCCTGGGCGAGCACGATTGGATGCCCCAGGTGCTGGTGGACATGGCCCAGCAAAGGCCGTATGCGCCGGTGTCTGCGGGCTTCCTGGACGCTGACACGGCCTGGCGCGAGGTGCTGGGCCGCTGCCTTCAACTGGACAGCGCGCGGCCGGACGCCACGACCCTGCTGGGCTGGACGATGCGTCCGGATGTCGATGTCCAGCTTGCAAGGCTGTCAGACCGCGCCCGCCGCGACACGCTCAGCTGGCTGGCGCGGCATGCTGGCTCGACGGGCGAGGTCACCGTGCGGTGTATCGACGCCGGGCGCGCAGCCGATGTGGTGCCGCTGGCCTTGGTCTGCGGCGTCGTGTTTGCAGCCCAGGGTGAACGCGAGCAAGCTTTGATCGCGGCATCGGTCCGACTGGAGCGCTATGCCGGCAACCAGCCTGTGGGCGTTCAGCAAGGTCGTCGCTGGGCCGAGGATGCGCGGCAGCTCGTACAGAGCCTCTCGGTCGATGCCATGCGCGGCGCCATGGACCGCGCCGACGCGATTCTTCGTGACCTGCACGTCGCAGAGTTTGCGCACTTCAGCGACCTCTTGCCTTTGAGCCTGGAGCAGCGATTGGAGCGGTTCGCGTCTGCCTTGGAAGACCACGTCAAGCAGCCCACCGAAGCGACGATCGCCGAGGTGGAAGATGCCGCCAATTTCGCACTGCAACACCACTTGAGCGCCAGCCTGGGGCTGCGCATCGAACGCGTGCGCATGGCGCGCCGGCTGGCGCGTTGGTGGCTCAGGCCTGCTGCGGCCGCGGGAGACTTGGAGGCGTTGGCTGCGCAGCAAGTTGACGAGGGTGCCTATGTGGACTGGGCCCGATCGAAGCTGATGGGCGGCGACGAGCTGGCAACCTTGTCGACTGCGTATGCCAGCCTGCGGACGGCCGTTTTGGCCAGCCGCGAGAAGGCGGCGAAGGGATTCGCGCTGGCCCTGGCCCAGTCGCTGAAGTCCGCAAGATCGGCCCGAGCCCGTGCAGTGCCATTGGAGGATGCGCTCGACCGCGTGGTGGCGCCGCTGGCCAAGCATCACCCGGTGCTGCTGCTGGTCATCGATGGTTTGAGCGTGGCCATCTTCCGCGAGCTGTTCGAACGCTGCGAGCGCCACGGCTGGAGCGAGTTGATCCGGCTGGACGCCGATCGCCCTCAGCTGGGTGTGGCGGTGCTGCCGACGGTGACCACCGTCAGCCGGGCCAGCCTGTTGGCCGGCCGTGTTGTCACTGGTGCTGCGCCGTTCGAGAAGCAGGCCTTTGCTGGACATGCTGCGCTGGTCCAGGCCAGTTCAGGCAAACAACGCCCGCGTCTGTTCCACAAGGCTGACTTGAGCGATGACGGACATCTGGCTGCCGAGGTGCGCGAGGTCATCGGTGACACCTCCGCCAAGGTGGTGGGCGTGGTCTACAACGCGGTGGACGACTACCTGAGTGGACCGGAACAACTGCAGCAGCGCTGGAGCCTGGAAGACCTGCGTCTGCTCTTGCCAATTCTTCGCGAAGCGCAGGCCGCCCGACGTGTGGTGGTGGTGACGGCAGACCACGGTCACGTGCTGGAAGAGGGCAGTCGCCAGGTGAGCAGCGCCGACAGCGACCGTTGGCGCACCGGGGATCAGGTCAAGGTGCCCGAGGAACTGCTGCTGTCAGGTCACCGTGTGTTGACGCCGGAGTCCGACACCTCGGTCATCGCGCTTTGGAGCAGCGCAGCCCGGTATACAGGCCGCAAGAACGGCTATCACGGCGGCGCGGCGCCGGCTGAAGTGGTGGTGCCGATGAGCGTCTTTGCTCCCTTTGGCCTGAGCGTGCCGGATTGGAAGCCGGCACCGCCCCAGCAGCCCGAGTGGTGGGATCTACCGGGTGCAGCATCACCCGCAGTGGAGGTCAAGGTTGCCGTCAAGACCCCTGCGCGGCGGGCAGCTGCTGCGCCGCCAGCCCCGCAAGTGGCACTGTTCCCAGACGATGAGGTGCCATTGCCCGTCCTCGCGCTTCAGCCAGCCGCCGCAGCAGCGCCGGCAGACTGGGTCAGCGATTTGCTGGCGTCGTCGATCTACGCTTCCCAGCGGCAACTTGCAGCTCGCGTGGCGCTTCCTGACGAGCAGATGCGGCGCATCCTGAAAGGGCTGGATGAAAGGGGCGGCAAGCTGGGCAAAGCGGTACTGGCTCAGCGACTGGCGGTACCCGAGATGCGGCTGGCTGGCGTGCTGAGCGTTGCGCGTCGATTGTTGAATGTCGATCAAGCTGCGGTGCTGACCGTCGATGAGTCCGCCGGCTTGATCGAGTTGAATCGCGAGTTGTTGATGCTGCAGTTCCAGCTCGGCTCCAGCATCACCAAGCCCCGGAGGTCCACATGATCAGCGCCAGTCGTCGAGAAGACATCGTCGGCGCGCTTCGACGCGGGACCGTACCCAGCGCGGGCCTGGATGCCTTGGCTGTCGGCATCGATGCTCTGGCGCCGGTCTTCGATGAGGAGCTCAAGGCCGTGGCCACCGGCAAGGCTGGATTCAAGGCCGTTCGTGGTGAGTACGGCAGCGGCAAGACCTTCTTCGGTCGTTGGCTGCAGGAGCGGGCGCGATCAAAGGCCTTCGCAACCAGTGAAGTGCAGATCAACGAGACTGAGACGCCGCTGCATCGCCTGGAGACCGTCTACCGACGATTGGTTGAACAACTGGCGACCGCAGACACGCCGCAGGGTGCCTTCCGCAGCGTCATCGACGGTTGGTTCTTCGCGCTCGAGCAGGACGTGCTGGCGGATGCCTCGGTGGACCCAGCTGACAACGACGGCTTGCTGGCGCGGACGAATGAACTGATGGAGGCGCGCTTGGCCGGCATCAGCCGTGCGGCGCCGGCCTTCGCCGCTGTTCTTCGGGCCTACCGCCAGGCACAGGCCGACGGCGCCCAGCAGATTGCTGACGGCCTGATTGCCTGGTTGGCGGGCCAGCCGAACGTGGCCGCCGGTGTGAAGCGTTTCGCGGGTATCAAGGGCGACCTGGATCACTTTGCCGCAGCCAACTTCCTGGCCGGCCTCCTGACGATCTTGCGCGACAGCGGCTACAGCGGCTTGTTGCTGGTGCTGGACGAGGTTGAAATCCTGCAGCGCATGCGGGCAGACAGCCGGGAGAAGGGTTTGAATGCGCTGCGTCAATGGATCGACGAGATCGACGCTGGGCGCTATCCCGGGCTGTACCTGATCGTGACGGGAACCCCGGCCTTCTTCGACGGCCCTCAAGGGGTGCAGCGCCTGGTGCCGCTGGCGCAGCGGTTGCACGTCGACTTCGCAACCGATCGCCGATTCGACAACCCGCGTGCCGTGCAGATCCGCCTGGCTGCGTTCGACCAGGCCTCATTGCTGCAGGTCGGGCGCATGGTGCGCGATCTCTATGCCCATGATCGGACGAACGAGGCTCGCCTGCGGCAACGGGTAGACGACGTGTACGTCGAACAGCTGGCTCGTGCTGTGGCTGGCGGTCTGGGCGGGAAGGTGGGTGTCGCGCCGCGGCTCTACCTGAAGAAGCTGGTGGCCGATGTGCTGGACCGAGTGGATTTGCACGAGGCCTTCGACCCTCGGCAGCACTACCAGCTGACCATGGCCGAAGCTGAGATGACGGTGAACGAGCGCGCTGCGGCCAGTGCTACCTCGGTGGACGACATCGAGTTGTGAACAGCTTCGACCGGCTGCACCCAGCGCTGCAGCACCACATCGTCAACACGCTGGGATGGCCAAAGCTGCGGCCGACCCAGCTGGAGGCGATCGATCCGATCCTGGACGGGCTGCATGGTCTGTTGTTGGCGCCCACGGCCGGCGGCAAGACTGAAGCCGCGTTCCTGCCCGTGCTGTCTCGCATCCTCAGTGAGGAGTGGTCTGGGGTCAGTGTGCTGTACGTTTGCCCGATCAAGGCCCTGCTGAACAACTTGGAGCCGCGCCTCAAGCACTACGCGGGTCTGGTTGGTCGGCGCGTGGAGGTCTGGCACGGCGACGTATCGCCGAGCCGCAAGCGCAAGTGGCTGAACGACCCGCCGGACGTGTTGCTGACCACGCCGGAATCCCTGGAAGGCATGCTCATCTCGCCGGCCATCGAACGCGATGCCTGGTTCGGCCGGCTTCGCTGCGTCATCGCGGATGAGCTTCACGCCTTCGCGGCCGGTGATCGCGGCTGGCACCTGCGCAGTGTCATTCATCGCATCGACCGATACACCCGTGCCCCGGTGCAGCGCATTGGCCTGTCGGCGACAGTTGCGAATCCAGTCGAGCTGCTGGATTGGTTCGCACCCGCAGGGCCCCGGCAGGTGGTCGGCAGCTCCAGTGTGACCGCCGATGCCGACGTCACCATCGACCATGTCAGTTCGCTGGAGAACGCCGCGATCGTCATTTCACGGCTGCATCGAGGCGAGAAGCGGCTGGTGTTTTGCGATTCCCGCAGCAGCGCTGAAAGGCTGGGCTCTGGCTTGCGCGAGCTGGGTGCGAGAACCTTCGTGAGCCACGCCTCGCTGTCGGCGAGCGAACGTCGGCATGCCGAGTCGGCCTTTGCCCAAGAACGTGATTGCGTGATCGTGGCGACGTCCACGTTGGAGTTGGGCATTGATGTGGGCGACTTGGACCGTGTCATCCAGATCGACGCGCCCGGAACTGTGGGCTCTTTTTTGCAGCGCATGGGGCGCAGCGGCCGCCGGGCAGGGGTAGGGCGCAACTGCCTTTTTCTCACGACCAGCGAAACCGCCTTGCTCTCGGCAGGCGCTATCGGTCGGCTGTGGTCCAAGGGCTGGGTAGAGGCTGCAGTGCCACCGGTACTCCCCTGGAACGTGCTGGTGCAGCAAGCGTTACTGACGGTCATCGAGCGCGGACTGGTGCCGCTGGCTGAGCTGCGTGCCAACCTGAATTCAGCGTTTCCCGAACTGGATCCTTCGGGCATCGGCGCTTGCCTTGATCATCTGATCGAACAGGGTGATCTGGCCTGCCCAGAACCCGAACTTTTGCAGATTGGCCCCAAGACTCAGGCGGCCCACGAGCGCAGTCACTACCTGGACCTCCTGGTGACCTTCACGGGGCCTGATCTACTTGTCGGCAAGTACGGCGCGACCGAGGTCGGCTATCTGGATCCGGCCGTGCTGCTGGCCAAGCCAGGTGAGCCGCTGCGCCTGCTGCTCGGAGGTAGAAGCTGGACGGCCCGCGAGGTGGACTGGAAGCGACGCATCGTGTGGCTGGAGCCGGCACTTCAGGGCGGGAAGGCCAGGTGGATGGGCAGCGGCCGCAGCATGAGCGCCGAGGTTGCAATGGCGGTACGCGAACTGCTGCTGGAGGGCGATACGGGTGTAGCCAAACTGTCCAAACGTGCAACCGCTGCACTGGCTGAGTTGCGCGACACGATGCCCACGCAGATCAACCCGCCGGCAATCGAAGCACAGGGTTCGAGTGGGTTCCTGATGTGGACTTACGCCGGGGCTGATGCCAACCGTCGAATGCAGCTTGCGAACCGCCAAGCGGGCGCCAACAGCAGCGACGGCCTGTCCGTCAGCTGGGTAGTTGACCCTCGTCTCCGTGGAGATGTAGCCGCTGTCGCACCGACACTCGATGACAAAGAGATCTCGGAACTGGCAGAGCCGTTCAAGTTCACCGACCTGTTGCCGGTGAGCCTGAGGCGGGAACTTGTAATTGGGCGACTGCAGTTAGCCTGAGCACAGGGCAAATCCGGCGAGCCGAAAACCGAAAGACTTGATGAAATCGGCAGTGCAAAGTACCAAATCTTCAATGAATTTCGTTGAGCATATGGGCCTGTAGGCGGCTCGCTTGGGTAGGGGGACTATGAAAAACGCCGGCTTTCTTCTTAAGAGAGTAGAACTGGACTTCGGAGCCAAATCTCCAATTCAAGTCGATCTGATTGGCCCAAATGCCAATCTAAAAAGTACACACATATCTTTGATCGCAGGAGCGAATGGAACTAGCAAGAGTCGTCTGCTAGCTGCATTTATTGACAGGCTGTGCACCATTGAATCCGGACAAGCACTAGACAAGTACTCTCGTCGGCTTGCTGGCCAAGGAGCATTGGGTCTGATGTGCACAGGCCTGGAGACCGTTGTCAATGGATCAGAAGGATTGATCCATAAAAACGAGAGTGATTTGGTTGGCGATATAGGACTCCCCTCACGAGTACTCGCGCTATCGAACTTGGTGATGGACAAATTCCATTTTCCAAGGGACACGCAGTCGGAGGACCCGTTCTATCACTACCTTGGAGTTAGGCAAGCGACGAATCTGACAACAACCGGCTCTGTTGAGAGATCAGTAGGCGAAGCGGTTTTGCGGATGGCTTCAGATCGAGAGCGTCTGAACGCCTTTCAGGATTGGTTGAACTTGGTTTTCGGTGGCGGGCGGGAGCTTGCTTTTCTGTTTCCAAGAATCACAAGATCGGAAATTAAAAAATTTCTAGATAATCCAAGCAAGGAAGAGTATGTTCTGGAGAGGATGAAACGTCGTCTTGGATCTGCAAGAGTGGCGACAGTCAACGAACAACTAGTGTTGGAATCGACCAAAGAAATTCGTTTGCTATTCGAGTTCCTGTTGACGCATCTAACGGAATACGTCCTTCCAGGCGGTTCCAGTAAGTCCAGGCCGGAAGCTTTTATAAGAATATCTGCATTGAGTGATGGCGATCGGATTGAATTCACATCGCTTATCAAGAGTTTTTCAACAGCCAGCAGAGCAGGCTTCTCAGCCTGGCCAGCCCTCTGCATAGAAGGAGCGCCTTGGATTCCATTTGGGCAGCTTAGTTCTGGAGAACAGAACATACTTTCCGTAGGTGCAAAACTCATCGCGCATTCGCGTGCGGGATGCCTGGTTGTAATAGATGAGCCTGAAGTCAGCCTAAATGTGACATGGCAACAGCAATATACAGAGCTAATTCTCAAATCACTCGCCCATGCCCCGGGAAGTCATGTGGTGATTGCGACACATTCACCGCACCTGATTTCGAGCCTGCCCCACGGTACTGCCAGTATTGTACTTGCTGAGCGAGAAGGTGGAGGTGTAACGTATAAAACGCTTGATGCGGAATTTGAGGGCTGGGGGTCGGAATCAGTTTTATATCAGGTGCTTGGAATTCCATCCGCTTCTAGCTTTCACCTTAACAAGGATCTCGCGCTTGTCCTGAGGCACATACAAGAGGGAGGAAGGGACAAGCAACTGATAAGACGGTTTATCGAGAAGATCTCGCGGATCGACTACAAGGAAGTGGAACCTCTGGGGCTGGTCGTTTCTGAAATTAGAACCTATCTTGATTCGCTGAAATGAAGAAGCTAACTGCACCCAATTTTGATTGGCGGGACATAAAGTCTCTTTCAAAATATGCTAGGACCACAAAGTCAAAGACTCCATGGACGGGCGGAACAAAGCTATCTAAGGCGTTCAAGAAGAAGTTTACGGAACTGCTGCTTATCGAGCAATCCAAAAGGTGCGCATATTGCGGATGTCGTCTGTTTGAGAAGAGACCCCATCGGGACCACATCGCGCCCAAAGAGAAATATCAGGAGTGGATGTTTTGGCCGGAAAATCTTGTGTTGGCATGCTTTGCCTGCAATACAGACTTAAAGGCGACGTATGATCCTGTGGTCAAGAGATCAAAATCGTATAGGCGCAATGAATTTTCAATAGTACATCCATACTTGGATGACCCAGTGCTGCATGTAGACTATCTGGCAGACGGGTTAAATATATTGATTGGTCCGGTTGGCAACTCTGCAAAGGGGCTGAAGACGATTCAGCTTTTCGATCTGAGCAATCCGGAAAGGGCTAAGCAAAGAGCAAAAGATCTTGTGTTTGATGACGATGCGCAACATTTATACGGAAAATTTGAAGCAATGTATTTGGCGGCGACGAACCAGATTCAAAACCAACAGCTAAAGCTGCGCACGAGCTGAAAACTCACTTAGTTTAAGTTTGAAGCACGATGGCGATCAATCTCTAGAAAGTCGCCCAATGAGAGCCGACTACTCCCATGTCAGCCAGGCCGTTCGGGTGTCGCCGCGGGCCCTGCTGTGGGCCAAACGCAGCGCGCGTCGTCGGCAATCGGCCGTCGTTGAGCCGTTGGACCATCATTCACGCGATGACCGTGGCAGGGCATTGCCCTCCACGCCTGCCAGCGCTCTTAGAAGGCCGTTCCGGTCCAGTTGCGCTCGAGCACTTGCCGTGCGGCAGCGAGCGAGCCGCGCCGCAAGCTGGACAGGGACATGAGCCAGACGGTCGGCAAACCCGCCCTTAACGGGCGCCGATAGATGCGAGGACTTCGAGCGCAATACTCGGAAATTTGGTTGATTTGTGTCCAGGGGAAATTGAGCGTTCGGACACTGGCGCGGCCTTGGGACTTTGCGCAGGCGCACGTGCAGCGCCTAGGACGGTAAAAGCGATTGGCGGATTTGCCGTGAGCGTGAAGCGCAGCGCTCGGAACTTTCTACAGCGCCATGCTATCTGGTTGTCGACAACTAGTCTTCATCAGAGGCAGGCTTCTCAAAGAAGTCGACGGTCCCAAGCTTGTTGTGCAGTACTTGTTCCAGCTGCTCCACACTGATGACGTGATACTTGCCTAGAGCTGGCAGGTTTCGCTTGTTGGTCGTCATAATATGCAGCAGGCCAACCTCAATCAAAAGATTTCTGATACCCAACTTGCCATCAACGTATGCCTTTTTTGCATATCCAAGGTGTTCGAGTGTGAGTACCAATTTGATCGCGAGGCCGTGTACAACATATAGCAAAAGATCCAGCGTGAGTCTTCTATCCTTGAATTTAGTATCGAAAATTGGTTTGACGATCAAGAATTTAGTCGACGTCCCTGCTCGCCGCTCACCATGCCACGACTGTGCTGCCAGCACCATCTTTCGCTCCTCGTCGGAGTCCACAGGACAGAGAAAGTCCTTCGAAATAACTGGATGCGCATAGCCGGCAATCACCTCGATCTCGCCGCAATGATCGAGACCAATCTTCAGCAAAGCCAGAAAGATTGATGACTTCCCCGTTCTACCTTCGCGCCAGATTCTGACTCTTGGTGGAAGCATGAGCCTCGACGTCGAATCACCCGTGCCGTGAACCAAACATTCACGGCTCATCTCCAAGGTTCGTTTGATACCAGTCAATGTGACGGCTGCGTCAATTGTCGGTGATTTACCTTCAGGCCAAAAATTGGCTAGCCCGGCAAGCACTTGCTTGGCTTCAGATGCGAAGTCGTCGGCCCCAAAGAGCCAGGTATCAGACGGGCTAACGCCTTCGGGAAGCTGTGGCCGCCCGAGATCAATTGCAGCCCGTTTCAGGTCAGCCATGTCCTGGCCTGGAGAGGTGTCTCGGTTCACTACATTCAGTCGGGAACTGTCAAGGGCTGTCAGCAAAATCCGCGATTCGCGCGTATCAGGTCGCGATTTCGGACCACGAGCTCCACGAGTTGGAGCAACTGCCCTTTTCCTTTTTCCGGCGGGTCCTGCCTTCACTCGCCTGACTCTTCCAATGACCAGATCGCCGGGGCTTGCGCGTTTGCGGTTCCCTCCGTCGCCTGTTCCAGGTCGCCGAGTGGAATGCCGCTGCTCGCGGCTCGCATCCAACTCGCAGTCGCTGCTGTGTTGGACCTTGGTTGCCTTCCATTCGATTCCACCACGCCCGTTGTCCACTGCGACGCGGTCGAAATAGCGCCGGAGCACGAGCTCCTCTTGTCTACTTCCCGCCTTGAAGACGATCTGTCGACAGGCATAGGCACGCGCTGACCGCAGGCCGGAGCAGCAACTCACAGCCAGGAAGCGTTTGGCTGCCTTCTCCTTGTCGAGTATTTCGCCAGCGGCCTCACGGACCAAGACCGATCCGTCCCCGCAAAGAAGGCGGTAAACGCTGTCACGATTGATATCGACAAGTTCGCGCAGCGGATATTCGGTACCGGAACCAGGTCTCTGGACAGTGAAGATCTCGATTCCCAACCCTGCAGATGGATGCCCTGAAACTGAGCCATTGGGCTGCATGTTTGCGTCCGTGGCCATCGCTCAGACCGCCGCATTGCGCCAGATGGCGAACGGGTCTTCCGTGCGCAGATGCAGCAGCAGGGCGGCCGTAGTACTGACGGTCTCATCCTTGGTCTCGAGCCAGCTGTGCAGGTGCTGCAGAAAGCCGGCGAGGTGCTGCGTTGAGGGGCAATTGCGGGCTAGCAGCCGCGTCAATTGCAGCGCCTCCTGCGGTGTACCTCGCGGCGAATGTTTGGAGTCGAGATCCTCTGGTTCGGCAAAGGGCCGATGAATGTCGGATTCCAGACCCAGATCGCGTGTAGCGACCATGTACGCCACCAGCCTGCTGATCGGCGTCCTCAGATTCAGTTGCAACGGCAGAGCGCAGGTGACGAACTGGATTAGAAGGTCGGGCACCGGCAGTGGCTCATCAGTTTTGGGGTCGGCTAGGCAGACCAACGATTCGCCGTTCTCGTTCAAGGTGTCGAAGAAGCCCGGCTCGATAGGCCCCCATTCGACCTTGGGGTGAAGAACTCGCAGTACGAGCATTTCGCCATATCCGGTGATCCTTACGCCTTCAGCGAGCTCGGCAATATCCCTCGCACGCTGGGTCATGGAGAGCAGAACTTTCGGCGTTGGAAGATTGGCGCGCTCATCCTCCGGTAAGGCGATCCGAAGGCCTTCGTGGATTCCGAAAACGACGGTCGGGCTGAACTCGAACTCAGGCAGGCTGAAGAAACTCACACTATTGACATCACTCATTGCATTTCCTTGTTTCGCTTCCTCACCGCGAGGTCGCTAAATTCAGTCTGCAATGAGGCAGGGGTGTTTGGGAAGAGGCGTTCCAGCGCAAGTGTTCGGCCAAAGCGTCAAGGGACTGCCAATTCGGCGTATGTCACTGGCTTGGATTCTCTCCAACTGATTCAGATTTCAGAGTTGGCATCTGTTTCGTATGGAGGAACTGCATTTGCAGCGATTCTCTGAAAACCTGATCTGTCTCGGATTTCTACGATTCGATGTGCCATTGATTAGAGGAGTAATCAGTGGCATTTGAAGATCAGAGATCCTGACGATCTGAATCAGATGGCGTGCGCGAAAAGAAAAGGAAGGGAGAGGTTTACGACTTAGTTGAGAAAAATCTTGCGGCAAGCTGTGAGCATGATGCGTGCACACAACAAATCCCTTCGCAGTGCGACTGGCAGGGCTCAACTGAGTCTCGAATTCGACGTCGACACCGGCCCGATGGGGCTCGCTGCTGAGCCGAATGAAGTCGTTGGCAAGACAACTTCAAGCGACGGCGTTGTCGCGGAACTGCCGGCCGTCGACGCGTCACGCCCTTCAAGCGGCAACGGCACGCAGTCGCTGAGCGACGGTGCGCGGCTTGACATCGAAGCGGTCCAGCTGTGGATCGACGCTCGATGTCCCAAGGACGCCACGAAAGCACCTTGGTCCCTGGATCACACACGTCGTCAATATGAGCGCGAGGCTGAACGGTTCCTGCTTTGGATGCGCCAGGAGCGCGGTCGCAGCCTTGCACAGACGACGCTCGCAGACTGCATCGCCTACCGCGCGTTCTTGGCCGATCCGCAGCCCCGAGATCGCTGGTGCGCGCCACGCGGGACGCCACGGGGTTCGCCCGAATGGCGACCGTTCGAGGCCGGATTGTCTGCAGCGTCGAGTCGGCAGGCGATGACCGTGCTGCGCGGCCTATTTGAGTTTTTGCGGAACCAAGGACTGTTTCGAGCAAATCCATGGGCCGCCGTTGCAAAGCCACGAACCAAACAGGTGGATTTTGATGTCAGCCGAAGCTTGTCGCATGTCCAGTGGCAGGCCGTGCAGCAAGTAATGGCTGAAGTGACCAAAGGATCGGCTGGCCAGGAGAGTCCGCGCCGGCGCCAGATGGTCTGGATGATTCGCCTGCTCTATGCCACCGGCCTTCGATTGGCTGAACTGGTTTCGGCGCGCACATCGGACTTGCGTTGGTTTGAGTTCGACAAACCGATCTCCGGGCCTGACGACTCAGCCGCTGCCCGCGCAGGTGGGTGGTGCTTGTCGGTCATTGGAAAAGGCGGTGCGCGTCGCCGCGTTCCTGTGCCGTCGGAGCTCGTTGTGGAGTTGAACGAACTCCTTGCGATCAGTGGACCCGCTGCCGAGACGTCGGCGAGTTGTCGCGAGGCACAGCGTCCACTGCTGGTCCAGTGGCGCAGGGACGCTGGCTGCCGATGGCAGGCCGACGGGTCACTGGGTGCGCAGGGGGTGTACCTGCAAGTGCGGCGATTCATGTTGGTGGTTGCAGCCGCACTCAGGCGTGCCCATCGGCACGAGGACGCGCTGGCGCTGGAGCGGGTCAGCACCCACTGGCTTCGGCACACCCACGCAACCCATTCAGTGGCGGCCGGCGTGCCACTCGACGTAGTCCGTTGCGCGCTCGGGCACTCCTCACTGAGCATAACCACGGGATACACGGCGCCGGAACTTGAACGCCGGGTTCGGACGACGCAGAGACTTTTCTTCGGCTCACAACGACAGACGGAGCTGAAAACTGATCCTCAAAAGCCGGAATGAGCGCGAAGCTGTTGGCGCCGACTGAAATTTGACCCACTTACGAGGATCGTGCCGACGGAAATTTGACCCAGGTGTTCAACCTACC
>NZ_MWLO01000015.1 GCF_002198735.1 Ideonella sp. A 288
CTCGTCGGTGGGGGCGGGCATGTCCGGTGCGGGTGCCTCGATTGGTGCGGTGCCCGGCGCGGCAGCCGATGCCGCCGCCGCCGATGACGCTGCCGTGGCGCCCACCGCACTGGCCGCGGCCGGGGCCGATGCCGCAGGTGCGGACGCCGCCGGTGCCGACGCCGTCGGTGCAGATGCCCCTGGCGCCGCGGGTGTCCCGGCGGGTTGCAGTTCTTCCAGCGCGCTGAAGCGCCAATCGGCATAGCTGCGGGCGCGCGCGAAGGCGGCGTAGTCCCGCGGGAAGCGCCCGCTCTTCAACGGCGCGGCGGTCGACCGGCTGTACACCCCGATGATGCGGCCCTGCGCGTTGCGCACCAGGCCCCAGTCGGTGGAGTGGGTGATCGGATCGTCGTAGACCTTGCGCAGGAAACGCCGCTTGGCGGGGCTGCGGGGGTCGAGCAGCAGGTCTTCCAGGGTCCGCGGAAAGCTGTCGCCGCCTTCGGCACCACCGGCGCCGAAGGCCGAGTAGGCGAGCAGGGCCCGGCGGATCTGGTCGCCGGCCCACAGCAGCTGCGCCTCGCGTTGGCGGCGCTGCACCTGGCTCCAGACGGTGGCCCCGGCGGCCAGCGCGCCGCTGGTGATGGCCACGGCCAGCAGGAGCGCCAGGTAGCTCACCCCGCGCTGCGTCGCGCGGGGCCTCACCATGTGTTGAAGGCGGTGCCGTCCCGGGACAGGGCCTCGGAGCCGCTTTTCACATCGTAGACCGCGCCCGATTCGGCGCTGGGTGGGGGCACCACCGTCCAGGTGGCGTTCGAGCCGGTGACCGGGTCGACGGGCACGCTGCGCAGGTAGCGCTTGGTGACCAGTTCGTCCAGCGTGGCCGGGTAGCGGCCCGTGTCGCCGTAGTGCTTGTCGACCGCGTCGCGCAGCAGCGACAGGTTCTGCCGCAGCGTGGCCTCTTCGGCGCGCTTGACGCTGCCGTAGTAGCGCGGCACCGCCAGCGCGAGCAGGGTGGTGATGATGGCCATCACCACCAGAAGTTCGATGAGCGTGAAGCCGCGGCGCATCAGTACTGCCGGTAGGGAATGCCGTTGAGCGACTCGCCCTGCGACAGCGAGTACACGTCGAACACGTCGCGGCCCTCCTGCGGCTGGTCGGGCGGGCTGTCGTAGCTGCGCTTGCCCCAGGTCTGCGCCGGCGGCAGCTTGGGGTCGGTGTGCAGCGGGTCGCGCGGCAGGCGGCGCAGGAAGTAGATGCGCGCACCCTTGGCGCCGCGTGCGTCGGGCACGCCGTCGACCAGCACGTCCAGGCTGGGCGGGTACCCGGTTTCGTCGGCCTTCTTGACGATGCGGCCTTCGTCCACCGCCAGCTTGTAGGCGTCGATGGCACCGCGGATGTCGCGCAGCGCTGCGCGCAGGTCGTTCTCGCGCGAGCGCTTGACGTTCAGTTCGGCCAGCGGCAAGGCCACCGAGGCCAGCACGGCCACGATGCTGGCCGTGACCAGCAGTTCGATGAGCGTGAAGCCCCGCGTCCGCCGGGGCGGCGGCAGGCCGGCGCAGTTGGCGGGACGCGTCGCGGTCATCGGGTGCCCCGGGTCATGGCTGCGTCTTCAGCTCCATCGGCACCGACCCTTCGATGGCCAGACGCTGGTTGGTCTCGTCGACGCCGACCATCGAACCGATCTTCAGCGAGATGCCGGCACCGGCCTTGCGCGCCTTCAACCGCAGGCTCAGTAGCGCACCGTCGCCCGCGGTGGCCTCCATGCCGGTGGCCCCCATCGTGGCGAAGACCGTGCCCAGACCCGGATCGACGCGCGGGGTGAACACCGCCGCGCCGCCGACCTTGGCGAAATAACCGCCATCGTCCACGGACAGCACTTCGAGCAGTTCCGGGTCGTAGCGCAACTGCACCGAGGCCCCCTTGACCAGCGCGGCGCTCCTGGCGTTGAGCCGCACGGTGAACTCTTCGCCGGCCTTGACCGACGCCGGCCCCTGCCAGCTGAGCACAAGCGGCTTGGCCGGAGGCTCGACGACGGTCAGCGTGGTCGGGGTGCCGGGCGGTGTGGCCGCGGACGCGCCAGCGCCGGGTGGCGGCAGCGCTGGCCTGGCGGCGGCCGCGCCAGCCGGCTCGGCCAGCGGCTGGACGAAGGGCGAGCCCGTGCGCACCACGGCTTCCGTGCCCGACCAGAACTCGGCCGCGGTGGCATCGAGGCGATCGAAACCGCGCACCAGCTGCGGCGTGATGAGCAGCACCAGCTCGCGGCTGCGGCGCTCGGTGCGCTGGTTGCCGAAGATGCGGTCCAGGCCCGGCACTTCGCCGACGAAAGGCAGGCCGCCCCCGGACTTGCTGTCGTCGTCGCGGATCAGGCCCATCAGCGCCTGGGTTTCGCCGTCGCGCAGGCGCAGCACGGTGGTGGCATTGCGCGTGCCCACCGGGTAGGCCACCGTGCCGGCGCGGGTGGTGGTGGGCTCGCCCAGCGTGGAGACGTCGAGGTTGATCTTGATGGCCACGCTGTCGTCGGCATGCACGGTGGGCTCGGCCTCGATCTTGATGCCGACATCGAGGTACTGGATCTGCTCGGTGGTCACCGGCGCGCCGTTGGCGCCGCCGGTGGTGCCGACGATGGTGCTCGAGATCACCGGGATGCGGTCGCCCACGTGAACCCGCGCCTTGTCGCGGCTGCGCACGCGCATGCGCGGGTTGGCCAGGGTGCGGGTGTCGCCGTCGGTGCGCAGCAGCTTGAGCTTGAAGCCGGTGTCGACGTCGATCGTCGATCGGCTGAAATCGCCGATCTGCGACAGCTTGCCACCGCCGAAGGCCGGGCCGACGAGTTCGGTGGGGTAGGTGATGCCGAGGTCGCGGACCTTGTTGCGCGAGACCTCGAGGATCTCGAGCTCGAGCACGACCTCGGGATCGGGAATGTCCTGCGCCGCGACCAGCTTCTCGGCGGCCCGGATGGCGTCCGGCGTGTCGCGCATGATGATCGAGCTGCTGCGCTCGTCGACGTACAGGTCTTTCGACTTCAGCATCGTGCGCAGCAGGTTGAGCGTCAGCTTCGGGTCGGCGTGCGACAGGCGGAAGGTGCGCATCACCAGTTCCTGGTGCTCGCGCAGTTTCTGCGGCGTGTTCGGGTAGATGAGGATGGTGTTCTCGGTGAGCACCTTCTTCTCGAGCTGGTTGTTCTGCAGGATCAGGTCGAGCGCGTCCTCGACGCGCACATTGCGCACGAAGATCGAGGCCTTGAGGTCGGCCCGGATGTCGCGGTCGAGCAGGAAGTTGATGCCCGCGGACTTGGCCAGCGCCTCCATCAGCAGCTTCAGCGGCGCGTCGCGGAACTCGAGGTTGACGGGGCTCTGCAGCTTGGACTTGAGCACCGGCACCGTGAGCGCCTTCTTGCGCTCCAGGTCGCGCAGTTCGCGGTCCAGCTCGCGTGCCTGCGGGTGGCTGGCGTTCTCGGCCAGGATGGCCTTGACCATCAGGTCGGCACTGACCGCGTCGCCGGCGGCCAGCCGGGCGCGGGCGTCGGTGGCCAGCACCTGGTGGCGACGGCCGGTGTCGACGGCGGCCAGGCCGGCCGCGGCACGCTCGTGGGTGGCGTCCACGGCCAGGGCCTGCCGGAAGCCCGCCGCCGCGGCATCCAGCCGTCCGGCGACGAGCTGCGCCGCGGCCGAGCCGACCAGCCGGTTGACGACCTGTTCTCGCGCCCTGAGGTACTGGATGCGGCGCTCCACGTCGGCCGGCCGCTCGCGCAGGGCCTGCTCGAAGCCGGCGAGGCCTTGCTCGTATCGGCCCTGGTCGATCAGGGCCTGGCTGTCTTCGGGGCGGAAGGTCGAGCAACCGACCCCCAGTGCCGTCGCCAGCCCCAGCATGGCCCAATGGGTGGCGCGTGTCACGGTGAACCTCCGATGGCGAGTGACTGCCGCTTCTGCAGCGGCAGGTAGGTGAAGCGCAACTGGCCGGCCTCGAGGCCGTCGATGCGGTAGGTGGCGTCGATGACGTCGCCGGTGGCGGCCACCACCAGGCGCTCGCCCTGCAGCAGGTACCACAGCGTGCGGGTGGCCGATTCGTCGAGCTTGCCCATGTACTTGAAGGGCAGCGGTGGCGCCTCGGGCGGCGGTGGTGGCG
>NZ_MWLO01000150.1 GCF_002198735.1 Ideonella sp. A 288
CCTCGGGCGCGATGCCGTGGGCGCGCGCCAGCGCGCGCTGCGGCACCGGCGGTCCGCCGGCGTCGCCGGGCTGCGGCCGGGCGGCCGTCGGATCGGCGCCCTCCCCCAGCCACGCGGCCAGGCCCTGGCGCGAGAACACGCACCAGGCAGCCAGCGGCAGCAACGCCTGCAGCACCTCGCGCGGCGCCACCTCGCCGTCCAGCACCGACACCACGCCCGCCGCCCGGGCCTGCCGCAGCGCCTGCGCGGCCGCCTCGGGCCAGCGCGGATCGACCAGCACGCCGGCACAGCCAGGCGGCAGCAGGTCGGCCGGCACCGCAGCGCGCGCCAGCGCATCGCCGCGGAAGCTGTGCACCTGCCGCTCGCCGGCCGCATCCACCAGCACCGCCGACACGCCGGTGCGCGCGGCGCCGACGCGGGCCACGCCACGACAGTCCAGGCCATCGTCGGCCAGTGCCTGCCGCAGCACGTCGCCGGCCACGTCGACACCCACGGCGCTGACCAGCCGCACCCGTGGCCCCGACGCCGGGTCGCGCAGGCGATGGGCCGCCCGCGCCGCGTTGGTGGCCAGCCCGCCAATGCGCATCACGTGTCCGCCAGCGACCCCCTTGCCGCCGTCGGCGCTGAAGCGCTCGACCTGGAACACCTGGTCCAGCACCACCTGGCCGACAAACAGCAGCGTGGCGACAGCCTCGGTCACTCGCCGCCCCGCATCAGCGGCTTGATGCGCTCGCCGGCCATGAAGCGGGCGAACTCCTGCGGCATCTCGGCCATGTCGAACACGTGGTCGACCAGCCGGGCATAGCGCTCGCGGTGGCGGCGCAGCAGCGCGATGTTGGCCGCGTGGTCGCCCTTGGGAAAGTAGAACGAGCGCACCAGGAAGAAGTCCTTGCGGCGCACGGGCTTGCTCTCGTGCACCGTCCACGGCTCGTCGTTCTCGCCCACCCACAGCATCACGCCCTGCGCAGCCACCACCTCCAGCCCCTGGTCGCGCGCGGCCAGGTTGCCGCTGGATTCCAGCACCAGGTCGAAGCGCCGGCTGCGGTCACCCACCGGGTGCAGGCGCGCGCCCATCGATTCGGCCAGGGCGCCCCGGTGCGGCCGCGGGTCGGCCACGTGCACATCCGTGGCCCCCATGTCCTGCAGCGCGATCAGCCCTCCCAGGCCCACCGGGCCGGCGCCGGTGACCAGCACCCGCATCGACGCCAGATCGCGCAGCAGCGGCCGCACCAGGCGCAGCGCATGGGTGGCGGTGCCGATGGTGTCCAGCAGCAGCGGCGCCAGGTCGTCGGGGATGTCGTCGGGCACCGGCAGCAGGCACTGTTCGGGCACCGACAGCGCCTGGCCGTAGCCGCCGTCGCGGTTCCAGCCGACCAGCGTGGATTCGCGCTCGCAGGTGTGCGTCTGCCCCGCCAGGCATTGCGCGCAGACGCCGCAGTGCACGGGGATGTAGACCACGCTGCGCTGGCCGTGCAGGTCATGGCCGGGCTGGTCGACGGTGCCGAAGATCTCGTGGCCCGGCGTGTGCGCCGCGCCCTTGTGCCACAGCTTGCCGTCGCTGCCGCACAGCGCGGTGCGGCGCACGCGCAGCAGCACCTCGCCGGCCGGCACCTCGGGCCAGGGGCGGTCGATCAGTTCGACCTGCCGGGCACCGGCAAAGCGGATGGCGCGCATCAGCGGCTCAGTGCTGCGGCTCGAGCACCAGCTTGGCCGCGGCGACGCGGCCGTGGTGCAAGTCGTCGAAGGCGCGGGCGCCATCGGCCAGCGGCCGGCGCTCGACCCACGACAGGTCGCCGAACACGCCGCGGGCCAGCGCGGCCACGGTGGCGCGCAGGTCGGCGGTGCTGTAGGTGTAGGTGCCCAGCAGCGTGATCTCGGCCAGCGTGAGCTTGCGCATGTCGATCTCGCTGGCCCAGTCCTGCAGCCCGATGTGCATGACCACGCCGCCGGGCTTGACCGCCGCCAGCGCCGACTGGCGCGTCCTGGCGCTGCCCACGGCGTCGATCACGTAGTCGAAGGCGTTCTCCTCCGGGCCCTGTGCGATCGGGTCGAAGGTGGCGCAGCGCGCGTGCTGCTCGATCGACGTGCGGCGCAGCGGGTTGACCTCGGCCACCGCCAGCCGGTCGACGCCGTAGTGACGCAACAGCAGCGCGGCCAGCATGCCGATGGCGCCACCACCCAGCACCAGCACGCGGCATTCGGGCAGCGGGCGCACCAGACTCTTCATCGACAGGTTGATCGCGTGCAGCGCGGTGGCGCCGGGTTCGGTGAGCGCCGCCTCCACCGAGCCCAGGCTGTCGGGCAGCGGGATCAGGCAGCCGGCGGGAATGCCCATCTGCTGCGCGAAGGCGCCGGGCCGCGTCATGCCAACCATGGTGCGGTGGGCGCACAGGTTGTCGCGGCCCTGCACGCAGTACTCGCAGTGGCCGCAGACGATCAGCGGGTTGCCGGTGGCACGCATGCCTTCCTGCCACAGCGGGTGCATGCTGGAAACCACGGTGCCGGAGAACTCGTGGCCCAGCACCAGGCCGGGCTTGCGGCGCGGGTCGTGGCCATGGTAGGCGTGCATGTCCGAGCCGCAGATGCCCACGGCGTCGATGCGCAGCACCACGTCGCCGGGCACCATCGTGGGCTCGGGCCGGTCGAGCAACTGCACTTCGTTGGGTTGGGTGTAGACGAGGGCTTTCATGTCGGGTGGACGCGCTTTTCAGGCGTCATGTAGGTTTCGCGGTTCATGGCGCGGCTCATGGCGCCGCTCACTGCGCCGTGTACCCGCCGTCGACCATCAGCGTCTGCCCGGTGATGTAGGCACTGGCCGGGCTGGCCAGGAAGACGGTGGCGCCGTGCAGGTCGTCCAGCCGGCCGTTACGACCGATGGCGGTGCGCCGGGCGTGCAGCTCGGCCAGCGCCGTGTCGGCGAACACCGGCGCGGTCAGGTCGGTGGGAAAGAAGCCCGGGCCGATGGCGTTGCAGGTGATGCCGCGGCCCGACCAGGCCTGCGCGATGGCGCGTGTGAGCTGCACCACCCCGCCCTTGCCGGCGCCATAGGGCGCGCCGTTGGCGAACGCGCGGGTGGACTGCAGCGACGCGATGTTGATGATGCGCCCCCAGCCACGCTCGGCCATGCCCGGCGCCAGGGCCTGGGTCAGGAAGAAGGGCGCGCCCAGGTGCAGCGCGAGTTGCAGGTTCCAGCCCTCGGGCGTCACCTCGTCGAAGGGCTGGCGCAGGTTGACGCCGGCGGCGTTGACGAGGATGTCCACCGGCCCGGCCTGCGCCGCGATGGCCTGCCCGGCGGCGGGCAGCGCCTCGGTGCGTGACAGGTCGAGCGCCAGCGTGTCGCAGGCGATGCCCTCGGCGCGCAGGCGTTGCGCGGCGGCCCCGAGCTGGGCCTCGCGACGGGCCACCAGCAGCACGGCCGCGCCGGCGCGGCCCAGCGCGGTGGCCATGGCCTCGCCGATGCCGGCGTTGCCGCCGGTGACCACCGCGCGGCGGCCGGCGAGCGAGAACCAGTCGGTCAGGGCAGACATGCCGGCACCGTGTCGGCGACGCGCCTCACACCTTCACCGGGTCGCCCAGGTCGAAGGACTGGCCCGGGAAGTACTTGGCCAGCCGATCGTCGGCGGTGCGCGCATGGCCCTCCATGCCCTCGAGCCGCGAGATGCGGGCGGTGACCTCGCCGATGTCGCGCGCGGCCTCGCGGGTCATGCGCTGCCAGGTGAGCGTCTTCATGAACTTGTGCACCGACAGGCCGCCCGAGTAGCGCGAGGCGCCCTTGGTGGGCAGCACGTGGTTGGGGCCGCTGGCCTTGTCGCCATAGGCCACGGTGGTTTCCTCGCCGAGGAATAGCGATCCGTAGCAGGTGAGCGTGGCCAGCCACCAGTCGAGGTCGCGCGCATGCACTTCGAGGTGCTCGCTGGCATAGCGGTCGGACACCGCGGCCACCTCCTCACGCGTGTCGCAGACGATGACCTCGCCGTAGTCGCGCCAGGCGGCGCCGGCGGCGTCGCGGGCGGTGGGCGGCAAGGCCTCGATCAGCGGCGGCACCAGGCGCATCACGGCCTCGGCCAGCGCGTGCGAGGTGGTGAACAGCCAGGCAGGCGATTCGTGGCCGTGCTCGGCCTGGCCGACCAGGTCGCTGGCCACCATGGCCGGGTCGGCCGAGTCGTCGGCGATCACCGCCACCTCCGAAGGGCCGGCGAACACGTCGATGCCCACCTTGCCGAACAGCGTGCGCTTGGCCTCGGCGACGAACTTGTTGCCCGGCCCCACCACCACGTCGGCCGGCTGGCCGGTGAACAGGCCGTAGGCCAGCGTGGCGATGGCCTGCACGCCGCCCAGCGTCATCACCACGTCGGCCCCGGCAGCCTTGAAGGCATACAGCACATGCGGGTGCATGCCGCCGCCGCGGAAGGGCGACGAGCAGGCGATGATGGTCTTCACCCCCGCGGCCTTGGCGGTGGCCACGGTCATGTAGGCCGAGGCGATGTGCGCATAGCGCCCGGCCGGCGCGTAGCACCCCACCACGTTGACCGGCAGCACCCGCTGCCCCGCGGTGACGCCGGCGTGCAGCGGCACCGAGAACTCGGCCAGCGAGCGGCGCTGCGCGTGGGCGAAGTCGCTGATCTGCTTGACCGCGAAATCGATGTCGGCGCGCACCTGCGCCGGCACGGTGGCGATGGTGGCCTCGATCTGCGCCGGGCTCATCACGATGTCGCCCGTCCACTGGTCGAGCGAGCGGGCGTAGTCGCGCACGGCCTGCTCGCGGCCGGCCTCGATGCCGGCGAGCATGTCGACCACCACCTTCTGCGCGGCGGCGGTTTCGGTCTCGGGGGTCTTGCTGGCCTTCTTCAGGTAGGTGATGCCCATGGCGGATGCGTCCTGGAATGCCTGGGCCTCAACGGCCCAGCGCGAAGGTGGAAATCGATGGCACGAAACCGATCAGCGCCGACACGCCGACCATCACCAGCGCGAACGGCGCGGCGCGCGCGGCGATGGCCGACACCGGCGTGCGGGTGAGGCCCGACATGACGAACAGGTTCAGGCCGAAGGGCGGGGTGATGAAGCCCAGGCCCAGCGTGGTGATCATGAAGACGCAGAAGTGCACCTGGTCCATGCCCACCGCCTTGGCCAGCGGCCACAGCAGCGGGCCGAAGACGACGATGTTGGGGCCGGTTTCCATGAACATGCCGGCCACCACCCAGATGGCCAGGAACAGCAGCACGATGGCGGTGCGGCCGGTACCGAAGCCCATCACCCATTCGACGAACTGCTGCGGCACGTTGAGCACGGTGAGCGCCTGCGAGAACAGCAGCGCCACCGCGATGATCGGCAGCACCACGCCGCACACGCGCGCCGAGGTGCCCAGCATCGCCGGGAAGTCGGCCAGCGTGAGCCGCCGCTGGGCCAGGCCGGTGCCCACCGCCACCGTCACCGCCACCGCGGCCGATTCGGTGGGCGTGAAGACACCCGAGTAGATGCCGCCCAGGATGATCAGCGGGATCGACAGCGCGAAGCGGGCCTCCCACAGCGCGCGCAGCCACACCTGCAGGTCGAACCGGCCATTCGCATGCTCATAACCCTTGATGCGGTTGATGACGGCATTGGTGACCATCACCGACACCAGCACGATGACGCCGGGCACGAAGGCGGCGAGGAAGAGCGTGGAACTCGACACGCCCAGCACCAGCCCGATGATGATGTAGGCGATCGACGGGGGGATCAGGATGCCGGTGCAGGCGCCCGAGGCCACCAGGG
This sequence comes from Ideonella sp. A 288, assembly GCF_002198735.1. GTDB lineage: Bacteria > Pseudomonadota > Gammaproteobacteria > Burkholderiales > Burkholderiaceae_C > Pseudaquabacterium. The sequence continues at coordinate 5,755 of NZ_MWLO01000150.1, forward strand.
CGCACGCGTACTCCTTGGGATAGCCCCGCTCGACCAGCCGGGCCATCGTCAGCCGGCCCACGGCGGCGGCGTCGGCGGCGTCGCTGCCCGAGATGCAGGCGAACAGGCCGCAGCCCATCACGGTGGAGGTGCCGAAGCCCGAACGCAGCGACCCGAAACTGGCCTCGGCGAAGTTGAGCAGCTTTTCGCCCAGGCCGGTGCGCACCATGGCGTCACCGGTGAGCACGAACAGCGGGATGGCGATCAGGGCGAAGGAGTCGACGCCCTCGAAAAGCGCCTCGCCCACCAGCGTGAGCGGCAGCGCCTGCGTGCCGACGAGCATGGCCACCGTGCCCAGACCCATCGACACCCAGAAGGGCACGCCGATCATCAGCAGGGCGATCAGCCCGACGACGGACAAGGCGACGACGTTCATCGTGTGCCTCCGCCCTGCAGGCGCATCGAACCTGAATCGACACAGGACGGCATGCTCATTCCTCGAACATCGCCTTGCCGGCGTAGGGCGCGCGGCCGGCGCGCAGGTCTCGCCAGTCGCCGACGATGCGCTGGCTGCTGCGGAAGATGATCAGCGCGAAGGCGATGGGCACCGCCGCCTCGAACCAGGCCTTGTTGACGCGCAGCACCGGTGTCTGGCCCTCGAACTGCAGCAACTGGCGGATGGTGTGCAGGCTCCAGTACAGCGCGATGCAGGCGAACACGATGGTGGCCAGCTCGGCGACGATGAACACCACCGCCTTGCCGCGCGGGCCCATGCGCTGCAGCAGGATGTCGAAGCGGATGTGCGCGCGCTCGCGCACCGCGTAGGCCGCGCCGATCCAGCCGAGGTAGATGAAGGCGTAGCGTGCGGCCTCCTCGCCCCAGGCCGACGAGAAGTTGAAGACGAAGCGCCGCACCACCTCCTGCACGATGACGATGCAGCAGAAGGTGTAGAACACCAGCATCGCCCAGCGTTCGGCGTTCTCGTCAAGGGCGGAGAGGACGCGGCGCATCAGTGGCAGGGTGGGCGTGGTGCGGGCAGGGCCGAAGGACTTGGCATCGTTCAGAGCTTGAAGTCAGGCACGGTGATCGGGCCCTTGGTGTTGGCGGCCTTCTTGAAGTTGTCGAACGCCGCCATCGAGCCGGCGAACTGCAGCTTGAACTCGTCGTACTCCTTGCGCTGCTCGCCGCAGGTGTCCATCCACTGCTTCATCTCGCCGTCGGTGGGGTTGTAGAACTGGCAGCCGCCCTCGCGCAGGATGCGCATGCTCTCGGTGCGGGCCTTCTCGATCTGCGCGAAGGTCTCGATCTGCGTCTGCTCGTTGGCGGCGTCGAAGGCCTTGCGCAGGTCGTCGGGCAATTGCTGGTACCACGCGGCATTGGCCGCGAACATCTGCGCATCGGGCACCGACCGGATGTACGAGATGTGGCCCAGCAGGTCGTGGAAGCCGAAGGTGGCCAGCGCGCTGATGGCGGGATCGAGCCCGTCGGCCACACCCTGCTTGATGGCCGTGGCCGTCTCGCCCCAGGGCACCACGGTGGGGTTGGCGCCGGCCAGGCGGTAGAAGGTCTGCAGCAGCTTGGACGGCGGCACGCGCATCTTCATGCCCTGCATGTCGGACGGCGTCTTCACCAGCTTGAAGCCCTTGCGGGTGGCGATGGTGCGCGGGTCGACCGTGAAGTAGAACAGCGGCTTGTAGCCCTTGGCCATGACCTTGGGCGTGATCTCGTCGTTCCAGGCCTTGCTGGTGACGAGGTTGGCAAAGCGCTGGTTGTCGCCGCACCAGTAGGGGATGTTGATCAGGTCGACCACCGGCGTGTACGGCGAGAAGTTGGACAGCGACACCGCGCCGCCCTGCACCGTGCCGGCCTGGATCTTCTGCGCCAGCGCGGCGCCGATGCCCAGCTGGCCCGCGGGGTGCAGCTTGCAGTAGATCTGGCCCTTGGACTGCGCCTCGACGTTGTCCTTGTACTTGGCCTGCATGATCGGGTACTTCACGTAGTCCTCGATCTTGTATTCGGTGGCGAAGAGCATGGTCACCTTGGCGGCCTTCTGCTTCTTCTCTTCGTCGGCCGCGGTCTGGGCCATCGCCTGACCGTCGAACAGGTAGCCGCCGGCCAGGCCCAAGACGGCCGCGGTGAAGCCATGCCGGCGAACCGCCAGCAGGAACTGGCGGCGTTGCGCGGACAGGTCGGTGGGGGTGTCGAGCGGGTTCATGCGGTCTCCTTGTGTAGGTCTTGGCACCGTGCCTGGCGCCGGCGGTTGGGGCAGGTGTGCGGTGGGTCAGGCGGGCGGCCGCACGCGCACGGCCTCGTCGGCGAACAGGCCCACCGCGAACGCGGTGACGCAGGCCAGCACCAGCAGGAACTCGCCGATGTCGCCCAGCGGCCCGCCGGTGACCCGCGCGGCCAGCTTGAGCGCGATCACGTAGACGGCATACACCACCGCCAGAGCGGCGGCCACGCGGTAGGCCCAGCGGCGGACGAGGGTGATGGGCATCGGGGATCGGCAGAGTTCTGTAAGCGCTTACAGATGGTTCCCGACTGCCGCCGTGGTGTCAAGCCACGAAGCGAGGCAACCGGTCGGTGCTTTCCCTATGGGTGTTGGCCCACCCGGCCCGTGCACCGGCCACCTAGAATCGATGTAAGCGATTTCTGAAATGGACCGAAGCACCGCCCCCACCGTCGAGGACGTGGCCCGCGCCGCGGGCGTGTCCACCGCCACCGTGTCGCGGGCGCTGAACCGCCCCGACGCCGTGCGCCCGGCCCTGCGCGACCGCGTGCTGGCGGCCGTGGCGCAACTGGGCTACGTGGCCCATGCCGGCGCGCGGGCGATGTCGCTGCGGCGCAGCGGCACGGTGGGCGTGGTCGTGCCGACCATCGACAACGCCATCTTCGCGCGCGGCCTGCAGGCCTTCCAGCAGCGCATGGCCCAGGCCGGCCACCTGGTGCTGCTGGCCTTCAGCGACTACGACGCCGCGCAGGAAGAAGCCCAGGCCCAGGCGCTGCTGGCGCGCGGGGTGGATGCGCTGGCGCTCACCGGCATCAGCCAGCGCCCTGCCCTGACCGCGCGGCTGGCCCAGCGCGGCCTGCCCTGGGTGCATACCGGCAGCTTTCCCGCGCCGGCGGGCACCGCCTGCGTGGGGTTTCGCAACCGCGAGGCCATCGAGCGCGCGGTGCGCTACCTGCTGGACCTGGGCCACCGCCGCATCGCGATGCTGGCCGGCATCACCGCCGACAACGACCGCGCCGCCGAGCGCGTGGCCGGCGTGCGCCACGCCCTGGCCGCCGCCGGTCTGCGCCTGTCGCCCAAGGCCCTGGTGGAGGCGGCCTACACGCTGCAGGCCGCGCGCGAGGGCACGCGCACGCTGCTGTCGGCCGACCCCGCCCCCACCGCGCTGCTGTGCGGCAACGACGTGCTGGCCTGGGGGGCGCTGCTCGAGTGCCAGGCCCGCGGCGTGGCGGTGCCGCAGGCGCTGTCGATCGTCGGCTTCGACGACCTCGAGCTGTCGCGCCACTGGCAGCCCGCGCTGACCACCGTGCGCGTGCCCACCGAGCGCATGTGGACGCTGGCCGCCGACTACCTGCTGGCCCGGCTGGACGGCCGCCTCGCCGAGCCGCAGCAGCAGGAGATCGAGGTGGAACTGCTGGTGCGCGGATCCACCGCGCCGCCGCCCAGGACAGCCCGCCGCCGCGGCTGAAACGCCCTTGCGCTACACCAGATCGGCTTGACCCGTTGTCGTGCGGCGGCCACGCAAACCTGCTACGGTCACGTTTCGAGACCAGAGAGTTGCTGCCATGACCCGACTGACCACCGCCCTGAAGGCCCTGTCGCCCGACCGCCTGCGCGGCATGCGCCGAGGCATCGAGAAGGAAAGCCTGCGCGCCCAGCCCAGCGGCAGCCTGGCCTTGACGCCCCACCCGGCCGCGCTGGGCTCTGCGCTCACGCACCCGCGCATCACCACCGACTACTGCGAATCGCAGCTCGAGCTGATCACCGGCGTGCACGACAGCGTCGAGGCCTGCGAGACCGAGCTGACGCAGATCCACCAGTTCGTCTACCGAGCGCTCGGCGACGAGCGCCTGTGGGTGGGCAGCATGCCCTGCGGCCTGCCGGGCGACGAGAGCATCCCGATCGGCCGCTACGGCTCGTCCAACCTGGGCCGCGCCAAGAGCATCTACCGCATGGGCCTGGGGCTGCGCTACGGCCGGCGCATGCAGACCATCTCGGGCATCCACTACAACTGGTCGCTGCCGGGCCTGAGCAACGACGAGCACTTCGCGCTCATCCGCAACTTCCGCCGCCAGGCCTTCGTGCTGCTGCAACTGTTCGGCGCGTCGCCGGCGGTGTGCCCCAGCTTCGTCGAGGGCCGCGACCATGAGTTGCAGCGCCTGTCCGAGCATTCGCTCTACCTGCCCCACGCCACCTCGCTGCGCATGGGCCGCCTGGGCTACCAGAGCGACGCGCAGGCGGCCCTGGCCGTCAGCTACAACAGCCTCGAGAGCTTTGCCGGATCGCTGCACGGCGCGCTCACCCGGCCGCACCCGCCGTACGAGGCCGTGGGCCTGCGCAACCTGGGCGGCGAATACCAGCAACTGGCCACCAGCCTGATCCAGATCGAGAACGAGTTCTACGGCACCATCCGGCCCAAGCGCGTGATCCGCCCGGGCGAGCGCCCGCTGCATGCGCTGCGCGAGCGCGGCGTCGAGTACATCGAGGTGCGCTGCATGGACCTCGACCCCTTCGTGCCGGTGGGCATCCGCGCCGAAACCATGCGCATGCTCGACGTCTTCCTGCTGCACTGCCTGCTCAGCGACAGCCCGCCCGACACGCCCGAAGAGATCGCCCGCATGGCGCACAACCAGCACCGCACCGCGGCGCGCGGCCGCGAGCCCGGCCTGCGGCTGGAGCGCGGCGGCGCCGAGGTGCCGCTGATGGAGTGGGCGGCCGAGATCCTGTACGAATGCCGGCCCATCGCCGCGGCGCTGGACGCGCTGGACGGCGGCACGCGCCACACCACGGCGCTGGCCAATGCGGTGGCCGCGCTGGACGCACCGGCCACGCTGCCCTCGGCCCGCGTGCTCGACGCCATGCAGCGCGATTTCGAGCGCTCGTACACGCGCTTCATCCGCGCACAGTCCGACGCCACGCGCGAGCACCTGATGGCCCTGCCCTTCCCGGCCGAGGTGCAGGCCCGCTTCGAGGCGATGTCGCTGGCCTCGGTCGACGAGCAACGCCGCATCGAGGCGGCCGACACGCAGCCCTTCGAGCTGTGGCGCCGGCACTACCTGTCGCCGGAGCGCTTGACGATCTGATCGGCCCGAGGCCGGTCGGGCCCGGCCCGCCGCGGGTGCACCGACCGGTGCGACAGGACAGCAGGCGCTCAGAATGTCTTAAGGTCCGCCGCCCAAAGTCGCGTCACAGTCACCGTCGACTGGACCCGGTCGAAAGGAAAGACCATGACCTTCAGCCCCATTGGCGTCGTGCTGTGCCTCGCCGCAGCCCTGACCAGTTTCTCGTCCCACGCGGGTGACCATCGCAAGGAGTCACGGGTCGATCGTGACGGCAAATCCGTCCTGCAGGCCATCACGGTCCGCGCCAAGGCCGGTGAGCCCGGCCATGGCTGGCAGTTCTTCAGCGATGCCCCTCGGCGCCGAGCCGTTGTCATCAGCCCCAACGGCCACTACTACTACAGCCACGGAGAGGGTCTCGAACTCGTGTTCAAGGCCAGCACCGCCGCCTGATCGCCTGCCGAGCGGCCCCGAACCGCCGAGGCCCTTGCCAGGCCAGGCGCGCTGACTCAGGGGCCGCCCTCGGGCCCGGCGCCGCACCGGCGCTGGCCGCTCCGCTCGAACGCTGGGCCCCACAGGGCAGCCCTGTGGCATCTTCGCGGCCTTCGCCCCTCGGATCCGACCGCCGCCGGGCTGTACGACCGACGGGGCGGGCAGTGGTTCAGGCGGGCCTTCTGCATCACGACCAGGGCACCATGCCGATCGACGGCGTGGCCGAGCGACGCACGGGCAAGGAGTCGCTGGAACGCCTGGGCGACAACGTCTGCCTCACTGTCTCGGGCCCGTCGCGCGCCCGCGTCCCACGCGACGGGGACGACCGCCTGAACCTGGATCACCTGCCTGGCCATGTCCACGGCCGCCCCAAGACCATCGGCGCCCCTGTAATCTCCGGCCTGGGCGTCCCCGCTCGAACGTCAGATCGTCAACCCGCACGTCGATCTGGCGGCCATCGACGCCGTCGATGGAGGGTGAGGGATCCCTTCGTGTGCGCGGGAGCGTCGACGCCTTGCGGCCGTGCCACGCTCGACGGGACCCTTGTCTGCCGCACAACCCGAGCCGAGATGCCACCATGACGCCGATGTCTCTCGTCCCCCCACCGCGCTCGCGGGCTGCGCCGATGCTCATGGCGTCGGCGCTGCTGGTCGCGGCGCCTGCGCAGGCTCAATCGCAGCGCAGTGCAGGCAACTTCCTCGCCACGGCGATTCCCCTCGGGACGCTCGCGACCGAACTGTATCGAGGCGACCGAGACGGGGCCCGGCAGTTTGCGGCGACGTTCATGGCCGCCACCGCCAGCACCGAGGTGCTCAAGCGCGTCACCGACGTTCAACGGCCCGACGAATCGAACAATCTGTCGTTTCCTTCGGGCCACGCGGCGCGAGCCTTCTCGTCGGCCGCGTACGTGCGGCATCGGCATGGCCTAGAAGCCGCCGCCCCGCTCTATCTAGCGGCACTCTACGTCGGGCACACCCGGGTCTCCGCACGGCGGCACCGCTGGGCCGACATCGCCGGCGCGGCCGTCGTCTCCGAGATCGCTGCGGCCTATCTGGTGCGACGCGCGCCCGACGCGCCGGTGTCGATGCTGGCGGTCCTGGATCGCGGGTATGTCGGCGTCCATGTCACCTTGAACTGGTGACCCCCCTGTGGCTGCGCCACCCACCCATCGACGCGAGGCGGCTGACCGGGCGTCGAACCGCAGTGACTGCGGCCAGGTGCCGTGGCCTCGCACGCCGTTCATCCATGTGAGAGAAAGGCTCCGCCGTGCGCTACCCAACCCGCCTGGATGATCGATTTGCCGGCGTGATGCTCGGTCTGGCGTGTGGCGATGCCGTGGGCGCCACCACCGAGTTTCTGGAACGAGGCACCTTCGAACCCGTCACCGACATGATCGGTGGCGGCGTCTACGAACTCGAACCGGGCGAGTGGACCGACGACACCTCGATGGCCATGTGCCTCGCCGAGAGCCTGGTCGCCTCCGAGTCGTTCGACCCCATGGATCAGATGATTCGTTACCTCAGCTGGTACCGGCGCGGCTACTGGAGCGCCAAGGCGCACTGCTTCGACATCGGTCAAACGACCGAACACGCCATCCGGCTGTTCGAGAAGACACGCCACCCGTGGTGCGGCCCGACCCACGCCATCACGGCCGGAAACGGCTCCGTGATGAGGCTGGGCCCGGTCGTCCTTCGCTACTTCCCGAACGAAGACGAGGTCCTCCACTGCGCGGCCGAAAGCTCGCGCACCACCCACGGCGCCACACTGGCCGTCGAAGGCTGTCGGCTGCTGGCCCAGGCCCTGTTGAATCTGCTGAAGGGCTGCCCCAAGGACCGGTGCCTGGAAGGCGCCGCCCAGCACGTCGCGCAGGCTCGACTGCGCAGGATCGCCGATGGGGCGTTCCTCAAGAAGCCGAGAAGTCGCATCCAGAGTTCCGGCTTTGTGGTGCACACGCTCGAGGCGGCGCTGTGGTGTCTGAATCGAACCGCGAGCTTCGAGGACGCGGTCCTCCTGGCGGCGAACCTCGGGGACGATGCCGACACGGTTGGCGCCGTGACAGGCCAACTGGCCGGAGCGCACTACGGGGCCAGCGGGATCCCGGATCGGTGGCTGCAGCGGCTGCACCGCAAGAACGACATCGAAACGCTGGCCTTGTGCCTGAGGCGCCTCTAGGCAAGCGATCCCGAGCCCAGCGCACGACCCCGGCGGCGCCGACGGGCCACCCTGCCCGGGCCGCTGGCACCCGGTGCATCGTCAACGGCCCGGGGGCCGACGGCCGGTCGCCCGGCGCCGGGCTTCAGCCTGGCCCGCCGCCGCCAGGCGCCGCCTGCGCGTCCACCCACGCCCGATAACGCGCCGCATTGGCCTCGTTCGGCGGATACAGCCCGGGCAGCGCTTGTCCGGCGGACACCTGGTCCATGATCCAGCCCTCGAGCCGCTCCTGCTCGGCGGCGGCGGAGGTCACCTCGTCGACCAGCGCGGCCGGGATGAGCACCGCGCCATCGTCGTCGACGACGACCACGTCGTTGGGGAACACGGCCACGCCGCCGCAGCCGATGGGCTCCTGCCAGCCGACGAAGGTCAGGCCCGCCACCGAGGCTGGGGCGGCCACGCCCTGGCTCCACACTGGCAGGCCGGTGGCGCGCACGCCGGCGCCGTCGCGCACCACGCCGTCGGTGACCAGCGCCGCCACGCCACGCTTGACCATGCGGGCGCACAGGATGTCGCCGAACACGCCGGCGTCGGTGACGCCCATCGCGCCGACCACCGCGATGCAGCCGGGCGGCATGTCCTCGATGGCCGCGCGGGTGGAGATGGGCGAGCCCCACGAGGCCGGCGTGGCCAGGTCTTCGCGCGCCGGCACGAAGCGCAGCGTGAAGGCCCGACCCACCAGGCGCGGTTGGCCCGCCTGCATCGGCCGAGCGCCGCGCATCCAGACGTTGCGCAGGCCTTTCTTCAGCAGCACCGTGGTCAGCGTGGCGGTGGTGATGGTGGACAGCACGGCCACCAGGCGGGGGTCGAGGGGCAGCGGTTCGGTGCGCATGGCGGTGCTCCTGGTCAGGACGCGGCCGCGCGCCAGGCGGCCACCAGCGCGTCGGGCACGTCCAGGCCATTGGCCTCGGCGTGGCGGCGCAGTGCCTCGCGGCGGGCGCCGGGCAGGCGCACACCCTCGTCCTTCATCAGCTCGCCGATCAGCAGCTCGACGCGGTCGAGGTAGTGGTCGGCGCCGGCCAGCGCGCCCGGGTCGACCAGCACGAAGGCCTGGCCGATGCCGGGCCGGTTGCCCTCGTCGACGAAGAAGCTCGAGGCCTCGAAGCCGAAGCGTGCGCCGATGACGGCGGTGACCAGCAGTTCGACCACCAGCGCCAGCATCGCGCCCTTGGGCGAGGTGGCCGCGCCGATCGGCAGCATCGAGCCGGCCAGACCGGCCTGCGGATCGGTGGTGGGCCGGCCCTCGGCGTCGAGCGCCCAGCCTTCAGGGATCGGCTTTCCGGCCTTGGCGGCCACCATCAGCTTGCCGCGCGCCACTTCCGACAGGCTCAGGTCGATCATCAGCGGGTCGGCGCCGCGGCGCGGGAACACCGCCGCCACCGGGTTGGTGCCGAACACCGGGTGGCACCCGCCGGCCGCCGGCATGGCCGCCGGCGAATTGGCAAAGCCCAGGCCCACCAGGCCCGCTGCCGCGGCGGCGCGCAGGTGGTCCACCACCACGCCGCAGTGGTGGCTGCGCACCACGCCCGCAAAGGCCACGCCGTGCTCGCGCGCGGCGGCGATGGCCTCGCGCACCGCCAGTTCGCAGGCCGGGAAGGCCAGGCCTTCGCCGGCATCGACCACCAGCGCACCGCCCTTGCGGCGCAGCACGCAGGGCGCTGCCGCGCCATCGACACGGCCATTGCGCAGGTGCGTGGCGTACTGCGCCACGCGCGACAGGCCGTGCGAGCCCAGCCCCTGCGATTCGGCCAGCACCAGCGCGCTGGCGGTGGCCTCGGCCATCGCGGCGCTGGCGCCGGCCTGGCGCAGCGCGGCGGCCACCAGGCCGCGCACTTCATCGACGGGCAGGTTCACGACAGGGCCTCCAGCACCTTGTCGGCGATCAGGAAGCTCACGCGCTCGTTCGATTCGGCGGACACGCCGGCGATGTGCGGCGTGAGCAGCAGGTTGGAGCAATTGGTGAAATGCGGCGACGCCACCAGCGGCTCGGCGCCGAAGACGTCGATCGCCGCGCCGCCGAGGTGGCCGCTGCGCAGCGCGGCCGCCAGCGCCGCCTCGTCGACGATGCCGCCGCGGGCGGTGTTGACCAGCACCGCGCCGTGCTTCATCGACGCGATGCGCGCGCCGTCGAGCAGGCCGCGGGTGGAATCGACCAGCGGCACGTGCAGGCTCACCACGTCGGACATGGTGATCACTTCGTCCAGGCCCGCGCAGCGCACGCCGGACTGGGTGAATGCGGGATGGTCCTGGTCCAGCATGGCGTCGAAGGCGCACACCTCCATGCCCACGCCGCGCGCCAGCCGCGCGGTGAGCTGACCGATGGACCCGAAACCGATCAGCCCCAGCGTCTTGCCGCCCACCTCGCGCCCGCTGGACAAGGCATTGCGCGGCCACTGGCCGGCGGCCACCGCGGCGGTGGACGCATAGGCGCCGCGCAGCAGCAGCATGGCCGAGGCCACCACGTACTCGGCCACCGACAGCGCGTTGGCGCCGGTGGCCGGGATGACGGCCATGCCGCGCGATTCGCAGCCCGGCACGTCGATGTTGTCCAGGCCCACGCCCAGGCGGCCCACCACCTTGCAGCGGCCCAGCGCGGCGAGCAGTTCGCCGCGCACCTGGGTGCGGTTGCGCACGACCACGGCGTCAGCAGCGGCGGCCTCGGCCATCAGCCGCGGTGCGTCGTCCACCAGCAACGGGTCGTACAGCACGTCGTGGCGGGCGCGCAGTTGAGCGACGGCGCGCTCGTCCATGAATTCGGTGATGACGATCCTGGCCATGGTCGACGGTCTCCTTCAAAGTGGGGCAGTCTGCCACGGCAGCGCGGGCGTGGTGGCACCCGCGGGGTGGCCGACCCAGCGCCCGCCGCGCTGGCCGCACGCGATGGCGGCCAGCCCGGTGGCGCGCCGCGGTCAGGCGCTTTCGTACAGGCGCGTCAGCACGAACTCGCGGTGGCCCAGCGCCTCGGCGGCGGTGAGCCGGCCGTTGGCGGTGCGCAGCATGCAGTCGAGCAGCTTGTCGCCGGCCTGGTCGAGCGTGATCTCGCGCTGCAGCAGCCCGGTCACGTCCACATCGACGTGCTCGCTCATCGTGCGCACCGTGCGCGGGTTGGCGCAGATCTTGATGACCGGCACGATCGGGTTGCCGATCACGTTGCCCTGCCCCGTGGGGAAGAAGTGCACCGCGTAGCCCGAGGCCGCGCACAGCGTCACCATCTCGGCCGCGGCGCTGGACGAATCCATGAACCACAGGCCCGGGTGGGTGGGGATCTCGGCCTTGTCGATGACGCCGTCCACCGTGCACTTCTTGCCGATCTTCTGGATGTTGCCCAGGGCCTTCTCCTCGATCGTGGTCAGCCCGCCGGCGATGTTGCCCTTGGTGGGCTGGCTGTCGGACAGGTCGCTCGTCTTGTGGCGGTTGATCACGCCCTGGTAGCGGTCGAACATGAACATGAACTGTTCGCGCACCTTGTCGTTGGCGCAGCGCGCGGCCACGATGTGCTCGCCGCCGGTCAGCTCGGTGGTCTCGCCGAAGCACAGGTAGCTGCCCAGCGCATGCAGCTTGTCGAAGGCGTCGCCCACCGAGGGGTTGGCGCCGCAGCCGCTGGTGGTGTCGCTCTCGCCGCACTTGGTGCTCACCCACAGCTCGTGGATCGGGCAGACCTCGCGCTGCTTCTCGCTGGCCCACTGCACGTACTCGCGCGCGGCCTTGCTGGCGCGCATGATGGTGTCGTGGTCGCCGTGCAGTTCGATGCCGAAGCCGACCACGGGCTTGCCGGTGGCCTTGATGCCGTCGACGACCTTCTGCGTCCAGCCGTCCTCGATGCCGATGACCACCACCGCCGCGACGTTGGGGTTGCAGCCCGCGCCGATGAGGGTGCGGAAGTGCAGGTCGAGGTCGGCGCCGAACTGCAGGCGGCCGTAGGGGTGCGGGATCGCCATCACGCCCTTGATGTTGTGCGCCACGGCCTCGGCCGCGGCATTGGACAGGTCGTCCAGCGGCAGCACGATGACGTGGTTGCGCACGCCGACGCGGCCGTTCTCGCGGCGGTAGCCGAGGAAGGTGGTGTCCTTGCTGATGATGCTCATGGTCTTACCACCTCTTGGTTTTGATGTTGTGGACGTGGGCGTGCTCGCCCGCCTTGATCGGCGCGACGACCTTGCCCATGTCGATGCCGTACTTGATGACGGTGTCGCCGGTGGCCATGTCCTTCAGCGCCACCTTGTGGCCGATGGGGATGTCTTGCAAGGCCTGCACGGTGGTCGTGCGGTCCTCGTCCATGATCCAGCCGTTGAGCGTCATGCCGGCCTTCACGCCCTCGACGACGACGACGGCAACGGTGTCGCCCTTGTCGTGCAACACGAAATGATTCATCTGCGGTCTCCTGGTGGCTGTGCAGCGGAACCGCATGCTAACGGCATCGCGCGGCCCGTCAACCAAGTCATGTAGATGACTTGGTTGACGGGGCCGGCCTGCCTATACTGCGTCCCCATGCCGGCCCCTCACCGTTCGCCCGCGTTCGCCGCCATCCCGTCGGCCGCCGCGGGGCTGCCGCTGTACCGCGTGGTCAAGCGCGAGCTGCTGCGCGCCATCGAATCCGGCGACTGCCCACCCGGGCAAACCCTGCCCAGCGAGGCCGAGCTGGCCGGCGCGATGGCCGTGTCGATCGGCACGCTGCGCCGCGCGGTGGACGAGCTGGTGGCCGAGCACCTGCTGGTGCGGCGGCAGGGCCTGGGCACCTTCGTGGCGATGCACGACGCCGACCGCTTCCTGTTCCAGTTCTTCCACGTCGAGCGCGCCGACGGCCGGCGCGAGGTGCCGACGGTGGACCTGGTGTCCTTCGAGCGCCTGCGTGCCGACGACGAGCCGGCCCAGGCGCTGGGCCTGAAGCCCGGCGCGCCGGTGCTGCAGATCGAGAACCGCCTGCGCCTGCAGGGCCAGGCCGTCGTCTACGACCGGCTGACGCTGCCGGCGCAGCTGTTCAAGGGCCTCACCGAGAAGCGCCTGGCCGAGCGCACCGGCACCATCTACCAGCTGTACCAGGCCGAGTACGGCATCACCGTGGTGCGCGCGGTGGAACGCGCCCGCGCCATCGCCGCCGACCGCACCGCCGCCCGTGTGCTGGGCGTGGCCACCGGCGCGCCGGTGATGCAGGTGCGCCGCACCGCGCTCACCTTCGGCGAGCGGCCGGTGGAGTACCGCGTGTCGGTGATCGACACCGCGCGGCACGACTACGTGCACCAGCTGACGCGGCCCACCCGCGCGGTCTGAGCGGCCGCGCCACACCGATTGCGCACTGTCAACGCACGCCCCGGGCGCAGGCCTAAGGTGGTGGCATGTCGGGTTGACGGAGACGGACATGTCGCGGATCGGGTGGCTCGTCGATCTGGGCCGGGTGGCCGGCTGGTGCCTGGCTCTGCTGGTGGCCTGCGCGCCATCGGCCCGGGCGGCGGAATGCCCGCAGATCACCAGCTGGAGCACCCAGGACACGGCCTTCTTCCCGGTGCAGCGGGTGACCCGCGCCGAGCGCAGCAACACGCCAGGTCCCAACTACTTCACGCTGCTGGGCGAGCAGGAGCGAACACTGCGCACCACCTACTTCGTGATGACGGCCGGGCCCACCCTGACCGTCGACCGGCGCTTCTGGAACTCGGTGGGCGTGAGCCTGTTCTCGTTCGCCAGCGAGGCCGACGCCAAGGCCATGTTCAGGCGGGAGTACACCTCGTTCTTCCCGCTCAACGACGCCCGCTGGGGCTACGACGTGCTGCACGCCGAGCCGCTGGGCTTGATCGCCTGGTACGACAAGACGCCCGGCGCCCAGGAGATCCAGGCGATACGGCTGCACCGGCACACCCTCATCAGCGTCGTGCTGCACAGTGCCACGGCCACCGAGACGCTGCAGCAGGGCCTCGACGAACTGGAAAAGCGCGTGGTCCGCGCGATCGAACTCGTCGAGGCCCGTTGCAGTGGCAGCAGCAACATCTACGCGCCGACCATCGCCATCGAAGGCGAGTTCGGCATGCCGCACCAGGCGGGATTCCAGCGGCGCCTGGCCGCCGGCAAGCTCGTGATCGTCGCGACCAACCAGGGTGGGCGCGACGAGCTCGACTGGTCCACGTTCCGGCTGTTCGTGGCCGGCGTCGACAAGACCGGCCATGTGCTGCAGTTGATCAATCACCTGGCGTCCCGCGGCCGCCTCAAGCACGGCGTGCCGGACGACCAGCCCAACACCGAGTCCTACGAACTGCAACTGGACCCGAGCCAGCTCACCGGCGACCACAACTTCTTCAACATCGCCTTCAACGGCACGTGGCCGGTGCAGTTGCGCCTGTGCAACCGGTCGGGGTTGTGCGGCCAGACCGACTACCAGCTGTACTTCGGGCCCTTCCTGGTCATCGACCCGTACTCGTTCGAGGACCGGCGGTGCCTGGACGGCAGCGCCAACGGGCCGATCCTGTTCAAGGCCAGCTGGGGCAACCACGGCCACAGCAGCGTCAGCAACTTCTATGTCGCGCTCAGCCCGTCGCTGGCCCCCTGGGAAAGCTGGGTCGACAACTTCTACACCTTGACGCTCGATCTGGTCGCGGTGGAGGGCAAGCTGCACTGGATGCACTCGTCCTACGGCGTGCAGCCGGTGTTCCACAAGGCGCCGGTGGACCTGCCGACGGGCACGCTGGTGAGCGGCTATGCCGTGAGCACCCCCTCGCTGGCCTGGAACGCCGGCAACCGGGTGCTGCTGGGGGCCGGATCGCACTCGCTGGTGTACGGCGCGGTGGACCTGAGCCCGGGGCTCGGCGAGGGCGCGGCGTGGCTCGGGTCCATGGTGGTGCGGCTGTGCGGCCCGAAGTGACACGGCGCGGCCGCCAGTCGCCACCGTGCCCTGGTGATGGGCTCGAGCCGCCGCACGCCGCTGGCGCCGGCACGCCTGGGCGCGCTCAGTTCAGCACGACGCCCGTGGCCTTCACCGGCGTGCGCCGGTCCTGCGTCGTGCCGTCGCCCAGTTGACCGCCCTGGTTGGCGCCCCACCCCCACAGGCTGCCGTCGGCCAGGCGGATGGACACGTGCTGCCAGCCGGCTGCCACGGCCGTGGCGGCGGCGGGCAGGCTCAATGCGGTGGGCACCGGCAGATCGGCACCGCCGCCATGGCCGTTCCACTGGCTGCCGCCCCAGCTGAAGACGCGGCCGTCGCGCGTGAGCGCCACCGACGCGTCGGCCAGCGCCGCGATGCCGACGACGCCGGTGAGGCCGGGCACCGCGGTGGGCACGGCCAGGCCCGACCGGCCGATCTGGCCGTTCCATTCGAGCACCGCGCCGGCGCGGGTGATCGCCAGGCAGTGCGACAGCTTGCAGGCGATGCGCCGGATGTCGGACAGGCCGGGCACGACCGCGGCCGTGCCCGTGTGCGTCTGCAGCGTGGTGTCGGTGGTGAAGCTGACGCGGGCCGTCCAGGCCAGTTCGCGCACCGAGCCGTCGGACAGGATGGCGGCCGGCCGCTGCCGCGCGCCATCCACGCTCGTCTCCAGCGCGGTGAGCGACACCACGCCGGCCAGGCCATCCACCACGCGCGGCGTGCTCACCGCGCCGCGGGTGGACGTGGTGAGCACGCCGGGCCAGTGCCACACGCTGCCGTCGTCGCGCAGCGCCAGCGCGTAGGTCTGGGTGGCCAGCGCCTGCTGCACGCCGGACAAACCCGCCATGGCGCGCGGCGCCGGCACGTTGCCGTTGCCTTCGCTGCCGCCGAGCAGCCCGCCCGAGTTGACGCCCCAGCCGTGGAGCTGGCCGTCGGTGCCCACGGCCAGCGCATACAGGCGCCCCAGGTCGATCGAACTCGCCTGCAGGCCGGCCACCACGCGGAAGTGGCTGCCCGCGAGCTCGGTGGTCGGCGTGCGGTCCCAGGGCAGCCCACTGGCGCCCGACACCACGCTGCCGTCGGCGCGGCGTGCCAGCGTGATGTCGTAGCCCGCGGCCAGCGGCAGCGCCGACGAGCACGACGCAGGATCGACCTTGCAGGCATCGGCCGCCACCTGGGCCGCATAGTCGCTGGCCATTCCGAACGAGGTGAGCACCTGGTTGGTGAACGGCCCGAGGCCGTAGACCTCGCCGCCCGCCGTCAGGCCCAGGTAATTGCCATTGGCGTAGCCGCGGATGGTGTAGTCCACGCCCTCGAAGCGCAGTGGCTGGTTCTGTGGCCCCTTGGCAAACAGCGCGGGGTAGGTGTACTCCGCCCAGTCGAACAGCGCCGTCGCGTCCACGGCCGAGGTGGCCTGCGGCGCGATGGCATCGGCCAGGGCCCGCGCGGTGCGCGTGGGCTGCGCCGACGGCGCGGGATCACCACCGCCGCAAGCGGCAAGGGTGACGACGGCACAGGCTGCCAGGGCATGGGGCGCGGTGCGGCGCAGGGGCATGGCGGAAGGCTCCAGGGCGGTCAGGCCGACCGACCTGGGCGGCTGTGGGCGGATGCTAGGGGTTCGGGTCGATCGGCGTCCACGGCGACCGCGCCAGCCCCCGTGCCCGCGGGGGGCGCGGTGCGACGCCCAGCGTGCCCGTGTCAGTGCGCGGACGTGCCCAGGCCGGGTGCCGGCAAAGGCGCCGTCAGTTGCCGCCGCAGGCGCGCCGCGGCGTTCAAGGCGCCCTCGAGATAACCCCCACCGCGCGCCGCCGTCTCGCTGCCACCGAACAACAGGCGCCCGCCCCACAGCGGCTCGGTGAGGCCGGCGTGGCCGTACACGGGATGCGCGCCGGCCCGGGCCGCGTCGGCCAGGTCCATCGGGCTGCAGGTCCAGCGCTCGTCGGCCCAGTCCTGCAGGTGCAGCTCGCCATCGGACGCGTCGGGGCCGAACAGCATGCCCAGCTGGCTGTCGATCAGCATCGGCAGGCTGGCCTTCATGGCCCGGCGCGACGCCACGCCGAGCGCGAGAAACCCACCCAGCGCGGCACCCGCGACCCCCTGCGCCGGGCTGGGCCCAAGCACCGGCCCGACATCGAACACCTCGGCCAGCACGGCCTGGGGGTGGACGACGCAGGCATTGCCGGTGTGGCCGATGTCGCGCCAGAACGGTCGCCCGTAGGCGACCGCGGCCTTGGCGGCCGTCGCCATCCAGGTGGGCGTGGCGCGCAGGGCGTCGACCACCGGCCGGGGCAGGCCCGGCTGGAAATCGACGGTGGCGTCGGCCACGCGCGGCGGCAGTGCCAGCACCACGCGCCGGGCCTGGACGAGCCGGGTGTCCCCGCTGCCGCCAGCCCCTTGCAGGTGCAGCGCGACATGGTCGCCACCGTCCAGCACGCGCTGCAGCGCCCAGCCCCGATGCAGCCTAGCCGCGGGCAGTGGCGAGGCCAGTGCGTCGACCAGGCCGCGCATGCCGCCGCTCAGGCGCCGCGCCCCACCGTGCAAGGCGCCGGGGCGCGCGGGCCCGCCTTCGACGGCCCGGCCCATGCCATCGACGGCCATCACGCGCGGCGCGCCGTGGGGGTCGTCGAGCCACAGCACGCGCCCGTCGTCGGGTTGATCCACCCAGGCCAGGTCCAGGTCCTCGACCAGCCGGGCCATCGACGGCTGGGTGTCGGGCCAGAACCAGCTGGGGCCCAGGTCGAGCGCCAGGCCCCGCTGGCTGGCCTGCGTGAGCACGCGGCCGCCCAGCCGGTCGCGGGCCTCGAACAAGGCCCAGTCGACCTGGCGGGCCTGCAGGCTGTGCGCCAGCGCCAGTCCGCACACGCCGCCACCGACGATGGCGACCTCGGGCATGGCTGGCGGACGTTCGACGCGGACGAGCTTGGGGGTGGCGGTGGACATCGGCGGACCTGGGGAAGTGGCGGCATCTTGCCCCATGCGAGCCGCGTGCCAGCCGGCGGCCAGGCCCGCCTGCGCCGTGTCCTCACGCCCCCAACAGCACCGCCAGGGCCACCAGGTCCGCCACCCGGTGGTGCGGTTGCCCGCGCGGCACCGACGGGTTCGGCGCGTCCGGCCGCTGCACCCAGGCCGCGCACAGCCCGGCGTCGAGCGCGCCGTCGACGTCGGTGGTGGCGTCGTCGCCGATGTGCAGCACCGCGGCCGGCTCGGCGCCGGCCCGCTTGCAGGCGGCATGGAAGATGGGCTCGGCGGGCTTGCCGATGCCGAACTCGCGCGCGCTGACGCTGGCCACGAAGTAGCGGCCCAGGCCGATGCGCCCGACGTCGGCATTGCCGTTGCTCAGCGCCACCAGCGGCCAGCGCGCGGCCAGGCGGTCGAGCGCGGGGCGCACGTCCTCGTACAGGTCCACCCGCTGGCGCTCGGCGAAGAACGCCTCGAAGGCCGGCGCGGCCAGCGCAGGGTCGTCGCCGGCGGCCACCAGGGCGCGGCGGATGGTTTCCTGGCGCAGCGCGTTCAGGTCGTGCGCCAGGTGCGGCCACTCGCGCCCCACCGCCTCGCGCAGCGCCCGCATGGCTCGGGGCTCGTGCGCGGCGGCGGTGGCCGGGGCGTGCTGGCGCAGCCAATCCAGCAGCACGACTTCGGCGCGGCGGATGGTGGGCATCACCGGCCACAGCGTGTCGTCGAGGTCCAGTGTCAGCGCCTGCAACGGGATGGCCATGCTCATCGCGCGATCGTAGCCTGCGGCGTTCGAGATAAGCTGCGCCCATGAACGCCAAGCACGACGACCTCACCGCCCGCAACTTTCCCAGCGCCGAAGAGGACGCGCAGACCGCCGCGCCACTGTCGCTGTACGGTGGCCCGGAGAGCGCCTACCGCCTGGCCTTCACCGACACCGACTTCCTGCTGCGCGAGGAACTGCGGCCGGTGCGCATGCAGCTGGAGCTGCTCAAGCCCGAGCTGGTGCAGGCCGAGCAGGGCATCGAGTCGACGATCGTCATCTTCGGCTCGGCCCGCATCCAGCCGCCGGACGTGGCCCGCGAGCGCCTGGCCGACGCGCAGGCCGGCGGCGACCCCGCGGCGGTGCGCCGCGCCGAGATGCAGCTGGCCATGAGCGGCTACTACGACGAGGCTCGGCGCTTCGCCGCACTGGTGACCGAACGCTCGCGCACGCTGGACACGCCCATCTACGTGGTCACCGGCGGTGGCCCCGGCATCATGGAGGCCGGCAACCGCGGCGCACACGAGGTGGGCGGCAAGAGCATCGGGCTGAACATCGTCCTGCCGCACGAGCAGGCGCCCAACCCCTACATCACGCCGGAGCTGTGCTTCCAGTTCCATTACTTCGCGCTGCGCAAGATGCATTTCCTGATGCGCAGCATCGCACTGGTGTGCTTCCCGGGCGGCTTTGGCACGCTGGACGAGCTGTTCGAGACCATGACGCTGATCCAGACCGGCAAGAGCCGCCGCCGGCCGATCCTGCTGTTCGGGCGCGACTTCTGGGAAAGGCTCATCGACTTCCAGCACCTGGTGGACACCGGCATGATCAGCGCCCCCGACCTGGGCCTGTTCCACTTCGTCGAGACCGCCGAAGACGCCTGGTCGCGCCTGGCCGAGCACTACGGCTTCGACCTGGCACCCACCCTGACCGGCGCGTTCGCCGACGACATCTGATCCGGCCGGTCGGTCCGGCGCCGCCGCACGCCGCCCTGCCGCGCGTGGCGGATGTCCCGGGTTTGCCCCCTTCGGGCCCGCCACCCGCCCCCCACGGCGCCAGCACCGGCGGGCGATGCAGTAAGCTGATCGCGGCTCAACCCTGGAGACCTCGGTCATGTCCACGCTGGTTCGGCTGTTCATGGGCCTGGCCCTGGCCCTTGCCATGGCGCACCCCGCATGGGCCGCCGACAAGCCCGATTGCAGCCGCCCGCTGAGCCTGGCCCTGCACGACCACGGCCTGCTGTATTCCAGCCAGACCGGCGAGGGCATCGACAAGGATGTCGCCGACGAACTGATCCGGCGCAGCGGTTGCAAGGTGGGTGTCACAGTGATGCCGCGGGCGCGCATCTGGCAGTTGATCGAGTCCGGCGCGCTGGACTTCAGCCTGTCGGGCATCGGCAACCGGGCCCGTGACGAGTTCGCGTCGTTTGCGTGGTACTTTTCCAACAAGTACCACCTGCTGGTGCGCAACGACGCCCACATCCGCCGGCTGGCCGATTTCGAGGGCAACGCGGCGCTCAGGCTCGGCGCGATCCGCGGCTTTCGCTACAGCGCCACGGGCAACCGCCTGGTCGACCGGCTCGACGCCGAGCGTCGGGTCAGCTATGCCACGCACCTGGATTCGCTCTACCAGATCCTGATCGACAACCGCGTGCAGGCCATGATCATCGAGCCCTTCGATTACCCGGCGGTGGAAAGCGGCACCCTGCGCGAGCTGACGACGATCCTCGAGTTCGACGACCCGCCGGTGCCGCACGGGCTGATCATGTCGAAGAAGGCCCTGGCGCCTGCGCAGCAGGCCGCCTGGCGGGCGCTGGTGGACGGCATGCGGGCCGACGGCACGGTGCAGCGCATCTTCGAAAAGCACTTCAGCGCAGACCTGGCGCGGTCGATGACCCGGTTCTAGTGCAGTGTTCGACACCATGCAGCACATCAAACCGCGTCTTTGCCGCCCTGGCGTTGTTGCAAATCCTCGCGATGCCACTGGGCATCGCTGTGGTTTGCGCCTAGCCAGGACGACAAATCCATCGGTTTTCTCAGTTGCTGCATGGCATCGAACACTGCACTGGCCGTCCCGCCGCATGTGAACAGGCCCTGCGCCCCGCGATGCCCCTGAAGCCCCCGCTGCTGTCCGCGTTGCCCTGGGCCGTCTGCGCGTTGTCGCTGTCGATCACGGGCTGGCTGTGGGCGCACGACCGGCAGGGCACGCAGCGCGCGCTGGTCACCGACTTCGACTTCGGCGTGCGCCACACCGCCGGCCGCATCGGGCAGCGCCTGGCCAGCTACGAACAGATCCTGCGCGGCGCGCAAGGTCTGTTCGCGGCCGCCGGCCAGGTCGACCAAGGTCGCTTCGGTGCCTATGTCGATGCGCTGTCGGCGGGTGCCGAATTCGCCGGCATCCAGATGCTCGGCCACGCCCGGTGGGCGCCGGGCGATGGCCAGGGCTCGGCGCCGGTGGTGCTGGTCGCCCCGTCCACCGCGCGCCACCTGCAGGAGATCGGCACGAACCTGTCGGCCGACCTCGACCGCCGCCTGGCCATGGAGCTGGCGCGGGATTCCGGCGGCTTGGGCATCACGCGTCGCCAGGTGTCGCGCTCCGACCCCGGCCGCGGCCCGCAATTCGGCTTCGTGATGTTCCTGCCGGTGTACGCCGCCGGACGGCCGCTGGACAGCGCGGCCGCCCGCCGCGCCGCGCTGACCGGCTGGGTGTACGCCAACATCCGCATGGCCGACCTGATGGCCAGCCTGCACGGCGAGGGCATGCCCGGCCTCGACGTGCAGGTGCACGATGGCGTGGCCCTGGGCGAGCAGTCGCTGATGTACCAGACCGGCACCGAGACCGACGACGTGTCGGCAGCGCCGGCCGAACCGACGAACGGCGGATCCCGTGCGGGCTCGTCCGCCCGCACGGTGGCGCGGCTGGCGCCGCCCGGGGACGCCCTCGAAGCGCTGGAGTACGTCGGCCTGGCCGGCCACACCTGGACCGTGAAGGTGTCGGCGAAGCCGTCGTTCGCACAGCACCATGGCGGCGACACGGCGCGGGCCATCGCCCTCGCCGGCATCGGCTTCAGCGTGCTGCTGGCACTGCTGACGCGCCAGCTGGTGAGCGGCCGCGCGCGCGCCCATGCCATTGCCGGGGCCATGACCCGCGAGCTGCAGGCCAGCGAGGAGCGCTATCGCCGCATCGTCGAGACGGCCGACGAGGGCATCTGGCTGACCGACGCGCAGGGCCGCACGTCCTTCGTCAACCCGACGATGGCGCGGCTGCTGGGCTGCCCGGCCGACGAGTTGATCGGGCGCCCCCGCGATGACTTCATCGAACCGCCCTGGCGCGGGCAGGCCACGCCCACCGAGCCCGAGCCGACGGGCACGGGCACCCCGCGCCGCGAGATCGCCCTGCGCCGGCGCGACGGTGCACTGCTGTGGGCCTCGGTGGCGTCCAGCCCGATCACCGACAGCGCCGGTCAGCCGATCGGCTCGCTGGCCATGGTCACCGACATCACCGAGCGCAAGCAGGCCGACGCCACGCGCGCCCGGCTCGAGCTGCAGTTGCGCGAATCGCAGAAGATGGAAGCGGTGGGCACGCTGGCCGGCGGCATCGCGCACGATTTCAACAACATCCTTGCCGCCATCCTGGGCAACGTGGCACTGGCGCGGCAGCAGGCCGGCGCGGCCTCGGAGGCGCAAACGAGCCTCGAGCAGATCAGCAAGGCCGCCGTGCGCGCACGCAGCCTGGTGCAGCAGATCCTGGCCTTCAGCCGCCGCCAGCCGCAGCGCCTGCTGAGCCAGCCACTGCGGCCGCTGGTGGAAGAGTCGGTGGGGCTGTTGCGACCGCTCCTGCCGGCGCTGGCGGCACTGGAGCTGTCGCTCACCGACAGGCCGATGAACGTGGGCATGGACGCCACGCAGATCCAGCAGGTGCTGATCAACCTGTGCACCAACGCCTGGCATGCGCTGGAGGGCCAGGCCGGCCGCATCGTCGTGGGGCTCGAGCTGGCCACGCTCGACGCGGCAGAGGCCCAGCGCCTGGGCCTCAGGCCGGGCGAGCATGCGCACCTGTGGGTCAGCGACACCGGCTGCGGCATGGACGACACCACGCGGGCGCGGGTGTTCGAGCCCTTCTTCACCACCAAGGCCACCGGCCAGGGCACGGGCCTCGGGCTGGCGGTGGTGCACGGGATCGTGGCGACGCACCACGGCACCATCACCGCCCAGAGCACGCCGGGCCAGGGCAGCCGCTTCAGCATCCTCCTGCCGCTGCTGCCGGCGCTGCCACCCGGGCCGGCCCTGCCGCCACGCGCCCTGCCGACCGACCGCGCCGCACTGCCGGCGAGCCCGGGCGATGCCGGCATCGCCCGCGCCGCGCGGGTGCTGTACATCGACGACGACCCGGTGATGGTCGTGACGGTGCAGGGATTGCTGCAAAGCGCCGGCCACTGCGTCACCGGCCTCGAGGACCCACGCACCGCGATGGAGGCCCTGCGCGCGCAGCCCGGGGCGTTCGACCTGGTGGTCACCGACTACAACATGCCCGGCCTGTCGGGCCTGGACATCGCCCGCGAGGTGGCCGCCCTGCGCCCCGACCTGCCGGTGGTCATCACCTCGGGCTACGTGTCGGACGACCTGCTGTCATCGGCCACCCAGGCCGGCGTGCGCCTGGTGATGCAGAAGGAGTACACGCTCGAGCAGTTGGGCGGCGTCGTGCAGCAGGTGCTGGCCGCGACCGTGGACGCGGCCCACGGCGACGCGCCCGCCCCGGGCTGATCGCCACCCTCACGGCGGCGGGGCCGTCACCGCGGCTCGGCGACCAGCCGCGCCTCGACCTCGCCCAGCACCAGTTGCGTTGGTGCCGGGCCCGCGACCGACAGCACCACCGTCGCCGGTGGCCGCACGGCGCCGCCGTCGCCGCGCGGCGGCTGCCACGACGGCGGCAGGCGCAGCACGAAGCGGGCCGGCTGGTCGCTGGGGAACAGGCTCACCACGCCGACCGCGTGCGCCCGCGGCGCTCGGCCGGCCTCGACGATCGACACCACCAGGCTGACCGGTGCACGCGTCGGGTTCACCACCGCGCCGATGGACAGTTGCAGGGCCGTCGACCCCGGTGGCCCCGGCCCGAGCACCGCCTGCGCCAGCCCTGGCGCGGCCAGGGCCGGCAGCGCACCCGGCACGGCACCTGGCACCCCATCCGCCGCCGGGCGCGGCGCGTCGCCGGCTGCGCCCGCCGCGCAGGCTGCCAGCGCGAGCGCCAGGGCCCCGGGGGCCCACGCCCGCAGCGCGGTGCCCGCCCGCCCTGTCACTGCGCGGGCCCCTTGGGCATGAACAGCGGCGCCGGCGCCCGGCTGCGCGCCAGTTGCAGCTCGACCTGCCCGATGGCCAGCCGGGCCTGACGCGGCGGGCGGCCACCGAAGGGCGTGGCGATGAGCTGCACGCTCAGCTCGCCATCGGCACCGATCTCGCCCAGGCGGCGCAGCCGGCGGACGGCCTCGGTCGCGTCCACCATCACCGCCGCGTTGCCATGCACATGCCCGCCATGGTGCGCGTTGGGGTCGTTGAAGAACGCGAAGCTGCCGGCGTAGTGCGGGTCGTCGACGCCGGTGGCCGCACTGGCGCCGGGCAGGTTCACGAACACGCGCACGAAGAAGTCGCCGGTGGCCGGCTGCTCCAGCTCGGTCAGGCGCAGCAGCACGCGGTCGTCCGGGCCCAGCGTGGCGTTGGCCGACACCGCCGGGTCGCGCACCCGCAGCACCTCGGTGGCCCGGTCGCCCACGGCCAGTTCGGTGGGTCTGGACGCGCCCACGCGGCGCACCGTCTCGAGTTCGGCTCGGCCGCCCTCCTCGAGCAGCCGGCGCAGCACCGCCTTGTCGACCTCCAGGCGGTCCCCCAGCGGGATGCCGCAGCGGTCGAAGGGCGAGGTGTCGTAGCGGTAGCTCAGCAGCGGCGCCAGGTTGAGCAGGCCCACGCTGGTCTGCACCGGCGCGCCGCTGCGGTCGACGAACTGGTTGTCGAAGCGCATGTTGGCCCAGGCCGGGTCGTTGGTGTTGGCATGGCCGCGCACCACGTTCCACTCCCACCACACGCGCTCGACCATGCCGTGGTGCAACCAGAAGATCGGGTCCAGCGGCGACATGAAGCTGCCGAAGTTGCCCGAGCCGCCCACCGTGCCGTGCACCGAGTTGTGCGGGTTCGACTCGAGCGGGCCCTGCGTGGTGCGGTCGCGCTGGCCCAGCACCTTGCCGCTGCCGAAGATCAGGAAGTTGGTCTCGGCCAGGATGGCCGACATCACGGCCGGGCCGACGTTGAAGTCCGACATCGGCGGCGGCGGGTTGACGCCGCTGTTGCGCGTGGCGTCGAACAGCGTGTTCGACGCACTGGCCACCAGGAACTCCGGCTGCAGGCTGCGCTGGCAGGTCCAGTTCCAGTAGGGCAGCGCGAAGGTGTTGTCGCCGGTGAGCTCGCGGCAGATCTGCTCGAAGTACAGCAGGTAGCCGCGGTGCCAGGGCAGGAACCACCAGTTGCCGTGCGGGCACCAGTCGAGGTGGATGGTGGCCTGCTTCGTCCAGTGGCGCGGGTCGGACGCCGGCAGCGCCTTCATGGCAGCTACCGCGGCGCGATAGCAGTCCTTCACCGGATCACTGGCGCCCAGGCGTGCCCAGTCGCGCCGCATGGGCCGGTTGCGGATCTGCTCGAGCAGGCTCTCGCAGCCGCCCAGCGTGGCCAGGGCCGCACCCGCCGCGGTGGCGGTGGCACCCTTGGCCAGCAGGGCCAGCACGGCCCTGCGGCCTTCGTCGATGACAGTCATGGAAGCTCCTTTCGCGGTGTCGCGATGCACCGGGGGGCGGTGCGTGAGGAGCAGGTTGCGCGCGGCCCGGCGCCCGGTCATCCGCAGGGCGGACGACGGCGGGCCACGACGTCGGCTTCGAACTGGGGGGACGGCTGCGCCCGAGGGCGCGCGCCTTCAGGACGCGCGCGCGTCGATGAGGCTGAAGTGCGCGCGATAAGACCCCGACACCTCGCCCGGCGCGGCACCCGCGTCGAGGTAGACGGCCACCCGCTGCCCGGTGCGATGCGCCAGCACATGGGTGCGCGCGCCCAGTGCGCAGGCCTCGCCGCTGCTGAAGCGCAGGGTGAACTGTTCATGGCCGTCGAGCGCGGACGCGTCGATGCGCACCTCGTCGAGCGTCAGTGCCACGGGTCGGCCTTCGTGCCGCACCTCGAAGCGATGTCCCACGTAGGCCTGCCAGGCCGCGCCGCGCTGGTCGGTGGCCAGGTCGGGCAGGCGTCGGCCGCGCAGGGCGGCAACTGCGCCGGGCCCGGCCTCTGCAGAGACAGCGGCGGGCACCGCCACACCGACCAGTGCGGTGCAGCCACCAACGACGAAATCACGCTTGTTCATGAACGATCTCCTGCATGGGAACGGGATGCCCGGCGCGCCAGGCCATGGCGGTGTACAGACCGTGCTCCGCCTCGGCCACGAAGCCCAGGCGCGCATACAGCCGCCGCGCCGGGTTCGCATGCAGCACCTGCAGGCTCAGTGGCAGACCGGCAGCGCGCGCCTGATCCATCAGGCGGAGTAGGCACTCGGTGCCCAGACCGCGCCGACGGTGCGAGGCCAGCACGGTGATGTCGAGCAGATGGATCGCCTCGGCGCCGTGGTCCACCCACAGCCGGCCGATGGGCTGGCCACCGCACTCGATGACCGAGCACACCGACGCCGGGAAGCGGCTGCGGTAGCCGCGCTCCTGAGCGTCGAACTGCAATTGCATGAAGGACGCGAAGGTGGCTGCGTCCCAGTCGGCCATCGCCAGCACATCGGCACGCGAATGTGCATACGCCGCCAACAGGAAGCTGCGGTCGGCAGGGGCCGCCGGACGCAGGGTCGTGCGCATCGCGATGGGCCCGCCAGCGATCAGCTGCGCGGCGGAAAGACGCCCTGCAGCGCGATGATGAAATTCACCACCAGGTGGGGCTGCCGGTTCTCGTGCGGCGCACCGGCGCCGCTGACCCCGACCGTGGCCACGTCCATGGCCACCCGCTTGCCAGCGAGCCGGTAGGCCGCCGTGCCACCGGACATCGGCGACAGCGCCACCGCCGCCGACGCCGCGCCCGTGGTGGGCGATGCGACGGCCGACAGCCCGTGCGTGTGAGACGGCATCTCCGGCGTCGTCAGCGCCACCGCCGCCTCGCCGCCGGACTCACCGATGGTGCGTGGCGACAGACCCGGCCCCTGGCCGTGGTGAATGGGTGCGCGCGCCTGCAGGTCGGGCAAGGCGAAGGTGGCTCGACCGTCGCCGCCGTACTGGGTGCCCAGCAACGAGAACAGCGCGGTGTTCTGCACGATAGGCAGCAACTGCCCGTTGCACAGGGCCCAGCCCCGCGGCGCGAAGTTGCCTGCGAAGATGCGGATCTCTCCGACGAAGGGGTCCATGCCGGTCTCCTCAGGTGGCGGACGGGAAGATGCCGAACAGCGAAATGATGAAGCTCACCGTCAGGAAGGGAGCCATGTTCTCGTGCGGCTGTCCACCACCCGCGGCAGTCAGCGCATCGGCGATCATCGGCGTGGTGGCGGGCCCGCTGCCGTAGTACTGCGCCGTGGCCGACGAGGCCAGCATGCCGCTCGGGCCGGCACCGGACGATGCCGCGGCCGACGTGGCCACCAGCGCATGGCCGTGCGCGCCGTTGTGCTGCGGCAGCAGGCGCACCGTCTCGCTTCCGCCGGACTGGCCGATGGTCTGGCCACCGCCCTGGTGCAAGGGCACGCGGCCCCGCAGGTCGGGCAGTGCGAAGGTGGCCTGGCCATCGCCGCCGTAGGTGGTGCCGACCAGGGTGAACAAGACCTCGAACTCGGCGATCGGCAACAGGCTGCCATCGCAGAAGGCCCACCCATTGGGCGGAAAATTGCCGGCGAACATGCGGATTTCGCCCACGTAGGGATCGCTCATGGTTGGGCTCCGTCAGTCGCGGGAGGGAAAGATGCCCTGCAGCGCGATGATGAAGCTCACCGTCAGATAGGGCTGCATGTTGTCGTGCGGCGCGGCCGCGGCGGTCGAAGAAATTGCCGACGGGTGCAAGGCCACGGGCGGCGAACCGCCGGGGGCGTACATGTCCTTGCCGCCGCGCCCCTTGACCGCCGGCGTGGCATTGGCCGGCAAGGCGCCGGTGGCAACGTCGGAACTGG
This sequence comes from Ideonella sp. A 288, assembly GCF_002198735.1. GTDB lineage: Bacteria > Pseudomonadota > Gammaproteobacteria > Burkholderiales > Burkholderiaceae_C > Pseudaquabacterium. The sequence continues at coordinate 33,459 of NZ_MWLO01000150.1, forward strand.
CCATCAAGGCATGGGTGTGCGCTGGGATCTCGCTCGCGGTCAAGGTGTGCGCCGCTTCGCCGCCGCGCTGGCCGATCGGCATGCTGGCACCGAAATGCAGCGGCATGCGCGCCCGGAGATCCGGGAGTGCGAAGTTCACGCGGCCGTCGCCGCCGTAGGTGGTGCCCAGGATCGAGAACAGCGCCTGGTTCTGATTGATCGACAACAGTTGTCCGTTGCACAACGCCCAGCCGCGCGGGGCCGCGGCAAAGCTGGCGAGACGGATCTCGCCGAGGAAAGGGTCGGCCATCGAAGTCTCCTGAGGGCACGCCGCATCGCGCGGCGCAAGGTCAGCGCGCCGGTCTGGCGGTGCGGCGACGCACGGCGCTGGCGCCCGCCAGGGCGATCAGCACCAGCGCCAGCGACGCGGGCTCGGGCATCGGGTTGATCACGCGGCCGCAGCCCGGCGTGCCGACGTCGCAGGTGGTGAAGTTGATGTCCAGGTTGCCGCCTGCGAACAACGCGCCGCGGATGTCGGGCGTGAAGAGCATCGACGCGAGATCGATCGACAGGTTGCCCGGGGTGAGGGCATTGAAGTGGACCAGGCTGCCCAGGTTGGCCGGCGACGCAAAGCCGCTGCCGCTGACCGTGACCCCGGTGATCAACTTGCCGGCGATGCTGAGGCCCGAGAACTCGTAGCGCGCCATGTCGGCGAGCAGGTCGAGATAGCCCGTGGACAGCACGTCGTCCAGCGGATCGAGCGTGCCCTGGTCGACCTGCGACCCGGCGGCCACGCGCAGCGAGATGTCGCTGGCGCCGTTGAAGCTGATGAACTCGCCTGGCAGCATGTAGCTACCGATGGACGTATCGACAAACCCGCCCGCCCCGTCGTTGGCATGGATACCGTCGGCAACGCTCACCGTGTCGGTGTACGGACCCGTGAACGGGATGATGTTCGCCCCGCCATCGGTGGTGACACCGCCGGGCGAGAAGAGCCCGACGGTGACGGAGCCCTGCAACAGGCCCGCCTGCGCCGGCAATGCGGCCGCGGCCAGACCCAGGACACAGGCCAACGACGAGAGGCAGCGCCTCATCGCGCAGCCCGACAGCGTGTTCATCTTCATTCAGTACTCCCGGAAAGGGATGGCAAAGACTGCTTCGACTACTGCTACTGCGGACTGCTGGTACGGCTGGATCTGCGCTTGGATTCGACGGATGGCCAAGACGAACGGATGGGAACACGTGACCCGGGGGGGCGTCACCCCTCATCCGCGGGGGTCGTCGGACCCAGCGTGCAAACCGCACGGACGATACCGCGCACCGCATCGCGACCCTTGGCCACGGCGACCAACGGCCCGGCAGATCGGCACGGCCAAGCCCGAGCGGCCTGTTGCGGACGGCGAGGCCAGCACCGCGCGCCGCCCGCGAATGCACCTGCCTCGGCGGGTGATTGCGCAGGCCGCAGAATGGAGCGCCGCCCTCTCCCGTCGCGAGCCCGCCATGACCGATCTGTCCGCCTTCCCCATCACCCGCAAGTGGCCGCCGGCGCACCCCGATCGCCTGCAGCTCTATTCGCTGCCCACGCCCAATGGCGTGAAGGTGTCGATCCTGCTGGAGGAGACCGGCCTGCCCTACGAGGCGCACGCGGTCAGCTTCGACCGGCAGGACCAGCTCTCGCCCGAGTTCCTGAGCCTGAACCCGAACAACAAGATCCCGGCCATCCTCGACCCCGACGGCCCGGGCGGCCAGCCGCTGGCGCTGTTCGAGTCGGGCGCGATCCTGTGGTACCTGGCCGAGAAGACCGATCGCTTCCTGCCGCCGGACGCTGCCGGCCGCTGCGAGACGCTGCAGTGGCTGATGTTCCAGATGGGCGGCATCGGGCCGATGTTCGGCCAGCTGGGCTTCTTCCACAAGTTCGCCGGCAAGGACTACGAGGACAAGCGCCCGCGCGACCGTTACGCGGCCGAATCGCGGCGCCTGCTGGGCGTGCTGGACCAGCGCCTGGCCACGCGCGCCTGGGTGATGGGCGAGGAGTACAGCATCGCCGACATCGCGATCTTCCCGTGGGTGAACAACCTGATCGGCTTCTATGGCGCCGGCGAGCTGGTGGGCTTCGGCGATTTCCCGCACGTGGCACGCGCACTTCAGGCGTTTCTCGCGCGGCCGGCGGTGGCCCGCGGGCTGGCCATCCCGGCTCGGCCGCCGGCGGCGTGAGCCACCCGGGCGGGTCCGGCATGGCGACGCTGAGGAGGCCTCTTCGCGCGCAGGTCCGCCAGGGCCTGCGCGGCCGGCACACTGGCACCCTCGCGCGCGCCTGGGCGCTGACCTGCGCGGTGACCTTCGCGCTGGTGGGTGCGCTGGTGGGTGCCACCCCCGCGCAGGCCGCGGACGGCCCGCTCACCGTCGGCTCCAAGCGCTTCACCGAGTCGTACATCCTGGGCGAGATCGTCGCGCAGACCGCGGCGCAGCACACGCAGGCGCGACACCAGCCGGGCCTGGGCAACACCGCCGTGGTGCTGGAGGCGCTGAAGGCCGGCGCCATCGACGTCTACCCCGAGTACCTGGGCACGGTCGACGCCGAGATCCTGAAGAACCCGCAGCCCACCGACCTGGCGACGATGCGGCGCCAGCTGCAGGCGCTGGGCCTGGGGCTCAGCGGCCCGCTGGGCTTCCAGAACACCTATGCGCTGGCGATGACCGCGGCACAGGCCAATGCGCTGGGCGTGCGCCGCATCAGCGACCTGAAGGCGCACCCCGGCCTGGCGATGGGGCTGTCGCACGAATTCCTGGGCCGCGCCGACGGCTGGCCGGGCCTGGCGGCGCGCTACGGCCTGGCCCAGTCGCCCACCGGCATCGACCACGGCATCGCCTACGACGCGCTGGCCAGCGGCCGCATCGCGGTGACCGACATCTACTCCACCGACGCCAAGATCGCGTCGCTGGGCCTGGCCGTTCTGGAGGACGACGCCGGCTACTTTCCACGCTATGACGCGGTGCTGCTGTACCGGCTGGACGCGGCGCAGCGGGCGCCGCTGGCCTGGCGCGCGATCGAGGCCCTGGCAGGCCGCATCCCGCCGGCCCGCATGATCGCGATGAACGGCGACGCCGAGCTTCGCGGCCTGAGCTTCCAGGCCATCGCCAAGGCCTTCGTGACCCCGCAGTCCTCGGCTCCTGCGCAGCGCAGCGGCTTCTGGAGCCGCCTGTGGGCCGACGACCTGGGGCGGCTGACGCAGCAGCACCTGACGCTGGTGGGCGTGGCCGTGGCCGCAGCCCTGCTGCTGGGCGTGCCGCTGGGCATGCTGGCGGCGCAGCGGCCGGCGCTGGAGCAGCCGGTGATGGCCGTCGTCGGCGTGCTGCAGACCATCCCGTCGCTGGCGCTGTTCGCGATGCTGATCCCGCTGCTCGGGCGCATCGGCACGGTGCCCGCGCTGGTGGCCTTGTCGCTGTACGCGCTGCTGCCCATCGTGCGCAACGTGACCACCGGGCTGCGCCAGATCCCGCAGGGCATGCACGATGCGGCCATGTCGCTGGGCCTGACGCGCGCGCAGCGCTGGCGCCTGGTGGACCTGCCGCTGGCCATGCCGGTGATCGTGGCCGGCGTCAAGACCGCGGCGGTGATCACCGTGGGCACGGCCACCATCGCCGCCTTCATCGGCGCCGGCGGCTACGGCGAGCGCATCGCCACCGGCCTGGCGCTGAACGACCATGCCGCGCTGATGGCCGGCGCCGTGCCGGCCGCGGCGATGGCGCTGGCCACGCAGGCGCTGTTCGAGTGGCTCGAGCGGCGGCTGTCGCGGCGCGGTCAGTAGTGGATGGCGCGCGGCGCGCCGCCGCCCGCGGCGATGGCATCGCCGTTGATCGCGCGCGACTTGGGCGAGCACAGGAAGACCACCACGTGCGCCACCTCGGTGGCATCCACCAGGTGCTGGATCGAGTTGCCCGCGGCCATCTGCGCCTCCACCACCTCGGCCGACACGCCCTGCGCCGCCGCCCGTGCCGCCACCAGCGGCGCGGTGCGCTCGGTGCGGGTCAGGCCCGGGTGCACCACGGTGACGTTGATGCCCGACGGGCCGAACTCGTCGGCCATGTTCTTGGCCAGCGCGGCCACCGCCACGTTGCGGATGCTGCCGACGGTGTTGCCGGTCTGCCGCGCGGCCAGGCCGCTGACGTGGACGATGCGCCCCCAGCCGCGCGCCTGCATGCCGCCCACCACCTCGCGCGAGCAGCGGATGTAGCCCATCACCTTGGTGTCGAGTTCGCCGTGGAAGAACGGGCCGGTGATCTCGCCGAGCTTCGGCGGGCCGGCGAAGCCGGCGGGCTCGGCCGCGGCGTTGACCAGGATGTCGATGCCGCCGCCCAGCAGGCCGACGGCCTGCGCCACGGCCTGCTTCACCGCGTCGTCGCGCGTGGTGTCGCCGACCACGCCGACCACCGTGCGGCCGGTGAGCGCCGCCAGTTCAGCCGCGGCCGCCTTCAGCGTGGCCGCGTCGCGCGCCAGCAGGGCCACGTCCACGCCCTCCTGCGCCAGCGCCAGCGCGATGGCCTTGCCGATGCCGCGGCTGCCGCCGGTGACCAGGGCGCGCTTGCCCGCGAGTTCGAGGTCCATGGTGCAGTGTCCTATTCGAATCCGACCACCGCGTGCGGCAGGTAGGGGGCTTCCAGCGCGGCCACCTCGGCCTCGTCCAGCCTAACGGCCAGCGCCGCCACCGCGTCGAGCAGGTGCGCCGGCTTCGACGCCCCGATGATCGGCGCGGTGACGCCCGGCGTGCGCAGCACCCAGGCCAGCGCCACCTGCGCCCGCGGCGTGCCGCGGTGGCCGGCCACGGTGGCCAGCGTCTCGGCGACGCGGCGGTCGTTGTCCTCGGTGTGCGCGAACAGCCCGGCGCCGAACACATCGGTGGCGATGCGCGGCGTGTGCTGGCCCCAGGGGCGCGCCAGGCGACCGCGCGCCAGCGGGCTCCAGGGGATGACGCCCACGCCCTGGTCGCGGCACAGCGGCAGCATCTCGCGCTCTTCCTCGCGGTACAGCAGGCTCAGCTCGGGCTGCATGCTGACGAAGCGCGTCCAGCCATGCCGCTCGGCCACCTGCTGGGCCTTGGCAAACTGCCAGGCGTGCATCGACGAGGCGCCCAGGTAGCGCGCCTTGCCCGCCTTGACCACGTCGTGCAGCGCCTCCATCGTCTCCTCGATCGGCGTGTGCGGGTCCCAGCGGTGGATCTGGTACAGGTCGACATGGTCCATGCCCAGGCGGCGCAGGCTGGCGTCGATCTCGTGCAGGATGGCCTTGCGCGACAGCCCGCCCACGTTGGGCGCCTGGCGCGACGCATAGCGCACCTTGGTGGCGACGACGATCTCGTCGCGCCGGGCAAAGTCGCGCAGCGCACGGCCGACGATCTCTTCCGAGGTGCCGTCGGAGTAGGCGTTGGCGGTGTCGAAGAAGTTGATGCCCAGTTCCACCGCCTGGCGGATCAGCGGGCGGCTCTCGGCCTCGTCCAGCGTCCAAGGGTGAGCGCCGCGGTCGGGCACGCCGTAGGTCATGCAGCCCAGGCAGAGGCGGGACACGCTGAGTCCGGTGTGGCCGAGTCGGGTGGTGTCCATGGCAGATCCTGGCGGGGCAAGGGCTTGCAGCGTAGCAGTGTGCGGCGCCGGCCCGGGGTGGGCGTTGCCGCACGGCGGGCGATATTGTTCGGCCGGCGCCGTACTTTTCCGGCCGCAGGCCGCTCTGTCGGCCGGACCGACGGCCCGGCAAGCCCGCCGCGGGCAGGTCCGATGCGGTGATTTTCGACAGGTGACCCCGATGAACAGTTCCACCGGCAAGGCCACGGCCCTGCGCACCCTGGCCAGCCTGCTGGCGCTGCTGCCCCTGGCCGCCCTGGCCCAGCCCGCGCCCGACTGGTCGGTCAACATGCCCGGCGCCACCGGCGCGATGATCGCGCTCGATGCCGGCAACCAGGTGCTGGTGGCCGGCACGGGCGGCGCCTCTGCCACGCCCGCGATGACGCTGACCAAGCTCAGCGCCACCGGCGCCACGGTGTGGCAGCGCAGCGTCGACAACGCCGGCATGGCCAGCCGCAGCACCGCCGTCGCCGTCGATGCAGCGGGCAACGCCATCGTCACCGGCATGCTGGTCGACGCCGCCGGCGCCGTGCAGGGCGCGGTGGTGGCCAAGTTCGATGGCGCCGGCACGCTGCTCTGGCGCCAGGCCACGGCCACGCCGAACGAGCTGGCCTGGCAGGTGCGGACCGACATTGCGGGCAACGTCTACGTGCTCGGCCGCACGCCGCAGGCCAGCGGCACCGGCGCCATCACCCAGCAGATGACGCTGACCAAGTTCAGCCCGGCAGGCCTGCGCCTGTGGGCCCGCAGCTACGGTGCGAGCTCTGTGTCCGACGAGGCGCTGGCCGTCACCCCCGGCGGCCAGGTGGTCGTCACCGGCTTCGGGGCGGTGCCCGCGCAGTCGGTGCTGGTGGTCTTCGATGCCGCGGGCAACCCGCTCGTGTCGAAGAGCTTCGACGCCACCGGCGGGCTGAGCCTCGCGTTGGGGCGTGGCGGCGAGGTGGTGGTGGCCGGCGCCGGCAGTTCGGGCTTCCTGGTGGCCAAGCTCGACGCGCAGTTCAACACGCTGTGGCAGTCGGTCTACCCGGCGCGCGGTGGCGCCCGGCGCGTGGCGGTCGACTCGGTCGGCCACATCGTCGTCAGCGGCATCGGCAACACCAGCACCGGCAGCCTGCTGGCCGTGCGCTACGACTGGCTGACGCTCAAGCTCGACGCCAACGGCGGGCTGCTGTGGTCGCGCACCTACGGCCAGGACAGCCCCATCGACGACGTGCCCTACGGCCTGGCGCTGGGCGCCGACGACGCGGTCTACCTCACCGGCCAGGGCAACGCAGCCACCACCGACGCCAGCGGCAGCACCTACTTCGCCGCCAGCGCGGCCACCGTCAAGTACACGGCGGATGGCACCCAGGCCTGGGCCGCCGTCACCCCGGCCGCGTCACCGGCCCTGGGCCTGAAGCTGGGCAGCGACCGCGGCGTCGTGGTGCTGGCCTTCTCGCCGCTGACCGTGCTGCGCTACCCCCAGAGCGGGCAGCCCAACGTGGCGCCGACGGCGGCAGCCTCCGCATCGACCAGCGCTGGGCCGGCGCCTTTGGCCGTCTACTTCAGCAGCACGGGTTCAGCCGACGCCGACGGCAGCATCGCCAGCTACACCTGGAACTTCGGCGACGGGCAGTCGTCGACCGGGCCCAGCGCGTCGCACACCTATGCCGCCGGCAGCTACGCGGCCCGCCTGACCGTGACCGACAACCAGGGCGCCTCTGCCACGTCGGCGCCGATCGCGATCACGGCCAACGCCACCGCGCTGCCGCCCCAGCCCAAGGCGCTGGTCTTCGACAAGCCCGTGCTCGTCGGCGGCAACAGCACCGCGGCCACGGTGACCGTCACCAGCGCGGCCGGCGTCACCGTCACGCTGTCCAGCAGCAACACCACCGTCGTCAAGGTGCCGGCCAAGGTATCCATCCCGGCCGGGGCCACCAGCGCCCGCTTCACCCTCACCAGTGCCAGGGTGCGCAAGGACACGGCCGTCACCGTCCGGGCCACGGCCAACGGCGTGACCACGTCGGCGCTGCTGACTGTCAAGGCGCGATAGCCCGGGCCAGCGCGGCGCGGCGGCCAGAGGCTGCCGCGGGGCCGCGCGCGGCGCAGGCCCCTGGGGCTAACTCCGCCGGGCCAGCCTCAGCCCCAGGATGCCCAGGCCCACCAGCGCCAGCGAGCCGGGTTCGGGCACCGTGCCGCCCCCCAGGCCGGCCGGGCCGCCAGCGAAGCCGCCGCTGCCGCCGTCGACGCGCCCGCCGCTCACGTCCGATCCGCCCAGGCAGTCGCTGGAGATGGTGTTGGTGTCGAAGGTCACCGCGGCGTTCAACGCGATGGCACGGCCGCACAGGATCTTGGCCGAGGTGTTCATCGTGATGCTCTGATCGGCCAGGATGTTGCCGGCAAACACCGTGCTCGTGCCCAGCGTCGCCGAACTGCCCACCTGCCAGAAGATGCCGGTGTCGGACAGTGGATCGATCACCTCGACCACCGCGTCGCTGGCCGTGGTGAGGGTGGTGCCGATCTGGAAGACGAAGATCGCGTTCGGGTTGTTCAGCGTGTCGAGCGTGAGCGTGCCCGTCAACTGCGCCGACGACGAGAAGAAGTAGACACCGGGCGTCAGGGTGAGGCCGCCCAGGTCCACCCCTGTCAGGTCGGTGGTCACCGACTGGCCGGCGAGGATGTTGTAGGCGGTGAGCGCATCGATCTGGGCCTGTGCCGCGACGGCGTCCGTCTGGTGCACGGCACCGGTGATCGAGATGCTGCCCAGCCCGGTGATCGACGGGCCGGGGGACAGCCCCAGGTCACCCCACAGCGTGGTCGAGCCGGTGTTGGTGACCGTGGAGGCCCCCAGCGCCGAAAAGGCCTGCGCCGTGCCCAGGATGGGCGCCGCGCAAACCGACGAGGCGGCGCAGACCCCCGAGATCACCGCCATGGCCACTGCCCGAATCCGATACCGCACGTTCATGGTTCGCTCCCTGTCGACGAGGCCACACACCAGCGCGGTACCTCTCGCTGATGCGGCCGCTCGGCAGTGTGCGTGCCAGTGGCGCGGCAGGCCACCCCACCCCCCCTGCCCAGGCGTGCGAACCTGCCCAATGCGAGCCAGCGCACAGACAGGCGGCGTTCATCGGCTGCTTCAGAGGCTGCGTCTATTTACCGTTATGCATGGCGGATCGCGCACACCGACCGGCCCCGCGGCACCCGCGGTTCGGTGCGCCGCCGCACAGACCCCGGCCGCGCCCCTGCGGATGCTCGGGGCCTTGCCGCTGTTCGCCTGAAGGCCACGGCGCCGCCCCATTCTCTCGACGATCGAAGCCCCATGAACCTGAACCTGAGCATCGGTCCGCTGGTGTCCCTGATCGCCGGCATCCTGATCCTCGCGCTGCCGCGGCTGCTGAACTACATCGTGGCCATCTACCTGATCGTGATCGGGCTGATCGGCCTGTTCGGCAACAACCTTCGGCTGGGCTAGCCGCAGGCCCGCGGCGCAACAGGAGGTCTGCGATGGCACGGCGACTGGTGGTGATTGGTGGCGACGCCGCCGGCATGTCCGCGGCGGCGCAGGCGCGGCGGACGAGTTCGCCCGATGAGCTGGAGATCGTGGTGCTCGAGCGCACGTCGCGCACCTCGTGGGCCGCCTGCGGCCTGCCCTATCTGGTCGGCGGCCTGGTGACGAACCCGGACAGCCTGATCGCCCGCACCCCGGACCAGCACCGCGCCAATGGCCTCGACGTGCGCCTGCGCCACGAGGCCACCTTCATCGACGTCGAGGCCTGCACCGTGACCGGGCGCAGGCTCGACTCCGGCCATGTGTTCACGCTGCCCTACGACGAACTGCTGATCGGCACTGGCGCCTCGGGCCTCACGCCGCCCTGGCCGGGCATCGACGCCGAGGGCGTGCTGCAGCTGCGCACCATCGACGACGCGGTGCAGGTGGAGCAACTGCTGGCGGCCGGCGCGCGCCGGGCGGTGGTGGTGGGTGCCGGCTACATCGGGCTCGAGGTGGCCGAAGGCCTGCTCGCGCGCGGCCTGGCCGTGACGGTGATCGAGCGGGCCGATGCGCCGATGGGCGCCGTGCTGGACGCCGACATGGCCGGCGGCATCGCCGACGCGATGCGCGCCGCGGGCATCGACCTGCGGCTGGGCACCGCCGTCACCGGCTTCGGCACGACGGACCGGCGCGTCAACTCGGTGGACACCGCCGCCGGCGCCGTGCCGGCGGACCTGGTCGTGATCGGCCTGGGGGTGCGCCCCAACACCGATCTGGCGCGTGCCGCGGCCATCGGCATCGGCCCGTCCGGCGGCATCGCCGTGAACGATCGCATGCAGACCGACACGCCGCACGTCTGGGCCGCCGGCGATTGCGTCGAGTCGCAGCACCGGCTCACCGGACAGCCGGTGGTCATCGCCCTGGGCACGCACGCCAACAAGCAGGGCCGCGTGGCCGGCACCAACATCACCGGTGGCGCCGCCACGTTCGGTGGCGTGCTCGGCACCGCGATCACCCGCTTCCAGGGCGTGGAGATCGCCCGCACTGGCCTCACCGAGCGCGAGGCCGCCGCCGCCGGGCTGGACGCCATCGGCGTGAGCACAGAGGCCTCGACCCGGGCGCAATACTTCCCGGGTGCGCAGCCGATGACCGTCAAGTTGGTGGTCGAGCGCGGCAGCGGACGGCTGCTCGGCGCGCAGATCGTCGGCGGCGAGGGCGCCGGCAAGCGCATCGACGTGCTGGCCACCGCGCTGTGGAACCGCATGACCGTGGCCGAGGTGGCCGCGATGGACCTGGCCTACGCGCCGCCGTTCTCGCCGGTGTGGGACCCTGTGCTGCTGGCCGCCGGCAAGGCCGCCAACGCGCTCTGAACCACCGGCGCGTGGCCGGCGCGATCAGGCGACGGCGTCGGCTTCGGCCCGAGCCTCGACGGCCACGCGGCACGGCGCCTGGGCGCCGGGGTCGGCCCCGTCGAGCAGCGCCTTCAGCTCGGCCCCGGCCAGCACCTCGCGCTGCAGCAGCGCCTGCGCCAGCGCGTCGAGCTGGGCGCGCCGCGACAGCAGCAGCGCCTGGCAGCGCGCCTGCGCCTGCTCGAGCAGCGCGCGGGCCTCCTGCAGCACGGCGGCCTGGATGTCCGGGCCCAGCAGTTCCTTCGGCACGCCGGCCACGCTGAGCAGGCCGAAGCTGCGCGAAAAGCCCAGCGTGCCGACCATGTCGATGGCCAGCTGCGACGCCCGCTTCAGGTCGTCCGAGGCGCCGCTGGACACGCTGCCCAGCACCAGCAGTTCGGCCTCGCGGCCACCCAGCATCATCGCCAGCCGGCTGGTCAGCTCGGCCTGCTGGAACAGCGGGTCTTCGGTGTCGCGCGTGATGTAGGTGACGCCCAGGGCCCGGCCGCGCGGCTCGATCGTCACCCGCTCCACCGCGCCGAGCTTCAGCCAGTGGCCGACCAGCGCGTGGCCGGCCTCGTGGAAGGCCAGGCGCTCGCGGGTGTCGTCGGTGAACAGCGCCTTGATGGCCGAGACCTCGCCGCCCAGCTGGTGCGTCTCGAGGGCGCGCTGGAAATGCTCGGCCGACACGTTCAGCGCGCCGGCCTCGGCGGCGCTGGACGCCGCCTTGTTCACCGTGTTGGCGATCTCGGCCGGCGTCATGCCGGCGCTCAGGCGCGCCAGCGCGGCGGTGTCGGCGCTGCCGTCGTGGGCCAGCTTGCCGATGCAGCGCTCGAACAGGCGCTGCCGCTCGGGCAGCGTCGGCGGCGTCAGGCGCACCAGCATGTCGAAGCGGCCGGGGCGGCGCATGGCCTCGTCGACGTTGTCCTCGTGGTTGGTGGCGCCGACCACCACCACGTTGTCCATGGCCTCGAAGCCGTCCATCTCGACGAGCACGCGGTTGATGATGCGGTTCAGCTCCGACTCGGGTGCGCCGCCCTGCCCGCCGTGGCTGCGCCGGCCGATGCCGTCGACCTCGTCGATGAACAGCACGCAGGGCGCGCTGGCGCGGGCGAGCTTGAACAGCTCCTTCACCTTGGCCACGCCGGCGCCGTAGAACATGGCGGTGAAGTACGAGCCGTCCACCGCGATGAAGTTGGCCTGGCTCTCGCCCGCCAGGGCCCGGGCCAGCAGGGTCTTGCCGGTGCCGGGCGGGCCCACCAGCAGCACGCCGCGCGGCGCGGTGGCGCCCAGCCGGGCGTACTGCGTGGGGTCGTGCAGGAAGGCCTTGACGCGGTTCAGCGCGGCCTTGGCCTCGTCGCTGCCGATGACGTCGCCGAAATGCGTGTCGGGGCGCACCGCCAGCTTCGATGCGGCGCCGCCCATGCCCGACTGCAGTCGCTGGGCCATCAGCAGCGCCACCACCACGGCCCCCAGCAGCAGCACCGGCGGCACCAGGCCGTCGACCAGGTCGAGCAGGCGGCGGCGGCCGCTGCGCGGGTCGATGTCGACACTGACCAGCGCAAACCCCGCCCGGGCGCTGTCGTCGAGCAGCTTGTCCATGGCGCTGCCGGCGCAGCCTGTGGCGCTGCAGCCGGGCATCGTCGCGCTGGCGCGCTGGCCGTCCTTCAGGGTGTACAGCAGCAGGCCGGGCTGGGCCTTCGGCAGGCCGACGGCCGCCACCTGGCCGGCCTGCAGCGCCGTGCGGAACTCGGAGATGTTCTTCTCGTGGGCCAGCCAGTCCTGGGTGGCCGACTCGAACTGCCGCGCCTCCAGGCTCTTGCGGGCATCGGCCTCGCGGCCGGCCACGGCATACAGCACCGCCAGGCCCAGCAGCAGCAGGGCCGCCACCGCCAGGGCGATGGCCTCGCGCGGGTGGGTCCGGGCGCGCTCCAGCCACGGGCGGGTCGGGTTCGTCGGGCGGGGCACGGCATTCCTCCAGCAGGGGCGGCACCCCCGTCGGCCGATTCTGGAAGCGCGCCCCGGCGCCGATGCGGCGAGAACCGGCGCGATTGGCCCCCATTCCACGCGAGCGCGTCGCCCGATCGGCGCCCACGCCCTGCCGGCCCGCCGGCAGCCGCGCTGTTGCGGCCGCCTCGGGCTTGGGCCGCGCGTGGCCCGGCCCTGGCATCGGGATGACCTACAGCCCGGCGCCGGGGTTGATCAGCACCTTCGACCCGGTGGCCCGCTGGCCATAGGCCGCGATCACCTCGGCCTGCAGCGCCTCGACCAGCGACACCTGACGCGCGTAACCGCTGGCGAAGGTCGTCTTCAGGCCCGCGGCCACGCGCTGCTTCAGCGCCTGCGCCACGTCTGGGCCCACGCGCTGCAGGAACGGGAACAGCAGCCAGCCGCCCATGCCCCAGGACATGCCGAAGTTGCGGTGGAACGTGGTCGGCCCGGTGTCGAGCCCGCCATACACATACACCTGCTTGTGCGTCGTCGATCCATAACGGCTGTACTCGGTGGCCGTGCGGTTGAGCGCCGCCTCCATGCCGCCCAGGATCTGGCCGGCCAGCGTGCCGCCGCCGGTGGCATCGAAGCCGATGGTGGCGCCGGTGTCGACCAGCGCCTGCGTCAGGTCCTCCGTGAAGCTGGGGGCGCTGGAGACGCACACGTGCCGCGCGCCGGCCGCGCGCAGCAGGTCGGCCTGCTCGGGTTTGCGCACGATGTTGACCAGGCCGATGCCGTCTTCCAGGCAGATGCGGTTGAGCATCTGGCCCAGGTTGGACGCCGCCGCGGTGTGCACCAGCGCGCGGTGGCCTTCGCGCCGCATGGTCTCGACCATGCCCAGCGCGGTGAGCGGGTTGACGAAGCACGAGGCGCCGTCGGCGGCCGCGGTGCCCTCGGGCAGCAGCAGGCACTGCTCGGCCTTCAGCGTGCGGAACTGCGCGTACATGCCGCCGCCCAGCGCCGCCACGGTGCGGCCCAGCAGCGCCTGCGCGGCCGGCGAACTGCCCGCCTCGACGACCACGCCGGCGCCCTCGTTGCCAGCCGGCAGCGACTGCCCCAGCCGGCCGGCCATGGCCTTCATCGCGCCGGCGGGCACGCGGGCCCGGGCCACGGTAGCTGCGCCGCTGCCTGTCACCGCCAGTGTGGCCAGGTCGGCGGCGCCGAACAGCAGGCCGATGTCGGACGGGTTGATCGGCGCGGCCTCGACCCGCAGCACCACCTCGTCGGCCGCCGGGACCGGCGCCGCGACGCGGGCCAGCGAGAGTTCGAGCACGCCGTCGGGCGTGATCAGGGTGCGCAGTTGCAGGCCGCTTCGGGGGGTGTCGTCGGTCATGGTGGGGTCCTTGAGCGTGAGCGCGGTGCAGTTGTCGGTGCCATCCATGCGCCAGCGGACGCACGGCTTTGCGACGAGCGTATCAGCCGGCGCCGACCCGAGCGCCCAAATTGGGGCTGCCAGCAGGGGCAGGGTCGGCCCCGGGGTGATCGATCGACGTCCGACCCCTATCATCGATTCGTGTGGCCTCGATGCCACGCGACCCCACAGAGGAGACAAGCCCATGTTCCACCGCACCCTGCTGGCCCTGGCCACGCTGTCGCTGCTGGCCGCCTGCCAAAGCTCCCCACCCACGGCCGCCGCGGCCGCGCCCGCGCCCGCGGCCCCGGCCTGGCAGCAGGGCCGGCTGCCCGACCAGGCCGGCTCGACGCTGGCGCCCGTGGCCGGCAAGCTCACCGCCACGCCGGCCAGCGACATCCCGCTGCAGAACTTCAAGCTGCCGCCCGGCTTCAAGGCCGAGGTGTGGGCCGCCGGCATGCCCGGTGCGCGCGCCATGGCCCGCGCCGAGAACGGCAAGGTCTACATCGGCACGCGCGGCATCGGGCGCGTCTACGAGGTCACCGACAACGGCGCCGCGCGCACCAGCCGCGTGGTGGTGGACAAGCTGGTGCAGCCCGCGGGCGTGGCCTATGCCAACGGGTCGCTGGTGGTGATGGCCATCGACAAGGTGCTGCGCTTCGACGGCATCGCCACCAACCCGGGCGTGGCGCCGGTGGACATGACGGCCGCATTCAAGCTGCCGAAGGAACAGCACCACAACTGGAAGTACATCGCCTTCGGGCCGGACGGCAAGCTGTACGTGCCCTTCGGTGCGCCGTGCAACATCTGCGAGCCGGGTGAAGAGTACGCGCAGATCAGACGTTACAACGCCGACGGCTCGGGCATGGAGGTCATCGCCCGCGGCGTGCGCAACACGCAGGGCTTTGCCTGGCACCCCGAGAGCCGGGACCTGTGGTTCACCGACCACGGCCGCGACTGGATGGGCGACGACGGCCCGCCCGACGAGCTGAACCGCATGGTCAAGACGGGCCTGAACTTCGGCTTCCCGTACTGCCACGCCAATGGCATCCCCGACCGCGACTTCCCGAAGGCCGGGGCCTGCGCCGACGTGACCCTGCCGGTGCAGACCATGGGCCCGCATGCGGCGGCCATGGGCGTGCACTTCTACACCGGCAGCATGTTCCCGGCCGAGTACCGCAACACGCTGTTCGTGGCGCGCAAGGGCTCGTGGAACCGCACGCAGAAGTTCGGCTACGACGTGGTCACGGTGCGCACCGACGCCACAGGCGCCAACCCGCGCATCCAGCCCTTCATGACCGGCTTCCTCGACCCCAGCAACGACAGCTTCAGCGGACGCCCGACCTACCTGCTGCAGTTGCCCGACGGCTCGCTGCTGATCAGCGACGAGCAGCTGGGCGCGATCTACCGCATCACCTATGCGAAGTAGGCGGCCGGCGGCGCTGGCCGGGCTGGCCTTCGCGCTGGCTTTGGCACTGGTCGGAACCGCCGCTCGGGCCCAGCCGCAGCCGGCGGGCATCGAGGCCTGCATCGCCTGCCACGGCCCGACGGGCAATTCACCCACGCCGGCCGTGCCGTCGATCGCCGGCCAGCCCAAGGTCTTTCTCGAGAACCAGTTGGTGCTGATCCGCGAAGGCCTGCGCGACGTGCCGTCGATGAAGGCGGTGATGGGCGGCCTGAACGACCGCGAGATCGTCGCACTCGCCGCGCACTTCTCGGCCCAGGCCGCCCTGCCCGGCCCGGGCGCGGTGCAGGCCGAGAAGTTCAAGGCCGGTGCCGACGTGGCCGCCCGCGGGCTGTGCGGCACCTGCCACCTGCCGGGCTACGTGGGCCAAAGCCAGGTGCCACGCCTGGCCGGCCAGCACGAGGCCTACCTGGCGGCCACGATGCGCATGTACCGCGACAAGCCCGACCCCGGGCGCGACACCGCCATGTCGGCCGTGCTCCACGGCCTGAACGACACCGACCTCGAGCGCCTGGCGCATTACCTGGCCAACGTGGGGAAGTAGCGGCGGCCGCAGGGACGCCAGGTGCCCGCTGCCGGGTGCACGAAGCGGGACGGCACCGGCCGGTGGCCTGTCCGCCGCCGGCCTTGCGCCAAGTCAATTCGAGGCATCGCCAGGGATCAGCGGCTTCAAGCCCGGGCCCGTTCGGTCGATACCCGGTCGAACGGACGCCGCTTCGGCGCATCCCGACACTGCCCCACCCGACCGCACACCAGCCCTCACAACATGATGCTCGCACTGCAACGGATGGGCATGGCCCGCCGCCTGGTCCTCATCGTCGCCAGCGCGCTGGTGGGCATCCTGCTGATGGCTGCCACGGCCCTGGTCACCGAGCGCGGTCTGCTGCTGGAAGAGCGCCGCCGCGCGGTGCGCCACACGGTCGAGACGGCCCATGCCCTGGTGGCGCACCAGCACGCGCTGGCCAAGACCGGCGCCGTCGACGACGCCGAGGCGCAGAAACGCGCCAGGGCCGCGCTCGCCAGCCTGCGCTACGGTGGCGACGAGTACTTCTTCGTCAACGACATGCAGGTGCGCATGGTGATGCACCCGATCAAGCCCGAACTCGACGGCAAGGACCTGTCACAACACCAGGACCCCGCCGGCAAGCGCCTGTTCGTCGAGTTCGTCGAAACGGTCAAGGCCCACGGCGCCGGCTTCGTGTCTTACAAGTGGCCCAAGCCGGGCCACAGCGAGCCTGTGGACAAGCTGACCTACGTGAAGGGCTTCGCGCCCTGGGGCTGGGTCATCGGCTCGGGCGTCTACATCGACACCATCGACGCCGCCATTGCCGAACGGCTGATGCTGTTCGCGGTGGCCGCAATGGTGCTGGCCGGTCTGCTGGGCCTGCTCGGCTGGGCGGTGTCGCACAGCCTGATCACCCAACTGGGCGGCGAGCCGGCCGATGCCGCATCCGCCGCCAGCCGCATCGCCGCGGGCGACCTGGGCGTCGACATCCGCATCGCCGCCCACGACACGAGCAGCCTGATGTTCGCGCTGCGCTCGATGCGCGACGGCCTGTCGGGCCTGGTGAAGGGCGTGCGACACGGCGCCGAATCGGTGGCCACCGCCAGCGGCGAGATCGCCCAGGGCAACCTCGACCTGAGCCAGCGCACCGAACGCCAGGCCACGGCCTTGCAGGAAACCTCGGCCTCGATGGTGCGCCTGGGCCACACCGTTTGCCACAGCGCCGACAACGCCCGCCAGGCCAACCAACTGGCGCAGGGGGCCTCCTCAGTGGCCTCGAGAGGCGGCGAAGAGGTGGCCCAGGTGGTGCAGACCATGAAGGGCATCCACGACAGCGCGAAGAAGATCGCCGACATCACCGGCGTGGTCGACGCCATCGCCTTCCAAACCAACATCCTGGCACTCAACGCCGCGGTCGAGGCCGCCCGCGCCGGCGAGCAAGGCCGAGGGTTCGCGGTGGTGGCCTCCGAGGTGCGCAGCCTGGCCGGCCGCTCGGCCACGGCCGCGCGCGAGATCAAGCAATTGATCGGCGAAAGCGTGGCGCAGGCCGACCACGGCAGTGCGCAGGTGGACCAGGCCCGCGACACCATGGCGGCGGTGGTGCAATCCATCCGCCGCGTCACCGACCTGATGCAGGAGATCAGTTCGGCCAGTGCCGAACAGAGCCAGGGCGTCACCCAGGTCGGCCAGAACGTCTCGCAGATGGACACCGCCACGCAGCAGAACGCCGCGCTGGTGGAAGAAAGCGCCGCCGCCGCCGAAAGCCTGCGATTGCAGGCCGAGCGACTGGTGCAGGCGGTGGCGGTCTTCAACCTGGCGCCGGCCGGGGCTGAGTAGGCGATGCGCTGGGGCCCGTTGGCCCAGGCCGCGCGCCCGGCGCGGTACGGACCCCGTGCGGCCCCGCAGACCGGAGCAAGTGCGAAGGACGACGCAATATTGGTGCGCAACGCACTCATGTCGGGCGCTCCATGGCCGACAACCCTTTGAGCGGCTATCTCCGGCAGGGGTTCGTGCCGCATGGTCCCCGGACACTGAAGAAGATGATCAGATGATGAACACCGTCAGCACGCCGGCCATGCCGCCGGACACCCGACCGCAGCACGGCCGTCACCCCACCGACAACGGATTCTTCAGCCACCACGGCCCCTGGGCTCCTGGCGTGCGCCTGTTCCGGGCACTGCAATTCAAGACCAAGGCCGCCATCGTCTCGGCCGTGTTCCTGGTGCCCATCCTGGCGCTCTCGGCGGCGCTGTTCATGAACTCTCGCGAGGTGATCGACTTCGCCGAGAAGGAACGCACCGGCGTCGCCACATTGCGTGCGCTGATGCCGGTCTTCGAAAGCGTGCTCGAGGTCCGCAATGCCACGCGGTCCGGCCTGGGCGGTTTCGATGCCACCGACGACTACCGCAGCGCCCGCGAGAAGACCGACCGGGCGATCTCCGAGTTGACGTCGAGCGTCCGCGGCGCAGGCGATCCGCTGGCCCTGCTGCCCCTGGTCACGGCGCTGCAGTCGGCCTGGCAGGCCACGGCGAGCGCCAGGAACGGTGCAGACGACAAGGGCCGCACGGTCTTCGGCCCGGTCACCACCTCGCTGGTGGCCTTGCTGACCAAGGTCGGCGACGACTCGAACCTCGTCCTCGACCCGGACCTCGACAGCTTCTACATGGTCAATGCCATGGTGCTGGCCATGCCGGCGGCCGCCGAGGACCTCGGGCAGGTCTGGGGATGGGGCACCTATGCGCTGGCCAAGGGGGGGCTGGACGACAAACAGGCCAAGCGACTGGCGGCCTGGAGCTCGAACGCCGAGGCGCGATTGATCGAAGCACGATCCCACTTCAATCGCGCCGCCAAGGCCAATCCCGGGTTGGCACGTCACCTGGACCTCGCGCCGCTCGAGGCAGCAATCGCCTTCCAGAAGGCTGCCACCGCCTCGGCAGAGTCCGGAAAGGGCGAGGTGGGCAAGCTCTACGCGGACGGCAAGGCGGCCACGACGGGCCTCTTCAAGGTGTATGCCAAGGGGCTGACCGCACTCGACGACTTGCTGACGGCTCGCGCCGGCAGGGTCAGGCGGGCAGGATTGGTCGCGATTGTGCTGGTGGCCTCCAGCATCCTGCTGGCCAGCTACCTCTTCTATGCCTTCTTCCTGGTCACCCAGGGTGGGCTCGGAGAGGTCAGGCGCCACCTCGAAGCAATGACCAGCGGCGACCTGACCACCAGCCCCAACCCCTGGGGCAAGGACGAGGCCGCGAGCCTGATGCTGTCGCTGCGCGACATGCAGGCCTCGCTGCGAACCATCGTCGCGCGGGTGCGCGGTTCGTCGGAATCGATCGTCCACGCGAGCACGGAAATCGCCAGCGCGTCGATGGACCTGTCCTCGCGCACGGAGCAGACGGCGGCCAACCTGCAGGAGACCTCGGCGTCGATGGAGGAGATTGCCTCGACCGTCAAGCACACCGCGGACAGCGTGGGCCAGGCGGCCGCAGTGGCCACGACCAACTCCCGGTCGGCGGCGCGCGGCGGCACAGCGGTGGGCGAGGTGGTGAGCACCATGCAAGGCATCAATGCCTCGTCGAAGCAGATCGGCGACATCATCGGCACGATCGACGGCATCGCGTTCCAGACCAACATCCTGGCGCTGAATGCCGCCGTCGAAGCGGCGCGCGCCGGTGAGCAGGGACGCGGCTTTGCCGTGGTCGCCAGCGAGGTGCGAATCCTGGCCCAGCGCAGCGCGCAGGCCGCACGCGAGATCCGGGTGCTGATCACCGGCAGCGTGGCCCAGGCAGAGTCTGCCAGCCAGGTGGTGCTCGGGGCCGGTGATGCCATGCAGGAACTGGTCGGCAACGCGAACCGAATGCACGATCTGCTGTCCGAGATCTCGACCGCGTCCGCGGAACAGAGCAAGGGCGTGGCGCAGGTGGGCGCATCGGTCAGCGAACTGGACCGGATGACGCAGCAGAACGCTGCGCTGGTGGAACAGACCGCGGCGGCGGCCTCCGCACTGAAGGATCAGGCGATCGGCCTGGCCACCGAAGTGGCGCGCTTCAGGCTGCCCGCCCACGCCTGATCCCGGACGGCGCACACCCGTGTGCCGACCCTGCGGTGCCACTCGCCTGTCCCGCCAGGCGGTCGGTCCGCTGCGGCCGACCTCGGGGTGCTCCCAGGTCGATGGGGTGTCGCCAGCGTCCCTGCTTCCCGCAGCGGGTCGGACGCCAAGAGAGAGCGTCCTTGGGGCTCTAGAAGTTGACCTTGTCGCCGCCCTTGAGCTGCAGCATCTCGCGCGCTTCGTCGGAGCTGGCCACCTCCAGGCCCAGGCCCTCGATGACCTGACGGATGGCACGCACCTGTTGCGCGTTGCTCTCGGCCAGCTGGCCGGGGCCGATCCACAGCGAATCTTCCAGGCCCACGCGCACGTTGCCACCCAGCGCCAGCGACTGCGTGGCGATGGGCAGCTGGTTGCGGCCGGCGCCGAGCACGCTCCAGAAGTAGTCGTCGCCGAACAGGCGGTCGGCCGTGCGCTTCATGTGCGCCACGTCTTCGGGGTGCGGGCCGATGCCGCCCAGGATGCCGAACACCGACTGGATGAAGAACGGTGCCTTGACCAGCCCGCGGTCGGCGAAGTGCCGCAGCGTGTAGAGGTGGCCGATGTCGTAACACTCGATCTCGAAGCGGGTGTGGTTGGCCGCGCAGGTGGTCAGGATGTTGGCGATGTCGGCGAAGGTGTTCTTGAAGATGCGGTCGTGCGAGCCTTCGAGGTAGGGCCGCTCCCAGTCGAACTTGAAATCGTCGAAGCGCCCCAGCATCGGGTACAGGCCGAAGTTCATCGAGCCCATGTTCAGCGAGGCCACCTCGGGCTTGAAGTGCGCACAGGGCTGCAGCCGCTCTTCCACGCCCATGGTCGGCGCGCCGCCGGTGGTGATGTTGATCACCGCGTCGCAGGCTTGGCGGATGCGCGTCAGGAAGGGCGCGAAGGCCTCGGGCCGCTGGTCGGGCTTGCCATTGACCGGGTCTCGTGCGTGCAGGTGCACCAGCGCGGCGCCGGCGGCGTGCGCGCCGAGCGCGGCCTCGGCGATCTCGTCGGCCGTGATCGGCAGGTGCGGCGACATGCTCGGCGTGTGGATGGCGCCGGTGACCGCGCAGGTGATCATCACCTTGCGGCGCTTGGGTTTGGACGGGGTGGACATGCGGTGCTCTCCTTCGGTCAGGAATCCTGCCAGGGCTTGCGCCCTCGCTTGTGAGCGGCCAGCGCCGCCAATCGGTCGTTGCGCCACAGGCTCTTGCGGGCCACGTCGGCCGGCTCGGGCGCCGGGCCCCAGGCGTCGGCGGCCTTCTGCCACTGGTCGTCGTCCCACACCCGGGCCGTGGGCAGGTCGGCCATGTAGCGCCGGAACCAGGGCGTGTAGCGCTGGCAGTAGTCGGCGATGCCGCCGGGCGCATTGAGCTCGATGGTCTCGAACGGGCCCATGAAGGCCCAGCGCAGGCCCAGGCCGTCGGCGATGGTGTGGTCCAGGTCCTTCGGGCTGACCACGCCCTCCTGAACCAGGCGGAAGGCTTCGGTGAGCAACGCCACCTGCAGGCGGTTGAGCACGAAGCCGTCGATCTCTCGCTTCACGTCGATGGGCACCTGTCCCACCGCGCGCATCACCGCATCGGCGCGGGCCTTGGTGTCGGCGCTGGTCCAGGGCGCGCCGCACAGTTCGACCACCGGCACCAGGTGCGGCGGGTTCACCGGGTGGGCGACGATGCAGCGGTCTCGGCCCGCCAGGTCGGCCGTGAACTGCGAGGCCACGATGGCCGACGTGGATGACGCCAGCACGCAGCCGGCCGGCGCCGCAGCGTCCAGCGCCGCGAAGGTGGCGAGCTTGACCTCCAGTGTCTCGGGGCCGCTTTCCTGCACGTAGCGGGCGCCGCGCACCGCGTCGGCCAGCGTGGCCACCACCTGCACCCGCTGCGCCGCCGCGGCGGAGTCGTCGACCAGGCCGTGCGCCTGCAGGTCGTGCAGCGACTGAGCGATCTGCGCGTGCGCTGCCGCCCGCTGCGGCTCGCTCGGGTCCCACACCTGCACGCGCCAGCCGGCGCGGGCGAAGACGTTGGCCCACGAGCGGCCGATGAGGCCGGCCCCGACGATGCCGACGATGTCTGCTTGCTGATCCATGCCGATGCCTTTGTATGCCATGTGGCTACAGCCACAACACCTTGCGCCGCAGTTCGAGGTCGCGCGACAGCGCCCCCGAGTCGCCGATGTGGGTGACGGTGCCACGCTCCAGCGCCACGGTGCGGTCGGACAGCGCCAGCGCCAGGTCGAGGTGGTGGTCGACGATCAGGATCGCCACCTCGTGGCGAAGCTTGTCGAAGGCCTCGAACAGTTCCTCAACGATCGCCGGTGCCAGCCCCTCGAAGGGCTCGTCGAGCAGCAGCACGCGGGTGTCGCCCGACAGCGCGCGCGCCACCGCCACCATCTGCTGCTCGCCGCCCGACAGGTAGTCGGCGGGCGAGCGCCAACGCTCCTTGATGCGCGGGAAGAAGCTGAAGATCTTGTCCTCGTCCCAGTAGGTGCCGGCCTGGTTGCGGCGCTTGAGCCGGCCGAGTTCCATGTTCTCGGCCACCGACATGCCGGCGAACAGGCCGCGGCCCTGCGGCACGTAGGCCACGCCGCGGCGAGCGATCTCGGACGAGGGCCGGCGCGCCAGGGCCTCGCTGCCCAGCAGGATCTGGCCCGACGCCGGCGGGCTGACGCCGATGATGGTCTTCAGCAGCGTCGACTTGCCCGCGCCGTTGCGGCCCAGCAGCGCGACGATCTCGCGGTCGTGCACCTCGAAGCCCACGTCGTGCAGGATGTGGCTCTTGCCGTAGAAGGTGTTCACCCCGTCGAGCTTCAACAGCACGCTGGGCTGCGCCGCGCTGGCGCGTTCGATGGCCGCCAGCGCGTGCGAGCCGGCCCCGATGTACACCGCCTGCACCTGCGGCGAATCGCGCGCGTCGTCCACGGTGCCGTCGACCAGCACCTCGCCGTCGTTCATCACCGTCACCGCATCGGCCAGCGCGAACACGCGGTCGATGTCGTGCTCGACCAGCAGCACCGGCAACTCCGTCGAGATGCCCTTGATCAGCAGGCCCACGCGCTCGCGCTCGGCCGCGGCCAGGCCGGCCAGCGGCTCGTCGAGCAGCAGCACGCGCGGCCGGGTGGCCAGCGCCAGCGCCATGTCGAGCAGTCGCTGGCCGCCGTAGGACAGCGACCCGGCCTGCGCCCCTTCGACACCGCCCAGGCCCATCGTGCGCAGCACCTCGGCGGCGTCGCGGTTGACGTCGGCCATGGCGGCGGCGTCGGTCCACACCGCGAAGCGCAAGGGGTGCCGCGCCTGCACCGCCAGGCGGATGTTCTCGGCCACCGACAGCGTGGCGAACAGGTTGGTGATCTGGAACGAGCGGCCGATGCCGGCCTCGGTGATGGCCTCGGGCGACAGCCCCGCGATCGGGCGGCCGGCCAGCGTCACCGTGCCGCGGTCGGGCGCGAACAGGCCCGAGATCAGGTTGAAGGCGGTCGTCTTGCCGGCGCCGTTGGGGCCGATCAGCGCGTGCAGCGTGCGGTCGCGCAGCCGCAGCGACACATCTTTGAGGGCGCGGATGCCACCGAAGCTCTTGCCCAGGCCCTCGGCCACCAGGATGGCCTCGTCGCCGCCGCGCGGCGGGCGCAGGAACTCGGGCAGCGTCACCGTGCCGGCCAGGCGCTGCGCCATCGCGGCGTCGTCGACCACCGTCTTGCGCCAGCGCGCCGTGGCGCGCTCGTACAGGCCCACCAGGCCGGTGGGCGAGAACACGATGAAGGCCACGAACAGGATGCCGAAGAACAGCAGCCAGTTCTCGGTGACGCGCGACAGCGAGTCGCGGAAGATCACGAAGAACAGCGCCCCCAGTGCCGGCCCCAGGAACGAGCGCATGCCGCCGATGATCACCATCGCCAGCAGTTCGCCCGAGAAGGCCACCGAGATGGGCTCGGCCGAGGTCATGCGGTTGTTGAAGGCCAGCAGCATGCCGGCCAGCCCGGTGAGCGCGGCCGACACGACGAAGGCGGTGAGCTTGACGCGGTTGGTGGGATAACCCACGAAGCGCGCGCGCTGTTCGTTCTCGCGGATGGCCACCAGCACCGTGCCCAGCGGCGAGCGGTGGAAGCGCCACAGCGCCAGCACGGCCATGAAGGCGACGCCGGCCACCAGCGCGTAGTAGGTGGCCGCGCTGTCGAACGACACGCCCGCCAGCACCGGCCGGGTGATGCCGCCCAGGCCGTTCTCGCCGCCGGTGACCTCGGTCCAGCGGAAGGCCACCGAGTACAGCATCGCCGACAGCGCCAGCGTGAGCAGCGAAAAGTACACGCCGCGGCGCCGCAGGATCAGGAACCCGAAGCCCCAGGCGATGGCGATGACCACGCCCAGCCCCAGCGCCAGCGGCGCGAAGAAGCTGCCCGGGAACAGGTCGCGCTGCCCCATCGCCGCGGCATAGGCGGCCAGGCCGAACCAGGCGCCGTGGCCGAAGGAGGTGAGGCCCGAGTAGCCGACCAGGATGTTCAGCGCCATGCAGGCCAGCGCGAAGATCACCACCTCGGTAGCCGAGGTGATGCCCATGCCCAGCGAGGTGAGCACGAAGGGCAGCAGCACCAGGGCCAGCGCGGCAACGAGGAGATCGCGGGTCTGGGGCATGGGCTAGGGCCTGTTAACGCCATGGGAGGTCACGCGCCGCCACCTGGCAGGCCCCAGGGCTAGGCGCGGCCGAGGCCGCGTGCCGTTGGCACGCAACGAGGGCGCAACGACGCCCTGGGGCCTGCCAGGTGGCGGCCCGCAGGGTGATCTCAGCAAACGGGTGCCAGCGGCGTTGCACGGCTTGCCCAGGCGGCCAGCCTGGGCTGCGCCGCGCGCCTTGCTGGCGTCCGTTTGCTGAGTCACGCGTGACCTCCCATGGCGATAACAGGCCCTATTCGAACCGCTGGATGCGGTCGCCGAACAGCCCGCGGGGCCGCACCAGCAGCACCACCAGCATCAGCAGGTAGATGGCCGCCTCGGAATACTGCGAATAGCCAGCGGCGGTGACCACGCCCTTGGTCAGGCCCACCACCAGCGCCGCCAGCACCACGCCCCAGAACGAGCCCAGGCCGCCGATCACCACCACCACGAAGGCGGCGGTGATGATCTCGGCGCCCATGGCCGGGTGGATGGTGAAGATGGGCGCCAGCATCACGCCGGCCAGCCCGGCCAGGCCGATGCCCAGGAAGGCGATCGCCGCCATGTAGGGCTCGAGCGAGATGCCCAGCGCTCCGACCATGTCGGGGTTCTGCACGCCGGCGCGCACCACGCGGCCGAAGGGCGTGCGCTGCAGCAGCCACCACAGCCCGCCCACGCACGAGGCCGCCACGGCCAGCAGCAACAGCCGGTAGCGCGGGTAGACAAAATCGCCGACGAAGACCTGGCCGCGCAGTTCCTGCGGTATCGACCACGACAGCGGCGGCGCGCCGTACACCATGCGCAGCGCCTGCTCGGCCACCATGGCCAGGCCGAAGGTGAGCAGCAGCGACAGCGCCGGATCGGCCTTGTAGAAGCGGCGGAACAGCACCCGCTCGACCACCACGCCGAGCACGCCGACGATCAGCGGCGACAGCAGCACCGCGCCGGTGAAGCCGAGCGACTGCCCGATGCTCACCGCCAGGTAGGCGCCGATCGCGTAGAACGCGCCGTGCGCCAGGTTGACGATGCCGCCCAGCGAGAAGATCAGCGACAGCCCGAGCGCGATCAGCAGGTAGTAGGCCCCGGCCAGCAGGCCGTTGAGCAGGTGTTGGACGAAGAGCACGGGGCAGGGAAGCGGGCGCTCAGCCCATCTTGCATTCGTTCTCTTCGGCGGTGGTGGCGATGACCTCGAGCGATTCGCCCGCGGCCGGCACCGGCGCCGACGAGCGGAAGATGTCGAAGTTGTTCTTGATCTCGCCCGCCGGCAAGGCCTGCACGGTGTACATCTCGTGCATCATCTGGTGGTCGGACTTGCGGAAGTAGCCTTCGCGCGTCTTCATCAGCCCGAACGTGGCGCCCTTCTCGAAGTGCTCCACCAGCTTGACGGAATCGGTGGACTTGGTCTCGGCCATCGCCTGCGCCGTGAGCTTGATGGCGTTGTAGTCGCCCCAGGCCTGGTTCTCGGGCGGCCGGTTGTAGCGCTTGACGAAGTCGGCGACGAACTTCTTGGTGGCCGGCGTGTCGATCAGGTGGTGCCACACCACCGGCCAGGTGCCGAGGAAGTTGCCCTTGCCCGCCGCCCAGGCCAGCGCGGTGTCGAAGCCGAAGCCGGCCACCGGGAAGTTGAGGCCAAACTCGGAATACTGCTTCAGGAAGCTGGTGATCTGGTTGCCCGCCAGGTTGGAGATCACCAGGTCGGGTTTGGCGTTGCGGATCTCGAGCAGCAGCGGCGAGAAATCGGTGGCGTCGGTGGGCACCAGCTTGTCGGCCGCGAAGTCGCCGCCGTTGGCCGACATGAAGCGCTTGGACACGCGCAGCAGGTCATGGCCGAAGGCGTAGTCGGCCGTCAGCGAGAACCACTTCTTGCCCTTCACCAGGCCCTGGGCCATCAGCGAACGGCCGCAGGTCTTGACGTACATCGAGTTCTGGCTCTCGATGTGGAACATGAACTTCTTGCAGTTCTTGCCGCGCAACTCGTCCGAATTGGCGCCGGTGTTGATGAACAGCGTCTTGGTGCGCTCGGCCACCTGGCTGATGGTGAGCGCCGAGGCCGACGAGATCTCGCCGATGATGCAGGCCACCTTGTCGCGCTCGATCATGCGCTCGGCCTTGGTCGACGCGGTCTGCGGGTTGACCGAATCCTCCTTCAGCAGCTCGACCTTGCGGCCATTGATGCCGCCGGCGGCGTTGATCTCGGCCACCGCCATGTCGGCGGCCTGCACCGCGAACTCGCCCAGCGGCCCCAGGAAGCCGGTGCGCGGCGTGAGGTGGCCGATGCGGATGACGTCGGACTGCGCGCGGATCAGCGCCGGAAATCCCAGCACGGCCGCGCCGACCGACGCGCCCAGCAGCACGCTGCGGCGTTGGGTATCGATGGAATCGCTCATGCCTGTCTCCCGATGTGAAGGGTGGGTGCACCGCTGCGGCGGCGCAGGGTACGCACGGTGCGCCGGCCGTGGCGCCGGCCTGTGCCGTGGGGCACATTCCGGCTTGCCAGCATCTGTGATCACAGTTATCGTGCCTGCAATCCCTCGGCTTGTCCAGGGCGGCCGCCTACCGACAAACCCGGCCACGCCGGCCCCCCTGGCCTCCCCTAAGATCGGCCGAACGCCACTCCCGCCCCGCCGCATGCCGACCCCCGACGACACCCTGGGCGCCCAGGTGCTGGCCCACCTGCGGGCCCAGCTGATCACCGGTATGCTGGCGCCGGGCGACCGGCTGTCGCTGCGCGGCCTGGGCCAGCAGCTGGGCGTGTCGATGCAGCCGGTGCGCGACGCGGTGTCGCGCCTGGTGGCCGAGCGCGCGCTCGAGGTCACGCCCAAGCGATCGGTGCAGGTGCCGCTGATGACCGCGCCGCAGTTTCGCGAGCTGACCACCATCCGGCAGGGCATCGAGGGTTTCGCCGCCGAGCAGGCCGCGCTGCGCCGCGGCGGCAGCGAACTGGCCGAACTGCGCCGGCTCGACGCCACCTTCCGCCGCGAGAGCAAGCACCGCACCCCCGACATCGACGCGGCCATCGCCGCCAACGCCCGGCTGCACTTCGCGGTCTACCGCGCCGCCGGCATGCCCGCGCTCACGGCCATCATCGAAGGGCTGTGGCTGCGCATCGGGCCGCTGCTCAACCTCGACCTGCGCTCGGGCCCGGGCCGGCTGGCCAGCGGCGTGGCGGTGCGTTGCCATGCAGCGATGCTGGACGGCATCGAGCGCGGCGACTCCGCCGCCGCGCGCGCGGCCCTGCTCGAGGACATCGGCAGCACCGCGGCCTTCATCGAAGCGCGCGGCGTGCTGCCACCACACTGAGAGAGAACACCATGGATCTGGGCATCAAGGGTTTGCGGGTGATGGTCTCGGCCGGCGCCAACGGCATCGGCCTGGCGATCGCACGGTCGTTCGTCGCCGAAGGCGCGCGGGTGGCGGTGTGCGACGTGGATGCCGCCGCACTGGCCGCGCTGGCGCGCACCGACCCCACGCTGCACGCCAGCAACTGCGACGTGTCGCAGCGCGACCAGGTGGGGCGGTGGTTCGACGCGGCACTGGCCCACCTGGGCGGGCTCGACTGCCTGGTCAACAACGCCGGCATCGCCGGCCCCACCGGCACGGTCGACACCATCGCCCCGGAAGACTGGGACCGCTGCATCGCGGTCGACCTCACCGGCCAGTTCAACTGCGTGCGCCTGGCCGTGCCGGCGCTGCGCGCGTCGGCCAACGCCAGCATCGTCAATGTCTCGTCGCTGGCCGGCCGCCTGGGCTTCGCGCTGCGCACGCCCTACGCCGCGGCCAAGTGGGGCGTGATCGGGCTGATGCGCTCGCTGGCCGTCGAACTGGGCCCCGACCAGATCCGCGTCAATGCGCTGCTGCCCGGCGTGGTGTCCGGCGAGCGCCAGCAGCGCGTGCTCACCGCCAAGGCGCAGGCCCGCGGCGTGTCGTTCGAGGAGGTCGAGCGCGCCGCCTTTGCCGGCACCTCGATCAAGCAGTACGTGACGCCGGAGCAGCTGGCCGACTACGTGGTGTACCTGTCCAGCCCGCGCGCCGCCACGATCTCGGGGCAGGCGCTGTCGGTGTGCGGCGACACCAACATGCTGAGCTGAGCGCCCTCTCGCCCGCTCACACGCGCAAGCCCTGCGCCGACGCCTCGATGAGCTTGTCGAGGCGGGCCTGGCGCGTGTCCGGCCGCTTGGCGCTGACGATGCGCCACACCGCCAGGTGGCGGTAGCCGGGCGGCTGGGCCTCGAAGAACGCCCAGGCCTGGCGGTGCGCGCGGAACCGCGCCTCGTCGGCCGCGTCCAGCACCGCCTGCGCGGCCTGCTCGTAGGCGTAGACCTTCGACCTGGCCTCGCGCCGCTGCGCGAACGCCGCCAGGCCCGCCGGCGTCATGCGGCCCTCGGCCTGCAGCACCCGCACGCGCTCGATGTTGACAGCGCTCCAGGTGGAGGTGGGCTTGCGCGGCGTGAAGCGGATCTTGTACGAGTGCTCGTCGATGCGGGCGCGCACGCCGTCGATCCAGCCGACGCACAGCGCCTCGTCCACCGACTCGGGCCAGGTCATGCTGGGGCGGCCGCTGTCGCGCTTGTGGAAGCCGACGATCAGCTGCGGCTCGGTGGCGCCATGCGCGGCCAGCCAGGCACCGAACTCACGGGCGGTGGCAAAGAAGGTGGGCATGGCGGCCATGATGCCGCATGCGCCTGCGCAGCCCACGGTGCGGGCGCAGGGGCATCGCGGGCCCGCCTGCGGCAGCAATGCACGGACGGCTCGCACCCGGCGCAATATGGCGTGCCGCGGCGCCCATGTTCGACCGATCGGGCCGTCCGACGGCGGCGCAGTATCCGATCACACACCGGGCGCAGTCCGTGCCCGGGCAAGACCAGAGCGGTTGGCGCACCCGGCACCCGGGCGTGGCCCGACGGCTCACCGTCGGACCACGCAAAGGACACGATCATGGGCTCCCACGCATGTGCCAGGCCGGCCAACCCTGCCGCCGCCTCCCACGAGCTTCGCTTCGCCTCGCTCTTCAACCCCGGCCGCGGCGTCGCCGTGCCCTGCGACGAGGCGGGCCACGTCGACCTCGACACCCTGTCCGAGCGGCTGCGCAACGCCTACCTGGGCGCGCGGGTGCTGGTGGGGCGCGAGTACTCGCACCCGATCGTCCGTCCCGCGCACTGAACGCGCCGGTCAGACCTGGCCACCAGGTCGGCCCCGGGCCCTCGCGGCCTCACGGGCGCCGGCCCGGGCGCTCCATGGCCACCTCGGAGCGTTGGAAGCCCAGCGCCTTGTAGAACGCGCTGACCCCACCGCGGCCCGCGCGCAGCACCCAGGTCATCTCGGGGTTGGTGCCCATCGCGGTGCGGACGAGCCGGCTGCCGACGCCCTGGCCACGGTGGGCTTCGTCCACCACCACCATCGAGATGTAGCTGTTGAACAGGCCATCGCTCAGCGCCCGCAGGAAGCCGATCACCTGGCCATCGCGCACGGCCACCAGGCAGATCGGCGACCGGCGCAGCAGCTCGGCGAACACCGAGGGATCGGCCACGCGCGGGCCCCACCCGTTGGCGTCGAGCAGCACGCGCGCCGCCTCGATCTCGTCGGGCGACAGGGGCGATCGGATCTGCAGGTCGCGGCCATCGGCCATCGCCGGCGCGGGCGGGGCTTCCACCGGCCGGCAGGTGCCCTCGCCATAGGGTGCGGCGCGGAACTCCGGCAAGGCCTCCGCCGCCGCCGACAAGGCCACCAAATGCGGAAAGCCCGCCGCCGGCACCACCTGCGGCAGCGTGCGCTGCGCGAAATGCCAGGCCACGGCCACGCTGACGCCCGCCTGCCGCAAGGCCGCCGACGTCGACACCTCGATCGGCCGCGCCGCCAGGGCCTGCTCCAGTGCCCCGCAGGCGCCCAGCAGTTGCGCCGTGACGCGGTCGACCCAGGGCGCGTGCTGCTTCTCGGGCGGCCGCAGCCCGCGCTCGTAGATGAGCTGGCCGCTCTTCTCGCAGACGGCCAGCGCCAGGCCGATCAGCCGCAGGTCGTGCTGCCGGTCGTGCAGGGTCGACGGCATCAGCGTGCGCGGTCGGGCCAGCGCCTCGGCGTAGTCGAGGATCAACGTCGAATCCATCAGCAGCTCGCCGTCGTCGCACACCAGCGTGGGGGCCTTGACGGCGGGGTTGATCTGCCGGAACTCGTCGAAGGTGCGGAACACCGACAGCGACTGGTGCTCGAAGCGCAGGCCCAGCAGTTGCAGCGAGATGGCCACCCGCCGCACGAAGGGTGAATCGAGCATGCCGACGAGCTTCATGGGGGCTCCTGTGCCGAGGGGTCCGGTCTCACGCCATGGCCAGCGCCGCGCCCACCCGCCGCACGAAGCCCGCGGTGTGCGCGGGGTCGAGCCAGCGCACCACCACCACCGCGTCGAAGGCCGGCTCGACCCAGGTGAGGTGACCGCCCGCGCCGACCATGAAGCTGGCCTCCGGCGACGCGCCGGGAAAGGCCGTGCCGCCGGGGTTCAGCCACATCAGCCAGCCGTAGAACGGCGCGGAGGCGCTGGGCGCGCGCATTCGCCGCACCCAGTCGGCCGGCACCAGTTGGTGGCCGTCGTGCAGGCCGTCGTCCAGCAGCAGTTGCCCGACGCGCGCCTGGTCTCGTGCGCCGATCGACACGCCGCCGCCCCAGTGCGTGCCCCCCGGCACCGATTGCACGCGGCGGCCGTTCAATTCCAGCCAGGCGTCGTCGTAGCCGCGCCAGCGCCAATCGGCCGACGCGCCCAGCGGCCGCATCACGGCCTGGTCGAACACCTCGGGCAGCGGCTGGCCGAACAGGTGCAGCAGCGCCAGTGCCAGCTGGTTGATGCGCACGTCGTTGTATTCCCAGTAGCTGCCAGGCGATTGCAGCGGCCGCGCATCGCCCTTGCGGCCGCCGGGCGGGCGCGGGTCGTGCGCCACCTGGCGCCAGCGGTCCACGGTGTCGGGCAGGCCGAAGCAGCTGCCTTCCCATTCGCTGGTCTGCTCGAGCAGGTGGCGCCAGGTGACGGCGCGGTTGTGCGCGCTGTCGAAGCCGATGCCGGGCACGCGCGCCACCACCGGTTCGTCCACGTCGGGCAGCAGGCCGCGGCCATGGGCCACGCCGGCCAGCAGCGCCAGGTAGGTCTTGGCCACGCTGAAGGTCAGGTCGGCGCGCTCGGGATCGCCCCAGGCCACCACTTCGCGGCCATGGCGCCACACCACGCCCGACACGCCGCCGCGCGGGTGCACCGGGCCGCGCAGGCGGTTGAAGGGCGGCGGGTCGTCGTGGTGCACGCCCCAACGGGCCGGGTCGGCCGCAGGGTCACGCGGCCAGGGCACTTCATGCGCCTCGGCAAAGGCAATGGGTTCGTCCCAGGGAGCGGTCGTCGTCATGGCGGTGGTGCGGGCCTGCCCGCGGGCGTGCGTGCGGTGCCGCCACTGTAGGCGATGCGACGCCCGCCCGGCAGGCGCTGTGGTGCAGGCTATGGCACCAGCACGAGGATCCAGTTCACCAGCACCCGCGCATCGTCTTCGGCGATCGCTACGGCGTTGGGCGGCATCGCCACGTTGCTGACCTTGCCCACCCAATGCCGGGCATTCGGGTTCGAGCCGGTCATCACGATGCGTGTCAGCCGGTCGGAGGCCGCGGGGTCGTCGCGGTACTTGATGGCGATGTCGCGCCACGCCGGGGCGATGGGCGGCAGCCCGTCGGCGCGCCTGGGCGCCGGCAGGAGGGTGTGGCAGGCCATGCAACCGCTGGCGTTGGCACGCTGCAGCATGGCCGCGTCGTTCTCGGCCCGGTTGGCGTGGACGACAGGGGTGGCGACGAACAGCGCGGCCATCGCGCACGACAGGATTCGCATCGAGGTTCTCTGGACAGGACGGCCCCAGCGTACGCAATCGGCCCCGCCGCAGCTTGATGGGAGTCAACGCAGAGGCCCTGCGGCCACAGCGCGTCGGTGCGCACCTATCATGGCCCGCCCCGGCGGCCATGGCGTCGCGAGCCGCTCCCGGCCAGGACGACGCGCCTGGCCCTCGAATCTCCCCTGTTCCCCTTTGCTGGAGTCACGATGCTCTTCGACCCTGTCCTCGTCCGCTCGCTGCCGCTCGCCAACCGCACGGTGATGGCGCCGATGACGCGCAGCCGCGCCGTCGACCACAACACCCCCAACGCCCTGATGGCCGAGTACTACGGCCAGCGCGCCTCGGCCGGCCTGATCGTCACCGAAGGCACGGCGCCCTCCCCCAACGGCCTGGGCTATGCCCGCATCCCGGGGCTCTTCAACGACGCCCAGGTGCGCGGCTGGAAGCTCGTCACCGACGCCGTGCACGCCAAGGGCGGCAAGATCGTCGTGCAGCTGATGCACACCGGCCGCGTCACCCACGTGGCCAACCTGCCGGCCGGCGCCGAAGTGCTCGGCCCAGGGGCCGAAGTCTGCCCCGGCGAGATGTACACCGACGCGCACGCCATGCAACCGCACAGCGCCCCGCGCGCGATGACCGAGGCCGACATCGCCCACGCCGTGGGCGAATACGCGCAATCGGCCCGGCTGGCCATCGAGGCCGGCTTCGATGGCGTGGAGCTGCATGCCGCCAACGGCTACCTGATCGAGCAGTTCCTCAATGCCAACGTGAACCTGCGCACCGATGGCTATGGCGGCAGCCCGCAGGGCCGCAACCGCTTTGCGATCGAGGTGGCCCGCGCCTGCGCGGCCGCCATCGGCGGCCAGCGCGTCGGCATCCGCCTGTCGCCCTATGGCGTGTTCAACGGCACCGGGCCCTATCCCGACGTCGACGCGCAGTACCTGGCGCTGGTCGGCGAGCTCTCGACGCTGGGACTGCTGTACCTGCATGTGCTGGACCATTCCGCGATGGGTGCACCGCCGGTGCCGGCCGAACTGAAGGCCCGGCTGCGCGGCGCCTTCAGCGGCCCGTTCATGCTGGCCGGTGGTTTCGACGGGGCCAGCGCGGAGCAGGCGCTGGTGGCGGGGCAGGCCGACCTCATCGCCTTCGGCCGTCCGTTCCTGGCCAACCCCGACCTGGTCGAGCGCCTGCGCGTGGGTGCAGACCTCAACGCGCCTGACATGTCCACCTTCTACACACCCGGCCCCAAGGGCTACACCGACTATCCGACGCTTGCGGCCTGAGCGGCCGCCGGCCGGACCGGCCTGACCGGCACGGCCGTCAGAGCCTGGCCCCCAGCCGCGTGCCCTGGTCGATGGCCCGCTTGGCATCGAGTTCGCCGGCCTCGAAGGCGCCACCGATCAGGTGCACCTCGATGCCGGCGGCCCGCAGCGGCGCCTGCAGCTCACGCAGCGGCTCCTGGCCGGCGCACAGCACGATGGTGTCCACCGTCAGCACGGTGCCGTCTCTGTGGTCCTTGCCGTACGAGATGAACAGGCCCACCGGGTCGTCGGCGTGGGCCGCGCCGCCCGAGCCGTCGACCGCGCCGATGCGCTCGTAGTTCACCCCGGCCAGCATCTGCACCTGCTTCATCTTCAACGCGGCGCGGTGGATCCAGCCGGTGGTCTTGCCCAGCGTGCCGCCATGCTTGCCGGGCTTGCGCTGCAGCAGCGTCACCTCGCGCACCGGCGGCTCCGGCTGCGGGCGCACCACGCCGCCACGCTGCGCCTGCGGGTCGGTCACGCCCCATTCGCGCAGCCAGGCCGCCAGGTCCATGGTGGTGGACGCGTGGCCCAGGTCGGTGCCGTTGGCCAGGAACTCGGCCACGTCGAAGCCGATGCCGCCGGCGCCGACGATGGCCACGCGCCGACCCACCGGCCGGCGGCCCAGCAGCACGTCGATGTAGCTCAGCACCTTGGAGTGGTCCTGGCCGGGGATCCTGGGGTCGCGCGGGGTCACGCCGGTGGCCAGCACCACCTCGTCGAAGGCGTGCGAGCGCAGCAGTTCGGCGTCCACCTGCGTCTGCAGCCGCATGCGCACGCCGGTGACCTGAAGGCGGCGGGCGTAGTAGCGCAGCGTCTCTTCGAACTCCTCCTTGCCCGGCACGCGCCTGGCCAGGTTGAACTGGCCGCCGATCTGCGCCGCCGCGTCGAACAGGTGCACCTCGTGGCCGCGCTCGGCCATCGTCGTCGCCGCGGCCAGCCCGGCGGGGCCGGCGCCGACAACCGCGATGCGCTTGCGCGTGCCGGCGGGGGCGATGACCAGTTCGGTCTCGTGGCAGGCGCGCGGGTTGACCAGGCAACTGCTCATGCGGTTGCGGAAGGTGTGGTCCAGGCAGGCCTGGTTGCAGGCGATGCAGGTGTTGATCTCGTCGCTGCGGCCCTGCGCCGCCTTGTTGACGAACTCGGCATCGGCCAGGAACGGCCGCGCCAGGCTCACCATGTCGGCATCGCCGCGCGCCAGCACCGCCTCGGCCACCTCGGGCATGTTCAGGCGGTTGCTGGTGACCACCGGTGTGGCGATGCCCTCGGCGCGCAGCGCATCGCGCAGCTTCTTCGTCACCCAGGTGAAGGCACCGCGCGGCACGCTGGTGGCGATGGTGGGCACGCGGGCCTCGTGCCAGCCGATGCCGGTGTTGAGGATCGTCGCGCCGGCCGCGCTGACGGCCCGGGCCAGTTCCAGCACCTCGGGCCATGAACTGCCGTCGGGGATCAGGTCGATCAGGCTGATGCGGTAGATGAGGATGAAGTCGGGCCCCACGGCCTCGCGCACACGCCGCACGATCTCCACCGCCAGGCGCATGCGGTTGGGGTAGCTGCCACCCCACTCGTCGTCGCGGTGGTTGGTGTGGGCGACGAGAAACTGGTTGATGAAGTAGCCCTCGCTGCCCATCACCTCGACACCGTCGTAGCCGGCCTCGCGCGCCAGCGCCGCGCAGCGCACGAAGGCGCGGATCTGGCGCTCGATGCCGCGGGCGCTCAAGGCCCGCGGCGTGAACGGCGAGATGGGGCTCTGGATGCGGCTGGGCGCCACGCAGAACGGCTGATACCCGTAGCGCCCGGTGTGCAGGATCTGCAGCGCGATCTTGCCGCCTTCGGCATGCACCGCCTCCGTCACCTGCCGGTGCCGACCGGCCGCGCCCGAGGTGGACAGTGTCCCGGCGAAGGGCTTGGCCCAGCCCTCGATGTTGGGGGCGAAGCCGCCGGTGACCATCAGCCCGACGCCGCCACGCGCGCGCTCGGCAAAGAAGGCCGCCATGCGCGGGAAGTGCTTGCGGCCATCCTCCAGCCCGGTGTGCATGCTGCCCATCAGCACCCGGTTCTTCAAGGTGGTGAAGCCCAGGTCCAGCGGCTGCAGCAGGTGCGGATAGAGGGTGGCGGTCATCAGCGCATCGTAGCGGCAGCGCCGCGCCGCAAAGCCGCCCACGGCGAACTGCCGTAGGGGGCCGAATTCGTTTCGTCGGCGCGTGAGCGCCGACAAGCACTCAATGACGCCTGCGTCACCGAGTCCTCGCAGGTCGCGCACAAGTTGCTGCGACAGGCCTACTTCCGTGCCAGTGCTGTCTCAGTGGCAGTGCGCAGCTCCATGTTGATCAGCCTGCAACATAGCCGCCGCTCGCCGGCACCAGCAGTCGGCCAGAAGCGGGCGTTCCACAAACCGGACACTCGTCCAGTCCAAAGACCTCGCCGCAGCGTGCAGTGATCCGTCAAAGGCACACGCCCAGGATTTCGCAGAGCGCGTCCAACGCGCCAGCCGTCAAGAAGCGCGACCGCAAGAACTTGTGTTCCCCGGGCAATGCGGCCCGCACGAGGGGCTCGACCAACTTCAGGCCGGCATCGCTGTTGGTCAGCAGGACCAGGCCATTGCCCGATCCAGGCATGGCCAGCGCGAACGCGCGGTAGCCCGGGTTATTGCCCCATTGCCAGAGCTGCGCGCCATCTGCCGCCTGTTCCAGGCCCCAGCCCAATCCCCAACGCAGGTTCAAGCGCGTGTCGACGTCAACCGGTGAGTCGGCGGTCTCCGCCAGCAGGGCCGGGTCGCGCAGCAATGCGATGAGGAAGCGAGCGTAGTCGTCAACGGTGGTGTAAAGGCTGAACGCCGCCACCGGCTGCTGCAAGGGAACCACCTTGCGCGGCGACCCTTTGGCCTTGGTGCCTGGCAGCAAGTGCTCGCCGATCTGTGGCGTCCAGCGGCAGCTGCTGCGGCCCATGCCCAGCGGGGTGAAGACCAGTTCTTGCATGACTTCGTCCAGCGGCCGGCGCATCACGGCTTCGACGGCCCGCTGCAGCAGAACGTAACCTTCTCCGGAATAGGCCCAGCGAGTGCCCGGTGTGCCTTCGAAGCGCAGCGGCCCCGATGCCCAGTTGGGCAGCCCGGCCGTGTGCTGCAACAGCATGCGCACGGTCACGGCGCCCAGCAGCGGGTCGGTGACGTCGTCGGTCTTGCCAGCCTGCGTATTCCGGATCTAGAGCGCCAAGCGTTCCGATTGAAAACCGACACCAACTCCTTTTCAAACCCGCCGCCCATTCCGATCCGATTCCGCAACCCCCACAGCACCGCAGGCAACGCGGTATGCCGTGGATCACTTGCACAGGCCTGCGCGCCTCGGTCGGCATGCCGCGACAAGGCACCGTTCTTGGGAAGGTGTAAGCGCGAGCCAGCCATCTTCTTCGACAGGACCTTCCGGCGGGGCGGTGCAGGCCCAAACCGGCTGACAAATTCGTCGAAGGCCTTCGCGGGGTACTACGACGAGGTCGCTCCTATGGCCGACCGAGATGCTCCGAGCCCCCTAATCGCCGACACGGTCGAAGGTCCAACCTGAGAAGCGCACGCGTGGCGTCTCGCCGTTGCGATCTTCAATCTGCACCATGGCACCCACATCGGCCAGCGGGCCGACCGCACGCGCGGCTGTCTGCGAGATCGGCTGCAACAGCGCCACCTGTGCTCCTCCGCCAAAGGCCCGGTGCATCTTGTACTGCACCCAAAGTCGGCCCTCGGACTGGAACACACGTACCTCGTTCGCCGTGGACAGTGACGCCGTCTCTCCTTCTGCCAGCCGTGGCTTGTAACTGCCTGTCCAGCGTGCCACGTACGACGGCAGCGAAGCCGGGGGCAGCTTCTCGCCAGCCACTATGCGCTCGTCGTCCAGCACTGCGATCAGCACCTGCCGTCCTTGGACTTGTCGGCATTCGAAACCCATTTTCGACAGCGTTCCGAGCTCGATCGGCAGCAGACCGGCCAGGCGGTATCGCAGCCCGAAGCGACCGGCTTCGCCTTCGAGCAGTTCGAGTCGGCGTCCGCCGGCAAGCGCGATCATGTGCTGGCCATCGGGCACAAGTGAGACAGGGCCGGCCAGGGTCATGTAGTCGCCTGCGCAGGTCGTGCGCACGGCTAGCCACTGCTCGGGCGGCCAGGCTCGCGCCGCCGGCGTGAAGCCGGGTACGTGGACCGTCTGCCGGATGCCCGTGCGCGCCTCCAGAAGCAGCGCGAGCGCGCGCTGCGCGATGCGGTTGACCGAGTTGCCGGCGGCGCCATCGTTCGAAGCGACAACCACCCCGATCTTGTGCTGCGGCAGCATCATCAGCTGGCTGCGGAAGTACATGGTCGCGCCGCCGTGGTGGGCCACCGGCCCGCCTCCGCGAACGGTGTCGGTGCCGAATGTCGTCAGCATCCAGCCCAGGCCGATTCGCATATCGGCATCCAGCGGCACGTCGGCGTTCTGGCGTTCGAGCATCGCCGCCTGCTGTTCTGCCGGCAGCACAACCTCGCCCACTGCATTGCGCCCGTTGGCGAACTGCATCATCAGAAAACGGCCGAGATCGGTGACGCTGGCATTGAGCCCGCCCGCCGGCACGTCACGCAAGGCTGGCTCGCGCTGCGGTTTGCCCTGGTAGTGGCCACGTGCCATCCCGTCTACGTCGGGCACAGCGGCACTGAACTGCGCGTTGCGCAGGCCAAGCGGTGTGAACACTGTCCGGTGCAGGCGCTGCTCGAACGGTTCGCCGGAGCCGGCCTCGATCATCGCGCCGACCAGGTCGAGGCCGACGTTTGAATACATCAGCATCTGCCCGGGGGGAGCGTCGACCTGGCTATCGGCCAGTGAATGAAGCATCGCGCGAAAGTCGTGCGATGGCGAAGGAGCCTCCTGCAGCCACATGCCACCGGCCATGTCGCGGGGAAGGCCGGCATGGTGCGTCATCAACTGTCGCAGCGTGATGTCCCCCGCCTGCGGCCAGGCGCTGCCGATACGAAACCATGGCAGCGTGCGCTGCACGGGAGCGTCCAGATCCAGCGCCCCTTGCGCAACGAGTTGCATTGCAGCGGTGTCGGTGAACAGCTTGCTGATCGAGCCGACGCGGTACCGCGTTTGGGGCGTGGCAGGCACCTGCGCGGAAGCATCAGCCCAACCGAAACCGCTGGCCCAGACAATGCGCTGGTCATCCACCAGTGCAATGCTCAACCCGGCGAGACTCTGCTGCGCGAGTTCGTGCGCGATGTATGTGCCAAGCTGCCGTTGGACTCCATCGAGATCGTCGCGCGGCACCGGCTCCGGACGGGGAGGCGCGCTGGCGCAGGCAGCAAGAAGCACGGACAGGGCGAGCGCTGCGGCGAAATTTCGTGGCATGGGGCTTCTAAAGGGTGCGGTGTTATGGATTGTGGCAACACAACGTGGAAGCCTCTAACCCTTAGACGTCAGGTCTCGCCAACAGGGTTGCGTTGGACTGCCGACTGCATAGGGCGGGATGGCGGAATCGGATCGGAATGGGTGGCGCGTTTGAACTGGAATACGTGGTGCCATCAATCGGAATGCGCAAGCCGGCCCTTGGTGCAGCGGATCGAAGGCATGCCGATAGCCTCGCGGCAGGTACTGCAGGACCGGTGCGTCCAGCGCCAGGTGGCCCTGTTGCACCAGCTTCAGCACGGCAAAGGCGAACACCGGTTTGCTCAGTGACGCGGCCTGGAACACGCTGTCAGGCCGCACCTGCAGCACAGGATCGCAGCCGGACGCGGTCGTGACCGACTGCAGTTCGCGCTGCTGGATGACTGCCACCGCGGCGCCGCAGACATGATGTTGCTGCGCCAGATGCTCAAGCCGTCCCGCCGCGGCGGCCGGTGCAAGGCCGGCGTCGGGCGGCGAGGCGCAGGACGCCATCAGCATCAGCGCCGCGAGCCAGGCACGGCGGCCGAAACCCTGCACGGCGAAAGTCAGGTATCGAGACATGCCGGCAGCCTAACGGACGCCACGCGCTCAAAGCGCAATCGACTGCTGCTTCAACACCTCGGCCAGTGCCTGGTCGATGCGTCCCAGGACCCAGCTGGTGCCGTCCTCGGCGAAGTGGCCCGTGTTGCTCAGGCCGAACACGGCGAACTCGCCGGCCCGGTCTACCACCACCTCGGCCATGAAGCCGGGCTCGTGGCCGGTGTGGGTCAGCAGCATCCGCTTGGGCGTGGCCATGGCCTGCCAGCCCCAGAGGTAGCGGCCGTCAGGCGCCGCGCGCAGGTCGTCCACATAGGCCTGCGGCAGCGGCGTGGGCTCGCCTCGCAGCGCCCGCACGTGCCAGCGCAGCCAGTGGGCATAGGCCTCGCCGGTGCAGGCCCAGTTGCCGGCAGGGCCGATGATGTCCAGCCAGTCCTTGGTGGCCAGCGCTTCCTCGCTGGCCACGACCACGGCCAGGGCGCCTGCCGCGCCTTCGTGCCCCCACACGATGTCGGCCGGGCCGGGCACCATCGAGCGCCACACGCCTTGCAGCGCCAGAGGCTGCACCAGCACTTCGTCGAACACCGTCTCGAACGCCTTGCCGGTGCGTGCCTCGACGATCGCGGCCGCCAGGATGTAGCCGGCGTTCGAATAGTTGAAGTCGCGCCCCGGCGCCACACCGACCGCCGGCGCCTGGGCCAGCAACCAGCGCGCGAAGTAAGCGCGGCGGCCGGCCAGCGTGGTTGGCAGCGGGCCGGTGTCGGCTTCAACAGCCGTGATGAAGGCCACCTCGTCCTCGCCGCTTCCGTTGAAGGCGGGCAGGCCGGCGCGGTGGTTCAGCAGGTCGGCCAGGGTCACCTGCGCGTAGGCGGGGTGGATGTCGGCGGCCCACTCGGCAAAGGCTTGCGGCAGCGTCAGCTGCAGCGCCGGGCCGCCGCGCTCTGCCAGCGCCAGGATGGCGGCGCTGGTCATGGCCTTGGTGTTGGAGCCGATGGCCAGGCGGTCCTGCAGGTCCAGCGGCGCGCCCTGGCCCATGCGGCGCTTGCCGGCCACGGCCACGCTGCGGGTCTGCAGCGTCACCTGGCCGAGCAACAGGCCCACCAGGCCATCGGCCACGCCAGTGTTGGCCTGGGTCTGAAGCACGGCCGTGGTCTCTTCCTGCTCCGACTCATCGGATCCGCCGCCGCATGCGGCCAAGCCCAGGGCGAGCCCGCTGGTGAGGATCAGCTGCAGCACCGAACGGCGGTGCAGGGGGGAAGAAGTGGCGTTGCGTGACATGAAAGGTCCACAGAGTTGCGATGCCCGGCAGTGTGCGAGGCGGCACCCAAAGAGAGGCCAAAGTCCGCGCTTGCCACGCCCCCCCCCGCAGTTCAGCGCTTTGGCGTCACGGCTGCCGTCACCAGCAATTGCTCCACTGCCTGCAGCACGCTCTGGGGCGCGTCGTGATGGAGGTAGTGCCCCGAGTTGGGGATGGTCTCGGCCGTCGCTACCAGGCGTTGCCGCCAGTCCTGGCGCAGTTGCGACAACGTGCGCTGGTAGTCGGCCGTCTCCAGCGGCCCGAAGCGGCCCGAAAACAGCAATCTCGCGGGCACCGCGGGCGGCCACGGCGGCAGCGTGTTCAAGCATTGCGCCTGGGCATCGAACTCGGCGCGCATGGTGGCGGTGAACACCGTGTCGCGCAGGCCGCTCAACAGCGCGGCGGTCTTGGGTGTCTCGCGCTGCAGCGTGGCCAAGTGCTCGGGGTGGGTGGGGTCCAGCAGAAGCACGCCTGCGGTTTCTGCCGGGTACAACCGTGCAAAGGCCACCTGGTACAGCCCGCCCAGCGAATGGCCCACCAGAAGATACGGTGGCGGCACCTTGGCGTCGCGCAGCGCCGCGTGCAGTTCGCGGGCCACCTGGCAGGGATCTCGCGGCACGGTAGTCGACGGGCTGTCGCCGTAGCCCGGACGGTCCAGCGCGAAGACGCGGTGCCGCGCCGTCAGCTGCTGCCAGACGGTGTGCCAGGTCGTGCGGCCGTCGCCCAGACCGCTTTGCAGCACGACGACGGGCGCCTTCTCCGGGCCGCCCAGCGCGTACGCCATGGTGCCGGAAGACGCCGACGTGGTGCCATGGCGCGGAACCTGCGCGCAAGCGGTCAGCAGGAGCGCGCCGACAAGCGCGGCCATCCAACGGCAGCGCGACTTCGATAGAGCAAGATGAAGGTGCATGAGGATCGATGGTTGAGGTTTCAGACGCGGGGCTGCGAGCTTGCCGCACGGGCCAGGTCGGAAATGGCTTGAGCCACCAGGGCCGGCTCCGAGAGCTGCGGGAAGTGGCCGCTGCGATGAGCAAGCACGTGTGACCCCGGCGGCGACAGTTCGACCAGTGCGCGCTGGTGCCGGCAGCGGGCAGCCCGCTGCGCGCCGGGTGTCAACCATGCCAGGGCCGGCCGCATGCCGGTGACGACGGCCAGTGGCACCCGCGGGAACGGCGGCAAGCCCGCCAGCTGCGCCGCGCTGGTCCGCGCGTGAACGACCTCGCTGTGCGGCTGGGGTGGCCACCAGCGGTCGACCAGAGCCTGCAGGCCGCGCTGCAGCGGTGATGCATGTTCGGCCATGGCTGCCATATCCTGCGGTGCGGTGGCTTCCAACAGCACCACCGCTGCGATGTGTGCCGGATGGCTGCGCGCAAAGTGCAAGGCATGCAGGCCGCCCAGCGAATGCCCCACCAGCACATACGGCCCGGGTATCGCCAGCGCTGCGAGCAACGCAAGGAGTTGTCGTGTCACGGTCTCCGAGGTCTGGTCCACGTGGGGCGGATCGCTGGCGCCAATGCCAGGCCGGTTCCACGCGACCACCGTGCCCAGCTTGGTCAGGGGTACCCACACACGCATCCAGCCGTCCAGTGGACCACCGGCACCATTGATGAGCACGATGGTCGGTCCCGGCCGGCGTGCGTATTGCACCTCGACCCGTCGGCCATCGAGCATGAGAACTTCGGTGCTTGGGCTTGGCATTCCCCACAGTGTCGCGTCTGGCAGCTTTGGCTTTCCCAAAGGTCGGGGCGCTACAGTGAATGCCATGCACATCCTGCTGGTCGAAGACGACCTCGATCTGGGCCCCGCGCTGCTGGCCGCCTTGAAGGCCGAGGGCATGAGCGCGCAATGGGTGCGGCGCGCCGCCGACGCCCGCGCTGCGCTCGGGCCCGAGGTGGACCTGGTGCTGCTGGATCGCGCCCTGGCCGGCCAGGAAGGGCTGGACCTGTTGCGCCACTGGCGAGTGAAGCGCATCACGACACCGGTCATCGTCATCACCGCACGGTCCGCGTTGACGGATCGGCTCGAAGGCCTGGACGAAGGGGCCGATGACTACCTCGTCAAGCCCTTCGAGATCCCCGAGCTGCTGTCGCGCGTGCGGGCCGTGCACCGCCGCCACCGGCAGCAGGCCAGCGAGCTGTGGGAACTGGGTGAGCTGACCGTGTCGCCGCGCTCGCACCAGGCATGGCTGAACGGCGAGTTGCTGGCCTTGTCAGCGCGCGAGTTCCAGCTGCTGCTGGCCCTGGCCAAGGACACCAGCACGGTGGTCCCCAAGCAGGTGCTGGGGCAGTTGCTGGAGCCGCTGGGTGACCCGGTGGACGCTGCCACCATCGAAGTGCACCTGTCCAACCTGCGCCGCAAGATCGGCGCCGAGCGCATCCGCACCGTGCGCGGCGTGGGCTACCAGCTCAGGCCATGAGGAGGCAGGCGTCGCTGCAAGGGCGGCTGGTGCGCGTGCTGCTCCTGGCGCTGGTGATGATCGCCGCCGTACTGGTGGGCCTGGACTACCTGGCGTTCAGGGCCGGTGTCTCCGATCGTGTGGCCCAACGCTCTGCGACCGAGGCCTTGGGCGAGGCGCTGGCTGACGTGGACGAACCCGTCGCCGCAGCTATCGTGCGGGCCACCGAACATCAGTTCAACCGAACTCGGCGTGACTCCGGCTTGCCCGGCATCGAAGACCTGGCCTTCGTGCTGCAGACGCGCGACGGGCGGCAGGTCTATGCCTCGCCGGCCTTGCGGGGCCAGGCGGAGTTGACGCCACTGCAGGCGCGGCAAGAAGTCATCCAGCTGCGCGGGCGCGGCTACTGGCCCTGGCTGCACGAAACCCCACGCTGGCGCGTCATCCTCCTCGAACCGGTGGTGCAGGACAGCCTCGTGTTGCGGTGGCTGGGCGGTGGGCTGCTGCCGTCCCTCCTGGTGGCCATTCCACTGCTGATGCTGCCGCTGTGGTGGGCAGTTCGCACCGGGCTGGCGCCTCTGCGCCACCTGGTCTCGGCTCTGGCCCAGCGGGATGCCGCCACGCTGACGCCTCTGCAACTCGACCTGCGCCATGC
The DNA here is from genome assembly GCF_002198735.1 of Ideonella sp. A 288. Taxonomy (GTDB): domain Bacteria; phylum Pseudomonadota; class Gammaproteobacteria; order Burkholderiales; family Burkholderiaceae_C; genus Pseudaquabacterium. Next base: position 77,363 of record NZ_MWLO01000150.1, read on the forward strand.
CGAGCTTCAGCCCATCGTGGGCGCCATCGACGGCTTGTTGGCGCGCGCACGCCTGCATCTGGAGCACGAGCGCGCATTGACGCACAACACAGCGCACGAATTGCGCACCCCGCTGGCGGTGGTCGTGGCCCAGGCTCATGCGCTGGCCACCGCGCCTGATGCCGCAGCGGCCGAGACTGCACGGCAGGGCATAGAGCGCGGCGTGCAACGCACATCGCATCTGGTGGAGCAATTGCTGACGCTGGCCGGACTGGAGTCCCCGGGCGCGCCGCGAGTCACCGAGCCCATCGACCTGGTGGCGCTGTGCCGCCAGCACCTGATCGACCTCACACCCCTGGCAGATGCCCGCGGCATCGAGATGGCCCTGGTGTCGCCGGACCACTGCCGCGCCACCGTGGTTGTGCCGGCCCTGCACTCCATCCTCGACAATCTGCTGCGAAATGCTCTGAACCACTGCCCGCCGGGTTCGCAGGTGGAGTTGCAGCTCACGCGGCGGGACGGTCAAGTTCGGCTCGAGGTGCAGGACAACGGACCGGGCATGCCGGCCGAGGAGCGCACACATGCGTTCGAGCGCTTCTACCGAGGACAGGGGGCCGGCCCCGGCTCTGGCTTGGGGCTGGCGATCGTGAATGAGGCTGCCCGGCTGCTGGGCGCACGGGTGTCCCTGGCTGCGAGAGACGGGGGGTCCGGCCTTCGAGTGACCGTCGAGTGGCGCGATGGCTAACCGTTGATTCGGCGGATGACTGCTCCGGCTTCTTGGGGAGACCGCAATGGGTCGTGCGCCACCTCACGCGGCTTCGATCCGTCAACCCTAGAGCGGCCGTTCAAGTTGGCTAGCAGCACAGCGGACATTCGCGAAGACCCGGACTCGGCCATTATGGAGAGCTCACCATAATGGCCGGGTCCGTGAGATCACGAACGGCCGCTTCGGAGAAGCCAAACAAGAAAAGCGATCTCTCGCCGTCCGGCTGCTTTGGAGCAATCCGGCGGGCAGCTCTGGGTCGCGTACCGTCGCGACCATGGCCACTTAGCCAGGCGCATGGCCCGCTGCGTCGTGCAAGTGTTCGCTCAACAGGCGGTAGAACCAGAACGCCTCGTGGGTTCTCATCAATTCGCCAAGCTGGCCAGGCGGAAGCCCGGTCACCCTTCGCACCTCGCGACCCAGGTGGGACTGATCTGCAAACCCCGCCTCGGCGGCCACCAATGCCAGGTCCGGTGCGGTGCCTCCGGCCTGGGCTTGCGCCGTCGCGTGGACCATGGCCCGCTCCGTGCGCACGTACAGCTGCAAGTCCCGGTGACTCTGTCCCGTCCAGTCCTTGAAGCGGCGTTGCGCCTGCCGTAGGCCGGCACCCGGCCTCGTAAATGCAGCGCGCACGACCAGCGATTGCACCCACCCGCGCAGGGTTGGCAGGGCGTGACCACCCTGTGCACCCTGCCACAGCGGCTGCAATGTCGCCTCCAGTTGATGAAACGCGTTGCGCGCGTCGGACTGGCCGATCTGAAGGAACCTGCTCAACAAGGCACCGCCCATGAGGTCCTGCAACGGCACGATCTTGTCCAGGTGGGGCTCCAGGCTGATGCCCAGCAGCCTGGACAAGGCGTCTGAATGGAAGGCCACGGACAGCGCGTGCACCGGCCCCGGCGACCAGCTGGCCGACGGCTTGCGCTGCGGTCCAGAAAACACCACACGTGGCAGCGCAGGCGCCAACGCCGGAGGCGCTGACACCGACGGCGGCTCCACCACCATGTGCAGTTCGCCTTCGAAGATCCACGACACCATGGGCAATGGCGTGGCCGGGTAGTGGTTGAAGCGCTGAGCATCCGTCAAGGACCGGCCCCGGGTGTCGCGTTCAACGGCCATGTAGATGCAGGCACCGAGCGCGGGACGTGGAAGGTGCAGGCGGGCGCTGATGGGCAGGTTCACGTGCGATGTCGGTTCCGTTCTAGACCGGCCGATTGTGGCCAAGGACACTGCAGGTCGTTCGCTCTGCCCGACTCCGCATGCCCAAGACCATCCTGCAGGGACGCTTGTCCCACCAACTGCGCAGCCTGGCCACCCTGTTAGGCACCACCGCCACGGTGCTGGCCCGTCGTTGCATCGGCAGGCCGCTGGTGCCGCAGTGGAGCGCAGCGTTCGAGATCGGAACCCTGTTCTATCGGCGCCAGTTCGTCCATGCCCTCGCGCTGCCCGACATCGCCGACAGCCGAGCCTACTTCGACAGCCTGTACACCGTGGTCGTGGCGAACCCCCAGGTCGACGTGCGCCCCAGCGCCGCGGGCCAGCCGCGTGGCGACTGGTTCATCCCGCGGGGCCACGACAGCGCGCTGACGCTGCTGTACTTCCATGGCGGCGGCTATGCGTTCTATGGCGCGGTGTCCCGGCATTTCATCGCCATGCTGGCGCAGATGCTCCAAGTGCCGATCTTCGCGCCCGACTATCGGCTGACACCCGAGCACCCGCATCCGGCACAAATTGACGATGGCCTGGCGGCCTACCAGCATCTGCTGGATGCCGGCATCGACCACAAACGCCTGGTGGTGGGTGGCGACTCGGCCGGCGGCCACCTGGCCTTGATGCTTCTGGCGAATCTGCCCGCGGTGGGCCTGCCCCAGCCCGCGCTGGCCATTGCGCTCAGTCCCTGGACCGACATCGGCCGACGCGGTGAAAGCCAGTTCGGCAACGACCGCTACGACATGGTCCAGGGCTATCAGACCCTGCAGTACGGTGCGTGGCTGAAGGCCGGCACGAACTGCAGCGACGCCGATCTCTCGCCCACGCACCAGCGCTACCGCGATGCGGCCCCGGTCTACCTTCAGGCCGGTGGCAAGGAGATTCTGGTGGACATGATCCGCGACTTCGCAGGCAGCTTGCAGCAGCAGGGGGCGCGCGTTCGGCTGGACGTCTGGCCGGACATGACCCACGAGTTCCATGCCTACGGCCACACGCTGCCGCAGAGCCGGCAGGCTATCGACCTGCTTCGTGCGGCCATGGCCTGGGCGACCGGCGCCGGCGGCAGCAACTTTGCGAGCTGTGCGCAAACGGAGATCGACGACCTGCGCGTTGGGCCTGGCGGGGCCGCCATGCCAGACCAATGAACAAACCCCTCGTCATGCTGCTGACGTTCGGAACCGGCGGCGATTTGCAGCCATTCCTGATGCTTGCGGCAGGCCGTTTATGCAAGTCACCTCCGAGCGTGGAGTACGCCACATGGCTGCCGACGAAGGGGTAGCCCGCATGAGCAGTCAAGGTGGCGCCGCTGGACGCTCACGAGCGGCCAGAATGTGTGCATTGGCCTCCCGACTTCTTCGATTGACATGCGAGCCATTCCTCTGAAAGCATCCATGACCCCGCCTTCACCAGCGTCGATCCCATTGACAAGCAGTTTGCTCGCCGTGGTCTCATCGTGGGCGCTTGTGACTCTCGGCGTGGCCCATATCGCATTCGGTATCGTCAAGTACAGGGCGACGTTGCGCGATGCGGTGGTTGCGGGATTCGTCGGCAGGTTTGCCGAACCCGAACCGCGACGCACGGCGTTCTGGTTCGTGCTGTTCGGCCTTCCGCTTCTTTTGGCCGGGCATGTCGCGGTACGGGCTGCAGGCCGTGCCGACAATGAACTGCTCGGGCTCATTGGTGGCTACGTGTTCGCGACCTCGTTGATTGGTGTTGCCGCATTCCCAAGGTCACCGTTTCCAGCGTCACTCATCGTCTCTGTGTTGCTGATCTTGGCCGGCCGCGGTTTTTGAGTGCAAATGCCCGCCGGCACGGCGTTGGCCAAGCCTGGGCTGGGCTGGGCTGGG
>NZ_MWLO01000151.1 GCF_002198735.1 Ideonella sp. A 288
CGGTGGGAAGTCGGCGCGCAGCGCCGACCGCCGGAGGTCGCGTGCTGCGGCCTGCCCGCCCGCGGCTTTGCCGCCTTAGCGCTTCGACGCAACAGCCACGCTGTACCTGCGCGACGGTCGAACGACCGCAACGAGCCCCACCCGCCGCTCAGCCCCAGGGCCGCATCAACCTTCCCGCGCGTGGTTCTTGGAGTAACGCGGCAATTCAACGACCAGCGCCGGGCCCTTGACGCGCACGCAGCACGACAGGCGCGACTGGCCGTCCAGGCCCCAGGCGTCGTCGAGCTGGTCTTCTTCTTCGTCATCGGCCGGGGCGACGAAGCCATAGCCTTCGCGCAGGTGCACGTGGCAGGTGGCGCAGGCGCCGACCTTCTCGCAGGCGTGCTCGATGGCGATGCCCTGCGCCAGCAACTCGTCGACGAGCTTGCGGCCCGGCCGGGCGTCGAACTGCAGGCCGTCGGGGCACAGCGTGGGGTGCGGCCGCACCGTCACGCGGGTCGGGGGCCTGGGGTCGGTGGGGGCGGCCATCGCAGGATCGCTGGTCATGGGTGCGGCGTCACGCGGCCATCTGGTCGACGGTGCGGCCCGACAGCGCCTCGCGCACGCGCATGTCCATGCGCTTGCCGGCAAAGGGCGTGGTGATCTGGTTCAGCCGCTCGGTGGCGTTGCGCAGGCGCTCGCGCAGTGATTTCTGCTCTTCGGCCGTGGTGCCCTCGCCTTCGTAGCACTCGGCCAGCACGTCGGCCACGCCTTGCATGCCCTTGAGGATCTGGAACTGCTCGGGCGCGCTCAGCAGCGCGTCGCCGTCGTCGTGCAGCGCGCGCTCGGTGGCGTCGAGCAGCCGCCGCGCGTCGACCTCGGCCTCGCGCAGCATGCGCGCCGTGGCGTCGGATTCGGCGCTGCCGATGGCGTCGCGCAGCATGTCGGCCACCTCGTCGCTGGCCAGCCCGTGGCTGGGCTTGACCTCGACCTGCGCCCGCGCGCCCGAGACTTGCTCGACCGCGCTCACCGACAGCAGCCCGTCGGCGTCGATCTGGAAGGTGACGCGGATGCGCGCCGCGCCCGCCACCATCGCCGGGATGCCGCGCAGCGTGAAGCGCGCCAGCGACCGGCATTCGCTGACCAGCTCTCGCTCGCCCTGCACCACGTGCAGCGCCATCGCCGTCTGGCCGTCGCGGAAGGTGGTGAAGTCTTGCGCCCGTGCCGTGGGCACGGTGCTGTTGCGCGGGATGATCTTCTCGACCAGGCCGCCCATGGTTTCGAGGCCCAGCGACAGCGGGTTCACGTCCAGCAGCAGCAGGCCACCGTCGGCGGTGCGGTTGCCGGCCAACTGGTCGGCCTGCAGCGCGGCGCCCAGCGCCACCGCCTGGTCGGGGTCGACGCCGGCGCAGGGCTCGCGGCCGAACAGCTGCGTCACCGCGGCGCGCACCGCGGGCATGCGCGTGGCGCCGCCCACCAGCACCACGCCATCCACGTCGGCGGCCTTCATGCGGGCATCGCGCAGCGCGCGCTTCACCGGGCCCAGCGTGCGCTCCACCAGCGGGCGCGTCAGGGCATCGAACTGCTCGCGGCTGACCATCACGCTTTCGCTCGAGCCGTCGGCACGGGCGCACTGCATGGTGGCCAGGTCGTGCTCGGTGAGCGATTCCTTGGCCCGGCGCGCAGCGGCGTGCAGCGCGCTCAGGTCGGCGGCGGTCCAGCCACCGGTGGCGTCGGCGAACCAGCTGGCCAGCGCGTGGTCGAAGTCGTCGCCGCCCAGCATCGCGTCGCCGGCGGTGGCCACCACCTCGAAGACGCCGCGCTGCAGGCGCAGCAGGCTCACGTCGAAGGTGCCGCCGCCCAGGTCGTAGACCACGAACAGGCCTTCGCTGGCCGAATCCAGGCCGTAGGCCACCGCGGCGGCGGTGGGCTCGTTCAGCAGGCGCAGCACGTTGATGCCGGCACGCACCGCCGCGTCCTTGGTGGCCTGGCGTTGCGCGTCGTCGAAGTAGGCCGGCACGGTGATCACGGCGCCCACCAGCTCGCCGCCCAGCGTGGCCTCGGCCCGCTCCTTCAGCACGCGCAGCACCTCGGCGCCGATGTCCACCGGGCTCTTCAGCCCGGCGCGGGTGCGCACGCCCACGGCGTTGACGCCCATGGTCTCCAGCGCATACGGCACGGTGCCGTGGGCGATGTCGCCCAGCGCGCGGCCGATCAGGCGCTTGGCCGAGCCGATGGTGTTGCGAGGGTCTTTCAGCGCATGGGCACGGGCCTCGTGGCCGACGCTCATCACGCCATCTTCGCCATAGTGCAGCACCGACGGCAGCAGCAGCCGGCCCTGCGCATCGCCCAGCACCGTGGGCAGGCCGCTGCGCACCGTGGCCACCAGCGAGTTGGTGGTGCCCAGGTCGATGCCCACGGCCAGCCGGTGCTGGTGCGGCGCGGCGGCGAGGCCGGGTTCGGCGATCTGCAGCAGGGCCATGGTCGCGTGCTCCGCCTGCTAGACCGAGAAGGACTCGCCGCAGCCGCAGTTGGCCGAGGCGTTGGGGTTGTCGAACTTGAAGCCTTCGTTCAGGCCTTCGCGCACCCAGTCGAGCTGCGTGCCGTCGACCAGCGGCAGGCTGCGCGCGTCCACCAGCAACTGCACGCCCTCGCTCTCGAAGCTCAGGTCGTCCTCGGTGACCGCGTCGGCGAACTCCAGCGCGTAGGCATAGCCCGAGCAGCCGCTGGTCTTCACGGCCACGCGCAGGCCCACGCCACCCCCGCGCTTGACGAGCGCCTTGCGGATCTGGGCGGCGGCCTTGGGGGTCACTGAGACAGACATGGCGATCTCCGGCGGGCTAGACGTTGAAGGAGCTGCCGCAGCCGCAGGTGCTGCTGGCGTTGGGGTTGCGGATCACGAAGCGGGCACCGTCGAGCTTGTCCTCGAAGTCGATCTCGGCGCCCACCAGGTACTGCAGGCTCATCGCGTCGACGACCACGTTGATGGCGCCGCGGCTGACGCGCACGTCGTCTTCCTTGCACTCGTCATCGAAGGCGAAGCCGTACTGGAAGCCCGAGCAGCCGCCGCCGGTGACGAAGATGCGCAGCTGCAGCGAGGCGTCACCCTCTTCGGCCAGCATCTCGGTGACCTTCTCGACCACCGCGTCGGTGATCAGCAGCGGGTCGGTGCCCGGGGGCAGCATCGGCATCGCCGGCGGCGTGCCGAGCGTGGGGGCGGTGGCACAGGTCGAGGCTTGGGACTGGCAGGCGGACATGGCGGGGCTCCTTGCGGTTCGGGTGGGTTCGGTGGGGTGTCTGGCGGGCGATCGGCCAGTGGCTCGGGTGGGCGATCAGGCCGCTGGCCGGTGGGCGGCGTCGGGCGCCGGGGCGCAGGCGGTGTGCTCGATCACGCCGTCGGGGCTGCCGTCGGTGGCGGCCTTGCGCTGGCGGTAGTCGGACACCGCGGCCTTGATCGCGTCCTCGGCCAGGATCGAGCAGTGGATCTTCACTGGCGGCAGCGCCAGCTCTTCGGCGATGGCGGTGTTCTTGATCAGCAGCGCCTGGTCGAGCGTCTTGCCCTTGACCCATTCGGTGACCAGCGAGCTGGACGCGATCGCCGAGCCGCAGCCATAGGTCTTGAAGCGCGCGTCCTCGATGATGCCGGTGGACGGGTTCACCTTGATCTGCAGCTTCATCACGTCGCCGCAGGCCGGTGCGCCCACCATGCCGGTGCCGACCGCACCGTCGGTGCCGTCGAAGCCGCCCACGTTGCGCGGGTTCTCGTAGTGGTCGATGACTTTGTCGCTGTAGGCCATGGTGGGGGTGTCCTGTGGTCGTCCGTTGGATTCAGTGCTCGGCCCACTGGACCGTGCTCAGATCGATGCCCGCCTGGTGCATGTCCCACAGCGGGCTCAATGCGCGCAGGCGCTCGACGGTGGAGCGCGCCTGCTCGATGGCCGCGTCGATGTCGGCCTCGGTGCTGAAGCGGCCGATGGAAAAGCGGATGGAGCTGTGCGCCACCTCGTCGTTCAGGCCCAGCGCGCGCAGCACGTAGCTGGGTTCCAGGCTGGCCGAGGTGCAGGCCGAGCCGGACGAGACGGCCACGTCCTTCATGCCCATCAGCAGCGATTCGCCTTCGACGAAGGGGAAGCTGATGTTCAGGTTGTGCGGCACGCGGGCGTCCAGGTGGCCGTTGACGCGGGCCTCGGGGATGTCCTGCAGGCCCGCCAGCAGCCGGTCGCGCAGCGCGCGGATGCGCTCGTTCTCGGTGGCCATGTGCACCTGCGCCAGGCGGTAGGCCTCGCCCATGCCGACGATCTGGTGCGTGGCCAGCGTGCCCGAGCGCATGCCGCGCTCGTGGCCGCCGCCGTGCATCTGCGCCTCGATGCGCACGCGGGGCTTGCGCCGCACGTATAGGGCGCCGATGCCCTTGGGGCCGTAGGTCTTGTGCGCCGACAGGCTCATCAGGTCGACCGGCAGGGTGGCCAGGTCGATCGGCATCTTGCCGGTGGCCTGCGCCGCATCCACATGGAACAGCACGCCGCGCGAGCGGCACAGCGTGCCGATGGCGGCCAGGTCCTGCACCACGCCGATCTCGTTGTTCACCGCCATCACCGACACCAGCACCGTGTCGGGGCGGATGGCGGCCTCGAGCACCGCCAGGTCCAGCAGGCCGTCGGCCTGCACGTCGAGGTAGGTGCAGGTGAAGCCGGTGCGCTCCAGCTCGCGCATCGTGTCGAGCACCGCCTTGTGCTCGGTCTTGACCGTGATGAGGTGCTTGCCCTTGCCCTGGTGGAACTGCGCCGCGCCCTTGATGGCCAGGTTGTTGCTCTCGGTGGCGCCGGATGTGAAGACGATCTCGCGCGGGTCGGCGCCGATCAGCGACGCGACGCGTTCGCGGGCGATCTCCACCGCCTCTTCGGCGGCCCAGCCATAGGCGTGGCTGCGCGACGCCGGGTTGCCGAACTGCTCGGACAGCCAGGGCACCATCACCTGCACCACCCGGGGGTCGACCGGCGTGGTGGCCGCGTAATCGAGGTAGATCGGGCGGGCGGTCGGGGTGTCCATGGCGGTGGGCGATGTCGGGTGGGGTCGAAGGGCTCTTCGCATGGACCGTGCCAGTGCCGCCCCGCGGCCGGAAAGTGCTGTGGCATCAGGCACTTGGCGCGTGTGGACGGGGCAGGCGAGGGCGCCGCGGGCGTGTCGGGACCCGGCCCGGGGCTGTCGGTTTTGTCGCCAAGTCGACGTGCCGCGGCGGCGGCCCGGGGCTGCGCGGGGCGCCGTGGGGTGCCCTGGGGCGCCGCGCCTAGCCGCGCCCACAATGGGCCCACTGGAGGAACACACGCCATGGCCACCCGCAAGTCCACCGCCCGGCCCGCCCCGGCAGCCGCACCGGCCCCCAAGGCGCCGGCCACCCCCGCCGCGGGCACCACGGTGCTGGTCACCGGCGCCTCGTCCGGCATCGGCGCGGCGCTGGCCCGCTGCTTCGCCGCCGACGGGTCGGACCTGGTGCTGGTGGCCCGCAGCGCCGACAAGCTGCAGGCGCTGGCCCGGGAACTCGAGCACGAGTACGCCGTGCGCGTGCGCGTGCTGCCGGCCGACCTGTCGCAGCCGGGTGCCGCGGCCGCGCTGGCCGCCAGCCTGCGCCGCCGCCGCGTGGCGGTGGATGTGCTGGTCAACAACGCCGGCGTGCTGGCCCATGGCCGCTTTGCCGACATCGCCCCGGCGCGCCACCAGGCGCTGATCGACCTGAACATCTCGGGCCTCACCGCGATGGTGGCGGCCTTCCTGCCGGCGATGCTGGCGCGCGGCCGCGGCCGCATCCTCAACGTGGCGTCGATCGCCTCGTTCCAGCCGGTGCCCACGCTGGCCAGCTACGCGGCGAGCAAGGCCTACGTGCTGTCGCTGACCGAATCATTGGCCGAAGAGCTGTCGGGCACCGGCGTCACCGTCACCGCGCTGTGCCCCGGCATCACCGCCACCCCGATGCTCGACGCCGCCGCCAGCGACAACCCCGCGCTGTCGCGCCTGCCCGCAATCCTGGTCGGCGACGTGGACGAGGTGGCCGAGGCGGGTTACCGCGCCTGCCTGAAGGGCGATGTCATCTGCGTGCCCGGTGCGGTGAACCTGGCCGCCACGTTGGCCGGGCGGGCCACGCCGAAGTGGCTGCTGCGGCGGATCGCGGGGCGGGTGGCGCGGTGGTGAGTTGGCGGCAGCGGGCGACCGTCTCGACGAGCCTGGCCGGCCCGGCCCACGGCAGGGTCAGGCCGTCGCGTCGAACGCGGCCCTGAACGGCCCGAAGTTGTCGGGCCCGTAGCCCGCCGCGTAGATCGCGAAGGCCACCACCGAGAAGTCCGCCGAGCGGCGGGCAAGTTCGTCCTGGTACAGGCGGGACACCTCGGCCGCCGGATTGAGGAAGGCCCCACAGCCGAACGCGCCCAGCACCACATGGCGCTGTCCCGCGGCCTTCAGCGTATCGAGTTGGGCGGCGATCCGGCGGCGGGCATCGTCGGCATCGAAGGCGCTGCCGTCCCGAAGATCCCGCGCGGCGGCGCGGAGTTCGTAGAACGGAAACACCTCGGCGTCGGGCAGCCATGGGTAGCCCAGATCGGCCGCGCCCCGGTCTTCCGCGCCGCGGATGCAGACGCGGGGTGAGGTGGTGTCCAGGTAGACGCGGCCGTCCTCGGCATTCAGCAGCGAGGCCATGGCCGGCAGGTATTGGCGGCCCGAGGCGTCCAGATCCTCTGCGCGCACCCGGAAGTGGCAGTCGGTGCGCCGGAACATGTTCTCCTCCTGGGCCACGGCGCCTTCGGCGTAGGCGCCCCCGGGGAACCAGGCGTTGGCCATGTTCAGGACGGCAAAGCACTCGCCATAGACCTGGGTGAGGGCCCGGGTCACATCGCCCCAATCGCCCGGCATCACGTGCAGGTGCATCCCAGGCGACGGCTCGCCGGCATCCAGGCGCCACCGGGCCAGGTTGGCCGCGGCCAACCGCGGGTAGCGGTCGCGCGGGTCGCTGCGCTCGAAGGCGGCGATCGTCTCCCGCAAGACGTCGCGCCTGCGCTGGGCATCAGGCCCGACGAAGCCCTGCGACTCGGCTTCTGCGTCAGAGACAAGGCGACGGATCGGCATGGGTGGCCCTCGGGTTGCGGCGAGCGTAACGCATGAAGCGCGAAGGCGGCGCGGGGGGCATGCCGATCCGGCGGCGTGCCGCGGCGCGATCGACTGAGCGACACATCAGGCCGCATGTCGTTTGCTGAAGCCGGTGGCCCACCGGTAGAAGTCGTCTTTGGCTGCCTGGTCCGTGCAGAGCCCGTTCGGGTCAGGTGTGATGCCGAGCCGACCGAGGTCAAGGCGGTCTGCGTCCCAGCAAGTGGCCACTGTCGGGTCTTGGTGTGAATCCCCGTCACTGTGGCCGATGCAAGCCTCGACCAGCACGGCGAGGCTCTGTTCATCGAGGCGCAGGAGCCGCGCATTGATTCGCTCGGCGAAGAGCGCGGCCCGAGACCCATGCTGGGGGTCATGACCATCTGATCGACGGCATGCGTCATGCAGGAACGCAAAGTACTCCACGACGGCGCGGCTGGCCCCGGTCTGCGCGGCAAGCCTGAGGCCGATGTGTCGAACGCGAGCCCAGTGCGATGCGCCGTGGATTCCGTGCCAGTCCAGGGCGAAACGTTTTCGGATGGCGGCGACCAGCGGCGGGGCAATCATGAGGGCTGGAAGTGAAAGCCAACGTTCGAGGCAACGAGGGCCCGATGGACTGCCGCCGAGCCTCATGTAGTCCGAGGTGTCAATCCTCGCCTTGTGCGCGGCAAAAGACAAGGCAGTCTTCCGCCGACCAGATGTGGCTGGCGTCCGAGCGATACCCTCGCAACCACAACAAACCCTCGATCTTGCGCAGGTAGAAGCCCTTCGGGGTGTCGTCGTCCTGGCTGAGAGGGCCCGAAACGACGGTGACCGATTTGGGCGGTGCCCGATGCTTCGTCACGGGCTGGCCAATGTGTCCTTCAGGCTGGTCGGGCCACAGCAGACGAAGGTGCTGCCCCAGCTCCAGCGGGCAGAGCAGGAGAGACACGTGCCTGGCCGCCTCGCAGATGCGGGGCATCGTGGCCCCTTCAGCGAAACCGAGATCCGACACCGAGAGCTCGACGGCCAGGACCAGAGACCGCGCCTCAGCCACCGTGAACCGGCTGTCCGCGAAGAGTTCTTCTGCGGCGGCGTTGAGTTTGACTCCCTGGACCTGAAGTCTTCGCAGCAGGTCGGGCTTGCCGACGCCGCCGAGGTGCAAGGTGCGCGTGACTGTGGCCATTGGTTGCAGAGCCTGCAAGAGGGGCCGGCCGCAAGGCCTGCCGATCGAGTGGGGCGTCAACTTGCGCTGGCCCGAAGGTCTTGAATCCACGAGCCTGAGGCACGTGCCTCTGCTTCGTGAGCCTCATCGCGCCAGTGCTCCGCCAGCGCAGACGTGTACCACTCGCGCATGTGCGGAAGCGCGAGCAGGCGCGCAGCATAGGCATTCGCATCGGAGGTGAGACTCGGCGCATAGCTTTGAACGCGAAATGCAACCGGTGCGAAGAAGGCATCTGCAGCGGTGAAGGCCGTCCCGGCCAGGTACGGACCACCGTACTGCGACAGCCCCGCGCACCACAGCTCATCGATTCGTTTCCACTCCTGCACGAGCGCGTCGGACCATTGATGCACCTGCACCCGCAAGCCGCAGTTCATGGTGCAGGCGTCGCGAATGTGGTGAAAGCCCGAGTGCATTTCTGCCGCGGCACAGCGGGCCCAAGCTCTGGCGCCCGGGTCGGATGGCCAGACCCTGTGATCGGCCTCTGCAAGGTACTCGGTGATCGCCAGTGAGTCCCAGACCGTTCGTTCGCCGTCGATCAGGCAAGGCACCCGGCCTGTTGGGGAGAAACGCTTGAACGCCGGCTCGCAGCCAACGGACCCGAACGGTACGAGATGCTCGTCAAAAGGAATCGAAAGCTGCTTCATCAAGATCCATGGCCGCAGTGACCAGGAGGAGTAGTTCTTGTTGCCGATGAAGAGACCGAGCATTGAATTGACGCCCAGGCTGGTCGGCTTCGCGCTGTCAGGCCTCGCTGCGCTCACTCTCGCTCCACTTCCAGACTTTGCCGTCTTCAGGGTGCAAGATCACGCCTTGAAGCACGAAGCCAAGCTTTCGCAGCACGGACGTGGACGCGCCCTCTTCGGGTAGCGTATGGGCGATGAACCGGACGTCGGCCTCCGTTGCAGCCTGCCTGCTGATGCGGAGCAGCTCACCAGCCATTTCGGTGGCCACGCCTCGGCCTTCGTGGCCCGGAAACGTGTAATAGGCAATCTCAGCTTCCCCACGGCTTGCCGGACCAGCGAATCCGCAGCCACCGATGTACTCACTGCCCTCTTTCGCAAGGTATCCAATCCACGGCACTTCGTAGCCCCGGCGCGCGTAAAGCGCGACCGTGGCCGCGACGACGTCGGCTGCGACGCTGCCTGCAGTGAGCGCAGACGACAGCGCGGTTCCGGTTTGCTCGATTGGGACGAGTTGCATAGGGCGTTACTTGCAAAGACTCACCTAGACCGCATACGAAGGGACTTCCCCAGTCCCGCGACGGTGCCAGGCACCAAGATTGACGCGCGGGTTGTCAATCTGGAACTTGAAAGGGTAATCCCATGTTAGCAATCATCGGACAACGACCTCAATGGTCGAATCGGTGAGGCTTTTCGGCGGCAGGAGAGTTTGCTTGACGAGCCAAGAGGCCCTGGCAGTTCGAGATGAAGGGCCTGACCCGGCTGGCCGGGGCACGGCCTCTCGATTGAAGGGTTGGGCGCCATTCGCCCTGGCGGGGCCGGAGCATGCGGCAAGATGCCGTCCCAGTTCATCTGAACCTGACCGGGCAGTTCGCAAGGTCGACGAGTACGGTTGCCGACTTGGCGCTGTCTGCCGCGCCAGGGCGGGCCGATTCGGTCGGGCGACGCCACCAGTAGCGACTGACGAGTTGCGGACTGCCCTGGAACCGCATGAGCGTGTCGTCGTCGTGAACGAACGCAGCGCGCTCCAAGGTGCGGCGCGAGGGCGTGTTCTCAGCTTCTGTGAGGGCCAGGATGCCGGGCAGGTTGAAGTGCTCTGCGGCCCACTCGCAGGCGGAACTCAGCGCCTCGGACCCGTAGCCGCACCGGCGTGACCCTTCGGCGATGGCGTAGGACACCTCCACGTCGTCGTCGAAAGGGCTGAACCCCACGTGCCCGAGCAGCGCTCCGCTGCCGAGGTGTTCGACGGCCAGGACGAAGGGGCCGAGACGCGGATCACCCGGCGACGCATAGCAGTCGATCAGGTAGCGCATCCGGGCGGTGGCCACCGCCATGTCGGCGTAGACATGGGACGGAAGCCAGCGTCGGGTGGACGGCTCGCCGTTCAGCGCCATCATCTGCGCCGCCTCCTCGACGACGAGGTGGCGCAGCCGAAGTGAATGGGTGTCAATGGGGAGCGAACTCATGGACATCAGGCGTGCTGCGGCGGCCGTTTCGAGGGCGGCGTGTCGTGAGCGGCAAGGCGCTCGACGCAACCGGAGGCGCCAGCATAGCGGCCGCCAGCTCGGCAGTCACTTCTGCCGCACATACTCCCCCGGCGCATCCCCCAGCACCGCCTTCGCGGGAATGGGTTTCGCCCGCACCTGCGGTGACGATTGCGCCGCCAGCCAGCCTTGCCACGTCGGCCACCACGAGCCCTCGTGCCGATCAGCCTGCTGCAGCCACTGGTTGGGTTCGATCCAGGTGCCGTGCGCCGGGCGGCGGGCCAGGCGGTGGCTGCGGTTGGCGTGGCCGGGCTCCGACAGGATGCCGGCGTTGTGGCCGCCGCTGGTCAGCACGAAGGTGATCTCGGCGTCGCACAGGTGGTGCAGCTTGTAGACCGAGCGCCACGGCGAGATGTGGTCGCGCTCGGTGCCCACCATGAACACCGGCAGCCGGATGTCGGCCAGCGACACGGTGCGGCCCTGCACCCGGTAGGTGCTGGTGGCCAGCGCGTTGTGCAGGTACAGCGCGGTCAGGTACTCGTGGTGCATGCGCGCCGGCATGCGCGTGGTGTCGGCGTTCCAGTCCATCAGGTCGGTGTGCGGTTCGCGCTCGCCCATCAGGTATTCGCGCATGCGGCGCGTCCACACCAGGTCGCGCGAGTGCAGGAACTGGAACGAGCCGGCCATCTGGTCGCCGCTGAGGTAGCCCTGGCCGCGTGTGATGTCGTCGAGGAAGCCGACCTGGCTCTCGTCGATGAACAGGCCCAGCTCGCCGGGCTCGGAGAAATCGGTCTGCGCGGCCAGCAGGCTCAGCGACTTCAGCGGCGGGATCTCGTCCGCGCGGTCCTCACCGTCGTCGAGGCAGCCCACGCCGCCGCGCCGGCCCCGCGCCGCGGCGGCAATGGCCAGCAGCGTGCCGCCCAGGCAGTAGCCCATCGCATGCACCGGCTGGGTGGGGCCGTGCAAGGCGCCGATGGCGCGCAGCGCGTCGAGCGGGCCCAGGCGCAGATAGTCGTCGAGCGTCAGGTTGTGGTCTTCGGCGTCGGGGTTGCGCCACGACATCATGTACACCGTGTGACCCTGCCGCACCAGGTAAGCGGCCATCGAGTTGTGCGGCGACAGGTCGAGGATGTAGTACTTCATGATCCAGGACGGCACGATCAGCAGCGGCTCGGGGTGCACCGTGGCCGTCTGCGGCGCGTAGCGGATCAGCTCGATCAGCCGGTTGCGCCAGACCACCTTGCCCGGGGTCAGCGCCACGTCGCGGCCGACCAGGTGGCGCGGCGCCTTCGCCGGGTCGGGCAGGCCGGCGGTGTCGGTGAACCAGTGCTTCGCGCCCTGCACCAGGTGCGCGCCACCCGAGTCGGCCACGTCCTGCAGCACCACCGGGTTGGTGGGCAGCCAGTTGGCCGGCCCCATCACGCCCAGCCATTGCTTGGCGAAGAACTGTGCCATGTCGGCATGGTGGGCCGTCATGCCGGGCACCCGCGAGGCCTCGCGCCAGAAGGCCTCGCTGGCGCGGAAGCCGGCGCGCATCGCCGAGAACGGCCAGTGCGCCCAGGCCTCGTGGCGGAAGCGCGGGTCGTCGTCGGCGTCGCCGGCGGGCTCGGCTTGCTGGGACACCGGCAGCAGGCTGTCGCGCCACAGCTGCGCGGCCAGCGCGGCCAGTTCCATCAGCCGGCCGGGTGACACGCCGAGGTGCCAGGCCCAGTCGGCCATCGCCAGCGACAGCGACACCGGCGACAGCCCGCCGGTCAGCGGCGCGGCCGAGGCGTGCAGCAGGCGGTCGAGGCGCTGCGTGGGGGTCTCGTCCGCCAGCGGGGG
>NZ_MWLO01000152.1 GCF_002198735.1 Ideonella sp. A 288
AGGAACACCTCGCTGGTGGCACCGTCGCCGCGCCCCAAGCCAACGGCCTGCCGGCCCGCATCGGCAAGTACCGCGTGCTGTCGCGGCTGGGCGACGGTGCCACCAGCGAGGTGTTCCTCGCCGAGGACGAGTTCAACCACCGCCAGGTGGCCATCAAGCGCGTGCGCCCGGCGGTGCTGGGCGAGGGCCTGGAGAACCGCTACCGCGCGCACTTCTTCGCGTCCGAGGCGGCGCTGGCCGGCAAGCTGCAGCACCCGAACGTGGTGCAGATCTTCGACGCGGTGGACGACCCGGTGGCGCCCTTCCTGGTGATGGAGTACGTGCCGGGCGTGACGCTGCGCCGCTTTTGCCGCGCCGACGCGCTGCTGCCGCTGTCGCAGGTGGTGGAAATCGGCTTCAAGTGCGCGATGGCGCTGAGCTACGTCTTCCGCCAGGGGCTGATCCACCGCGACGTGAAGCCGGCCAACATCCTGGCCCTGGTCGACCGCGAGGCGGTGGTCGACGTGAAGATCACCGACTTCGGCAGCGCGCTGGACACCCTGTCGGACCGCACGCAGGTGTACCGCGTCGGCTCGCTGGCCTACATGTCGCCCGAGCAGTTGGACGGCAGCTCGCTCGACGCCCGGGCCGACATGTTCTCGCTGGCGGCCGTGCTGTACCACCTGGTGGCCGGGCGTCCGCCCTTCGACGCCGTGCAGCAGGGCGCGCTGATGCACCAGATCCTGAACCTGGCGCCGCCATCGCTGGTGCCGCTGCGCGACGGCGTGCCCGAGCGCATGGACGCGATCCTGCAGCGCGCGCTGGCCAAGTCGCCGGCCGATCGCTTTGCGGGTTGGGACGAATTCGCGCTCGAATGGTCGTCGCTGGTGGCCCGGCACGAGGTGCCGCGCGGACCGCTTCAGGAGGTGCTGGACTCGGAACGCTTCAACCTGCTGCGCAGCCTGGAGTTCTTCGCCGGCTTCGGCGACGTGGAGCTGTGGGAGGTGGTGCACCGTGCGCAGTGGCTGCGCCACAGCTACGGCGCCGCGCTGTACCGCAAGGGCGAGGAGGGCAACACCTTCCACATCATCGCCCAGGGGCGGGTCGACGTGTACCGCGACGGCCAGCGCGTGGCCCAGCTGGGCGCCGGCACC
This sequence comes from Ideonella sp. A 288, assembly GCF_002198735.1. GTDB lineage: Bacteria > Pseudomonadota > Gammaproteobacteria > Burkholderiales > Burkholderiaceae_C > Pseudaquabacterium. Next base: position 1,134 of record NZ_MWLO01000152.1, read on the forward strand.
TCGGTGGGCGAGATGGCCTACCTGGCGCCGAGCGACGAGCTGCGCGTGCACGCCGCCGACGTGATCGTCAGCGACGCCGCGACCACGGTGACCTTCACGCCGACGTCGATGGATTCGCTGGGGCCGGTCACCCGACACCTGTTCGACGCGGCCTTCATCAAGGTGCTGGTGCGGCGGCTGCACGCCGCGCACGAGTCGATGGCGCACCCGCGGCGCATCCTTTGACATGGCTCATCCGCTGGCCCGTCGCGCCGGTGGAACGCCGAAAAGAATCGTCGGTGCGGTGTGCACCGCAAGGCGCGCATCGGCGTTGACCTCATTGCCGGTGCAGGTGCGCTCTGCTCCAATCGGCCCCGGCCATCCTGGCCGAGCACATCATCCAACGAGGAAGAGGACCCGCATCATGTTCAAGCAGTTCACCGTCGCCGCCGCATCGCTCGTGTTGTGCGTGGGCCTGGCCCAGGCGCAGGCCTCCGGCCCGGCCACCGGCAAGGCCCCGAGCGCCCAGCAAAACAAGATGGGCGAGTGCAACAAGGAAGCCGCCGACAAGAAGGGCGACGAGCGCAAGGCCTTCATGAAGACCTGCCTGTCGGCCAAGAAGACCACCCAGCAGGACAAGATGAAGACTTGCAACAAGGACGCCGGCGACAAGAAGCTCAAGGGCGACGACCGCAAGAAGTTCATGAGCGACTGCCTGAAGGCCTGAGCCAGCGCTCCCGGCGGCCGGTTCGACCGTCGGGGCGTGGCAAGCCGGCCGGGCGCTGCTCGGCGGCGGCCATCGACACGCCGGGCTCTGCGCCCGGCGTTGTCGTTTCATGCGCCAGGCCTGACGCCCGGCGTTGTCGTTTCATGCGCCAGGCCCAACGCCCGGCGTGGTCGCATCAGACCGTGCCGATCCCGCGCGCCAGCATCACCGCCAGCAGCGGCACCAGCAGCATCAGGTGGGATGCTCGCATCACCCGCCGGCGCAGTACCGCCACCTCGTCGGCCGCCGGCAACCCGCCGGTCGAATGCAGCGCGCGCTGCCAGGCGCGCAGCGTGCGCTGGGTGCGCCAGGCGGCCAGCCCCATCAGCGCGAACAACGCCACCTTGCCCCAGAAGAGCGGCTGGCCGCCCATCCAGGCCACGCCCTTGATGCCCCACAGCCAGCGCGCCAGCCCGCTGGCCAGCACCAGCAGCGCGGCCACGTTGGCGATGCGGTCGACCACCACCAGCCGGTCGACCACGGCGGCGTTCAGCCACTCGGTGCGGGCCAGCGCGGCGGTGCTGGCGAGGAACACCACCCAGGTCAGGATGGCCAGCAGGTGGACGTAGGCGAGGACGGTTTCGAGGATCATGGGGTGGCACGGCGCCCGCGCCAGTAAGCCGCGTCGCCGTAGGTGTGCTTCAGGTAGTCGATCCACAGCCGCAGCCGCAGCGGCAGGTGCTTGCGCTGCGGTACCACGGCGTAGATGCCGTTGGGCGGCGCGGCGAAGTCTTCCAGCAGCGCCACCAGCTGCCCGGCGGCGATCTCGCGCTCCACCTCCCAGGTGCTGCGCCAGGCAATGCCCATGCCCTGCAGGCACCAGTCGTGCAACACCTGGCCGTCGCTGCAGTCGATGCGGCCGCTGGGGCGCAGGTGCGTCACCGCGCCGCCCACGGTGAACGCCCAGCCGCGCGTCTGGCTGGCGTCGGACGACAGCGTCAGGCATTCGTGGCGCGACAGCTCGGCCGGGCTGGCCGGCGTGCCGGCGCGCTTCAGGTACGAGGGCGCGGCCACGCACAGGCGCCGGTTGTCGGCCAGGCGCACGCTGACCAGGCTGCTGTCGGGCATGTCGCCCACGCGCACCGCGCAGTCGAAGCCTTCGTTGACGATGTCCACCACGCGGTCCGACAGGTTCAGCGACAGGCTCACGTCGGGGTGCAGCGCCAGGAAACCGGGCACCAGCGGGGCCACGTGGCGGCGGCCGAAACCGGCCGGCGCGGTCAGACGCAAGTGGCCACTGGCTTTCACGCCACCGGCGCTGACGCTGGCTTCGGCATTGGCGATGTCGGCCAGGATGCGCTGGCAGTCTTCGAGGAAGGCGCTGCCCTCGTGGGTGAGCGAGATGCGCCGGGTGGTGCGCACCAGCAGCTTCACGCCCAGGCGCTCTTCCAGCGCATCGATGCGCCGGCCGATCACCGCCGGGGCCACGCCCTCGGTCGACGCCGAGGCCGTCAAGCTGCCCTTCGTGGCCACGGCCACGAAGGACTCGATCTGCTTGAGCCGATCCATGGGCGCGAAGATTACACGCCGTTTGGTCATCAATCAATCGCCGCCGGTGCAATTAATGCGGTCGTGTGTTCGTAATACAGTCCGAGCCACGATGGCCCCCGCTCACCCTTCGCCGCCCCAGGCGGTGCTGTTCGATGCCTACGGCACGCTGTTCGACGTGTACAGCGTGGGCCTGCTCGCCGAGCAGATGTTCGCGGGCCAGGGCGACGCACTGGCGCTGCTGTGGCGCGACAAGCAGATCGAGTACACCCGCCTCACGTCGATGAGCGGCCGCTACCGCCCGTTCTGGGAGCTCACCCGCGCCGGCCTGCGCTTCGCCGCGCAAAAGCTCAAGCTCGACCTGGCGCCCGACGCCGAAGACCGGCTGATGAACCAGTACCGCCACCTGTCGGCCTTCCCCGAGAACCGCGAGGTGCTGCTGGCGCTGAAGGCCCGCGGCATCCGCGCCGGCATCCTGAGCAACGGCGACCCCGAGATGCTGGACGTGGCCGTCAAGAGCGCCGGCTTCACCGACCTGGTCGACCCGGTGCTCAGCGCCCACGCGGTGCAGCGCTTCAAGACCGACGCCGCGGTCTACGACCTGGGGCCGGCCGCCCTGGGCCTGCCGGCGAAGAAGATCCTGTTCGTCTCCAGCAACGGCTGGGACGCCATCGGCGCCACCTGGTACGGCTACACCACGCTGTGGGTCAACCGTGCCGGCGCGCCGCTCGACCCGCTGGACACCCAGCCCACCCGCACCGGCAGCAGCCTGCGCGACGTGCTGGACTGGTTTCCCGCCGCCTGACCGCTTTCCGTTCCCTGCCCTTCCCCTTTCCCTGACTCCGAGACCAAGGATTGCCATGACCGAGCGCACCACCTGCCACCGACTCGAGGTGGCCACCGAGCTGTACCGATTCATCGAGGACCGCGTGCTGCCCGGCACCGGTGTGCCCAGCGAGGCCTTCTGGCTGGGCTTCGACGCCATCGTGCACGACCTGGCGCCGAAGAACGCCGCGCTGCTGGCCGAGCGCGACCGCCTGCAAAGCGAGCTGGACGCCTGGCACAAGAAGCACCCCGGCCCGATCAAGAACATGCGCAAGTACCGCAAGTTCCTCACCGAGATCGGCTACCTGGTGCCGGTGCCGGCCAAGCTGAAGATCACCACGAAGAACGTCGACGCCGAACTGGCCCTGCAGGCCGGCCCGCAGCTGGTGGTGCCGATCACCAACGCCCGCTACGCGCTGAACGCCGCCAACGCCCGCTGGGGTTCGCTGTACGACGCGCTGTACGGCACCGACGCGCTGCCCGAGGACGGCGGCGCCGAGCGCGGCACCGGCTACAACCCGGTGCGCGGCGCCAAGGTCATCGAATATGCACGCTACGTGCTCGACCGCTGCGTGCCGCTGAAGAAGGGCTCGCACATCGACTCCACCGGCTACGCCGTGGTCGACAACGAACTGGCCGTGACGCTGAAGAACGGCCGCACCGTGGGCCTGAAGAACCCGGCGCAGTTCGTCGGCTTCCAGGGCGAGCCGGCCACGCCGTCGGCGGTGCTGCTGAGCCACCACGGCCTGCACATGGACATCCGCATCGACCGCGACACGCCCATCGGCCAGGGCGACCCCGCCGGCGTGGCCGACCTGGTGCTCGAATCGGCACTGTCGACCATCCTCGACCTGGAGGATTCGGTGGCCGTCGTCGATGCCGCCGACAAGGTGCAGGCCTACGGCAACTGGCTGGGCATCCTGCAGGGCACGCTGACCGAGTCGGTGAGCAAGGGCGGCAAGACCTTCACCCGCGGCCTGAACCCCGACCGCGAATACACCGGCCCGCGCGGCGAGGACGTGGCGTTGCACGGCCGCTCGCTGCTGTTCGTGCGCAATGTGGGCCACCTGATGACCAATTCGGCGGTGCTGTGGGGCGGCGGCCAGGAGATCCCCGAGGGCCTCCTCGACGCGGTCGTCACCACCACCATCGCGCTGCACGACCTGCAGGGCGGGGGCCAGGGCGGCATCCGCAACACGCGGCATGGCTCGGTCTACATCGTCAAGCCCAAGATGCACGGCCCGGCCGAAGTGGCCTTCGCCGGCGAGCTGTTCGGCCGCGTCGAACAGATGCTGGGCCTGCCCGACAGCACCGTCAAGCTCGGCATCATGGACGAGGAGCGCCGCACCAGCGTCAACCTCAAGGCCTGCATCGCCGCGGCCACCAGCCGCGTGGCCTTCATCAACACCGGCTTCCTCGACCGCACCGGCGACGAGATGCACACCGCCATGCTGGCCGGCCCGATGATGCGCAAGGGCGACATGAAGCAGAGCGCCTGGATCCAGGCCTACGAACGCAACAACGTGCTGGTGGGCCTGTCCAGCGGCCTGCGTGGCAAGGCCCAGATCGGCAAGGGCATGTGGGCCATGCCCGACCTGATGGCCGCGATGCTGCAGCAGAAGATCGCCCACCCCAAGGCCGGCGCCAACACCGCCTGGGTGCCCAGCCCCACCGCCGCCACGCTGCACGCGCTGCACTACCACCAGGTGGACGTGTTCAAGGTGCAGAAGGAACTCGAGAAGGTGGACGCTGCCGCCGAGGCCGACGCCATCCTCGAAGGCCTGCTCACCATACCGGTGGTCAAGAAGGCCAAGTGGAAGGACGAGGAGAAGCAGCAGGAACTGGACAACAACGTCCAGGGCATCCTGGGCTACGTGGTGCGCTGGGTCGACCAGGGCGTGGGCTGCTCCAAGGTGCCCGACATCCACAACGTGGGCCTGATGGAAGACCGCGCCACGCTGCGCATCAGCAGCCAGCACATCTGCAACTGGCTGCACCACGGCGTGGTGACCAAGGCGCAGGTGAAGGCCACCTTCAAGCGCATGGCCAAGGTGGTGGACCAGCAGAACGCCGGCGATCCGCTGTACAAGCCGATGGCCAAGCACCACGACGGCGCCGCCTTCCAGGCCGCGCTCGACCTGGTGTTCAAGGGCAAGGCGCAGCCCAGCGGCTACACCGAGCCGCTGCTGCACGCGTCGCGCCTGAGGGTGAAGGCGGGCTGAGGCTAGCGTCCGCCCCAACGAGAAAACGGCGCCCGCGGGCGCCGTTTGTCATGGCCGGTCGGTGCGGTCGCCGGTGCTCAGCTCGGCGTCGGCGTGCCCGCCATGCGGTCGTGCTTGAGGAAGTACTTGCGCGCCATCGCCACGAGCTGGGCCTCGGTGGGGTGGTCCACCGTCTCGTAGCCGACGATGTGCGGCACCAGCGCGGCGCGGTGCCTTTCGACGTAGTGCCTGAAGTCGGCCTGCGCGGTGCGCGAGCCGGTGACCAGCACCTCGGGGATGCCGGTCATCGCGTCGCACACCAGCGCGAAGAACTCGTGCTCGGTGCGCACGTCGCTGCCGTGCTGGCGGGTGTGGCGGCTGCTGGACTTGACCTTCTGCGCCTCCACGTGCTCGGCGTCGAACTGCAGCAGCTGGGCGGTGTGGTGGTCGATCTGGACCACAGCGTGGAACATCGTCATGTGGAGTCTCTCGTTGACGGCGCCGCGGGCGCCGGGAATGGATCGAAGGGCTGTGCCGCGATCCGCTGTGTCAGGCTACAGGCTGGCCGTGCGCGGCGCCGTGCGCTCGCGCACCGACTCGCAGGCCACGCAGCGCAGGGCCTGGGGCTCCAACGCCAGGCGGGCGTAGGGCACGTCGGCGCCGCAGTCGGCGCATTCGCCGTAGGTGCCGGCGGCCAGGCGCGCCAGGGCCTGCTCGGTGGCGGCAAACTCCGCGCCTTCGCGGTCGGTCATCGCGAAATCGACCTCGCGGTCGGCGTCGCGCTGCGGGCCATCGTCACCGTCCTGCAGCAGCACTTCGCGGGCGTGCTCGGCGCGGCTCAGGCCGTCCAGCTGGGTGGACATGCGCGCGCGCAGCGATTGCAGACGTTCGCGCAAGCGGGCTTCGAGCTGGCTGCGCTCGGCGGGGGTGAGGTGCTTGCTCATGGTGGGTCTCCTGAAGCCCATGGTGGCACCACGAGGTGGCATGCGCGTTGATGCCCATCAAGCGCCAGACCGCCTCACGGCATGCCTCCCTACAATCGCCGACCGTGCCTGCGCCGCCCCCCTCGCGACCGACGATGACCGACACCCTGCCCGACGCCTGCGAGGTGCTCGTCGTCGGTGCCGGCCCGGCCGGCAGCGCCTGCGCGCACTGGCTGGCGCGCCAGGGCCGGTCGGTGGTGCTGGTGGACCAGCACCCCTTCCCGCGCGACAAGGTCTGCGGCGATGGCCTCATCCCCGATGCGCTGCACGCCTTGCAGCGGCTGGGCCTGTTCGACGCCGTGATGGCCCGGGCGCAGCCGGCCCAGCACGTGGCCTGCATCGGCCCGCGCGGCGGCCGCGTCGACGTGCCGGGTCGCCTGGCGGTGCTGCCCCGCCGCGAGCTGGACGACCTGCTGAAGTGCGGCGCCGAGCGCGCCGGCGCACGCTTCTTCGCGCCCTGGCGCTTCGAGTCGCCGCTGGAGGAGGACGGCCGCGTCGTCGGCGCCCTGCTGCGCGGCCCGGACGTCACCCGGCCGCTGCGCGCGCGCTGGACCGTCCTGGCCACCGGCGCCGTACCGCGCGCCATGCTGGCCGCCGGCCTGTGCCAGCGCCACACGCCCAGCGGCGTGGCGCTGCGCGGTTACGTGCGGCACCCCGGCCTGGTGGGCCGCGTGCGCGCGCTCGAGGTGCTGTGGCACAAGCGCCTGCGCAAGGGCTATGGCTGGATCTTCCCGGCGCCGGGCGGCGTGTTCAACATCGGCGTCGGCCTGGCGCACAGCCATGCCCGCGCCGGCGCCGACGGCCGCCGCACGATGGCCGACGTGAACCTGCGCGAGATGTTCGCCACCTTCGGCGACCTGCACGCGCCCGCGCGTGAACTGCTGGCCCATGGCGAGTGGGTGGGCGAACTCAAGGGCGCACCGCTGCGCTGCTCGCTCGAAGGCGCACGCTCGTCGCGCCCGGGGATGCTGGCCACCGGCGAGGCCGTGGGCAGCACCTACGCCTTCACCGGCGAAGGCATCGGCAAGGCGCTGGAGACCGGCCTGCTGGCCGCCGAGGCCCTGCTGGCCGGTGGCAGCGACGCCGAGGTGGCCGCGCGCTACCACGCCGCGCTGCAGGTGCTGAAGCCGCGCTTCGATCTCTACGAGCGCGCCAACCAGATCAACGACCACCCCTGGCTGGCCGATCTGGTGATCTGGCGCGCCCGGCGCGACCCGCGCATCCTGCGCCGCATGGCCGGCGTGCTGGAAGAGACCAACAACCCCGGCCACCTGGTCTCGCTGCGTGGCCTCACGAAGCTGCTGCTGCCGGTGCGCTGAAGCGATACTGACCCCCACGCTTGTCGCTTCGCTCCGGCGCTGCCCCCCGAGGGGGCCCAGTCCGGCTTGGGGCGGCCCGGCGCCGGACTGAGACCCAACCATGTGCCAACTGCTCGGGATGAACGCCAACACGCCCACCGACGTGATGTTCTCGTTCACGGGCCTGGCCACGCGCGCCGACGAGCACAAGGACGGCTTCGGCATCGCCTTCTTCGAAGACCCGGGCCTGCGCCTGTTCGTCGACCACCAGAGCGCGCGGCAGTCGCCGGTGGCCGAGCTGGTCAAGCGCTTCCCGATCCACAGCGGCAACGTCATCGCCCACATCCGCAAGGCCACGCAGGGCCGGGTGGCGCTGCAGAACACGCACCCCTTCGTGCGCGAGCTGTGGGGCCGCTACTGGGTGTTCGCCCACAACGGCGACCTGAAGGGCTTCGAGCCGCGCCTGCACGGCAGCTTCCGCCCCGTGGGCGACACCGACAGCGAGCGCGCCTTCTGCTGGCTGATGCAGGAGCTGGCCAAGGCCCACGCGTCGGTGCCGTCGATCGACGAGCTGAGCCGCACGCTGGCCGAACTGCTGCCGCTGCCCGCGTCGCACGGCACCTTCAACATGCTGCTGTCCAACGGACAGGCGCTGTGGGCGCACGCCACCACCTCACTGTTCTGGCTGGAACGGCGCCACCCCTTCGGCGCCGCGCGGCTGGCCGACGAGGACCTGAGCGTGGATTTCGGCTCGCTCACCGCGCCCACCGACCGCGCGGCCATCGTCGCCACACAACCGCTCACCTGCGACGAGCCGTGGCAGGCCTTCGACAAGGGCGAGCTGCGGGTGTTCGTCGGCGGCCAGGGGCGGCGAATCGGTTGAGCGCCCCGGCGCGTGGGTAGGGCGCCACGGCGCGCGGGCTGAGCGCCCTGCCGGCGGGTGTCAGATGCGCTTGGCCAGCGCCGAGGCCAGGCCTGTGTAGCTGCCGGGCGTCATGGCCAGCAGCCGGGCCTTGTCGTCGGCCGGCAGCGCCAGTTTCTCGACGAAGCCCTGCATCAGCTCGCGCGTCATCGGCTGGCCGCGGGTGAAGGCCTTCAGCTGCTCGTAGGGCTCGGGCAGGCCGTGGCGGCGCATCACCGTCTGCACCGCCTCGGCCATCACCTCCCAGGCGCCGTCCAGGTCGGCGGCCAGCGCCTCGCGGTGCACCTCGAGCTTGTCCAGCCCGCGCGCCAGCGAATCCAGGCCCAGCAGCGAATAGCCCAGCGCCACGCCCATGTTGCGCAGCACGGTGCTGTCGGTCAGGTCGCGCTGCCAGCGGCTCACCGGCAGCTTCTGGCTCAGGTGGGTGAGCAGCGCATTGGCCAGGCCGAAGTTGCCCTCGGCGTTCTCGAAATCGATCGGGTTGACCTTGTGCGGCATGGTCGAGCTGCCGACCTCGCCTTCCTTCAGGCGCTGCTTGAAGTAGCCCAGCGAGATGTAGCCCCACAGGTCGCGCGACCAGTCGATCAGGATGGTGTCGCAACGCGTGATGGCGTCGAACAGCTCGGCCATGCAGTCGTGCGGCTCGATCTGGATGGTGTACGGGTTGAACGACAGGCCCAGGCGCTCTTCGACCACCTGGCGACCGAAGGCCTCCCAGTCGTAGTCGGGGTAGGCGGCCAGGTGGGCGTTGTAGTTGCCCACGGCGCCGTTCATCTTGGCCAGCAGGCGCACGCCGGCGATGCGCTCGCGGGCGGTGACCAGGCGCGCCACCACGTTGGCGATCTCCTTGCCCACGGTGGTGGGGCTGGCGGTCTGGCCATGCGTGCGGCTGAGCATGGGCAGGTCGGCCAGGTGGTGGGCCAGGCCGCGCAGGCGGTCGATGACGCGGTCGATGGCGGGCAGCAGCACCTGCTCGCGCGCGGCCTGCAGCATCAGCGCGTGGCTGGTGTTGTTGATGTCCTCGCTGGTGCACGCGAAGTGCACGAACTCGCCCGCCGCCAGCAGCTCGGCATGGCCGGCGAAGCGCTGCTTGAGCCAGTACTCAACCGCCTTGACGTCGTGGTTGGTGGTGCGCTCGATGTCCTTGATGGCGCGGGCATCGGCCTCGCCGAAGCGCAGCACCAGCGAACGCAGGAAGCCGCGCGAAGCCTCGGACAGCGGCTTGAACTCGGCGAAGCCGGCATCGCCCAGCGCGATGAACCACTCCACCTCGACCTGCACGCGCCGGTGCATCAGGCCGAACTCCGACATCAGCGGGCGCAGCGCGGCCATGCGCTGCGCGTAGCGGCCGTCGAGCGGCGAGAGGGTGTGCAGGGTGGACAGGTTCATGGCGCATCGACGGGCCTGCCGTCGGGCCGCCCGCCCCGTTCGGGGAAAGCCTGCGATTCTAGGGGCGCCACCCCCTGCGCAGCGGTTCAGTCGGACCGGCGCAGCCGCCGCACGCGCTCGTCGTCGGGCGGGTGCGTGGACAGCGCGATGGGCAGTGCCGCGGTGCCCGGGCCCTGCGCGGCCCGCAGGCGCTCGAACAGCACGGCCAGGGCCGCCGGGTCGAGCCCGTTGGCGCGCATCAGTGCCGCGGCCTCGTCGTCGGCCTGCAGCTCGAACTCGCGCGAGTAGGCCAACTGCCCCAGCATGGCCGGGGCGGCCGTGAGCACCGCGGAGAAGTCGCCCAGCACCACCGACGACAGCGCCGCCAGCACGCCGGCCTGCACCACGCCGCGCATGCCGTGGCGGTGTCGCACATGGCCCAGTTCGTGGCCCATCACGCCGATCAGCGCGTCGGGGCGGTCGGCCAGCAGGCGCACCATCGCGTCGGTGACGACGATGTGGCCACCCGGCAGCGCGAAGGCATTGGCGCCCAGGGCGTCCACGCTGTCACGAAAATGCAGCGTCCACGACGGCAGGCCGCCGCCGGGATGGGCCCGCCGCACGGCCTGGTCGAAGCGCTGGCGCAGCGCCGCCTGCGTGGCCGAGGGCAGGCGGCTGGGGCGCAGCAGTTCGCGCTCCAGGCCTTCCAGCACCACGGCACCCACCTGCTCGTCGAGCGTGGGCGGGCACAGCGCCAGCAGCGTCTCGGCGGCCCACGGCGTGCCCCAGCGGTAGGCCGCGCCCAGCAGCGCGACGGTGGCCAGCAGGGCCAGCAGCGCGCGACGCCAGCTGTGCGCCCACACGGCGGCCATCGGCTGGCTCAGGCCGCTCTGTCGGGCCCAGCGGTCCCAGGTGGCGGTGTCGCGGCAGCTCAGCATGCCCTGGCCCGGCAGGTAGGCCAGGCGCACGCCATGGCGCTGCACCTCGGGCCAGGCCACCTGCTGCACCGGCACCTGCAGGGCCACCCCCGGGCCCTCGATGGACAGCAGGCCCTGCACCACGCGCAGGCGCACCGGGCGGGCGACGGCCTGGTGGCCATCGAAGTAGTCGGCGGGGCAATCCATGGCGCGCGGCGGGTGCGAAGGCGGTTCGTGGGGCGGTGGCCACGACGGGGCAACGGCGGGCGGTCAGAGCCCGATGTCGACGCCCAGCACGTCGGCCGCGGCCTCACCGGTGGCCTCGGCCGCAGCCCGTCCCGGGGCCTGGGTGAGCCCGTCGAGATCGCAATAGGCCAGCAGGTGCACGGCCTCGAGCCGCAGGCGGGCGGTGTTCACCGCGGCGAAGGGCCGGTACAGGCCCAACGTGCACACCATCAGCAGCATGTTGCGCAGCGACAGCCAGGCCAGGTCGCGGTAGCGCAGCGTGCATTCGAAGCGCAGGTGGAACGAGGCCGTGCCGTTCCACAGCAGGTTCTGCAGCCGGGCGCTGAAGTAGGGCTGCGTCAGCGCGAACAGCACCAGGTAGCCCAGCAGGCCCAGCACGGCCGCACCGATGGCGGCGGCGCCGCTGAGCCGCCCGCCGACGGCCAGCCCCAGCGCGGCGACCACGCCCGCGGCGCCGGCCAACAGCAGGCCCGCCGCCAGGCTGACCAGGCCGGTGCGCATGAACAGGCCGTAAAAGGCCCGCGTGGGCACGGTCAGGCGAGTGGTCTCGCCGGCGTAGGCAAAGTGGTGGTGCTGGTAGCGCTTGATCGAGGCCAGTGCCATCGGCGTCAGCAGCAACGAGGCCAGCACGGCCACGCCCAGCACCATCGCCCCACCGATGGCCAGCGGCGACTGCCCGTCGCCGGAAGCGGCCGACGCCGCCAGCGCAATGCCCAGCGGCAGTGCCGGCAGGTAGGCGCCGTAGGTGCCGCCCAGGTCGCCGGTGAAGCGCAGCCGCAGCCCGCGCCAGCTGGTGTTGGCCAGCCGGAAGCGCATCGACGCCAGCCACAGCGCCGGCCACAGCACCGCAAACGCACCGGCGGCCAGCATCGCCGCGCCGGGCGAGACCTGGCCGGCCAGCGCATAACACCCGAAAAACGCGATCACGAGCAGGTAGCCGCGCAGCATGGCCCAGGGGTTGCCGTGGAAGCCCAGCGCCTCGTCGCCGACCAGCGTGTTGGCATGGAAGTAGCGCAGCTTGCGCGCCTTGGCGAAGGGGTGGTACAGGCTCAGCGTGACCAGCGTGAGCAGCAGGTTGACGATCCAGATTCGGAAGTACTCGCTGCCCGAGCCGGTGAACTGCACGGGCAGCCGGCGTGGCGTGGGCAGCAGGTCGAGGGCGATCGGCCTCGACGACAGGCCCTGCCGTGTGCTGCTGGCGAAATCCCCCATGTGGCGTTCCTGGATCGTGGTTGGTGCAGCGGGCGCGCCCGCGACGTGCCCGGTTCGTGGCCGAGCGTGTAGGGGATTCTAGACCGACGGCTAACGCCGAAGGCGCGGAGCCACCGGCGCGGCGTCCACCCGGCAGGGGACGCGCCGGCGGCGGTTTCGGTGCAGGCTACCGGGCCGAGCGCCGCGCCGTGGCCAGGGCCACCGGCACCGCCGCGGCCACCAGCAGCGCCGCCAGCACCAGCGCGGCGCGCGGGCCGATGGCCCCGGCCAGGGCGCCGCCGCCCAATGCGCCCACCAGTTGCAGGCCCTGGCCCAGCATGCGCAGCGTGCCGTCGACCCGCGCCAGCAGGTCGGGCGCCACGCCCGTCTGCCGCAGCGTGCGCTCGTGCACCTGGTGCAGGGTGGCCCCGGCGTCGCCGACCACCTGGTGGGCCACCAGCCAGGCCGCCCCCACCAGCGTGGCCGACGCCGCCAACGGGATGCAGGCAGCGCCGGCCGCAGTGGCGGCCAGTCCCAGCGCCATCGTGCGCCACGGGCCCCAGCGGCGGCCCAGCCGGACGGCCAGCGCGCCGCCGATCACCGCCCCCAGCGCGCCGGTGGCGGCGATGCTGCCGATGGCGCCGGGCCCGAAGCCAAGGTCGCGCACCAGGTAGACCATGTAGGTGGCGCCGGTCAGCCCCATCGCCAGCGACAGCAGCGATTCGATCGCGGCCATGCGGCGCAGCAGCGGCGAGGCGGACACCGCCGCCAGGCCCTGGTGCGCCTCGGCGCGCAGGCTGCGCCGAGCGGTCGGCCCGGCCGGCGCGCCGGGTGCCGCCGGCGCGTCCGCCAGGCCGCGCACGAACAGCGCCGAACCCAGGTAGCTGAGCGCATCCACGCCCAGCGCCACCACCGCCCCCAGGCCCTGGAACAGCCAGCCGCCCAGTGCGAAGGCGGCCGTCTCCGACAGGCTGCCGCCCATCGACAGCCGGGCATTGCACGACACCAGCGTGTCGGCGGCCAGGCCGCGCGCCATCCAGGCCGAGCGGGCCAGTTCGAAGGCCAGCGACAGCAGGCCGCCCACGGCCGCGGCCAGCACCAGCAGCGGCATCGACAGCCACTGCAGCGCCGCCGCCACGGCCAACGCAGCCAGCAGCGCGGCGCGCGCCGCGTCGGCCGCCAGCATCACCGCGCGCGGCGGGTGGCGGTCCACCCAGGCGCCCAGCCACAGCGAACCCAGCGCACCCGCCGCCACGTCGGCGGCCACCAGCCAGCCCATCTGCCAGGGCGTGGCCTGCAGCGTGATCGCAGCCAGCCACGGGATGGCCAGCCGGCTGAGCATCGAGCCGAAGTTGGAGACGACCTCGGCCGCCACCAGGCGGTTCAGGGCCTGCATCGTGTCTTGCTCGGACGGGTGCCCATCGGCGGTGGCAGTGCGCGGGCCGACGGCAAACGGCGCCAGCCGCGCGGCGCGTCAGAACCAGGTGACCAGCGCGTCGACGACGCGGTAGTCGTCGTCGACGATCGGCATCCAGCGCCACTTGTCGAAGGTGGTGCAGGGGTGCGACAGGCCCAGCGCGACGCGGTCGCCCACCGCCAGCGCGCCCGCGGCGTCGCCCAGCCGCAGGTGCGCATGCTGGTCGTTCAGGCCACTGATCGACCAGCCCGCTGGCGCCGGCTGCGGCACGCGCTGGCCGCGCGGGCACCAGGCCACCGGCATCGGCAGGCCCATGTCGAAGGAGATGTCTCGCCGGCCGGCCGTCAGCAGCGCCAGGCCGGGCTCGGGCATCGACTGCACCGTGGCCCACACCTCCATCGCTGCCTGCAGGCCGTCACCGCAACCGATGCGCTGGTTCACCAGCGACACCAGCCGCCGGTAGTGGCCCTGGTCGTGCGTGACGTAGCAGCCCGAGCGCAGCAGCCCCTGCACCGGGCGCGACAAGGTCGGCCGCAGCGCCGGCGCCACCAGGTCGAACAGGCCCGAGCCGCCGGCCGAGACGATGCACTCGTCGCTGTCGAACAGGCCTTCGCCGTCGCAGACCGAGGCCAGCGCCTGCACGCGCTGCATCAGCGCGGCGGCATAGGCGCTGTCGGCCGCCGTGTCGCCCTTCGCCGCCAGGCCCTCGTAGCACTCGATGCCGCACAGGCGCACCGCCGCGCTGGCGTGCGCCAGGCGGGCCAGCGCCAGCGCCTCGTCGTGGCCGCGGCAGCCGGTGCGGCCACCGGGCACGCCCACCTCGATCAGCACCTCGAAGGGCCGCGCCGGCCGGGTGCCCTCGACCAGCGCCAGTTGCGCCGCCGAGTCCAGCAGGAAGAGCACGCGCAGGTCGGCATGCCGGTCGCACAGCGCCGCGATCGTGCCCAGGTCGAGCGCGGTGAGCACCTGGTTGGCGATCAGGCAACGGCGCACGCCCGCGGCCACGCCGATGGCCATCTGGCCCACGGTGGCGAAGGTGATGCCCCAGGCGCCATGTTCGAGCTGGGCCTGGAAGAGCTGCGGCGACATCGTCGTCTTGCCATGCGGCGCCAGCGCGATGCCGTGGTCGGCCACGAAGCGCTGCATCCAGCCCAGGTTGTGCTGCAGCGCCGAGCGCCGGACCACGGCCAGCGGCAGCGGCAGGTCGCCGGCCAGCACATGCCAGCCCTGTGCCCCCACCTGCGAGCGGCGCAGCGACGCGTGCGTGGCGGGGAAGCCCTTGAAGCGGGCATCGAGCAGCGGGTCGAGCAGATCGTCCATGCGGCGATTGTGGCGCCGGGTGGGTTGACCGACCCAGGGCGCGGCGCTCGGGAACCTCAGCCGCTCACGCCTGGTCGGCCGACAGCACCGTGTGCAGCACCACCTCGTCGCCGGACTCGCGTTCGCGGCGGCGCAGCCACCAGATGGCGCCCTTGCGCACCACCCAGGGTTGCGTGGCGCCGGCCATCAGGTAGGCGGCCGTCAGGCCCAGCGTGAACTGGTGGCCCACCACCAGCACCGGCTCGCGGGCGTCGGGCCAGCGGGCGGCGGACAGCAGCGCGTCGACGGTCTGGTCGGGCGCCAGGCCCGGCACCAGCTTGAACTTTCGCTCCAGCGCGTCGGCCGTCTGGCGCGTGCGCAGCGTGGGGCTGACCAGCACCCGCGTGGTGTCGGGCAGGTGGTGGTTGAGCCACTGCGCCATGCGCCTGGCCTGCCGCTCGCCCTTGCTGGTGAGCGGCCGGTCGGCATCGGCCTCGTCGGGTCGCGCGTCGCGCGCATCGGCATGTCGCCAGAGGATCAGGTCCATGGCCATCGCGGAGGTGTTCAGTCGGCAGCCCGGGGGGGCGGCGATGTCGGGCGGTGAGAGGACACGGCGCTGCGCAGGCCTTCAGTCGCCGTCACGGCGGCCGGCGGCATGCCGGCGCATCAGGGCCTGCTGGGCCGACGGACCGCTGCCGTCGGCGGCGGTGTACCCACCGTCGGCGCCCAGCGTCCAGGCGTCGCGCCCATCGTGCAGGTAGGGCACCAGGCATTCGTCGATCACGCGCTGGCGCAGCGTGGCGTCGCGCACCGGCCAGGCCAGTTCCACGCGCCGGGCCATGTTTCGCGCCATCCAGTCGGCACTGCTGAGGTACAGCGCCTCGTCGGCCGCACCATCGCCCCAGCGGAAGTACAGCACCCGTGTGTGCTCGAGGAAGCGGCCGACGACCGAGCGCACCCGGATGCGGTCACCCACCCCGGGCAGCCCCGGCGGCAGCATGCAGGCGCCGCGCACGACGAGGTCGATGCGGGCACCGGCCCTGGCGGCCTGCACCAGCGCGTCCATCAAGCCGGGGTCGGTGAGCGCATTGACCTTGACCACCACGCGCGCGCTGCGCCCGGCGCGGGCGGCCTCGGCCACCTGGCCCAGCAGCGCGACGAAACGGGCGTGCAGGTGCAGCGGCGCGGCCAGCAGCACGCGCAGCCCCCGCGGCGGCGTACCGCCGGCCAGGCCGAAGAACATCGCGTCGGCGTCGGCGGTGAGATCGGGGTCGGCGGTGAGCATGCCGACGTCGGTGTACAGCCGCGCAGTGCGTGGGTTGTAGTTGCCGGTGGACAGGTGCGCGTAGCGCCGCAACACCACGTCGCCGGCACCCCGGCGGCCGCGCCGGCCGTCCGGCTCGCGCCGCGTCACCAGCAGCAGCTTGGCGTGCGTCTTCAGGCCGACGATGCCGTACACCACCTGCGCGCCGACGGCCTCCAGGCGTTCGGCCCAGTTGATGTTGGCCTCCTCGTCGAAGCGCGCCTTCAGCTCCAGCACCACCATCACTTCCTTGCCGCGGCGCACGGCCTCGAGCAGCAGGTCCATCAGCACGCTCTGGCTGCCGGTGCGGTAGATGGTCTGCTTGATGGCCAGCACCTCGGGGTCGGCCACGGCCTCCCGCAGGAACTGCACCACCGGCTCGAAGCTCTCGAACGGGTGGTGCAGCACCACGTCGTGCGACTGCAGCGCCTCGAAGATCGAGCCCTGCGGCGGCAGCGCCGGCGTCCAGGCCGGCTCGTGCGGCACGAAGCGCAACTGCGGCGCGTCGGCCAGGTCGATCAGCTGGTTCATGCGCACCAGGTTGACCGGGCCGTTCACCGGGTACAGCGCCGCCAGCGGCAGGTCGAACTGCTGCAGCAGCAGGTCGGACAACTCGGGCGGGCACGTCTTCACCACCTCCAGCCGCAGGGCCTGGCCGAAGTGGCGCGTGGTCAGGCCCGAGCGCAGCGCCTGGCGCAGGTTGGTGACGTCGTCCTCGTCGACCTCGAGGTCCGAATCGCGGGTGACGCGGAACTGCGAGAAGGCCTCGACCTCGCGGTCGGGGAACAGTTCGGCCAAGTGCGCGCGGATCACGCTGGTCAGCAGCACGAAGCCCTGTTCGCCGCGGCCCATCAGCGCATCGGGCAGGCGCATCACGCGCGGCAGCACCCGCGGCACCTTGACGATGGCCACCGCCCGCTCGCCGCCCGCCCCCGGCGCGGGCCCCAGCCGCACGATGAAGTTGAGGCTCTTGTTGGCCACCTGGGGAAAGGGATGAGACGGGTCGAGCGCCACCGGCATCAGCAGCGGCCGCACCTGCTGCTCGAAACAGCGCGCCACCCAACGGCGCTGTGCGGCGTCGCGGTCGGCGTGGTTGAGGATGTGGATGCCCTGGGCGGCCAGCGCCGGCATCACCTCGTCGTTGAAGAGCCGGTACTGCTCGTCGATGATGGCGCGCGCACCGGCGGCGATGGCCTGGAAGTCGCCCGAGGCGGCACCCGGCAGGCCGGCGCGCAGGGCGTCCAGGTACTCGGCGACGCGCACCTCGAAGTACTCGTCCATGTTCGACGAGACGATGGTGATGTAGCGCAGACGCTCGAGCAGCGGCACGTCGGCGCGGCGGGCCTGGGCCAGCACGCGGTGGTTGAAATCGAGGATCGAGCGTTCGCGGTTCAGCGGCTGCCAGCCGGCCGGTGACGGCAGCCCCTGGCCCGCCAGCGCCTCGGCGTCGGACGACAGCGGCGGCCGCTCGTCGGGCAGCGCCGCACGGTCGGCCGACTGGCCCGCGACGAGGCCGAGTGACACCACGTTGGAAGACATCCGCGCGAGCTTAGCCCGGCCGTGTGACGGTGTCGTGACGGTGCGTCAATGGGCGCTGCGGTGCATCCCATCCGTCGGTTGACGGATGAACCACCGCCGTGGCGGGCCGCAGCGGCCAGTTTAGGGATGGCCGCCGCAGGGGCACGGGTCCAGATTTCGGCCCTCGGCCAGGCGTTCGCCGCAATCGGGCGGCGGCGCCCACCTTCATCCACCAGGAGTCACCTCATGACCTACCTCGTCAAGGGCACGCTGCATGGCGCGCTCTGCACCGACTGCATCGAAGCGCTCGACGGCCTCGTCGTCCGGGCCTACGCACTGGCCCCCGGCCGCGACGCCGCGGCCCTGGCCGTGGCGCGCACCAAGGACACCTTCGAGGCCGTGGCCGACGCCGAGCGCGAGGCCAAGGCGCCGCGCCTGCTGGCCGAGGCCACCATCGACGCCTCGGGCCGCTTCACGCTGGACTTCTCGAAGGCCAAGGGCTACGCCGGCCAGGCCTTCGAGCTGGACCTGTACTGCACCACGGTGCCGCGCCGCAAGAGCGCCGAGGGCCTGCCGCCGCCGATGCAGTTTGCGCTGACGGTGGTGCAGCCCCAATGGCGCGAGGTGGGGCAGGACCGCGTCGCAGCCTGGGACCAGACCATCCCGTACCGCACCTGGTGCGGCGTGCGCGGCCGCTTCGGCGCCTGGGTGGTGTGCGGCCGGGTGCGGCACTGCGAGACGCAGGCGCCGATCGGCGGCGTGCGCGTGCGCGCCTTCGACGTCGACTGGCTGCAGGACGACGCGCTGGGCGACGCCATCACCGCCGCCGACGGCCACTTCCGCATCGACTACCTGGCCAGCGACTTCAAGCGGACGATCTTCTCGCCGACCATCAACCTCGAATGGACCGGCGGCCCCGACCTGTACTTCAAGGTCGAGACGCTGAGCGGCACCGTGCTGCTGGCCGAGCCGCCCTCGCGCGGCCGCGCCGCCGACCGCGAGAACGCCGGCCCGTGCTTCTGCGTGGCGCTGTGCCTGAAGGAGACGCCGCCGGTCACCGAGCCGCTGCCGGTGTTCGATGCGCTGGGCGGCTACGCCTACGCCACGCAGATCGACTCGGCCGTGCCGGGCTCGGGCCTCACGGTCGGCGACGGCCGCGCGTTCTATTCCACCGTGCGCCTGAACGGCGTGCTGCCCAAGACCCTGGGCGGCCAGCCTCTGGAGTACCGCTTCGAGTTCCGCACCACCGATGGCTCGGGCAACCCGGTGGGGCCGTGGACGCCGGTGTCCACGACGCAGTTCTCGGCCACCGTGATCGGCCGCGTCGAGCGCTTCGCCCCGGCCTTCCCGGGCGACCCCAACCCGGTGAAGACCTCACTGATGTGGGCCGACCCCGCCAACCCCGCCGCAGGCCCCAACCACGCGGCCATCGTCGCCGGCTGGATCCGCGTGCCGCAGGCCGCCAACGTCTTCGGGCCGGACGGCTTCTTCGTGCCCAACGGCGACATGTTGCGGGTAATCACCCCGCAACTGGTGGCGCAGCCGGCGCTGAACATGGCCAGCGTCATCGCTGGCGAGAGCAGCACCGCCCATGGCGCGCCGCTGGCGCAGAACCGCCACATCGCGCTGCGCATGCGGGTGCGCGCGGTGGGCCTGCCCGCCACCGAGGCCGATGCCGGGGTCTGCGCCCACGTGGCGATCGAGAACACGGTGTACCAGAACGTGCACAAGGGCGGCTCGTGGGCGCCGGTGGACGTGTCGGGGCAGTTGTGCGCGTGCTCGCTCGATTCGCTGCAGTTGCGCGCCGGCGGCTGCGCCGGGCTCAACGCCGCGCTGGACGTGCTGTTCACCGCCGCCCACCCCAACCTGGGCAGCGTGTCGGTGAGCATGAACGGGCCCGGTGGCCCCTATGGCTTCGGCATCCCGCCGATCGGGACACCGGGCGACCACTTCGGGCAGGCCGTCAACGGGGTGGCCCCACCGGCCGGTGGCTGGACATTCGCCGCGCTGCCCGACTGCGCCTACATCGTCACCCTGTCGGCGTCGCTGCTGCTGACCACCGGCGACTCGTCACCGCTGCCGGTGCAGGACCAGATCGCGTTCTGCAAGAAGTAGCCGCAGCGGGGCGTCGGACCGTCCGGTGCCCGGCCCGCGGCCACTACAGCGCCTGGCAGGAGCGCGAGAGCGCAGGCAGGTCGACGATGCGGATGCGCCGCTGGTCGACCTGCAGCAAGCCCCGCGCCTGCAGCGAGGCAAAGGTGCGGCACACGGTCTCGAGCGTCAGCCCCAGGAAGCTGCCGATGTCGGCGCGCGTCATGCGCAGGTTGAAGTCGTGCACCGAGTGCCCCTGCGCGCCACTGCGCTGCGACTGGTCCATCAGGAACACCGCCAGCCGCTGGTGCGCGTTCAGCGTGCCCAGCAACAGCATCTGTCGGTGCCCGCGCGAGATCTCGTGGCTCATCAGGCGGCTGAGCCCGCCCTCCAGTGCCGGGTCGCCGGAGATGGTGTCGATCAGCGGGCCATAGGCCACCGCACACACCTGCGAATCCTCCAGCGCGGTGATCGTGGTGGCGTGGGTGCCACTGGCCACGCCGTCCAGCGCGAACACCTCGCCCGGCAGGTGGAATCCACAGATCTGGTCGCGGCCATGGGCTCGGGTCATGGTCGACTTCAGGGCGCCCGCGCGCACGGCATAAAGGCACTGGAAGCGATCGCCGCGCCGATACAGGTGCCGTCCGGCCGGCACGTGCACTCGGGCGAACTCCACGCGCTGCCGGGCCGCCAGTGGTTGGCTGGCCAAGCCGCAGGGCGGACACAGCGTGGACAACTGGCAGCCCGTGCACGCCGTGTCCAGCACCTGGGCGCGCAGGCACCTCGTGCCGCTGCGGGGCGGGCCGACCTGGGCGATCGGGATGTCTGCGGTGCGTACTGCGTCGGGCATGGCGCGCTCCTGCGGGTGTGTCGCTGGCAATGTTCGGCACTCCGCCACCGGCCCGAGCGTATGACGGCTCGGCCGCGCATCGGGTCTTCGACCCGACCGCAGGAATGGTCTGTGCGACGCGGAGCTTAGCGGGCTGTCCACGTCCGACCCCGACAGTGCTTTGCCGCGCGCCAGCGGTCTGTGCGTTCGCCCACGCAACACGGCGACGGCCAAGGGGCCTCCGACCGGCCCCGCCCGTGCTGGAAGCCCAAAACGACCCGCCGCGGCGGCACCTGGTCACCCCTGGCGCCGCAGGGGCCGGTTGACCCGGCGCAGGACCCTCGACTTCAGAAACCCGCGCCACGGTCGAAAACGGCAGGAGAGGCCCAGCAACCCAACGCCCCCCCGGTGGAGCACCCCATGCAACCCAGTCACGACTTCGACGCCATGGCCAGAGAACTGCACGAACTCGGTTTCGACTCCGAGCAAGGCGCCCGCTACGACGAGGCTTTCGAGGCGACGAAGATCTGCGTCGTCGCGCTCATGTGCGCCAAGTACGCTGTCGGCAAGGCCGAGCTGATCGAATCGCTGCGGCACAGCCGCAACCTCTCCGCCGAGGTGAATGCCCTGGTCGAACGCATCGAGGAATCGCCGGCCTTCGTCGGCTACATCCACAGCGGCCTGCGGTTCTGAGATCCCGCCGGCCGCCGGGCCGGGCTCACAGCCGGCTCAGCAGTTCCGCCTTCTTGGCCTGGAACTCGTCCTCGCCGAGGATGCCCTTGGCGCGCAGGTCGGCCAGGCGCTCGATGGTGGCGAAGACATCCTGCCCGCCCGCCCCGGCGGATGACGGGGCGCCCATGGGCGTGGCCACCGGCGGCGCCTGCCACGTCGGTGCGAGCGGCCGCGGCGGCTGGCCGTTGGACGAGATCACCGGCAGGCTGGCCACGTCGATCAGCCCGTACTGGCTGTTGAAACCCAGCGTACCGCCCACCGACTGCTGCTGCGAGAAGCCGCCGATCTGGTGGTCCAGCGTGTCGTACACCGTGACCGTGCCGCCGAGGTCGATCACCAGGCGCCGGGCCTGGGCGAAGTACGCATAGCGCACGCCGTTCTGCGAGCCGGTGCTGTTGGGAAAGCGCAGGTCCGACGGCCACCAGTCGTTCGACGTGCCCGGCACGAACAGGCTGGCCGCGCCGAAGCCGCCGCTGCCCTGGGCCTGGCCACCGCCGCCGTGGCTGCTCTGCTGCTGGCCGTTGGCCCAGCTGCCGTCGCCCTGGCTCTGCGACTGGAAGCTGCCGCTGCGCACCAGGTCGGGCTGGCTGGCCACCACGTCGGACAGTTCGGAGCACAGCGCGTCGACCCGGCCCTTCAGGTGGTTGTTGAACATGTCGGACACCATGGTCATGCCGCCACGCATCCACTGGCCGGAGCCGGCGAATTCGGGGTGGCTGAACTGCGCCATGCTGCCGTTGCCGCGGATCACCGCGTCGAGCATGCTGAGCGTGGCGTCCGTGCTGAAGCCGTGGCGCTGCGCAATGCCGTTGACGAGATCGTGGCCGGCGGGGGAGAGTTGTCGCATGGTCGTGCCTTGATGGGGCCGGCGTGGGCGGTGGTGCCGCGGCGCCTTGGGGTGATGGCGAGCGGCCGATGAGCCACCCGTGAGGGGACGGGACGATAACAGGATTACGGGGAAACCCGAACATGCCGGGCGGTCGCCCGCGCGATTTGGCGGAGATCGGGCGGAGGCCGGGCGCGACATGGGCCGGGCGCGACGCCGCCCGCCGCCCCGCAACGACTGCCGCGGGCGACGGCCCTGCCGTAGCATCGCGCCACCTCGGCCTTTTCAGGCACGCCACCCCGCGTGCGCACGACCATGAGCCCCCACACCGCCTTCCGCCTGCCCCGGATCTGCCTGCCCCGGCCCGGCACCGACCTCGGCCGATGGGCGGTGATCGCCTGCGACCAGTACACCTCGGAGCCCGAGTACTGGCAGCAGGTGGAGCAGATCGTCGGCGACGCGCCGTCGACGCTGCGCCTGACCTTTCCCGAGGCCTACCTCGACGCAGCCGATGCGCCCGCGCGCATCACCGGCATCCAGGCGGCGATGCGCCGGTACGTCGACGACGGCCTGCTGGTGGAACGCCCAGGCACCGTCCTCGTCGAACGCACCGTGGACGGCCGCACGCGGCGCGGGCTGATGCTGGAACTCGACCTCGAGCACTACGACTACGCGGCCACGTCGACCAGCCTGATCCGCCCGACCGAGGGCACCATCGTCGCCCGGCTGGCGCCGCGCATCGCGGTGCGCGCCGGCGCGCCGCTGGAACTGCCGCACGTGCTGGTGCTGATCGACGACCCGCAGGGCACCGTGGTGGAGCCGGTGGCCGCGGCGCGCGGACGGCTCGAGCGGCTCTACCAGACCGAGCTGATGCTGGGCGGCGGGCAGGTGTCGGGCTATGCGGTGGACGACGCGCTGGGTGAACGCGCGGCGCAGGCGCTGGACGCGCTGGCCCGCCCCGAGGTCTCGGCGCTGCGCTACGGCGTGCCGCCGGACACACCGGTGATGCTGTTCGCCGTGGGCGACGGCAACCACTCGCTGGCCACCGCCAAGTCGATCTGGGAGCGCACCAAGGCCGAGGTCGGCATGGACCATCCCAGCCGCTGGGCGCTGGTCGAGGTGGAGAACATCCACGACCCGGCGCTGCACTTCGCGCCGATCCACCGCCTGCTGCTGGGCGTGACCACCGACGTGCGGGCCGCGCTGGCCCGGCACTTCGGCCACCGGCTGTCGGTGACGGACGTGGCCGATGCGGCGGCGATGCAGGCCGGGCTGGGTGCGCAGGCCAGTGGACAGGCGGGCGAAGCCGCCGGCGCACAGGGCGTCGGCGCGAACCCGTCGCAGGCCTTCGGCACGAACCCGTCGCAGGCCTTCGGCACGAACCCGTCGCAGGCCTTTGGCCTGGTGGGCCCCGGCGACCGCTTCAGCGTGGTCCGCGTCACCGACCCGCCGTCCTCGCTGGCCGTGGGCACGGTGCAGGCCTTCATCGACGCGCTCGTCGCCCAGGGCGGCATCGGCGCGGTGGACTACGTGCACGGCGACGACGTGCTGGCGCGGCTGGGCCGGCAGCCGGGCTGCGTGGGCTTCCACCTCGACACGGTGGGCAAGAGCGAGCTGCTGCGCCGCGTGATGCACGAAGGCCCGCTGCCGCGCAAGACCTTCTCGATGGGCGAGGCCCACGAGAAGCGCTACTACATCGAGGCGCGCCGGATTCGCTGACACACAGGTTCAGCGTCCCCGAGCGCCGCCACGGCGCTCAAACGTCGAACCGCACCCCTTGCGCCAGCGGCAGCGCGCGCGAGTAGTTGATGGTGTTGGTGGCGCGGCGCATGTAGTTGCGCCAGGCGTCCGAGCCCGATTCGCGGCCGCCGCCGGTCTCCTTCTCGCCGCCGAAGGCGCCGCCGATCTCGGCGCCCGAGGTGCCGATGTTGACGTTGGCGATGCCGCAGTCGGACCCGCGCGCCGACAGGAAGGCCTCGGCTTCGCGCAGGTCGTTGGTGAAGATCGCCGACGACAGGCCCTGCGGCACGCCGTTGTGCAGCGCCATCGCCTCGTCGAAGCTGTCGTAGCGCAGCAGGTACAGGATGGGCGCAAAGGTTTCGTGGCACACCACCGCCGTCTGCGCCGGCATGCGCACCAGCGCCGGCGCGGCGTACCAGGCATCGTCGGCGCCGGCGTGCGGCACGCGCTCGCCGCCGCTGACCTGCCCGCCCTGCTCGCGCGCCTGGGCCAGCGCCCACTGCATCGCGTCGAAGGCCGGCTTGTCGACCAGCGGGCCCACCAGCACGCCGGGCTCGCGCGGGTCGCCCACCTTCAGGCTGGCGCGGGCGCGCTCCAGCCGCGCGGCCAGCTCATCGTGGAGGCTGGCGTGGGCGATGACGCGGCGCGTGGTGGTGCAGCGCTGCCCGGCGGTGCCGTAGGCGCCGAAGAGGATGCCGCGCACGGCCATGTCCAGGTCGGCGGTGGGCGCCACGACGATGGCATTGTTGCCGCCCAGTTCGAGCAGGCAGCGGCCGAAACGCGCCGCCACGCGCGGGCCCACCAGGCGGCCCATGCGGGTGGAGCCGGTGGCCGACACCAGCGCCACGCGCGGGTCGTCGACCAGCGCCTCGCCCACATCGGCATGGCCGATGAGCACCTGCGACAGGTGCGCTGGGGCCTGCTCGCCGAAGCGCGCCACCGCGCGCTCGAACAGCGCCTGCGTGGCCAGCGCGGTGAGCGGCGTCTTCTCGCTGGGCTTCCACAGCACCGAATCGCCACAGACCAGCGCCAGCGCGGCGTTCCAGGCCCACACCGCCACCGGGAAGTTGAACGCGCTGATCACGCCCACCACGCCCAGCGGGTGCCACTGCTCCATCATGCGGTGGCCGGGGCGCTCGCTGGCGATGGTCAGACCGTGCAACTGGCGCGACAGGCCGACGGCGAAGTCGCAGATGTCGATCATCTCCTGCACCTCGCCCTCACCCTCGCTGGTGACCTTGCCGGCCTCCAGCGTGACGAGCGCGGCCAGCGCGCGCTTGTGGGTGCGCAGTTCGTCGCCGAACAGCCGCACCAGTTCGCCGCGGCGCGGCGCCGGCACCTCGCGCCAGGCCGCGAAGGCCTCGTGCGCGGCGCCGATGGCCTGGCGCACCGTGGCGGCACTGGCCACGTGCACCTGCGCCAGCGTGGCGCCGTCGATCGGCGAGCGCGCGCGCAGCGTGCCGTGGTGCAGGGCCGACTCGGGCACGCCGAGCGAGAGGAGCAGTTCGTGGGCGGTGTTCATGCGCGGGACCTTGGATGTCATCCGATCGATTCGACCTGCCGCGACTGCTGGTACGCACTGCCGAAGCGGTTGGCCAGGAAGGCCGGCAACTCTACCTGCTCCTGCCGGATGAAGCCCCGCTGCGGCAGGTGACCCTCGCGGAACAGGTCCACCGCAGCGCAGATGCCGGCGGCGGTGGTGATCTGGATCGCCGACAGCGGCGCGCCCTCGGTGCGGTCGGCGAAGATCTTGCGCGCGAACACCTCCTGCATGAAGCTGCCGCCACGCAGGCCGCTGACGGTGACGAACACCAGCACCACGTCCTGCATGGTGCCGGGCACGCTGCGGCGCAGGATGTCCTTGAGCGTGCCCTGGTCGTCCTTCAGCTGCAGGTCTTCGAGCAGCAGCTTCATCAGCGCGCAGTGGCCGGGGTAGCGCACGCTCTTGTAGTCCAGCGTGCGCACGCGCCCTTCGAGCGTTTCGCACAGCGTGCCCAGGCCGCCCGAGGTGTTGAAGGCCTCGTACTCGGTGCCGTCGAGCGAGAAGTGCTCCAGGCCCTCGAGCGCCAGCACGTCCAGGCGCTCGCCGTCGCGGATGGCCTCGCAGGGGTGGCAGTACTCGTTGATCAGGCCGTCGACGCTCCAGGTGAGGTTGTACTTCAGCGCATTGGTCGGGAAGGCCGGCAGCGCGCCGACACGCATCTTCACGTCGGTGAGCGTGTCGAAGCCTTTGGTCAGGTGGTGCGCCACGATGCCGATGAAGCCCGGCGCCAGGCCGCACTGCGGCATGAAGGCGGTGGGGGCGCCGTCGGCCAGCGCCTTGATGGCCTTGGTGGCGGCCACGTCCTCGGTGAGGTCGAAGTAATGGCAGCGGGCCTCGCGCGCCAGCGTGGCGGTGGCCACGGCCAGGTGGTAGGGCAGCGCGTTGACGACCGTGTCGTGGCCCTGCAGCGCGGCCAGCAGCGCGCGGCCGTCTTCGGTGTCGACCTGGCGGGTGGTGACGCCACGGCCCGCGATGCGGGCCAGCGCGGCGGGGTTCTTGTCCATCACGGTGACCTGGTAGTCACCGCTGTCGCCGAGCAGGCGGGCGATGGTCTGGCCGATGTGTCCGGCGCCGAGCAGGGCGATGCGCATGGGATTCTCCTGGTGTTCGATTGACGAAAGCGATTGACGGAAGTCTAGGCAGGCCCGATGACGAAAGAAAGCGCAAGTTCGTCGAAACCATCGACAATTCGGACGATTCGTCAACATGGATCGCCGAAATGGCCAAGGACCCCACCGACCGCGCGCTGATCGCCCTGCTGCAGGCCAACGCCCGAGAGAGCACCGCCAACCTGGCGCGCAAGCTGGGCATCGCGCGCACCACCGTGGTCGCGCGGCTGGCCCGGCTCGAGCGCGACGGCGTCATCGTCGGCTACACCGTGCGCCTGGGCCAGGACGACGAGCGGCCGCAGGTGCGCGCGCACGTGGGCATCACGCTGCAGCCCAAGACCGCGCGCGACGTGGTGCGGCGGCTGCAGACGCTGCCCGAGCTGCGGCAGCTCAGCTCGGTGAGCGGCGAGTTCGACTACATCGCCCTGCTGCGCGCCGACACCACCGCGCGGCTCGATGCGCTGCTCGACGAGATCGGCGAGATCGACGGCGTGCTCAAGACCACCACCTCGGTGGTGCTGGCGGTGCGCATCGACCGCGGCACCTGAGCCGTCCCGGTCAGAGCAGCGACTCGGGCACGAACAGCGAGATCAGCCACAGGCGCAGCCGCTCCCAGTGGTCGAACTCGGGGTCCTCGTCGAGCGTCTCGGTGCGGCCCTCGCCCAGCAGCGCCACCCACTGCAGGCTGCGGCCATCGGGCTTAAGGCGCACCTGGTAGGAGCCGCGCACGTCGGCACGCTCCTTCGAGTTGAACCACGCCAGGATCTCGCCGGTCAGCTCGCGGCTGCGGATCAGCAGCACCATCTCGGTGTTGGTGGTGGCCGAGCGTTGGTCGAGGTTCATCGAGCCCAGCAGCACCGCGCGGCGGTCGATCAGGGCCAGCTTGGCGTGCAGCTGCGCCCGCGACGCGCCGAACACGCGGCGCGTCGACTCGTCGCGCTGCGCCTGCATCGCGCTCACCTCGTACAGCTCGACGCCCATCTGCAACAGCGGCACGCGGTAGCGCTCGTAGGCCAGGCTGGCCTGCGGCTCGTCGGTGGCGCCCAGCGAGTTGGTGATCACGCGCACCGCGATGTTGAACTTGCGCGCCTCGCGCAGGCCGGCCAGGCCGCTCTCGCCGGGGACGAAGTAGGGCGAGAACAGCATCAGTTCCTGGCGCGATTCGCGAAAGCCCTGCATCGCAAAGCCCGTGGTCGTGGCGGCCAGGGTGACCGCCGGGCGATCGAGCTTGGCCGGCGCGTCGGCGAACACCGTGGCCTCGGCCCCGATCAGGCCCGGCAAGTCGTCGGCCAGCAAGGCGTCGAACCGCGGCGTGGTCCGGCCGCGCCAGGTGGCCGGCGCCACGAAGGGCGGCGCGCGCTTTTGCGTGGCCGCCTCGAAGCGCGCGCGCAGCGTCGGTGCCGGCTCGTCGGGCGCGGCCAGCGTCGCGATGTCGCGCACCTGCGCGCTGTTCCAGTACCGATCGAACACGGCGGCCAGTTCCGGCACCACCGCGCCGATGGCCAGCGCGTCGAAGTCGATGAAGTTGGCGCCGGCGTCGCGCTGGAAGTAGCCGTCGGCCAGGTTGCGCCCGCCGACGATGGCCATCGTGCCATCGGCGATGAACAGCTTGTTGTGCATGCGGTGGTTCAGGCGCCGGAAGTCGCCGGCCATCTGCATCCAGCGCGCCAGGCTGCTGCCGCGCGCCCAGGCAAAGGGGTTGAACAGGCGCACCTGCGCCCCGTCATGCACCGCCAGGCCGAGCAGCAGGCCGTCCATGCCCGCGGTGTGGAAGTCGTCGATCAGCAGGCGCACGCGCACGCCGCGCAGCGCGGCGTCGCGCAGGGCGCGCAGCACCTCGTGGCCCACGCTGTCGTCGGCCAGGTGGTAGACCTGCAGGTCGATCGAGGCCCTTGCCTGGCGGATCAGGCTCAGGCGGGCATCGAGCGCCAGGCCCGGGTGGGCCATGCTCAGCACGCCCGTCGGGCCCTGGCCGCGCACACGCTCGGCAGCCCGGGCGGCGACGGCGCCGAGCGGCGTGCCGGTACTGGCCGCGATCGCCAGGCTGGGTGGGGACGCCAGCGACGGCGGCAGGCCGGCGCAGCCGCCGAGCAGCAGGGGCAGCAGGGGCAGCAGCAGGGCCGGCAGCAGCCAGGACAGCGAGAACGGGCCGAAGCTCATGGGCGTCGATTCTCCGGCGCACCCGGCCCGGCCGCCGACGGTGTGTCAAAAGCGCCCGGGCACGACCGTACCCTGGGCCTGGCCGCCGTCCCGCAGCGCATGGCACGGTGCCTTGGCCGCTCACTCCTTGTAGTAGACGATCTGGTGTGTGCTGGCCAGCAGCGCGCCGTCGTGCGCCCAGACCTCGGCCGACTGGTCGAAGAAGCCCTTGCCGAAGCGCTGCGCGCGGGCCACGCCCAGCACCGGCTGCGTGCCGTGCGCGGCCAGCATCGGCGCGTCGGCATGGAAGTAGATGGTCATCGACACCGTGCCGGCCGGCGTCCATTGCCGGCGGCGCAGGTAGATGCGCGGGAAGAACACGTCGCACAACGCGGTGAGCGACGCGAAGTCGAGCGGCCGTGGCGGCTCGTCGCGCATCCACAGCGTGGTGGTGGCGTCGGCATCGGCGCGGCCCTGCGAAAAGTCGGGGAAGCCGCCCGAGACGAAGCGCATCTCGTACTGCCGCGTCCAGGCCACGCGGCCCAGCGGCGGCAGCGCTGGCACCGCCCCGGCGGCGGGCACCGCGGGAAAGCCGATCTCGGTGGACGCCCAGGTCTCGCGCCGCACGCCGAACACCGCGGTGGCGCTGACGGCCACCTGGCCGTCCTGCCGCAGCTCGGCGCGCCAGTGCTGGGTGGAGCGGTTGGTGCGCAGCGGCTCGGCCTGCACGCTGAAGGGCCCGTCGGCCACCGGCCCGGCGTAGTTGACAGTGAGCGCCAGCGGCTCGCCCAGCCGCGCCGGGTGGCCGCGCATGGCCTGCACCAGGGTGGCCGCGGTGATGCCGCCGAAGGGCCCGATCATGTTCGCGTAGGCCGGGCTGGTGTGGCCTGTGACGCTGCCGTCGCCCTCGGGCTGCAGCACCAGGGCCGCATCGAGCGGATGCATCGGCGGCGGCGCGGCGGCGGGGCCATCGGCCGGATCGATCGGTGCGGTCGTGCGGGTCAACGGCGTCTCCTGGCGGGCGCGGGCGTGGCGGCGTGCGCGGTGGCGGGCTTGGTGCTGTTCGCGGGTGCTCGCACGTTCTGGCGCGGTGGCGAGGTGGGCGTCCGCCGCGGCTCGAACCGCAGCGCCCGGGCCTCGGCCCGCAGCCCGGCGCGGTCGATGGCGCGCAGCACGTAGGCGTCGTGCCACAGGTCGGCCACCTCGGACGGCCGCGCATCCCACATCGACGCCGGGACTTCGTCGACCAGGGCCCGCAAGGCCGGCCAGGCGGGCGCCAGTGCCACGCGATCGACACCGGGCTGGCGCAGGCAGTGGTCGGCCAGCGTCAGCAGCATCGGCGTGTCGATGCGGCGCAGGCGCCGGCCGGACCACAGCGCTGCCAGCGCGTCGCGCAGCGCGGCGGCGGGTGCGAACTGCGCGAGCAGCGGCAGTCGGTGGACGACCTGCACCGCCGTGCGCGGCTCCGGCAAGGCCGCCAACATCGACGGCAGTGTGTCGCGCAGAGCCCGGCCTCGGCGGGTGACTCGCCAGCGCCGCAGCCACTCGGCCGCCTCGGTGCTGCCGGCCTGGGCCAGCGCGGCCAGGCCGGTGGCGGCGTCGAGTTCGGCGCCCGCCCCCTCGGCACCGGCCTCGTCGCTCGCCGGCACCCCCTGCAAGGCCTGCTGGCACAGCGCCAGCGCCGCCGCCGCATGCCAGGCCCGGGCGCTGCGCCAGGCCGGGCGGGCGGCCTCGGGGTGGCGGCCCAGGGCCACCACCAGGGCCAGGTGCAGCGCCGCGGGGTGCTCCACCTCCATGCGATCGGGCTGCCGGCGTGCCGCCTGGGCAAAGTGCAGCAACTCGTCGGCGGGCGATGCCGCGGCCACGCCAGGCTCGGCCACCGCGCCGCGCTCTGCGACGAGGCCGCGCTGGCCCAGGTGCGGCGCCAGGTCGTCGCCGGTGTGCAGCGGCAGCGCACCGGCCGGACGGCGGGCGATGTCCAGCAGGCGGACCCGCTCGGCGCCCAGCGCCAGCGACAGCCCGGCGTCATAACGGTGCAACTGCTCGGCCATGGGCTCGGGGCCGTACTTCTCCTCGAAGCGCAGGCGGGGCGTGGAGAGCAGGCGGTTGAGCTTGTCGTCCACCGCATCCTGCATCGCGGCCAGGCGCGGGTCGGCCGCGCCTTCGTGGTTGGCGGCCTCGGGCTGCAGCGCGCGCCGCAGTTCCAGCCACTGGGCGCGCCGCCAGGCCACGGACAGCGGCTCGTCGTCGCCGCGCGGCCCGCAGCCGGCGAGCCGGCGCTCGACCTCGTCCACGTCCACCGCACCGTCGCGCACGGCCTCGTAGCCGATGGCCTGCAGCACCGCCATCTCGCCGGTCCAGCGCTTGCGGCAGGTGTCGTGGTAGTACTCGCGGCAGGCCAGCGGGCGCGCCGGGTGCACGCTGCACACGCGCCGCGGCGTGCCGTCGGGCTCGGCGATGTACTTCAGGAACAGGCACGGGCTGGCCGCATCCAGCGTGCGCCGGCGCAGGAAGCTGACGACGCTGCTGCCGGGGTCGGCCAGCCATTGCCGGTAGCGCTCGCCGTCGGCGCCGTCGAAGCGGTCCTGCGTGAAGAGGCGGAAGAACTCGGCCGGCGGCAGGTCGAGCGCGGCGCACAGCCGCAGCACGTCGAAGGCTGTGAGCGCGATCGGGCCCTCGGTGGTGCAGCAGGTGCCGCCCAGGCAGCGCTCGCAGATGGCGCGTTCGTCGCGCGGCGGCTGCTGCGCGTCGGCGCGGGCCGGGTAGCGGCGGTCGGGGCCGTGCAGCGGCTGCCAGTCGGAACCAGGGGGTGCGGCGGGGTCGCTCATGTCGTGCGGAGGTCCGATGGACAGGGTGGGGGCTGCCCGGCGCGCGCTCACGCTCGGCGGGCCCAGGCCTGCAGTTGCGGCAGCACCTCGGGGAAGGCGAGCCGGGGGCCGGTCCAGCGGTAGTCGCGCAGGCCGTCGATGGCCGCCCAGGCGGCGTGGAAGCCGGTGTAGAAGCTGTCGGCGTCCCAGGTGCCCCAGCTGCCGTCGGCGTTCTGGCTGTCGACCAGGAACTGCGCGCCCATGCGCACCTGGGTGTCGTCGTGCGGCACGCCGAAGGCCCGCAGCGTGTCGAGCAGTTCGCCGGTCAGGTCGGCGTCGGCGTCGGCGATGGCCTCGGGCAGCGCGGCGCGCAGGAACATGTACTCGTCGGGCAGCCAGCGCGGGTCGAGCGTGCTGTGGCCGTAGTCGTTGAGGGTGTAGACCACATGGGTGACGGAGTAGGCCACGTCGTGGAAGCGGCGCCGCGACTGCCGCCACGCGATGTCGTAGGGCCGCATGCGCGGCAGCCAGCACAGCACGTCGGCATAGCGCGCGCCCAACGGCACGCCGTAGCGCTCGCCGCACCAGGCCGAGGTGAGGCCGATGCACCAGGTGCGGTAGGCGCCCTCGCGGGCCACGGCCGGCGGCCCTCGGTCGGCGTCGAAGCCGATGAAGGCCCTCGAGCCGAAGGGCCGCGCGGCCTCGACCAACCACTCGCGCATGCCTTCGCGGCGCAGGCCCAGGCCTTCGCCGGCGCCATAACCGCGCACCGCCTCGGCCACCCAGTCGGGGTGGCGGAAGTCCGCCGCCTCGAGCGTGGACCGCTCCCACAGCGCGAAGGCGTGGCGGCCCAGCAGCCGGGCGGTGCGGCGCAGCGCGTCGTCGGCCGAGGTGCGGGCCATCGAGCGCAGCGAATAGAGCAGCCCGGTGCCCAGGTGGGCCAGCAACGCGTCGTCGGCCGCGGCTTCGGCGATGAAGCGCATGCCCTTGCGGATGGCCCGCTGCCGCGCGGTGGCCAGGCGCCGGTCGAGGGCGGTCATCGACCGGCCGGGTCGCCGAGCGCGACCCGTGAGGACGTCGTCCGCACGGCGCAAACCGCGTGGCCCATCAATTGACACTGCATGGGGCGGGTCCTACATTGCGCGTGCGTGACGGGCTCATCTCGAGCATGAGGTCACGGAGGTAGATGGCGCCTCACCATTCATGTCGTGTCCACAAGAAAGGATGGCTCTCATGGTAACGGGTCCAGGTGTTCCCAAGCTGCCGCCGAAGCTGCCGAAAACGCTGCCGAAGCTGCCCCCGAAACTTCCGAAGTTGCCGCCCAAGCTGCCCAAGCTTCCGCCCAAGCTGCCCAAGGTGCCACCCAAGCTTCCGCCGAAGCTGCCGCCCAAGCTCGATCCCAAGCTGATCCCCAAGGTCCTGCCGAAGATCGTGCCGAAGCTGCTGCCCAAGCTGCCCAAGGTCTTGCCCAAGCTGCCGAAGGTGCTGCCCAAGATCGGCCCCGATCCCGGCCCGTTCTGACGGACGAGCGAGGCCTGCCGCAGGCCTCGGCGAAGGCGCCCCGCGGGGCGCCTTTTTCATGGTCAGCGCCGGCCGTACATCATCTGCCGGGCCAGCGCGCTCTTGAGGGCCGGCATCGACTGCAGCGCGGCCAGGCCCAGCCCGCGCACCGCCGGCAGGCCGGGCCAGCGCCAGGTGAAGCTGCGCGCCAGGAAATCGGTGGCGGCGATCATGGCCCAGCGGTCGGGCGCGCGTGCCCATTCGACGCGGCGCAGGGCGGCGCGCAACGCGGCATCGCCGGGGGCATCGACGCGTCGCAGCGCCTGCACCAGCGAGAACGCATCGCGCAGGCCGAGGTTGAGGCCCTGACCGGCCACCGGGTGCAGCGTCTGCGCTGCGTTGCCGATGCGCACCGTGCAGCCGTCGACCAGCGTGCGCTCGGCGTTCAGGCCGAGCGCGAAGCGCTTCAGCGGCCCCAGGGCGACCACGCGGCCGGCCTCGGCCGGCAGGCGCGTGGCCAGCACGGCCAGGCGCTGCGCATCGTCGAGCTCGGCCACGGGGTCGTCGTCGGCGCCCACGCACCACACCATCGAGCCGCGGGCGCGGCCCTCGGCATCGGGGCGCAGCGGCAGCAGCGCCAGCGGGCCGTTGCGCGTGAAGCGCTCCACTGCCAGGCCTGGCACCGCACCCTCCAGCATCACCGTGCCCACCCACGCCGCCTGCTTGTAGTCGTGGGTGACGGCCTTGCGCGACTGGTCGGAGAAGACACCGCCCTCGGCCACCACCGCCAGGTCGAAGCGCTCGACCACGCCGGCATCCACCTCGACGCCACCATCGTCGAGCGGCTTGACGACCGCCACCGCCGTGCCGAAGCGCGAGGCCAGCCGCTGCGGCTCGCGCGCCACGGCGGCCTGCCAGGCGGCCTGCATCGGTGCGACGAGCTGGCCATAGCTGAGCACTGCGCCCAGCATCGGCACCGCCTCGTCGATGGCGCGGATGCGCACGGCCGGCTCACCGCCGCCGAAATCCAGCGTGGGCGGCGCCTGCGACACATGCACCTGCAGGATGGGCTGGGCCAGGTCGGCCGGCCACACGTCCAGCCGCTGCAGCAGTTGCACGCTGCCCAGCGACATGGCCAGGGTGCGCGGGTCGCCCGCCACGTCCTTGTCCGCCGGCCGGGCGTCGAACAGCGTGATGTGCGCCGCCGGCAGCAGGCGCGCCGCATGCAGGGCCAGGGCCAGGCCGGCCGGCCCGGCGCCGATGACGGCGATGTCGAGTTGGGGAGTCATGGTCGTATTATTCGCCGCACCCCGGATCGTCGGGGCGCCACACCGAAGGAGCACCTCATGGGCCTGATGGACTTCATCAAGAAACAGTTCATCGACATCCTCGAATGGACCGAATCGGGCGACGGTGTGCTGGCCTGGCGCTACCCGATGGCCGACAACGAGATCCAGTACGGCGCGTCGCTCACCGTGCGCGAAAGCCAGATGGCGGTCTTCGTCAACGAGGGCAAGGTGGCCGACGTCTTCGGCCCCGGCATGTACAAGCTCACCACGCAGACGCTGCCGGTGCTGACCTACCTGAAGAACTGGGACAAGCTGTTCGAGAGCC
This sequence comes from Ideonella sp. A 288, assembly GCF_002198735.1. Lineage (GTDB taxonomy): Bacteria > Pseudomonadota > Gammaproteobacteria > Burkholderiales > Burkholderiaceae_C > Pseudaquabacterium. The sequence goes on from NZ_MWLO01000152.1 coordinate 35,785, forward strand.
CGTTCAAGAGCGACGTGTACTTCTTCAGCACGCGCCAGCAGATCGACCAGCGCTGGGGCACGCAGCAGCCGGTGACCATCCGCGACAAGGATTTCGGTGCCGTGCGGCTGCGCGCCTTCGGCAACTACGCCTACCGCATCGTCGACCCGAAGAAGCTGCACACCGAGATCTCGGGCACGCGCGACACCTACACCGTGGCCGACCTGGACGGCCAGCTGCGCGGCCTGATGCTGCAGCACATCAGCGACGCGGTGGCGCAAAGCGGCATCGCCTTCCTCGACCTGGCGGCCAACCAGATCGAGTTCGCCAAGCAGCTGCGCGAGGCCACCGCGCCGTCGTTCGAGGCGCTGGGCCTGGCGCTCGAGAGCGTCACGGTGCAGAACGTCTCGCTGCCCGAGGAACTGCAGAAGATCCTCGACCAGAAGATCGGCATGGGCATGGTCGGCAACGACATGGGCAAGTTCATGCAGTACCAGACGGCGCAGGCGATCCCGAAGTTCGCCGAGGGCGCGGGCGGCGGCGGCGGTGGCATCGCCGGCGACGCGATGGGCCTGGGCGCCGGCGTGGCGCTGGGGCAGGTGCTGGCACAGAACCTCCAGCAGGGACTGCAGGGCGGTGGTGCAGCCGCGGCAGCGGCAGCGGCGGCCGCACCGGCCGCTGCGGCGCTGAAGCCCGACGAGATCATGGCCACGCTCGAGAAGCTGGGCGAGCTCAAGGCCAAGGGCATCCTCACCGACGACGAGTTCTCTGCCAAGAAGGCCGAGCTGCTGAAGAAGCTGGTCTGAGCATCCGCGCCGGTTCCTTGCCCGGGTAGCCCGCCCCCTTGGCCACCTCACCGCAGCGCGTCTGGCGCGCCGCCTGCCCCAACTGCGGCGCACCGGTCGACTTTGCCTCGGCCGCGTCGGCCAGCGCCGTCTGCGGCTTCTGCCGCTCCACGCTGCTGCGCGACGGCGAGGCGCTCAAGCGCATCGGCCAGAGCGCCGAGCTCTTCGACGACCACTCGCCGCTGCAGATCGGCGCGGCCGGCCGCTACATGGGCTCGGCCTTCACCGTGGTGGGCCGCCAGCAGCTGGGCGACGACCAGAGCCGCTGGACCGAATGGCATGTGCTGTTCGACGGGGAGGCGGCCACCCGCAGCGGCTGGCTGTCGGAGGACAACGGCGCCTACGTGATGGCCTTCGACGCGCCGATCACCGGCCCGCTGCCGGCGCCCGACGAACTGGTCGCGGGGGAGCAGCGGCTGGTCAATGGTGCGATCTGGTCGGTGGCCTCGCTGATGCAGGCGCGGGTGCTGGCGGCCCAGGGCGAGTTGCCCGCGCCGCCGCGGCTGGAGGGCCCGCCCTTCCCCATCGCCGACCTGCGCAACACGATGGGCGAGGTGGCCACGCTCGACTGGCGCGACCCGGCCCGGCCCGGCTGGTCGGTGGGCCGCGCCGTGCGGCTGGCCGAGCTGGCGATGAGCGGCCTGCGCGAGGTGGCCGAGAAGACGCTGGCCGGCCGCAGCATCGCCTGCCCCAGTTGCGGCGCCTCGCTCGAGCCCAAGCTGTCGACGACGCAGTCCATCGTCTGCGGCCAGTGCCAGGCGGTGGTCGACGTCTCGCAAGGCATCGGGGGCGAGCTGCGGCACTACGCGCAGGACAACCCGGGCCTGCCGCCGCAGATCCCGCTGGGCCGCACCGGCACGCTGCAGCTCGGCGCGCGCGCACCGGCACTGCCCTGGCAGGTGGTGGGCTATGCCGAGCGCTGCGAGGTCGACGTCGACCCCGGCGAAGAGCAGACCGCCTGGCGCGAGTACCTGATGTACCACCGCGAGGAGGGCTTCGCCTTCCTGGTCGATTCGGAAGACGGCTGGAGCTTCGCGCGCCCCGTCACCGGCGTGCCGCAAGTGCGCGGCGACCGCGCCACCTGGCAGGGCAAGACCTACGACAAGCTGTACAGCTACACCGGCGCGGTGACGCACGTGCTGGGCGAGTTCTACTGGCGCCTGACTCGCGGCGAACGCACCCGCAACACCGACTTCGCCAGTGGCCCGCTGCGCCTGAACCGCGAGCAGGTGGGCAACGAGGTCACCTGGTCGGCCGGCGAGGCACTGGACGCCACCGTGGTGGCCAAGGCCTTCGGCCTGGGCACGGTGGAGGCCGCGGCCATCCGCCGCGACGTGACCCCGCTGTCGACCATGCCGGCAGGCACCAAGCTGCGCTGGATCGTCATCGCGCTGGTCGTCGTCTTCGTGCTGCCCACCCTGCTCAGCATGTGCAGCAGCGACGACTGCGACAGCACCCGCTCGGCCTTCGGCGAATCGAGCAACGAATACCAGCAGTGCCTGCGCAACCGCAGCAGCGGCTCGCGCGGGGGATCGTTCGGCGGCTTCAGCTCTGGCGGCGGCCACAAGTAGCACACACAGGAGGTCAACGACCATGGGATTCGAATGGCTCAAACCGGCCGTCGTGCTGGGATCAGTGATGTACGCCGTCATCGGCGTGGTGGTGCTGTGGGTCAGTTTCGTCGTCATCGACAAGCTCACCCCGTACAAGCTCTGGGACGAGATCGTCGAGCACAAGAACGTGGCACTGGCCATCGTGGTGGCGGGCATGTTCATCGCCATCGGGCAGATCGTGGCGGCGGCGATCCATGGCTGAGCCCGGACACGGCACAGCACCTGCGTGCTGTGCCGTGCCTGGCGAAGCGGCCGCGCATGCAAAGCGCGGCCGTGGACGATTGCCACAATGGCCGTCGACGCACTGACACCGGCGCCCTCCGCCGTCGCGCGCATCGCACCAGCCGAGGTGGCGCTGCTCGCGTCGGTGTTCGTCGTGGCCGCCTGCGGGCTGGTCTACGAGCTGGCCGCCGGCGCGCTGGCCAGCTACCTGCTGGGCGATTCGGTGCTGCAGTTCTCCACCGTCATCGGCGCCTACCTGTTCGCGATGGGCATCGGCTCGTGGCTTTCGCGCCATGTCGAGCGGCAGCTGGTGGCGCAGTTCCTGCGCATCGAGCTGCTGGTGGGGCTGATCGGCGGCCTGCTGCCGGCGGCGCTGTTCACCGCGCACAGCCTGCTGCCTGCCGGCCATGGACACTCCTTTCGCGTGTTGCTTTACGGCCTGGTGCTGGCGGTGGGCACGCTGGTGGGGCTGGAGATCCCGCTGGTCATGCGCATCCTCAAGCGCCACTTCCATGAACGCTATGCACTGAAAGACCTGGTCTCTCAGGTGCTCACCTTCGACTACCTCGGCGCGCTGGTGGTGTCGGTGGCCTTCCCGCTGCTGCTGGTGCCGCACCTGGGGCTGATCCGCACCGGCGTGTTCTTCGGGCTGCTCAACACCGCGGTGGCGGTGTGGGCGCTGTGGCTCTTCCGCGCCGAGCTGCGCGCCTGGCGCGGGCATGCGCTGGCCTGCGCCGCGGTGGTGGCCGCGCTGCTGGCGGCGATGGCCGGCGCCGACCGGCTGACCACCTGGTCGGAGGACCGCTTCTACGGCGACCGCGTGGTGCTGCGCGAGACCAGCCCCTACCAGCGCGTGGTGGTCACCGCCGGGCCGGCCGGCGTGCGGCTGTTCCTCAACGGCAACCTGCAGTTCCATTCGCGCGACGAGTACCGCTACCACGAGGCCCTGGTGCACCCGGCGATGGCCGCGCACGGCGCGCCCAAGCGCGTGCTGGTGCTGGGCGGCGGCGACGGCATGGCGGTGCGCGAGGTGCTGCGCCACCCCGGCGTCGAGCAGGTGACGCTGGTCGAGCTCGATCCGCACATGACGCGGCTGTTTGCCGAGATGCCGATGCTCACCGCGCTGAACGGCGGTGCGTTGACGTCGCCCAAGGTCGAGATCGTCAACGCCGACGCCTTCGCCTGGCTCGAAGGCCACGAGCGCCGCTTCGACGTGATCGTGGTCGACTTCCCCGACCCCACCAGCTTCTCGCTCGGCAAGCTCTACTCCACCAGCTTCTACCAACTCGTCGACCAGCACCTGGCGGCCGGCGGCTATGCGGTGGTGCAGACCACCTCGCCGCTGCTCGCGCGCAAGAGCTTCTGGACGGTGGTGACCACGATCGAGGCCACCGGCCTGACCGCCACGCCCTACCATGCCCACGTGCCCAGCTTCGGCGAATGGGGCTTCGTGCTGGCCAGCCGCCGGCCCTGGCGCCTGCCGCCGGTGCTGCCCGAGGGCCTGCGCTTCCTCACGCTCGCGGGGCTGCCGGCGCTGCTGCAGTTTCCGCCCGACATGGCGCGGGTGGCGGCCGAGCCCAACCGGCTGTCGAACCAGACGCTGGTGCACACCTTCGAAGAGGAATGGGGCAAGGTTCTGGAGTGACGGCGCCGTGCCGCTGCGCGATGGACGGCGCGACGTCGGTCGGCGGCCGGGACCGCCGCACCGGGGCGCGCCGGTGACCGCCCCGCTGCGCCGCCGCGCGCTGCTGGGCGCCTCGGCCGGGGCCGCCTTCGGCATCCTCGGGGCCGGCTGCCGCGACGCCCCGCCGGCCGGCTGGTCGGCCCACTGGGTGGGCAGCTCTCCGCTGCGCGGGCACCGGCTGCGCGAGGCCCGGTCGGGCACGCTGCCCACCGCCGCGGTGCAGCGCCGGGCCCGCGTGCTGATCGTCGGCGCGGGCATCGCCGGGCTGTCGGCGGCGCGCGCCTGCCTGCGCCAGGGCGTCGACGACATCCGCGTGCTCGAACTGGAAGACAGCGCCGGCGGCAACAGCCGCGGCCACACGCTGGCCGGCCTGGCCTGCCCGCTGGGCGCGCACTACCTGCCGCTGCCCGGGCCCGCCGCGCACGAGGTGGCCGAGTGGCTGCACGAGCTGGGCCTGCTGCGCCACGAGCTGGGCCGCACCGTGGCCGACGAGCGCCACCTGTGCCACAGCCCGCAGGAGCGCCTGTTCATCGACGGCGCCTGGATCGAGGGCCTGCTGCCGCCGGCCGAGGCCGGCTCGGCCACCCTGGCGCAATACCGCACTTTCGCAGCGGCCATCGCCCAGGCCCAGCGCAGCGTCGGCTTCGCGCTGCCCAGCCACCGCGCCGGCTGGACGGCGGCGCACCAGGCGCTGGACGCCGGCACCTTCGCCCACTGGCTGGACGCCCGCGGCCTGCGCGACGAGCGCCTGCGCTGGTACCTGGACTACGCCTGCCTGGACGACTACGGTGCGCCGGCCGACACCGTCTCGGCCTGGGCCGGCCTGCACTACTTCGCCAGCCGCCACGGCTTCCAGGCGCCGGGCGACGCCGACGGCGAGCGCGACCCGGTCTTCACCTGGCCCGAGGGCAACGCCTGGCTGGCCACGCGGCTGGCCGCACCGCTGGGCGATCGGCTGCTGCCCGGCCGCACGGTGCTGCAGGTGGACGAGGGCCGCCATGGCGTGCACGTGCTGGCCTGGGACGAAGCCGCCGGCCACGCCGAGGCCTGGCAGGCCGACACCGTGGTGCTAGCGGTGCCGCTGTTCGTCGCGGCGCGGCTGATGCGGCAGGTGCCGGCCGCGCTGGAAGCCCTGGTGCCCGCCCAGCCCCACGCGCCCTGGCTGGTGGCCAACCTGCACGTGACCGAGCCGCTGCTGCAGCGCCAGGGCATGCCGCCGGCCTGGGACAACGTGGTCTACGGCCGGCACGAGCTGGGCTACGTCGACGCGATGCACCAGTCGCTGCGGCCCGTGCCGGGCCCGACGGTGCTCACCGCCTATCACGCCATGACAGCGTCCGACAGGCCGGCGCTGCTGGCCGGCGAGGCCGCCGACTGGGCCCGCCGTGTGGTCGATGGCCTGACCCCGCTGCACCCCGACCTGCCGGGCAAGCTGGCCCGCGTCGACCTCACCCGCCACGGCCACGCGATGAGCATCCCCGTGCCCGGGCTGCGCGGCCACCCGGCGCTGGCCGCGCTGCGCGCCGGGCGCGGCCGCGTGCGCTTCGCGCATGCCGACCTGGCGGGCTACTCGGTGTTCGAAGAGGCGTTCACGCTGGGGGCGGAGGTGGCCGGGTTCGGTTCGTCGACGACGCCGCGGCCGTGGCCCGCTGCCTCATCGTCTCGCCGCGGCTGACCGACGGCGCACGCGCACCGGCACGCCCCTGCCAGGGGGACGGCTGGTCAGCCCCGGCGCGCCGCCGATCGGCGGCGCCGGCTGGCGGGTGGCGCCTCGCGGGGACGGCCAGCGCCACCGCGCGGAGGGAGATGCATGCAGGTATGCTGGCCCGCGGGCGCCGGTGGCGATGCGCCCGCCACCGCCCACGGGCAGGCCATCGACGTGCCGCGCCACCCTCCATCGTCCGCACCGCAAGGATCCCACGCATGCGCTACCGCCGCCTCGGCCCGTCCGGCCTGCAATTGAGCGAGTTGTCGCTCGGCTCCTGGGTCACGTACCACAACCAGGTGGACGTCGACGCCGCCGTCGAGATGCTGGCCGCGGCCTTCGACGCCGGCATCAACTTCTTCGACAACGCCGAGGCCTATGCGCTGGGCAAGAGCGAGGAGGTGATGGGCCAGGCCTTGCGCCGCCTGGGCTGGGCGCGCGACAGCTACGTGGTGTCGACCAAGTTCTACTGGGGCCTGGTGCGCGAGGGCTGCACCGTCAACCGCCGCAACACGCTGAACCGCAAGTACCTGATGCAGGCCATCGACGGATCGCTGAGGCGCTTCGGGCTGGACCACGTCGACCTCGTCTACTGCCACCGGCCCGACCCCCACACGCCGATCGAGGAAACCGTGGGCGCGATGAGCGACATGATCCGCCAGGGCAAGGCGCTGTACTGGGGCACCAGCGAATGGTCGGCCGACGAGATCCGCGCCGCCTGGCACATCGCCGACCGCCACCACCTGCACAAGCCGGTGATGGAGCAGCCCGAGTACCACCTGCTGCACCGCCAGCGGGTCGAGAAAGACTATGCGCGGCTGTACGAAGACATCGGCCTGGGCCTGACCACCTGGAGCCCGCTGGCCAGCGGCCTGCTCACCGGCAAGTACCGCGAGGGCGTGCCCGCCGGCTCGCGCGCGTCGATGGACTCGATGGCCTTTCTGCGCGACCGGCTCACCGACGCGCGGCGCAACGAGGCCGTCGCGCAGCTGGCGCCCATCGCCGCCGAGCTGGGCGGCACGCTGGCGCAACTGGCCATCGCGTGGATCACGAAGAACCCGCGCGTGTCCACGGTGATCACCGGCGCGTCGAAGCTGTCGCAGCTGCAGGAGAACCTGGGCGCGCTGGCCGTGGCCGACCGGCTGACGCCCGAGGTGATGGCGCGCATCGACGCGATCACGGCGCCGCTGGCGCAGTAGGTCCGTCGCAGCGGCGCCGCGGGCGGCTCAGCCGCCCGACTCGGTCGGCGAGTTCACGATCGCATCGAACTCGGCCTGGCTCAGGTGGCTGGGCACATACGAGCCGCCCTGCTGCACCAGCACCCTCATGTAGGCGCGCAGGTGGTTGCGCGAGCCGCGCAGCAGGTTGTCGTAGACGATGAGGATGTCGGCGTTGTCGATGCCCGGCTTCTGCGTGGCGATGTCGTGGATGTCGAGCTCTTCGATCTCGACGCCCACCTTCAACGCATCGACCAGGCTGCGACGGCTGGCGGCGGTCAGGCTGTCGTACAGCGTCTGGAACGCCGCACTCGGGTAACTGCCGTTCGGCCGGCCCGCCAAGGGGTCGGCCAACTGGTAGCGGTCGAGCAGCGCCTTCACCGCCGCCGAGTGCGTGGTCTCGCTGGCCGTGATGTTGGCGAAGACAGGCATCGCCCACAGTGCGGCACTCACCGCATACACGTCGTGCGCGAGCTGCTCTTCCTGCCTCATGAAGGCCAGGCTGGCAGCCTCGGCCGTGGACAGCGGCGCCAGCGGATAGCCCGCCAGCACGGTGCCGAGCGCGGGCGCGTCGATGGTCGAATTGCCACTGCCGTCGACCCTCAGCATCGGCGCGGGATCGCCCCCACCGCCGCAGGCTGCGAGGGCCGCGACGAGCGTCGCCGTGATCGCCGCCTTGGCGGCGACGGCGCCCAAGCGCCTGGCGTCAACGACGCGCCGACGGGCCGGGCCGATGGACCCCGAGGTGCTCACGGCTTCAACGCCGCGCAGGCGTCGCGACGCGGCGTGGCCAGTGGCTTGCCACCTTTCTCTTTCGCGCGGGCGGCCATCTGCTCGCGGTGCTGCGCCATGTAAGTGGTGCACTCGTCGCGGCTCTTCATGTCGCGCATGCGGGCCTGGTGCTCGGTGCGCTCCTGCGGGGTCATCAGCGTCCACCCGGGCGTCGTGTCGGCGTTGGCCTGCGCCATGCGGCCGCGGCCGGCGCCCATGCCCATGCCCATGCCCATGCCCTGACCCGCCATGCTCGCGCCGGGGCCGGCACCTTGCATGCCCTTGCCCGGCCCCATGCCACCGCCGGGGCCCATGCCACCACCAGGACCCATGCCGCCACCCGGCCCGCCTTGCGCCCAGGAAGCTCCGCCGATCAAGGCCATGGCCGCGGCAGCGACCAGCCAACGGGTGTGTTTCATCGCGATCTCCAGCAGAATTGAACGAGCCTTCAATATAGGTGTGACCGTATACGGGCGCATTGCGAAACCGCAACGGCGGGGTGGGAACTTCGGCGGCCTGTCGAGGTCGCCAGACCGCCTCGATAGAACGCTTACTTCACGGGCCACAGACGATGGAGAAACAAACCCTTCACATCCGGATCGCCCGGCGCCGCGTGGTGCGCCGAGGTGGCCCGATCGTCCCGCGCACACCGCCCGCCGCAGCCGCCGACCGAGGCCATGCGCGCCGCGGCCGACCTACGTTTGGTCACCAAGCCAAATGGCGGACGCGGCAATACCGCGATAGGGTGTCGCTTCCCGACGAGGAGGGGATTCGATGTCAAGTTGCCGATCCAGACCATGGCGAGCCTGGCCCGCCGCAGCGTCGACCTGCCTGTGCTTGACGCTGGCCGCGGCGCTGCCGTCCGCCCGCGCCGCCACGCTGACCGACGTGCTGCTGTCCGCCGTGCCGCCCGACAGCGGCAGCGCCAGCTTCACCGCGCCCGAGGCGCCCGGCTGGCTGGTCACGGTGCAGGAAATCGGCTCGGCCACCATGGTCGGCTCCGACCTGTTCGGCTACGAAGGCCTGTGGCTCGGTTCGCCCGGCCAGGGCGGTCGCTACAACGTGCTGTTCAGCCAGCCGGTGAGCTCGGTGTCGTTCTCCTTCGTCGCGCTGACGGCGTTCTTCGACGGTGGCGCCGAATCGCTGGGCTCGTTCATCGGCAACGTGGCGCTGTCCGCAGCATTCAGCAGCGTCGACGGCAGCGCGTCCTGGAACGGCTCGGTGCTCAGGGCGCTGGACGAGGACTCGCGCGCCGTGCTCACGTTCAGCACCGCGGCGGCGGGCGGCCTGCGCTCGATCGGCTTCCAGCACCTGCAGCCCGAGCCACTGCAGGGCTTCGTGATCGACCGAATCGATTTCGCACCGGCCCCGGTGCCCGAGCCGCCGGCGCTGCTGATGCTCGGCCTCGGCCTGCTGGGCATGGGACTCTGGCGGCGCCGCGCCGTGGCACCGTCGGTGACTGTCACCGGCCGTGGGTTGTCGTAAGCAAATGATCGCTGCCGCCGAGGCCCACGGCCCGGCACGGCGGCCCAGAACGAGGAGCGCTCCGATGCGATCGACCTGGTGCAACAGCACGAACCGGCAGGCACCTTGCGGGCCACCGACCCGCTGGACCTTGCGAGCCCTGGCCGGCGCCCTCGCCGGCGCGCTGAGCGCCTGCGGCGGTGGCCTGGGGGGCGACGCAGCGGTCCCCGAGGCCACCGCTGCCGCCTCGCCCACGGCAGCCGCCGCAGACGGCCGCCAGCGGGCGCTGGCGGTGACGACGCTGGCCACCCAGCGCGACGCGGTGCGCCTGGCCGACCAGGCCAGCTTCGGCGCCACCGAGGCGCTGGTCACCAGCATCCGCACGGTCGGCGCCGAGGCCTGGGTGGCCTCGCAGCTGGTCGCCACCGGGTCGAGCTACACCAGCGGCCAGACCGCGCTCATCCACCAGCCCGACGGCACCGACTTCTGCGCCACCCGCGGCAGCAACTGCTGGCGCGACCACTACAGCACCGAGCCCCTGGTCTGGGATTTCTACCGCAACGCCGTCACGCGCACCGACCAGCTGCGCCAGCGGGTGGCCTTCGCGCTGGGGCAGATCGTGGTGGTGTCGGGCGTCGAAGAAAGCGGCACCTACGGCTTCCGCAATTACCACAACATGCTGCTGCAGAACGCGCTGGGCAACTACCGCGAGGTGCTGCGCAAGGTGACGCTGTCGCCGCTGATGGGCGACTACCTCGACCACGTCAACAACGACCGCCTGCAGCCCAACGAGAACTACGCGCGCGAACTGCTGCAACTGTTTGCCATCGGCACCTGCCAGCTCAATGCCGACGGCACGCTGGTGGGCGGCAAGTGCCAGCCCACCTACGACAACGACGTGGTGCGCAACTACGCCTACGCCCTGACCGGCTGGACCTACCCGGCGGGCGGCAGTGCCACCTGGGGCTGCTGGCCGCAGGGCGCCAACTGCCGCTACTACACCGGCGACATGGTGGCCAGGCCGGCGATGCAAGACAACCAGGCGCGCACGCTGCTGGGCGGCCTGTCGCTGCCGGCGGTGCGCACGCCGGCGGTGGCCTTGAACACGGTGCTCGACTCGCTGATGTCGCACCCGAACATGGCACCCTTCGTCGGCCGGCAGCTGATCCAGCACCTGGTCAAGAGCAACCCCAGCCCGGCCTACGTGCGGCGCGTGGCCACGGCCTTCGCCACCGGCCGCCACACCGGCGCCACCCGCAGCTTCGGCACCGGCGTGCGCGGCGACCTGGCGGCCACGGTGGCGGCCGTGCTGCTGGACACCGAGGCGCGCAACGCGGCACCGCCGCTGGTGGCCGAGAAGCTGCGCGAGCCGGCGCTGATGATGACGGGCATCGTGCGCGCACTCAACGGCCGCAGCGACGGCAGCGCGCTGGCCTGGTGGTGGGGCGAAGAGCTGCGCCAGCACATGTTCCGCTCACCGTCGGTCTTCAACTACTACCCGCCGACCTTCCCGGTGGCGGGCACGCGGCTGGTGGGCCCGGCCTTCGGCATCTACAACGCCAACACCGCGTTCGCCCGGCTGAACTTCCTGAACCAGCTGCTGTACTGGGGCGGCATGGGCGCCGACACCACGGTGCCGGCCGCCACCGGCACGTCGGTCACGCTGACCGCCTTCGAGGCCGACGCGGGCGATGCCGTCAGGCTGGTCGAGCGGCTGGCCGCGCTGGCCACCGGCGGGCGCATGACCGCCGCCACCAAGGCGCGCATCGTCGAGGCGGTCAACGCCTGGGACCCGCTGCAGCGCCCCACCGAATGGCGCCGCGAGCGCGTGCGCACCGCCGCCTACCTGGTGTTCGCCTCGCCGGCGTACCAGGTGCTGAACTGAACCGCCCGGAGCTGCCATGCGACATCCCTTCCGTCCTTCCGCCGCCGACCACCCCACACCGGTTTCGCGCCGCCGCCTGCTCGGCTGGGGCTCTGCGGCGGTCGGCAGCGCGTTCAGTGGCGCGTTCGGCGCATCGGCGCTGGGCACGCTGCTGTCACCCGGCGTGGCCGCGGCCACCGACGACTACAAGGCCCTGGTGTGCCTGTTCATGTTCGGCGGCAACGACGGCATGAACATGGTCACGCCGCGCGACGCCACGCGCCATGCCCGGTATGCGGCGGTGCGCGGCCCGCTGGCGCTGCCGCGCGCCAGCCTGGTGGGCCTGGGCACCGACTACGGGCTGCACCCGTCGATGGCCGCGCTGGCGCCGGTGTGGGCCGCCGGGGCGCTGGCGCCGGTGCTCAACGTGGGGCCGCTGTTCGCGCCGCTGACCAAGGCCGCCTACCACGCCGCCGCCCAGGGCGACCCGCTGCTGCCCGACAGCCTGTTCTCGCACTCCGACCAGCAGTTGCTGTGGCAGGCCGCCAGCACCGACGCGATGGAGCGCACCGGCTGGGGCGGCCGCGCGGCCCAGTTGCTGGGCACCACCAACCCGGTGATCTCGTTCGGCGGCAACGCGCACTTCGGCCTGGCCGACACCGTGGCGCCCTGGGTGCTGCCGGAGCCGGACTCGGGCTTCGGCGTCAACGGCTACTACCGCGACCCGCCGGTGGACGCGCGCCGCGCCGCGCTCGACGCGATCATGCGCGAAGCGCAGAAGAGCCCGATGGCCGAGGCCTACGCCCGCACCCAGCGCGAGGCCTTCGAGCTCGAAAGCCGGCTGGCCGGGCTGTTCGACTTCAACCCCGACCCGGCGGCCGACCCCAGCGGGGTCACCCAGGCCTTCGCACCTCTGATCAGCGGCGGCACGATCAATGGCGGGCTGGCACGCCAGCTCTACCAGGTGGCCCGCTTCGTCGGCGCGCGGGCCAAGGTGCGCGGCACGCGCCAGATCTTCTTCGTGCAGATCGGCGGGTTCGACAACCATGCCAACCAGATCGGCGGCAGCGCGCTCGACGGCACGCATGCCGCCCTGATGGCCCAGGTGGGCAACGGCATGGCGGCGTTCTGGCGCGCGCTGCAGGCCCAGGGCGTGGCCGACCGGGTGACGCTGTTCACCCAGAGCGACTTCGGCCGCACCTTCGCCCCCAACCAGTCGGCGGGCACCGACCACGCCTGGGGCAACCAGCAGCTGGTGATGGGCGCGGCCGTGGCCGGCGGCGCCACCTACGGCCGCTACCCCGAGTTGGCCATCCGCGGGCCCGACGACGTCGGCCTGGCCGACTGGGAGCGCGAGGGCCGCTGGATCCCGTCGACCTCGGTCGACCAGTACGCGGCCACGCTGTTGCGCTGGTGGGGCCTGAGCGAGACCCAGCTCGACCTGGCGCTGCCCAACCTGCGCAACTTCGGCTCGGCCCGCAACCTGGGCTTCATGCGCGCCTGATCGCTCGACCACCCGGTCGACGAGCCGCCGAGGCCGGCGCCCCCCCTCGCCGAGGGGGCTCTGCCGTGTGCGTTTTGCCCCACCGGGCCGGCACACCGGCCTGAGAGGGCCGGCGCGGCGGATAAAGTACGTGCCGGATGAACAGTCTCGGCAGAAAAGTCCTGGTCGCCTCGCTCAGCGTGCTCCTGCTGCTGGCGGGTTGCTTCAGCCTCGTCGCGCGCGAAGTGGCGCTCTGGGACCTGGAAACCAGCTACGTCATGCGCGACTACCGGCGGGCCGTGCTCGAAGGGGTGTACCGCGAGTCGATGACGCACGGCATGGCCGAGATGACCAGCCTGCTGCTCACCGGCAGCCAGCGCTACCGCGACGGGGCCACGCATGCGCTCGACCGCGCGGCCGAGGCTGCCAACCAGCTGCGCGAGATCTTCGACAAGGGCCCCGCGCACCCCGGCGACCGCATCCACATCGAGTACCTCGACCGGCAGGCCCGGCTGCTGGCCACCACGCGGGCGGCCTACGACCAGCTCATCGCCACGCTCAGCGAGGTGGGCACGGTCGACGCGGCGGGCATGCTCAACCGCATCCACGAGCAGGAGGTCGAGGCCGACACGCTGTGGATCGAGATCGTCCGGCACCACCGGGTGGAACTGGAGGAGAACGAAGCGGCGCTGCGCAGCCACAGCCAGCGCGCCGGGGCGCTGGTGCTGGTCAGCCTGGCGGCGGTGGTGGTGTGGGTGAGCCTGCTGGTGTACTACGTGCGCCGCCGCATCGTCGGCCCGCTGATCAATCTGGCGCAGTTGACCAAGCAGGTGGCCGCAGGCGACCTGTCGCCGCGCGCCACCGTCACCCACCGGGACGAGATCGGCCAGTTGCAGCGCAGCTTCAACCAGATGGTCGAGGAGGTGACGGTGCAGCGCGACGAGCTGGCCTCGATGGTGGACCACCTGTCGCTGTCGCGCGATGCCGCCGAATCCGCCAACCGCGCCAAGTCCGACTTCCTGGCCAACGTCAGCCACGAGATCCGCACGCCGATGAATGGCGTGATCGTCACGCTCGACCTGATCCACGAGACCGCCCCCAACGCCGAGCAGCGCGACCTGGTCAACGTGGCCCGCAGCTCCGCCCGCAGCCTGCTGCGCATGCTCAACGACCTGCTCGACCTGTCGCGCATCGAGGCCGGCAAGGTGGTACTCGACGAAGTCGGCTTCGACCCGCGCCAGCTCGTCACGCAGATGGTCGACATGCACGGCAAGCGGGCCGTGGCCGGCGGGCTGAAGATGCAGTGCGACATCGCAGACGATGTGCCGCAGCGCGTCTCGGGCGATCCGATGCGGCTGGGCCAGATCCTGCTCAACCTGCTGGACAACGCCATCAAGTTCACCGAACGCGGTGGCATCGAGGTCAGCGTTGCCGTCGAGCCGCCCCCGGCCCATCCCGCCGCCGACGCCGACGCCGACCAGGTGTGGCTGCGCTTCTGCGTGAAGGACAGCGGCATCGGCATCGCACCCGAGGCCGCCGAACGCATCTTCCAGCCCTTTCAGCAGGCCGGCGGCATGGCCCCGCGCGGCGAGGGCGGCATCGGCCTGGGCCTGGGCATCGCAAGGCAGCTCACCCACATGATGGGCGGCGAGCTGTCCTTCGAGAGCGAGCCCGGCCGAGGCACCTGCTTCCGCTTCAACGTGTGCCTGCGCCCGGGGCGCGAGGCCGACACCGAGGCGCCCACGCCGGCGGTCAATCGCAAGCTGCCCACCTGCCGCAAGGTGCTGCTCGCCGAGGACAACCACAGCACGCGCCTGGTGATGGGCCGCATGCTCGAGCGGCGCGGCCTGCGGGTGACCGCCGTCGAGAACGGCCGCGAGGCCCTGGCCCATGCCACCGACGAGGCCTTCGACCTCATCTTGATGGACTGCCAGATGCCCGAGATGGACGGCTTCGAGGCCGCGCGCCGCATCCGCCAACTCGGTGGCGACATCGCCAAGACGCCCATCGTCGCGCTCACCGCCTACGGCCTGATCGGCCTGAAGGAGCGGTTTGCCGAAGCCGGCTTCGACGACCTGGTGGCCAAGCCCTACACCGTCGAGGACATCGAGGAGGCGCTGTACCGCTGGCTGGTGCTCACGCCGCGCCCGCCGGCCGCGCCCGGCGAGGCCGGCGAGGCCGACCAGCCGCCGGGCTGAGCCTGCGCGGCGGCGGGCCACGGCCGGGCCGCTTGGCCGGACGGCGCCGTGCTGCCACACTGCGGCCATGAACCCGATGCCGGCCCCGATCGTCTGGAACACCCTGGTCGTGGGCAGCTGCAACCTGCTCAACCTGGCCCTGCCCGGCCGCGCCTACTACCCCAACCAGCCGCCCTACGACACCGACGACTACGCGCGCAAGACCGCCTGGCTCGGCGCCATGTTCGGCCGCCTGAACGCCGACCTGCTGGGCGTGCAGGAGGTGTGGGACGAGGCGGCGCTGAAGGCCGCCGTGGCCGCCAGCGGCCTGCGCGGCCAGCAGGCCGTGGTGCCCGGCGCCGAGCAGGGCGCCATGGGCACGCCGCGGGTGGGCATCGTCACCCGGCTGGCCATCGACAGCGTCGAGTCCATCGCCGGCTTCGCGCCCGGCCAGTCGGTGCCGGTGCCCGAGCTCGGCGAGCACGACCGCTTCGAGCGGCCGGTGCTGCACGCGGTGCTGCGGTTGAAGGACGGCCGGCGCCTGCACGCGATGGTGGCGCACCTGAAGAGCAAGCGGCCGAAGTTCCTGCAGGACGCCGACGGCCGCCCCACCGAGGACACCGACGACCCCGCGGTGGTGGCGCGGGCCACGTTGCGCTCGCTGGTGATGCGCGGCGGCGAGGCCGCGGCGCTGCGCGGCCTGGTGCTGGGCGTGACGCAGCGCACCCGCGAGCCGCTGGTGCTGCTGGGCGACCTGAACGACGGCCCGCATTCGGTGACCAGCCAGCTCATCGCCGCCACGCAGGCCGTGGCCTACGACGCGCAGGCGCGCGACGTGGCGCTGTACCACGCCTGGGACGTGCAGACCGAGCCCGGGCTGCGACGCGACATGGCCTACTCGCACGTGCACCAGGGCTGGCCCGAACTGCTCGACCAGGTGTGGGTCAGCGAGGAGTTCGTCGCCACGTCGAAGTTCTCGCTGGGCGACGTCAAGCGGGTCGAGGTGTTCAACGACCACCTGCACGAGAGCCGCGAGCGCTTTCGCAGCGACCACGGCTTCGTGCGCGCGCTGCTGCGGCTGCGCGGCACGCCGCCGGCCTGAACGCCGCGGCCCTGGCCGCGCAGCCGCAGCA
>NZ_MWLO01000153.1 GCF_002198735.1 Ideonella sp. A 288
CGGTGGCGCTGACTGTGGCGGTCGGCTGCGCCGACTGCGCTGTGATGCTCGTCTCGGGGTCGCGCCGCAGAACTCGCTGCGCGCCCTGCGGGCGCTCCGCTCGGACAACTGCGGCGAGCATGTCCACGAAGCGCGCTGCGCGCGCCGCCCCCGAGCCTGCGCTTCTCGCCGCCACACACAGCGCCCCCGCCGGCCGCCGCCTGCCGCGCAGAACCATGGGTGGCGCACCAAGAGGAACCCCACTTCGACCGCCACCGCCGGTGATGCAAAGCCGCGTGCGGGCAGGCCGGGGAGCGCCTCTGTGGCGCCGAAGCGCGCAGGCCCTGCGGTGGCGCGCGCAGCGCGCGTCGTCATCAAGCTCGACGCGGTTGTCTGAGTGCAGCGCCCGACGGGCGCGAAGCGAGTTCTGCGGCGCACCGCAGGGCCGAGCACTGCAGGGCAGTCGGCGCAGCCGACCGCCACAGCGAAGCTCCCCGGCCTGCCCGCACGCGGCTATGCCGCCTCAGCGACTCGGGTCCACCCGAACGCTCGCAACGAGCCAAATACCGACCTCCGCACTCTTGGCATCGAGCGGCGCGGCCGCGGGCTGTCGGACGCGCTCGCGTTGCGGCGGCAACTACCCGAACAGGTCCTCGTACGACACGTACACGGTCAGCAGCATCACCGGCACCAGCACGAGCCAGCCCAGGCCGAAGGGGATGGACGCGATGGCCATCGCGATGAGGCAGACCACCATGTAGAGCAACTGGGCCATCAGGTTCTTCAGGCAGGCCGCGAAGCTGGTCTTCATGGCGTCGACCGGTGCCATGCCGCGCAGCGCCACCAGCGCCGGGGCGTACCACAGCATCATCGACGCCAGCACGCCGAGCACCAGTGCGGACAGCACCGCCAGCAGGCTGGCGCCGATGGCGGCGAGGATGCCGCCGGCGCTGCCCCGGGTGCCGGCCACGCCCACCGCCGCGCCGAGGCCCAGCACGCCCACCACGATGGCGATCGCGATGCCCGCCACCAGAAACGCCGCACCCAGCACCAGCAGCGGATTGAGCTTGTCCTTGAAGCCAAGGAACAGGTCAGCCACCTCCAGCGTGCCGCCCTGCGCCACCTTGCGCGCCGCGAGCATCCAGCCGCCGATGAACACGGGCATGAGCACCGAGCCGGCGATGCTGCCGAGCAGCGGCACCACGCTGATGCCGATCAGGATGACCAGCAGCACCAGGCCGAGCACGATCCACAGCCCGGCGTTCTTCATGAACAGCGCCCAGGCCTCGGTCCACCAGGCGATGCCTCGCCCGGCATCGACGGAGCGGGCCTCCTGGGTGCCCATCGATCCAGCCTGCATGGGGTCGCTCCTTCGGGGTGTCGGGGCCAGGTTCAGGTGCGCGCCGAGCACCGTTGCGCCAGCGCCCAGCCGGCTTCGGCGATGGACAGGAAGCGGTCGCGGAAGGTCAGCGCCCGCGCGTCGGCGGCATTGCCGGACAGCGCCCGATGGTAGACCCCTGCGCAGATGGCGGCCAGTCGGAACATCGAGAAGGCCACGACGCGGTCGATGTCGGCCGGCACCTCGCGGCCCGCATGGGCGCAGTAGCGGGCCACGCACTCATCCTGCGTGGGCACGCCCTCGGCGGCCAGGTCCAGCCCGACGAAGCCGCCTTCCGACGGCGGCAGGTGGTGGCCGATGCACAGGTAGGCCAGGTCGGCCAGCGGGTGGCCGATGGTGGCCAGTTCCCAGTCGAGCACGGCCACGATCCGCGGCTCGGTGGGGTGCACCAGCACGTTGCCGAGGCGGTAGTCGCCGTGCACGATGGCGGCCTCCTCGTCGGTGGGCAGGTGCTGCTGCAGCCAACCGCGCAGGGATTCCATGGCCGGCGCCTCTTCGGTTCGCGAGCCTTCCCACTGCGCCGACCAGCGCGCCATCTGGCGCTCGAAGTAGCGCTCGGGCCGGCCGAAGCCCTCCAGCCCCACGGCGCGCCAGTCCACCCGATGCAGGGCGGCCAGCGCGCGCACCAGGTCGTCGTTGATGGCGCGGCGCTCGTCCAGCGTGCCATGCTGTGCGAAGCGCGTGCCCATCAGGCGGCCGGGCACGTGGTGCATCACGAAGAAGGGCGTGCCGATCACCGACGCGTCCTCGCACAGCGCCAGCATGCGCGGCACCGGCACGCCGGAGTCGCCCAGCGCCTGCATCACCCGGAACTCGCGCTCCACCGCATGGGCGCTGGGCAGCAACTGGCCGGGCGGCTTTTTGCGCAGCACCAGCGCGCCCACATTGGTGGCCACGTGGTAGGTGGGGTTCGACTGCCCGCCCTGGAACTGGCGCAACTGCACCTGGCCATCGAACGCGGCGCCCAGGTGCGGCCGCAGCCAGGCGGCCACGGCGGACGCGTCGATCCGGTGTTGGGACAGCACCTCGACCAGCTCGGGCTCGACCGGTGGAACGGAGGCGAGCGTCACGAGGCGGCCCCCATCACCTTGGCGCGCAGCCGGCGCATGCCCTTGAGCCAGCGGTCGATGTCGCTGGTCTTGCGCTGCCAGAAGGTCAGCACCTCCTGGTGCGGCAGGATCAGGAAGCGCTCGTCGCGCAGGCCCTGCACCACCGCCTCGGCCAGTGCCTCGGGCGTGACGGCCCCGTCGGCGAGGAAGCTCTTGCGCCCGGTCTGCCCGTCGGCGCCCAGCAGCATCGGCGTGAGCACGCCCTGCGGGCACAGGCAGCTCACGCGGATGCCGGCGTCGCCGTGGGCGATCGACAGCCATTCGGCGAAGCCCACCGCGGCGTGCTTGGTGACCGAATAGGGTGCGGCGTTCACCTGGCTCAGCAGTCCGGCGGCCGACGCCGTCTGCAGCAGGTAGCCCTCGCCGCGCGCCAGCATCTGCGGCAGCACCGCGTTGGCGGCGTGCACATGGGCCATCACGTTGACGTCCCAGTGCCGTTGCCAGGTGGCGGCCGGGGCGTCCTGGTCCGCGCGCGAGATGATGCCGGCGTTGGAGCAGAACAGGTCGATCCGGCCGAACTGCCGGGTGGCGCGGTCGACCAGCGCCAGCACCTCGGCGGCGCTGGACACGTCGGTGCGCACGGCCAGGGCGGCCGCACCGTCGGCCAGCGCCGGCCCCAGTTCGGCCACCACCGCGGCGGCCTTGGCCTCGTCGAGGTCGGCCACCACCACGCCGCGCGCGCCCTCCTGGGCGAAGCGCAGGCACAGCGCCCGGCCGATGCCCGAGGCACCGCCCGTCACCACCACCACCTTGTCGCGGATGTCCATCGTGTCTCCTGTTTGCGTGTCGTCGTCGGGGCTCAGGGGGCCGTCATCTGGCGGCCAGCTGTGTCCTTGGCGCCGCTGCCCACGCGGCCACCTGCCTAGAATCATTCGATCCTCACAGGTCCGCCCCCAGGGCCGGCGACAGTCGCCGGCCGCCACCCCAGCGGGTGCGCCAACGCGGGAGCGGCCCGTCGTCTTGCCGAGAGCGTAGCCCAACATGAGCACCCCACCTGTCACGAACGCCACACCGGCCGAGCCACCTGCCTTCCGCGACCTGGCCTCGATGATCGCCGAGCATGCGCAGCGCGCGCCCGAGGCCACGGCGCTGCGCTGCGGCGACCAGGTGCTGAGCTATGCCCAGCTCGATGCGCGCATGGACCGCGTGGCGGCGGCGCTGCAGCGCGACGGCCTGCAGCCCACCAGCGCCATCGCCATCTGCGGCGGCAGCAGCAACGACTACATGGCCGTGTTCTGCGGCGCGCTGCGCGCCGGCGTGGCGGTGGCGCCGCTGGCGCCCAGTTCCACCGCCGGGCAGATCGCCGACATGGTGGCCGACGCCGATGCGCGGCTGTTCTTCACCGACGCCGCCACGCTGCACAACCTGCGCGACGGTGGCGTCGACCTCGCCACCCTGCCCCCGGTGCTGCGGCTGGACGAAGGCATCGAGCCCTGGCTGGCGCCCGAGGGCGCGCGGCCACGGCCGGTGACCATCGACCCGGCCTGGGCCTTCAACCTGATTTACTCCTCGGGCACCACCGGCACGCCCAAGGGCATCGTGCAACCGCACTCGATGCGCTGGGCGCACATCCAGCGGGCGGCCGTCACCGGCTACGCGCCCGACTGCGTCACGCTGATCGCCACCCCGCTGTATTCCAACACCACGCTGGTGGCGGTGATCCCCACGCTGGCCTCGGGCGGCCAGGTGATCCTGATGCCCAAGTTCGAGGCCCTCGGCTACCTCGAACTGGCCCAGCGCCACCGCGCCACGCACACGATGCTGGTGCCGGTGCAGTACCAGCGGCTGATGGCGCGGCCCGAGTTCGACCGCTACGACCTGTCGTCCTTCCGCGCCAAGCTGTGCACCAGCGCGCCCTTCCACGCGGCCCTGAAGGCCGACATCGTGGCCCGCTGGCCCGGCGCCCTGGTCGAGTACTACGGCATGACCGAAGGCGGCGGCACCTGCATCCTGCACGCCCACCTGCACCCCACCAAGCTGCACACCGTGGGCCAGCCGGCCGAGGGCCACGACATCCGGCTGATCGACGAGGACGGCCAAGAGGTGCCGCGCAGCGCCACCGGCGAGGCCACCGGCGAGGTGGTCGGCCGGTCCGGCGGCATGATGAGCGGCTACCACAAGCAGCCCGAGAAGACGGCCGAGGCCGAGTGGTTCGACGCCGAGGGCCGCCGCTTCATCCGCACCGGCGACATCGGCCGCTTCGACGCCGACGGCTTCCTCACGCTGTTCGACCGCCGCAAGGACATGGTCATCAGCGGCGGCTTCAACATCTACCCCAGCGACCTCGAGGCCGTGCTGCACCGCCACCCCGAGGTGGCCGATGCGGCCGTGGTGGGCGTGCCGTCGGACGAATGGGGCGAGACGCCGGTGGCCTTCGTGGTGCGCCGGCCCGACAGCACCATCGAGCCCGAGGCGCTGCGCGCCTGGGTCAACGACCAGGTCGGCAAGACCCAGCGGCTGAGCGCGCTGCGGCTGATCGACGAACTGCCGCGCAGCGCCATCGGCAAGATCCTCAAGCGCGAGCTGCGGCAGGCCTGGGCCAAGGCCTCGGGCGAAGGCTGACGCTGCCCTCTCGCAAGAGGCTGCCCGCCGGCCGCTAAACTTCCACCGACGCGGCCACGATCGCCTCGTCGCGGTCGATGTGGCCGTCCACCAGTTCGACCAGCCGGTCGCAGCGCGCGGCCAGCCGCGGGTCGTGGGTGACGACCACGAAGGTGGTGCCCAGGTCGGCGTGCATGCGCCGCAGCAGCACGAAGACCTCGTCGGACGAGGCGCGGTCGAGGTTGCCGGTGGGCTCGTCGGCCAGCACCAGCGGCGGCGACAGCACCAGCGCCCGGGCGATGGCCACGCGCTGCTGCATGCCGCCCGACAGCTCGCCGGGGCGCTTGTCCATGGCCTTGTCCAGGCCCACCGCGGCCAGCAGCGAGCGCGCTCGCTCGCGCTGCGCGGTGCTCACCCGGCCCTCGCGCATCAGCGCCGGCAGCGTCACGTTCTCCAGCGCGGTGAAGGCCGGCAGAAGGTGGTGGAACTGGAACACGAAGCCCAGCGACGCGCGCCGGCACTGTGTGAGCCCGGCGTCGTCCAGGCCGCCCATCTCCTGCCCGAGCAGGCGCAGGCTGCCCTCGGTGGCGCGCTCGAGCAGCCCGACGATGTTGAGCAGCGTGCTCTTGCCCGAGCCCGAGGGCCCGATCAGCGCGACGAACTCGCCGCGGCCCACGCGCAGGTCGATGCCGTGCAGCACCTCGGCCTCGTTGGGCAGGCCGATGTTGTAGCGCTTGCGGATGCCGGCCAGTTCCAGCAGAGGCAGCTGCGACGAGGGGGTGTCGCTCATCGCGGCCTCACATGCGGATGGCCTGGGCCGGGTCGAGCGCCGCGGCACGCCGCGCCGGCGCCACCGCGGCGATCACGCCGCACACCGTGGCCAGCGCGGCGATGCGCAGCGCCAGCATCGGCGCCAGCGTGATGGCGAACAGCGGCAGGCCGTCCGAGCCGCGCACGAAGGTGACGAACAGCCACACCAGCGCCGCGGCCAGCAGCACGCCCAGCGCCGAGCCGAGCGCGCCGACGATGGCCCCCTGCAACAGGAAGATGCGCAGCACCTGGCCTTGCGTGGCGCCCATCGCGCGCAGGATGCCGATCTCGCGCCGCTTCTGCACCACCGACACCACCAGCACGCTGGCGATGCCCAGCACCACCACCACCATCACCACGCCGCGGATCAGGCTGGTGCTGACCGACTGGGCGTTCAACGCCGAGACGAGTTGCGCATTGGCCTCCTGCCAGCTCTCCACCTTGTAGGGCAGGCGCCGCGACAGCGCGTCGGCCAGCACCTGGGCCTGCCACACGTCCACCAGCGCCACATCGAGCGTGGTGGCGCCGCCGGGCAGTCCGAGCAGGCTCTGCGCGGCGCGCAGCGGCACGATGACGGTGCGGCGGTTCAGGTCGCGCACGCCCAGGTCGACCAGCGCGGTGATGTGCAGCGATTCGGTGACGACGAGGGTGCCGGTGCCGGTGACCACGGCCACGCGGTCGCCCACGCGCACGCCCAGGTCGTCGGCCAGCTCGCGGCCCAGGATGCCCTCGCCCGGTGCCAGCCGCGGCGTGCCGGCCACCACCTTGGATCGCACGTGCACGATGCGGTCATAGCGGTCCAGGTCCACGCCCATCAGCGCGATGGCCTTGGACGCCTCGCCGCGTTGCGCCAGCGCCGCGCCCGAGACCATCGGCGACACCGCGGCCACTTCGGGCATCGCCTCCAGCACCGGCACCAGCGCCTGCCAGTTGCCGATGGAACGCGGCCGCTGCGCGCGCGGCTGGGTCTGCACCAGTTCGGCCACGCCGGAGGCCGGGGTGTGCGCCGGCGTCACCACGTCGTCGAGCGGCCGCACGATGACGTGCGCCTGCGCGCCCAGCGTCTTGTCCAGCGTGTTGGCCTGCAGGCCGCTGATCAGCGCCGAGATGTAGGCCACCACCGCCACGCCGGCGGCCACGCCGACGATGATCAGCAGGCTCTGCATGCGGCCTTCGCGCAGGAAGCGCACGGCCACGCGGCGTTCGAACCCGAGCAGGTCGAACATGGCCGCAGACCTCAGCGGCCCATCGCGTTGGTGAGCGCCGAGCCGGCGTCTTCGCCCTTGCCGGGGCGCGCGGCCAGCGACACCGCTGCCGCCGTGTCGGGGCGCACCCGGCTGCCGGGTGCCCGCGCCGGGCCGAGCAGCACCACGTCGCCTTCGGCCAGGCCCTTCAGCACCTCGGCGGCCTCCAGCGTGCGCAGGCCCAGCGTCACCGGCACCGACTCGACCCGGCCGTCGCGCACCCGCAGCACGGTGGCGCCCCCGGCCCCGGCCTCGTCGCGCAGCGCCGCCGCCGGCAGCGCCAGCGCGCGGTCGCGGCGTGCCGTCTGCACCGCCACCGACAGCGTCATGTCCTCGCGCAGGTAGCTCGGCGGCGTGCCGTCCACGCCGAACTTCACCTCGATGGCGCCGCGCTGCGCGTCCACCAGCGGGGCGATCGACTGCACCCGGGCCGCGAAGCGCTGCGACGGAAAGGCATCGGCCACCACCTCGGCGGCCTGGCCGACGGCCAGTTGCTCGAGGTAGCGCTCGTCGACCTGCGCCTCCAGCGTCAGCGGGCTGGACAACGCCAGGCCCAGCAAGGCCCGACCGGCCTGCACGATCTGGCCCGGCTCCACGGTGCGCGACAGCACGGTGGCGTCGGCCGGCGCGGTGATCAGCGCCTGCGCCAGGCGCGCCCGCGCCGCCGCTGTGCCGGCCACGGCCAGCGCCCACTGCGCCTGCGCCTGCGCCACGTCGGTGCCGGCATCGGCATTGGCCAGGCCCTGTGCGCGGGCTGCCGCCAATTGGGCCCTCGCCACGGCCACGGCCCGCTGGGTCTCGTCCAGGCGGGCCTCGCTGACGAAGCCCTTGGCCACCAGGTCCTGCGTGCGGCCCAGTTCGGCCTGCGCCGCGGTGAGCACCGACTCGGCCTGCACCACACCGGCCTGCGCCGACTGGCGGCCGGTGCTGCGCAGCCCGGCCAGGCGCGCGGCGGCCTGCTGTTCACTGGCCAGCGCCTGCGACAGCGTGGCCTGCAACTCGTCGGCCTCCAGCCGCACCAGCGCGTCGCCCTGGCGCACGCGGGCGCCTTCGGCCACCAGCACCTGCGCCACGCGGCCGGTGACCGTGGCACCCACCTCCACGCGCGAGGCCGTGGCCACGCGGGCCGAGAACTGCAGCGTGCGCACCAGCGGCACGATGCGCAACTGCACGGCCGGCGCGGTGGGCGTGCGGAACACCCACGCGGCCACCAGCGCCGCCGCAAGGGCGGCCACCATCAGGGCCCACAGCCAGCGGCGTCGAATCATGCCGGCATTGTTGCACCCGCCTGGCCAGCCCAATGTGTGCCAGCGCAGGCAGTGCGCACGGCCCGGCGCGCGGCCGTGCCGCAGGCCACTGGGCCGTCAGGCTCAGACCCGCTCGACGACGATCGCGATGCCCTGGCCCACGCCGATGCACATGGTGCACAGCGCGTAGCGGCCCTTGATCCTGTGGAGTTGGTTCACCGCGGTGGTCACCAGCCGTGCACCGCTGGCCCCCAGCGGGTGGCCCAGCGCGATGGCGCCGCCGTTGGGGTTGACGCGCGGGTCGTCGTCGGGCAGGCCCAGGTCGCGCAGCACGGCCAGGCCCTGCGCGGCGAAGGCCTCGTTGAGCTCGATGACGTCCATCTGCGCCAGGTTCAGGCCGGTGAGCTCCAGCACCTTGCGGGTGGCCGGCGCCGGGCCGATGCCCATGATGCGCGGCGCCACGCCGGCGGTGGCCAGGCCGACGACGCGTGCCTTGGGGGTGAGGCCATGCCGGGCCGCCGCGGCCTCGCTGGCCAGCAGCAGTGCGCACGAGCCGTCGTTCACGCCCGAGGCGTTGCCCGCGGTCACCGTGCCGTCGGGGCGCACCACGCCCTTCAGCCTGGCCAGCGATTCCAGGCTGGTCTCGCGCGGGTGCTCGTCCTTCGAGACGACGATGGGGTCGCCCTTCTTCTGCTCCAGCGTCACCGGCACGATCTCGGCGTCGAAGAAGCCGGCCTTCTGCGCGGCCACGGCCTTCAACTGGCTGGCCAGGGCCATGCGGTCCTGGGCCTCGCGCTCGATCTTGAAATCGGTGGCCACGTTCTCGGCCGTCTCGGGCATCGAATCGACGCCATGCAGTTGCTTCATCAGCTTGTTGACGAAGCGCCAGCCGATGGTGGTGTCGTACACCGCGTTGCTGCGGCTGAAGGCGGTTTCGGCCTTGGGCATGACGAACGGGGCGCGGCTCATGCTCTCCACGCCGCCGGCGATCATCAGCTGCGCTTCGCCGGCGCGGATGGCGCGCGCGGCGGTGCCCACCGCGTCCATGCCCGAGCCGCACAGCCGGTTGATGGTGGCGCCGGGCACGGCGATGGGCAGGCCGGCCAGCAGCGCGGCCATGCGCGCGACGTTGCGGTTGTCCTCGCCGGCCTGGTTGGCGCAGCCGTACAGCACGTCGGTGACGGCCGCCCAGTCGACCTTCGGGTGGCGCGCCATCAGCGCCTTGATCGGCAGCGCGCCCAGGTCGTCGGTGCGCACCGNTGCGCACCGACGACAACGCCCCACCGTAGCGGCCGATGGGGGTGCGGATGGCGTCGCAGATGTAGGCGTGGGTCATGGGGTGGCTCGGCGTGGTGGGTGGGGCCGCCGATTCTGCCGCGCCCCTGCGCGCCGGGCAGGCGGTATCAACCCCGCCACGCCGGCCATCGTCTCCACGACACGGACCACACCGCCCGACCCCGACAGGGCCGGGTCGGCCTCCTCAGGGTGGCGGGGCCGGCAGCGTCAGCGCGCCAGGGTGCGCAGAGAGCGCCTGCGGCGCAGTGCCAGCAGCGCGCCACCCGCCAGCAGCGTGGCCCAGGTGGCGGGCTCCGGCACCGGGGTCGTCACGAAGCTGGCCTTGTACAGGCCCAGGTTGCCGATGTTGACCGCCTGGCTGCCCAGCAGGTTGGCCCCCTGCAGGAACCGCACGGTGTAGTTGCCGTTGGCCAGCGCCGCCACGTCCAGCGTGTAGCCGCCGTTGGCGTCGGTCGTGGTCGAGCCCAGCACGCTGTTGCCGGCATTGACGATCTGCACGGTCAGGCCGGTGAGCCCTTCGCCGTAGGTGTAGCTGCCGAGCGCGGGGTCTTGCCAGGCGTAGCCCCACACGTACTCTGCGGCGCTGTCGAAGCGGTCGCCGAAGTGCTGCACCTGCGTGACGTTGCCCGCCGTCCAGCCCGCCGCCATACCGATGCCCAGTTCGGTGAACGACGCGCTGAGCATGCTGTTGCGGTGCCCCGGCGGCGACTGGATGCCGTTGGCGGTGTTGCCCCAGTCGACCGCGAAGCCGGCGTGCTGGTAGGCCGTGTTGTTGGGGAAGTTGGCGGCGATGTTCTCACCCACCGTGGCCGCGTTCACGTAGCCGGCGTCGGTGAAGCGCTGGAAGCTGAAGTTGGCATAGGGCGGCACGGCGTGCGGGCTGGCGCTGGTGCCCGCGTCGGCCACCACGAGGTTGGCATAGCCCAGCGACGACTGGCCCAGGTTACCGTTCCAGGCGAAGGGGTGCAGCGTGTTGGTACCGGCCAACTGCGACCACTGGAACAACAGGTTGCCGGGCTTGACGTGGAAAAAGTCCATCGCACTGGCGGCAGGGTTGCCCGGCGCCAGGTTCTGCCAGAAGTTGGCCGACCATGCCGTGCCGTCGGCCCCGGCGGCGGACGTGGACGGGGTGATGCTCGACGACAAGGTCGCCTGGCTGACCCCCAGCATGCGCGACAGCTCGCCCTGCGGGTCGGCTCGGAAACGGTTGATCAGCTCGAAGCTCTGCTGCTCGGACACGGTGGGCGCGCGCGTCCCCGGGGTGATCTGCGCGTGGGCCGAGACGCCGCACACGGCGATCAGGGCGGCCAGCGGCGCATGCATCCGACAACCGGTGCGACGGACGACGCTCTCGAGGGGGTTGCGCATGAATTCGATCCTGCCAAAGCTAACGGCGAAGATGATGACATCAACCCAGCGCCGCCACCCCCCTTGATCAGGGGGGGCGCGCCGACCGCTGCGGTGCCATCGCCACCAGGGCCGCATGTGAAGGACGTCACGGCCACGCGGCGCCCGCCACCGGTGGGTCGGGGCCGGCAGCGCTGGCGAGGGGGCCGCACTCAATTGCGCGGGTGCCCTGCCGATATCCCACGGGTCGGGTTTCGAAACCCGATCGGCTGCCCCCCTGTGCAGCGCCACGGCCTCATCAAAAGAAAACCTCGACCCCCATGAAGCTGCGCTCCGTCTCGCGGGGTTTCTTCGCTGCCTTGCTGCTGGTGCTTGCGGCCAACCTGGTGTGCCTGTCCGCGATCTGGCAGGCCGAGCAAGGCGTGCGCAAGGCCTTTGCCACGCGCGACCGCACGCTCGCCCTGGTCGACGAACTGGTGGACGAGAACGACCTGCTGGCGCAGCTCGTCCAGAGCTACACCACCACCGCACGCCCGCGTTACCTGACGCTGTACTACGACATCCTGGCGGTTCGCGAGGGCGAAAAGCCGATGCCCCAGGTGGCCGACGTGGGGCTGTACTGGCGCGAGGCCATCGCCAACCGACAGCCCGCAGCGGCCGCTGGTCCGTCGGCATCGCTGATCGATCGCATGCAAGGCCTGGATTTCAGTCCCGTCGAGCTGGACGGCGCGCGCCAGATGCTGAAGGCCGCGGCGTCGATGCAGGCCATCGAGAAGGTGGCGTTCGCCGCCACGCAGGGGCTGTACGACCGCCGCAGCGGCAGCTTCGTCTCCGACGGGGTGCCAGATCCGCAGCATGCCGTGACGCTGGTGCACTCGGCCGACTACGAGAACCTGCGAGCCGACCTGTTGTCCGAGGTGAGCCGCCTGCGCGACCAATCGCGACAGCGCACCGAAGGCCAGGTCGCCCACATGCACGGCCGGCTGGACCAGGCGATGCAGGCGGCGCTGGTCGTCAACGTGGCGTTGGCACCGCTGCTGCTGGCCGCGTTGATGGTGCTGCGTCAACGGGTGCTGCGGCCGATCGGCGACCTCGGCACGCTGGCCCAGCGCTACACGGCGGGCGACTTCGGCGCACGCACGTCGCTGTCGAAGGACCGCGTCGAGGAAGTCGGCCTGCTCGCACTCGCACTGGACGACATGGCCGACGCCATCGAAAGCGATCTTCGACGTCGCGACGCCGATCAGCGTGAACTGCAGGCCGCGCGCGACGCCGCCGAGGCCGCGACGCTGGCCAAGTCGCGGTTCCTGGCCAACATGAGCCACGAGATCCGCACGCCGATGAACGCGATCATGGGCATGACGCACCTGGCGCTGCAGACCGAGCTGACGACCGAGCAACGCGATTACCTGAACAAGGCCAGCGGCGCATCGCGCATGCTGCTCGGGCTGATCAACGACGTGCTGGACTTTTCGAAGATCGAGGCCGGCCACATGGCCATCGAGGCCGCGCCGTTCGTGCTGGAGAGCGTGGTCTCCCAGGCCATCGAACTCGTGCGACAGGCCGCGCAACACAAGGAACTCGAACTGCTGTGCGATTTCGCCGACCCCTCGTTGCTCGCCGATCACGGCACCCTGCGCGGCGATGCCTTGCGCCTGCAGCAGGTGCTGACCAACCTGCTGTCCAACGCGGTGAAGTTCACGCCCGCGGGCCAGGTGCGGCTCACCGTGCACCGCGACAGTCACCCGGACCACCGCCGCGTGGCCTTGCGGCTGGCCGTGCAGGACACCGGCATCGGCATGACCGAGGCCCAGCGCGCCATGCTGTTCCGGGAGTTCTCGCAGGCCGATGTCTCCACCACGCGCCGCTATGGCGGCACCGGCCTGGGCCTGGCCATCACCCGGCGGCTGGTCGAACTGATGGGCGGCCGGGTCGAAGTCACCAGCCAGCCGGGCGTCGGCAGCCTGTTCACCGTGTTGCTGAACCTGCCGGTCGAACCCAGTGTCCAGGCCAACGATTGCCCCGCCGAGGCCATCGCCACGCGCGTGCTGGTGGTCGACGACCAGGCCGACACGCGGGCGGTGATGCTCGGCCAGATGCACCTGCTGGGCATCGGCGCGTTGGGGCGGATGGCCGGTGCGGGGGATGCCGGGCAGGCTCTGGCGATGCTGGACCAGGCGGCCTGCGACGGCCATGCCTACGACCACGTGCTGCTCGACTGGGTGCTGCCCGACGCCGACGGTGCCGCCGTGCTGCAGCGCATCCGGGAACGCCACCCGCACATCCGCGTCGCGGTGGTGTCCGCCTATGGCACCGACGAGGTCCGCGCACAGGCCCAGCGCCTGGGCGCGAGCGACTTCGTGACCAAACCCCTGTTGCCCGAAGACCTGCGCCGCCTGTTCTTCGGCCGCCAGGTGGCGACCCTGCCCGCCGACACCGGCGCGGCGACGCGACTGGAAGGACTGAGGGTGCTGCTGGTCGAGGACAACGCGCTGAACCAGGACCTGGCGGTCGAACTGCTGCGGCGGCGTGGCGCCCGGATCGAGGTGGCCGACAACGGCCTGCAGGCCGTGGAGTTGCTGGCGGCCCGCGGCGCCGAGGCCTTCGACGTGGTGCTGATGGACCTGCAGATGCCGGTGCTCGACGGCATCCAGGCCACCCGCGCCTTGCGCGAGCAGCGCGCCTTCGACCGCCTGCCGGTGCTGGCCATGACGGCCCATGCCCTGGCCGACGAACGCGAGCGCTGCCTGGCCGCCGGCATGCAGGGCCACATCGCCAAGCCACTGGACGTGGACAACCTGGTGCGCACGCTGGCGCAGTACCGTCGTGTGGCGGTCGATGCGCGGGCGAGGCTCACGCCACCGGCCGTGGCCTTGCCCGTCGCCGCCCCTGCGGCAGGCGCCACCGCGGCCACTGCGCTGCCCAGCGTGCCCGGCGTGGACCTCGAGCGAGGCCTCCGGCATTTCGATGGCCATGCGGGCCTGTACCGTCGCACGCTGAGCCACTTCGCACAGGACTACGCCGACGGCATCGATGACTGGGCCGCGCTGCTGGCCGCCGGCCAGTGGGACGAACTGCGACGTGCGGCGCACACGCTGCAGGGATTGGCGGCCACGCTGTGCGCCGACGGCGTGCGCGAGGCCGCGCTGCAGGTCGAGAACGCCGCGGCCACGCGCGACGAGGTCGGCGTTGCTGCGGCGCTGCCGACCGCGGCGCAGCGCCTGGCCGACGTGGTGGCCCGGATCGACGCCGCCCTCGTGCCGCCGCCGCCGTGGCTGAGCAGTGACACGGCACCCTTGGCCGCCAACGTGGACGTCGACGCCGGCGCCGCCGTGCGCGGCCTGCGCGAGTTGCTGGAGGCCAGCGACAGCGAGGCCGTCTCGTGGTGGCAGGCCCACCAGGACGCGATGCGGGCGACGCTCAGCGCGGTGACGGCACGGCGGCTGGACAAGGCGATGCAAGGCCTGGACTTCGACGCCGCGCTGGCCGCATTGAGCGGGGTCGAGGCATGAGTGCCGTGCTGCAAGCCCCAGGTCCGGCCTGCGGCGCCGGTGGGGCGGTGGTGCCACTCCACGACGACGCCGCCGCGCGTCCCACGGTGCTGGTGGTGGACGACACGCCCGCCAACCTGCACCTGCTGACCCAGGTGCTGAACAAGCAATACCGCGTGCAACTGGCCACGTCGGGTGCCAAGGCGCTGGCGATCGCGCAACGCGAGCCGCCCGACCTGATCGTGCTGGACGTGATGATGCCCGAGATCGACGGCTACGAGGTCTGCCGACGCCTCAAGGCCGACCCGCGCACATGCCACGTGCCGGTGCTCTTCCTCACCGCGCTGGCCCGGCCCGAAGACGAGACAAGGGGCTTCGAGGCCGGCGGTGCCGACTTCGTGCACAAGCCCTTCAACCCGGCCACGGTGCTGGCCCGGGTGCGCACCCAACTGACGCTGAAGGCGGCGCAGGACGCGTTGCGCCATCGCAACCACCAGCTCAGCGGCGAACTCGACGCGCGCCGGTGCGAGGTGGAGCGACTGCGCGACACGACGCTGTTCGTGATGGTCGGCCTGGCCGAGTTCCGCGACAGCGACACCGGCTACCACATCCAGCGCACGCAGGAGTACGTGCGCACGCTGGCCACCTGGCTGGCGGCCCAGCCCGACAGCCCGCCCGAGCTGACGCCGGAGGCCATCGACGAACTGGCCAAGGCCGCACCGCTGCACGACATCGGCAAGGTGGCCATCCCGGACGGTGTGCTGCTCAAGCCGGGCAAGCTGACGGCCGATGAGTGGGAGGTGATGAAGACACACGCCTCGCACGGTGCCGACCTGCTGCAGCGAGCCATCGACCGGCTCGAAGGCGCGGCCGGCCCGATGCTGCACTACGGCAAGCAGATCGCCCGTCACCACCATGAGCGATGGGACGGCAGCGGCTACCCGGACGGACTGGCCGGCCCCCAGATTCCGCTGGCGGCACGGTTGATGGCCGTGGCCGATGTCTACGACGCCTTGATCAGCCGTCGGCCCTACAAGGGGCCGATGAGCCATGCCGACGCGATGGCCTTCATCCGCGCCGGCGCCGGCTCGCACTTCGACCCCCGCATCGTCGCGGCGCTGGACGCCTGCGAACAGACCGTGATCGACATCGGCGCGCGCTGGCGCGACGGCGGCGACGCGGCAACGCACCCGAAAGAATCCCCATGAAGACCACCCTCTGCGCTGCGCTCCTGGCGGCCGCGTGCGCGCCCGCGGCCGCCGTCGACCTCGCCTGGTCGGGTTTCGCCACGCTGGGCTATGCCCGGTCGGACGCGCCCTACACCTACCAGCGAAGCATCGATCGAAACGGCACCTTCGCCCGCGACAGCGTGCTGGCCGGGCAGCTCGACATGCGCCTGACACCCCAGTGGTCCGCGACCGTGCAGGCCAAGGCCGCGCCGGCATTGAACGCCGACCACCGCTGGGACCTCACCGCCAGCTGGGCCTTCGTCGCCTGGCGGCCGAACGACGACTGGCTGTTGCGCGCCGGGCGCCTGCGCGTGCCGCTGTTCCTTTATTCCGAGACGCAGGACGTCGGCGCCGCCAACGACATGGCCCGGACACCGAACGAGATGCACGCGATCACGCCCACGCCGGATTTCACCGGCCTGTACGCCACGCGCAACTGGACCCTGGGCGACCGCGAGATCACCGTCGACGGCTACTCCGGCTTCGCGAACATGACCTATCGGCAATGGTCGCGCGAAGGCATGGGGACCGGCCTGGCCGCCGGGGCCCGGTTCACCGACGTGCGGGTGCGCTCCACCGGCCTCGTGCTCACCGTCCGCGAACCCGATGCCTTGTGGCGTGCCGGCATCCACAAGACGAACACCCGGCGGGCCGGCAACCAACCGATGGCCGTGCGCTTCCCGCGGGTGACCCTGGCACCCGGCATCGGCTATTGGCAGGTCGACGACGCCCTGCCCGGCCCCGGGGTCGACTACGTTCCGAGCATCGAGAACCTGCTGTTCACCGTCGGTGCCGAACTGCAACTCGGCAACGGCTGGCGCGTGGCCGGCGAACTGGGCCGCGCCCGACAGTTCGACACCGAGCTCGGCGCCGACGCGACCGCCGGCTACCTGGCGCTGTTCAAGTCCATCGACCGCTTCACGCCCTACGTCAGCGTCAGCCGCATGCTGAGCAGCCGCAGCCAGCGCGAGTGGTACGACCGGCTGTCGCAGGCCACGATGCCGTCCTTCGTGCCGGGCGCGGCGCAGATCGTCGCCGCACAGCGCGCCGCAGCAGACCTGCAGACCGTCTTCGACCAGCATTCGATCGGCATTGGCATGTCGTACCGATTGGACGCCAGTTCCAAGCTGAAGGCGGAATGGATGCGCACCAGCATCGGCAAGACATCGTCGATGGTGGACGTGCCGCCGGGCGGGGCCTCGCCGAGCGGGACGCATGTGAACGTGATCTCGGTCAACTACAGCGTTGCGTTCTGAGGAGGCCACCATGACGAGCCTTCGCAACCTGATCCTGCTGCTGTGGGTGCTGATGGCGCTGCCGGTTGGCGCCGCGGATGTCGACGGCATCGTCGTCATCGCGCACCCGTCGGTCGGTCGACTCGACCTGGCCACCGTGCAGCGGCTGTACACCGGCCGCGCGATCGAAGTCGCGGGCGTGCCGGTGTCGGTGGTCAATCTGTCCGCCGGCAACCCGATGCGGGACCGCTTTCTCTCGACGGTCCTGAACCAGGACAACGACCGCTACGTCGCCTACTGGACCGTGCGCCGCCACGTCGGCAAGGGCGTGCCGCCGCGCGAGCTGAAGGGCAGCGCCGAGGTGATCGACCACGTGCTGGCCACGCCAGGCGGCATCGGCTACATCGGCGCGGCCGACCTGCGACCCGGGCTGAACGTGGTGCTCCGCCCCTGACGGGGCATCGGATCGCCATCCGCCTGCGCCGACCTCGGACGCCCCGGGCCGCGGCGCTCCGGCGCGTTGACCTTGCCGGCCCGAACGTTCCGGCACGGAACCTGGCACAGAACCCGGATCAGGCCGCCCTGGCCTGCGGCACCGCGCGCAGCAGCGCCTCGAGGTGCGGCAGGTGGGCGGGGCGGGCGGCAGGCGTGGCGCGCGGCAGCCAACCCTCCCCGGCGCCGAACAGGCGCAGCAGGTCGACGTGGGGCCTTGCACCGGCATCGACGGCATGGGCCACGCCGGCCGGCAGCGCCAGCCAGTCGCCAGGCCCGATCAGCAGCGCCGCCCAGCCAGCGCGCGACGGGTCGCGAAAGGTGTAGAGCAACTGCCCCTGCAGCACCACGCGAAGCTCGACCTCGTCGTGCACATGCAGGTCCACCGCCTCGCGCCATCTCGGCGAACTCATCGCTGCGGCCGGGCGCAGATGGGCCAGGTCGGTGCGTGCCGTGCCGAACCGGCGTTCCAGCGAACACAGTTCGCCCGCGTAGGTCAGCAGGGGCGTGGCCGACAGGGGCGACTTGCGCAGGTGCCAGCGCCCCGCCTCGACGCCCATTGCGTGAAGCAGGCGCTGGATGTCCGACGGGTCGCTGAGATCGTCGGTGGGCTGGCCGTCGACGTCGAAGAGTTGCAGGCGATGCATGGCATGTCTCCTGGTGACTCGTCGCCTCGAACCGCGGGCGATTCATGGGCCTGAGTTTTGCGCGGAGCCTGCCGCTCTGCAAAGACAATTTCGTTCGATCGATCTGCCGGCACGGCCGTTTTCTCGACAAGGGGGCCGTGGCCCATGCCCGGGCCGCGGGTGAACCCCGGCAGACCTGCCGCTGGCGACGGATGCGCCGTCGACATGCCGCGCACGGGGCGTGTTGCGCTCGGGATGGCCCCCGCGAGGGCGGCTTGCCGAGTGGCCGAACCACCGTTCGCGCGGCCGCCGAGCTGCCAGCCGATCCGACCCGCCAGAATGAAAAAAGCACCTGGCGCTTGTGGCGCAAGGTGCTTCATTCAAACCGAAATCTGGTGGGCCCTGAAGGATTCGAACCTTCGACCAACGGATTAAGAGTCCGAAACTGGCTCACTCTGAAACGGGCCGTTCTCACTCTGTAGACCTGCGCTTTCTTTGGTATCGAGCGCGCGTCAATTTGTACGTGTAGGCATAGAATCTGCCTACATGGATGCCTACACGACGGACCAACGGACACCCGCCAAAGTTGTCCGGCTCACAGAGAAGCGAGCGCTCGCGGTGCCTACACCGGAGCGCGGTTACATCATCACCTGGTGCCCCATGACCAAGGGGTTCGGCGTGCGGGTCACGGCTGCCGGCGCGCGGGCCTGGGTGGCCGAGCGCCGGGTCGACGGGAAGACCGTTCGGCGCACACTCGGTAAGGTCGA
Organism: Ideonella sp. A 288; assembly: GCF_002198735.1. Lineage (GTDB taxonomy): Bacteria > Pseudomonadota > Gammaproteobacteria > Burkholderiales > Burkholderiaceae_C > Pseudaquabacterium. The sequence goes on from NZ_MWLO01000153.1 coordinate 18,813, forward strand.
CGGCCGGGGCGCCATCTCGGCCGATGCCGCTCGGGGCCTGATGACCACGGTCAGCGGCGAACTGCAAAACGGCGTCGACCGACTGGCGGACAAGCGCGAGGAACGCCGCGAGCGTGCGAAGGAATCGAACGCGGACGCGCTGACGCTGGCCGAGGCCCTGAAGACCTACACCGCCGACAAGCGACGCGGGAAAGATGGCCTGCCACTGAAGGAACGGACGCGCGCCGACTACCTCGCCATGATCGACGCGGGGGGCGCCTCGGCCAAGGGCCGACCGAATGCCGCCGGGGAACTGTTCGCCCTCGCGGCGACTCCGCTGCACCGCATCACGGCAGACGACATCCGGCGCGTGTACGTCGCGGCAAGCAAGCGGGGGGCGCGCCGCGGGACGTATGCGATGCAAGTCCTACGCGCCGTGATGAACTGGCACGGGGTCAAGGTGGAGAACAGCCCGCTCGACAAGTCCACCGCGGGGCGGGACCGGATCGTCCTGGCGCAGGCCGTCGGGAAGCCGAACCCGATCCCGGCCGAACGCCTGCACGCGTGGTGGGCTGCCGCAACGACGGCGCGCAGCCGCGTCGCCGCCGACTACTTCCGCTTGATGCTCCTGACCGGCGCGCGCTCGGGCGAGATCCAAGGCCTCACGGTCCGCGACGTGGACCTGACCGGCGGACGTGTGCTGCTGAGGGACACCAAAAATCGCAAGGATCACACCATCCTGCTGTCGACGCACGCGAGGACGATCCTCGCGCCACACGTTGAGGGCAAACGCGCTACTGCCCCGGTGTTCGATGTCGGCGACCCGCGCAAGACCTTGGAGACGATCAACGAAGCCGCTGGCACGAGCGTATCGCCGCACGACCTACGCGCCACGTTTGCGAGCGTTGCCGAGGAACTGTGTTCTGCCTACAGCGTGAAACGGATGCTCAACCACACCGACGGGGGCGACGTGACAGGGGCGCACTACATCGGCAAGAGCGAGACGCAGCTACGCGCCGCGTGGCAGTCGGTGGCCGACTTCATCGTGAGCGCCGAATGACCCCGCGGGACGAGGCCCGTCGCCATTGGCTGGACCTGGCGGACCCGGACAGTCCGCCGTCGCCCGAGGCGATAGCGTGGCTGCGTGGCGTCGCCCTGCGCATGATCGAAGCCGACCTTCTCCCGCCACACGATCGACGCGAGGCAGTGTTCGACGCGTCGGGTCTGCGGGGAGCGGCTGAGGATGGCACCTTACAGGTGATCCTGATCGCGCTGCGAGAGTACGAACGCACGCGGGTAACTGAACCGAGGGCTCTCAGGGGAACAACGCCCGCAGAGTTCGTTGCCGCAAGGCTCGAATGGGACAAGGGCGAGACCGTGGCGCCAGACGCCCTTAGAAAGCGGATACATCGAGCGATCGACGAACTGGGTGACGCTGAGATGAGCGCATGGTCAAGGGCAGTGCTTAAGCGGAAGTAGACCCACCGCACAGCGCCTAAACTACATCGGCATGGCACGCTGGTTCCTGCTCCTCTCCATTTTCCTGTCGCCTTCCTCAGCCTGGGCGCGCGGTGGGCGCTGCAGTTCAATCGCTTGCACAGCATCGGCAAGCATTGTCTTGGGTGCACTGCTTCTCCTCTTTGTCGTGTCCCTAATCAGTTCGATTCGACGACAAGGGGTTTGGAAGACCCTAGCGTCTCACCGAGTTCTGCAATGGTTCGTCGGCTATGTCGGCTCGATCAGCATCCTGGCAGGGGGCGCGGGTGTCGCGCACAGGTTCTTGGGTAAGGAGGCCTCCGCAATTTGGGTTGCGGCCGTTGTGGTCGCACTGCTAGTCGGCATTCGCATGCGCACGAGGCGATTGAGGCAGACACCCCGCACGGCGCCAAGTGCCGTCAACGCGTCGGACCCCGCCGGATAGCTGGAGCCGCCCATACGGACAGAATCGGTATCGGTTTTGTCCTGACTGGCCTGCGGCCGGCCGGCACGATTCGCCCCGGCATACCAACAAGGGCGAACAGATGCAAGCCGCAACCAACCAAGACCACCGCGCCGTCGACGAATTCACCTGCGCCGCCGCCGTCGGATGGTCAGTGCACACCGTGCGCAAGGATCGCGCTGGCAAGCGCCGACTGCCGTTCTATCGCATCGGCCGATCGGTCCGGTACAACCTCGACCGCGTGTTCGAAGCGTTGAGGGAGTACGAAGTCGGCGGGCCCGCATCGTTCGCCACGAAGCCACGCCGCTGACCTACGGCCGGCGCCTCATGGCCCGCCCTGAACTGCCGCCCGGCCTAGTGCGCATCCATGCGCTGATCGGGACTCGCGCCGTGACGGCCCGCGACGCCCGTCCGCGCGGGGGCCGATGGTGGGCCCTGTGGCCACGGGAAGGCGTCGCGGGCCTGACTCCCTACACCGAAGCCGCCGCCCTGTGGACTGCCGTGGCAGCCGGCGAGTTCCCACAGCCCGTGGCCGGGCCCTGGGGCGTGGCATGGCGCCTCGCTGACGTGGAGCGCTGGCACCGATGGCGCGCGGCCGTCCCCAAATGAACGAAGCCCCGACCGGTGCGAACGGTGCGAGGCTTCAAAGAGAACAAGCGAAATGAATTGTATAGACAACCCGCGACCGGGCGCAACGGCCGTACCGAGGGAGTCCCTTCGGTGAACCTCAACAACATTCTCAACGACCCCGCGCTGGCCGGAATGCGGGCTGTAAATCAGTGGCTCATATACCGCGTTAGCCAGAGCGCCAAGCGGCCGGGCAAGCTGGACAAGATTCCGCTGCACTACGCGACGTGTCAACCCACAAGCGTGACTGCCGCCGAGTCGTGGACGGACGTTACTACCGCGGTCAGCGTCGCCAGCGTACTCGGCGATACCTACGGGGTGGGCTTCTGCTTCACGCCGAACTGCGGGTTCTGGTTCCTCGACCTCGACTCTTGCCTCCTGGGGCCCGGACTGTGGTCGCCGCTGGCCGTGCGGATGGTCACTCAGGCGCTGCCGGGCGCTGCCGTGGAGGTCAGCGTCAGCGGGAAAGGACTGCACCTGTTCGGCAGCGGCCGGGTGCCGCCGCACAGCAACAGGAACGCCGAGCATCACGCCGAGCTCTACACCGCGGACCGGTTCTGCGCGCTGTCGGGAGACTCACTCCAAGGGGACTGCTCGGTCGACCTCACGGAGCGGATTTCCTGGGTCGCATCGACGTACTTTCCCGCTCGGGCCGCGGCCGCCGGGGGCGTGGTGCCCGACACCGGCCCTCGTGCCGACTGGCGCGGCCCGACGGACGATGCGGATCTCCTGCGGCGGGCCCTGCAGTCGCACTCCGCGCGTTCGACGTTCGGGGGCGGGGCATCGTTCGCGGACCTGTGGACGGCGGACGAGCGCGTGCTCGCTGGGGCGTTCCCGCCGGACAACCAGCACGACCCGTTCAATCGGTCAGACGCTGACGCCGCGCTTTTGGCTCACCTTGCGTTCTGGACCGGCTGCGACCGCGAGCGTATGCGGCGCCTGCTCCCTAAATCGGCCCTGGCCCGAGAGAAACACGACCGTGACGATTACCTCGAACGCACGATTGACTTTGTGGCGACCAACCAGCGAGAGGTACTGCAGGACAAACCCATCGAGCCGCTGGCCACGGCTGCACCGTCGACAACCCCACCGGCTATGACGACGGTCGACGGCAATACCTTTCTCAACGCTGTGGACCAAGCGGCCCTGTTCGCGGGGTGCGTCTATGTCGTCGACGCCCATCGCGTGCTAACGCCTACGGGAGTCATGCTCAAGCCTGACCAGTTCAGGGCCAAGTACGGCGGATACACGTTCGCGATGGATGCTCGCAACGAGCGGACATCGAAGGACGCATTCGAGGCGTTCACACAGTCGCAGGTACTGCGAGCCCCGAAAGTCGACGGTACGTGCTTTCGGCCGGGCCTGCCGTATGGGGCGATCGTGACCGCGGGCGGGCGCACGCGGGCGAACACATGGGTTCCTGCCGAGGTCGCGCGCTGCAAGGGCGACGCGACGCCTTTCCTCGACCACCTGCACAAGCTGCTCCCAGTGCCCGGGGATTTCGAGATCGCGCTCGCGTACATGGCTTTCTGCGTGCAGTACCCCGGGGTCAAAGCCCCCTGGGCCCTGGTCCTGCAAGGCGTGGAGGGCAACGGCAAAACATTGTTGTCTCGATGCCTGGCGCGCGCCCTGGGATCTCAATACGTGCACTGGCCCAAGGCCAGCAAGATAGCCGCTCAGTTCAATAGTTGGCTTGTGGGCAAGCTACTGTACTGCGTGGAGGACATTTACACCGATCGCAAGGTGAACGTACTGGAGGAACTCAAGCCGATGATTGCCGGGGGCGACGAACTGGAGATCGAGGCCAAAGGGGTCGACCAAGTCAGCGCCGAGATATGCGGGAACTTCATCATCAACACGAACCACCCCGACGGCATCCTCAAAACCCGGAACGACCGGCGGTTCTGTTGGCTGGCCTGTGACCAGCAGACCGTGGACGACCTGGTGCGGTGCGGCATGCCCGAGGCCTACCACGTAGCGCTGCATCGATGGCTCAACCACGAGGACGGCTACGCCATCGTGGCTGAGTTCCTGGCGACCTACGCTATCCCCGACCGCCTGAACCCGGCGCGAGGATGCACACGCGCGCCGAAGACATCAACGACCGAGGCGGCAATCGCGCAGAGTCTCGGCGACGCCGAACACGAGATCGTCAACGCGATAGACGAGGGGCTGCCCGGTTTCCGCGGGGGCTGGATTTCGAGCGCGATGATCGACCGGACGCTTAAGGCTGAACGCGTGGATACGCGGCTGCCCCGCAAGGCCCGAGGGGCGTTCATCCGGTCCCTGGGCTACGTGACGCACCCGGGCCTGCCGAAAGGGCAGACCGACAACGTTGTGCTGCCCGACGGGAAGAAGCCGGTGTTGTACGTGAAGCCGGGTCACCAAACGGTCGGGCTGACAGTGCGCGTCGAGATTGCACGAGCCTACGAGGCGGCACAGAGGGACCCTGAGTGACGCCACCGCGTACCTATAAACCTACTACCTACCACGTGTGGATTGCGTGGCGGCGGCGGCCGGCGGCCGGCGCTATTTATGGCCACAGTGGCGGGCGTCCTGCTCCTGTCGTCTTCTGTTGATCTTTGAAATTTAGTAGGTAAGTAGGTAAACAGAGGCTCTACAGAGGGAGCGACCGCTACCTACGACCAACCTACGAACTGTGTCGACGTAGGTCTGACGCTCGACCCGCACCGGGCTATCGCTACCAAGCGCGCACACGATAGGCGCTATTTCTCTATGACGAAGCGCGCTATTTCGCCAATTCATAAAACACGGGACAGCGCTCGGAATAGCGATTTTGCGCCGACGCAGATTAGCCCGATCATGTGGCCGCCCGGCGATAAATAGCGCCTCAACCCTGGAGCACTCAACCATGACCCCGCACACGACCAATGCCTGCCCCTGTGACCCCGCGCGCCCCGTGCTGTACCGCCTCGCCGACGGCGTCACCCGACTGGAGCGCCGTGCCGATGCCATCGCCTGGGGGCCGCTGCCCGTTGACGAGGGCCGCGTGCTGGCATTCGCCCAGCTTCAGGCCGGACCATGGCACCAGTGGGCGGCCGACGCCCACACCGCCAGCGACCACCCGGGAGACGCGGATACCGTTGTCGAGATCGACCTCGACGACGGGGGCGACCTGCATATCGACTGGGCCGACGCCTTCAACTGGGGCGCTGGCCCTGACGGCATTGGCAGCGTCGCGCGGTATCGCGTGCTGACGCCCGCCGCGCCCGTCGTCGGCCTCGAATCCGGGGGCGCACGCAGCCACACCCGGCCCATGCCGGCACGTCGCCACCGTCGCCACGCTGGGCCCTGGCGCGCCCGTGGCCCGGCAGCCTGTGCCCCGTGGTGGGCGATGTGACGAGGCGCGCCATGCTGGCAGCCGCCTGAACAGCACGCACGCCCACGACCGGCCCCTGATGCGCACCGCAGCGCACAGGGGCCGAGTCACGTCAGGGCCACGTCGGTATCGACCCGGGCCGCTGCGCGTGCAGTGGGCCCGCATGGGGGCCGCGGCGGGCCGCTGCGCGACGTGTGGCACGGCGGCATCCGGTCGGCGAGCGTGGGGGCCCCTCAAGGGGAACGAGAGCCGCGGGCGGGAACAAGCCCGATGGTCGAGAACTTCCAAGGGCTTGAACTTGAATCTTGCTCGGGCACCACGTCACGCAGCGAGCGCGGACGGCCGGCGGCAGTCCGATCGACTGCGCGCACCGGCCGCCGACGCCCGCGGCCGGCGAACGAGGGGGCCCCCATGGGGCCACGGGCCGGGCGGGCACGAAGAGGCCCGATGGTCGACCGAATTTGGCCCTGCGATCTATGAACTCAGTTCCCGGACCTGGAATCAGGCCCGGACCTGGAATCAGGCCCACGAATCCGCGCGCCCCGAGGGCCAGCCCGGGCGCCTGCCCGTCCGCCGGATAACGAAACGGCTTTAGGTGCGCTTGTTGCGCGATTCGGCGCCAATGCACGAACTGCATAACGAAATGACTGTGATGGACTACCCGCAGCGATGCGAAGACCATCCCGGCAACGCATCAACCGCACCAACTGCACGAGACGCCATGACGCCCGATCCGTTCCCCGACGACCCATCTCCGCGCTGGGTCCGCCTCGCTCCCGAGGCCCGCCGCGAAGGGCAAGACCCTCGCACGATGGAAGCGGACATCCGAGACGGCCGAATCCCCGTCCGAGTTCGTTCGTTCGGCGCCCGCGAGATCCTCTACATCCATGCCGGTGACCTCGCGCGCTGGCGGCAGTCCTTCGCATCCCCCAACCACCAACCGGGAATACACCGTGTGCTCCAAGCCCTTCGATAGCCTACCCGCCGCAGTCCGCGCCCGAGACGCCGGCCTACCCTCTGCGGCCGACTGGCGCGCCGCCGGCCTCACTGCCCTGACTGCCGGCGGTATGCCCGAGGCTGCCGCCCGGGGCCTCCTGGGCATCTCGGCCAGCCTGGCCACGCCCGGCACGCCCGCACCGCCCGCTGCCCTGGCCAAGCCCGACGGCAACCCCTGGCGCGCCCGCATCGAGCACCAGCGCTGGCAGGCGAACGTGCGCCGCGCGCTGGCCGACACCAACATGACCGCGGCGCAGATCGTCGCAGCGTACGGACCGAGGCCCACGCGATGAACTACGACCACCAGAAGTTCACCCGCCTATCGCTGCAGGTCGACGGCCTGCGAGGCGAGCGCGATAGCGCATTGCAGATGATCCGAGACGAACAGCAAGGCATCACGGCCGAGCACCTGCGAATGAGGCGCCACTTCCAGAAGCTGGACACGGCAACCGCCGACGCACCGCCCTCGCAGTGGCTGGACGCGGGGGCCGATGTCCTGGCCGCGATCGGCGTCAAGCGCGGGGAGATCGAGGCCCTCATACGGGCGCAATCGCGGGTCGAAGCTGTGCGCAAGCGCCTCGCGGAACTCGACAGCGAACTGACCGCCCGGGTTGCCGTCCTGTCGGCCTGCCGCGATTACGTCGCCATACAGGACGGACAACTGAAAGTCTACGCACCATGAGCGCTCCCACCCTCGAAACCCTGCGCGCGAAGATCATGGAGACGCAGGCGCGCCGCGCTACCCTGACCGGCGCACCGCCCGCGCACAGTGAGATCCGCGCGGCCCTTCTGGCGCACCTGAGCGAGTCGGCCGATCGAACCTCTCGCGCTGCAGGCGCCCGTGTGGCCAGCCATCCCGCCCACGCGCTGCGCGTCCCCGTCGGCCCTGACGGGTCGGTCGACCTGGCGCCGCTGCTGTCGCTGCTGTTCGGGCCCGACCGCCTGGCGAAGCCGCTGCTGTCCGCAATGGAAGGTCTGAACCTGCCCGATGGCATGCCGGCTGCAGAACGCGCGGCAACTGTGGCCGCCCTCGACGCCGAGCTCGACGACCTGGAGCGCCGCGAGGAACGCGAGGTCTGCCGCATGGAAGCTGCCGGACGGCGCGTCCTGCGTCGCCCGAACGCACGCCCCGATATCGTGTTGGCTCTGACCGACGCCGCCGGGGGCACGGCGTGACCGTCACTGTCAACGTGTCGACGCCCGAAGCGCTGGCCGACTGGATACTCGAAGGCCCGGCCGGCCCCGTGCTGCAAGCCCTGGTGTCTGAAGCCTGCGCGTTCGGCCTGGCAGTGGAGCGCGCGGGCCCGGCCTACCGCGTCCGAGGCGACAGGGGCACGAAGGCTGCGCTCGCTGCCCTGGCTGTCGAGTTCGGTGACGCGTACGGCTGCGCTCCCGAGGCCCCACCCGTCAACGGGGTCAACGTGACCGCCACCACCCGGGCGAAGGCACCGACGGCCCGCACGACGGTCGTGCACGGCACGCAGGCGCACGCCCTCATCGCAGGAGCAATCGACCACGGTCTGACCGTTGAGCGGATCGGCGCCTACCGCTTCGCAGTCAACGGCCCGACCGTCGTGCAAATGCGATGGTGGGCCGCGGTGCAGGGCGTGACCGTCGACGAAGCCGCCGCAGTATTCGGCCTCAAGCCCGCGGACATTGCCCGCGAGGACGCGCCGATCGCTGTCCGTGTGGAACTGCCGGCCCGTCGGTCGGAGTCGGACATTACCCGCAACCTGACCGGCGACATAACCAAGGTGGTGATGGTCGAGCGCACCACCACCACCACCGCGGAGGCATAACGTATGGAAGAACTGTCCGCTCGACTCATTGCGATGAACGGTGCACTCGCCCCTGACTCGCCGCACCGCAACACCCTACGCGCCATCGCCGAACGGTTCAACGCTTTGTCCGCTGACACCGTGCGCGTGCGCGCTGGCGTCCGGCCGGGACACGGCATCGCCCCCCTCGCCGCCCGTCGGAACCAGATCACCACCGACCTGGACGCGCTCGACGCGCTGATGACCGCATGACCGCACCAATCGACCCCGGGCGCCTCGCTGCCCTGCGCGCCGAGCGCGACGCCGAACGCGCTGCCGCTGATGCCGACGCGCTGGCGCGGCAGGAACGCGTGTCGATCGCCGCCCGAGTCGGCCAGCGCGTCGCCTGCGATCACCTGTCCTATGCCGACCTGTGTTATCTGGTCAACGAGACGGACACCCGGCTGTCGTTCACCATGAACGCGTGGCTGCCGCAGTTCGGGCACCCCGCGCAGCAGTTCGTGAGCGTCGACGAGGTCGAAGCGTTCCGCGCTGCGCTGCGCGATGTCCTGACCGCCGTCAACGCGGGCTGACCATGGCCTACGTCGACCCATCCGTGACGGCCGAGACCATCCGCGAGCGGCAGGTTCTGGCAGCCATCCGACGACGTGGCCTGTCGCTGCACCGCCTGCACCGTGATGGCCGGGCCGTACGTGTGACCGGCCCGGGCGTCTATGTCACTGCCTGCAACCTCGGGAGTGTGTCCCTGTCGGACCTCGCCCCCGTAGAACCCAACCGGAACTGACCCCCCATGGCCACGAAGAACAAGCGCGACGTAACGATCGGCGTCGGGATCGAAACCGACGGCGAGCAAGGCATACGCGACCTCGCCGACGGCGTGCGAGGCATTGGCGCGGGGGCCGGCGACGCTGTCGCCGATGTCGACCGCCTGCGCCGCGAGCTCGACGCGCTGGCAGCCGCCACCGCTGCGAAGCGTTCGGCCGAGTCGGGCGCGCGCAGCGAGGCGACCGAGGCACGCACCGCGTACGACGCCCAGCGCGACGCCCTGGCCCGGCTGCGCGCGGGCGTGACCGACGCGACGAAGTCGACCACCGAACACCGCGAGGCTGTCCGCCTGCAGCGTGTCGCGCTTGTCGAGTCGCAGATCGCGCTGCGCACGAAGCGCGAGGCCCTGGCCGCAGCGACCGCTGAGGCAAAAGCCGCCGCCGCCGCCGAGCGCGCGCACGCCGACGCCATCGAACGTGCGACCCGCTCGCAGGTCGCTGGCACGTCCGCCGTGTCGCAGTCGGTCGAGACGTTGAAGGGCCAGCTTGGCACGCTGCGCACCGTGGCTGCCGCTGCCCTGGGTGGGACGCTTGTCGGGGGCCTCGCGCGCGACCTCGCCGCCACCGCGGACCAGTACACGAACCTCGGGGCGCGCATGCGCCTGGTGACCGGCGAGGGGGCCGCGTTCACGGCAGCATTCGAGGGCGTGCAACAGATCGCCCAGCGTACCGGCGCAGCGCTCGACGCGACGGGGACGTTGTTCTCTCGCGTGCTGCAGTCCGGGAAGGACTTCGGCCTCGCCCAGCGCGACGCCCTGGCCCTGACCGAGGCCATTACCCAAGCTGTGACCCTGTCGGGCGCGTCCGCGCAGGCGAGCGACGCCGCGATCACGCAACTGATACAGGGTCTGCAATCGGGCATCCTGCGAGGCGAGGAATTCAACAGTGTGATGGAACAGGCGCCGCGCCTGGCGCAAGCGCTGGCCGCGGGCCTCAACGTGACGGTCGGCGAACTGCGCAAGCTGGCCGAACAAGGGACGTTGACCTCGCAGACCGTCGTGACCGCGCTGCAGGGCCAATCGCAGACCCTGGCCCGCGAATTCGAGTCGCTGCCCCCGACCGTGGAGCGATCACTCGGCCGGCTGTCCGCCGCGTGGGAGGTCTACATCGGCGAGGCCGGCAAGGGAAGCGGTGCAACGAGCGCCGCGGCATCGGCAATCGACGCCCTGGCCCGCAACCTCGACACCCTCGGGGCCCTGCTGTACGCCGCCGGGAAGTCCGGCGCGGCATACACCGCCGTGAAGCTCGGCGCCGCGTTCCTCGAATCAGCCACGGCTGCCAGTGTGGCCGCCGCAGCGACCGCCACCGTGACCACCGCGACGGCAGCGCACACCGCGGCAACCCGTGTGAACACCGCGGCGCAGGTCGAGAACGCCGCCGCGAGCGCCGGCACTGCGGCCAGCGCTGGCCGGCTGGCCGCTGCACTTGGCGCGATCAAGCTGGGTGCGCTGGCAGTCGTGGCCACAAACCTGCAGGACATCGGCACTTGGATAGGCGAAGCCGTCGCGAAGATGCGCGGCGCTGGCAAGGCAATCGAGGACCTGGAGCGGGCCCAACGTGCGGAGGCTGAAGCTGCCAGGGCGATGGCCACGGCGAACGCTGCCGCTGCTCAGGCCATGGCGCAGGCTGCCGATAAGGCCCTCGGACTGGGGACCGAGGCGAAACGCCTTGTCGGCGAGTTCGACGGGGTCGTGACGAAGACCGGCGACGTGTCCGAGGCCCTGGAGAAGGTCACCAAGTCGCTGCGCCTGGGCGACCTGTCAGGCATCACTGCGGCCGGCGCGGCACTCGACGCCCTCGCCCAGCGTGGCAAGGTGTCAGGGGACCAGATACGGCAAGCGCTGGCGGCAGCCCTCAAGGGGGACGACCTGGTGCGATTCGAGACGATGGCCCGGGCCGCGTTCGACGGCAGCGAGCAAGGTGCACGCCGCCTGCAGGCTGCGCTTGACGCCATCGCGGACGAGTCGTTGCGGCGGGCCGGCACCAGCGCTGCCGAGCTCGCGACGGGGTTCTCGACGGCAGCGAATTCGGCAATCAACGATGTGGACGCCCTCGACCGCACGCTACGTGCCCTGGGTGTCACGGGGGACGAGGCGAGCCGCATCCTGTCGAGTGCGCTCGATAAGGCCCTGGCCACGGCGAACACCGAGCGCGCGATTCAGGCCCTGATCGACCGATGGCAGGAACTCGGGCGCGAGGGTCGCATTGCGGGCGACGCGCTGGCCGACGGCCTGGAGAAAGCACGGAAGAAAGTCGAAGACCTCAAGCCCGGGATTCAGTCGCTGGCCGAGGCCATGCGCGCGTTTGGCATCCAGTCCCGCGCGCAACTGCAACAGACCGCCGACAAGCTGGGCGAGGCGTACCGAGTGATCGCGAACAGTGCCGACGTGTCGCTGTCGGACCAGATCAAGGCCTTCGCCCGGTGGCGCGAGGCTGCCGTTGCCGCATCCGGGGGCGTGGAGTCGGGGCAGGTTGCCGTGCAACGCGTGATCCTGCAGAACCGGGCCGACGTGGCAGGCCTGGGCGACGATTTCGAGCGGGCCATGGGCAAAGCTGCCGCGAGTGCCCGGGACGTGACCGCGGCCCTGCAAGAGCAAGGCAAGGCAGCCGCCGGCATCCGTCAGTCGTTGGACACGTCGCCCAGCCTGTCGACCCTGGCGCGAGGCACGGCAACCACCGACGCCGACGGATTCAGCATGACCGCGGGCCAGCGCATCACGGGTAGCGCGCAACTGCAGCCGCCGGACGATTCGGGCGACTGGGAGTTCATCAACAACGCCCTGAACCCCGAGGCGTTCGGGTCGGGCGCACAGGTTGTTCCCGGGGTCGGCTACTGGCAGCGCAAGAGCGGGCCCACGAACCCTTTCGGCGGGACTCGCAGTGGTCGGACGCCCTCGCCCTCGCCTGCACCCGTTCCTGCCCCCGCGCCAGTCCCTGCACCGTCGCCACGGCCCCCCACGTCGCACACTGTGACCATCAACCTTGCGGGCCGATCGACCACGATCAACACGGCGAGCGATACCGACGCCGACGCGCTGGCCCGTGTGCTGCGCGACCTCGAAACCGCTGCAGGGCGGGCCGCACTGTGACCCATCCGACCGGGCCTCGGGTCACGCTGGCACCAGCCGACGAACTGGCGCGCCTGCGTGCCACTGTGGCCGACCTGGCAGCCGCTGCTGAGGCCCTGGCAGCCCTGCCGAACCCGTGGGCGCCCCCTGCCCTACTCGCGACGGTGCGAGCGCTGGCCGGCGACGTGCGGGCGCAGGACGCGGGCCTACGTCACGCAACTGTGCGGATGCGCGTCGCCGACCTCGGGCTCGACGAGGGGTGAACGTCAGGCGGGCCGCCGGGCAACGGCCGGGGCACTACACAGCGTCCGAGAGTTGTGTGACCAGCATGTCCGAGATCATTCGGACCAGCGGGTCAATCGCTGCGTCCACATCGCCGGTTTGCTCATAGATAACGTCGCATTCACGTAGCCGGTCGCAATAGGCCAGCCTCGCGTTCATCATCTGAGTTAGAACAGTGTTCCTACCGGGGAGTGCTCGACCGTGTTTGAGACACAGTACCAAGTACGCTGCAGCACGCGACGAACGGCCGTTGCCGTCCGTAAATGGGTGAATCCACAAGAGTCTCCACAAGGCGAAAGCTGCCAAATGGACCAAGTCCTTGGAGTCCCAGTTCTCGCCAAGGTACTGGAAGAAGGAGGCCATGTGCCCCTCGACCTCTAGGAAGGGAGGGGGCAGGTGCTGCCCGACCATCACGTCGATTCGTCGGTAGTTGCCGTTGTCGTCTATCTGACCGTCGGCGACCAACTTGTGAATTGTCTTCAGATGCGACGCTGAAAAAACAAAACGGGAGCCGTTCTCGACTCCCGCTATCCATTCGTCAATGAGCTTGTGTGCTCGGTAGACGTTCTCTGATCGTTGGTAGAGTTCTCCGCCTGCCATAAAGCGTCCTTGTTAGGCCGCTTTGCATCCCTTGTCAGCGGCTTCCATGATTGTACGGGCAGCTTCCACTGTTGCAACAGTGATACGTTGGTCCGTCAAGTTTCCGTTGGCCGCAGCCATCAGCACAGTCTGTTCTTCACGCTCTTGAGGCGTTAGGACGACCGTGTGCGCCTTCATAAGCATTGCTTGCAGTCTTGCATCCATAGCCTTCTCCTTTATTACCCTTTGGTTTCCTCCGATCGCTTTCGCGACCACACATAGAGGCACACACTCCTTAGGCTCTTCGGAGGGTGGCGGGCCTGATTGTGAGGTGTGTAGAGACAAATCGCCATCAGAAAAGCCCGCGGTTGCCACTTCTTTTGCTACTGAACCACAGCAGTTGGAGCACAGGTTGCAAGAATCGTTCCGTCATACGGAATCAAGCAGTTGCAAGCGACTGTGCGCCCAGATGTCAGAATTTTCGACACTCGTTCTGAAATCAACTTCAAAGCCTACCGAGGTGCCTACACACGAGCGCCAGACGTGAAAGAACCCGGGCTAGCCGGGTTCTGTTCACAGTGCTAAGTCGTTGTCACGACAGCACTTTTAGATTGGTGGGCCCTGAAGGATTCGAACCTTCGACCAACGGATTAAGAGTCCGCTGCTCTACCAACTGAGCTAAGGACCCGCTTTGAAGCGAGTGGTGGGTTGTGCGGGATTCGAACCCACGACCAACGGATTAAAAGTCCGCTGCTCTACCGACTGAGCTAACAACCCCTCCGTGTAGAGCACGACATTCTAGCATTCATTCTATAGCAACTTTCAAGTGCCCCGACACCAACTCGCGCATCACCTGCCCGGCCGCCGCCATGCCGAAGGTGGCGGTCACCGCCACGGTCGACCCGTAGCCATGGCAGTTGAGGCTGCCATCGGTGTCGCAGGCCTCTGCCGGCATCGCCACCGGCTCGCGCGAGAACACGCAGGCCACGCCCATCGGCCCCTGGCGCGCGGCACCGCCCTTGCGCAGGCGCTGGCGCAGTGTCGCGAGCAATGGGTCGTGCGTGGCCTCGGCCAGGTCGGCCAGTTCCACCCGCTGCGCCTGCTGCTTGCCGCCGGCCGCGCCGACACAGACGAAGCCCACCCGTTGCGCCAGCGCCCAGGACGCCAGCGCGAGCTTGGCCTGGCCCTGGTCGCAGGCGTCGATCAGGGCATCCACTGGCACCGGCAGCAGCGCGGGCCAGTTCGCCGGGGTGGCAAACTCGTCGACCACATGCACCTCGCACTGCGGGTGGATGTCGGCGATGCGCTGCCGAAGCGCCTCGCCCTTGGCCAGGCCCACGGTGCTGCCCAGCGCCTGCACCTGGCGGTTGATGTTGGATTCGGCAACCTGGTCGAAGTCGATCAGCACCAGCGAGCGCACCCCGCTGCGGGCCAGCGCCTCGACGGCCCAGGAACCCACTCCTCCCAACCCGACCACCGCCACGCAGGCCTGGCGCAGCCGCCGGTACCCGGCGTCGCCGTACAGCCGCCGAAGGCCGCCGAAGCGGCGCTCGGCATCGGCCTCGACTTCCGGCGGCGGCACATGGGCGGCCACGATCGGGACGTTCATGCCGCACGCTCCAGCCGCCACACCTGCCAACGCAAGGCCAGCACGGCGCCGCCGACGATGCCGGCCACGGCAATGAAGCTGCCCAGCGACAGTGTGGACAGGCCCGAAAGTCCCTGGCCGATGGTGCAGCCGAGCGCCGTGACGCCGCCCACGCCCATCAGCGCGGCGCCCACCAGGTGGCTGGCGGTGTCCTCGACGCCGCGGAAACCCTCCCAGCGGAAACTGCCGCTGGCCAGCGCCACCCCGGCGCTGCCGACGACCACGCCGAGCGCCACCACCACGCCGAAGGACAGCGCGCGCGTCTTGTCGCTGAACAAAATCAGCCAATCGATGAAGTGAGCGTACGGCGCGACGAAGCTGAACGATTCCATGCGCTGCGACTGGGTGGCCACGAAGGCCTCTTCCAGCGTCTGCGGATGCTCGGCCAGGTGGCCCAGCACGCCCGACACCCACCAGCCGCCCACCACCAGGGCGCCGATGCCCAGGCCTCCCACCAACACCTCGCCTGAGCGTCCCTCGCGGCGCCACAGCACCCACCCGAGCAGCGCGCCGCCGAACAGCGTCCCCAGCCACGCGGCGTGGCGTGGCGCCCCGCCTCCCAGCGCCTTGGCGGCGAGCGAGGGCAGGTCCTGGCCCGCCGGCAGCGCCACCGACACGGCGTCGACCGTGGCCACGCGCGCCACGGCGGTGAGGCCCTTGAGGGTCATGTAGGCCGACAGGCCCAGCACGACGAAGACCACCAGCGACTTCAGGTTGCCCCCGCCCAGGCGCACCAGCGTCTTGCTGCCGCACCCCGATGCCAGCACCATGCCGAAGCCGAACATCAGGCCACCCACCGCGTGCGACAGCCACAGCAGCGTGGGTGCCGCGTAGACGCTGGATTCGGCCCGCAGCCAGCCCGCCGCCACCATCGCGTTGAAGCCGAGCATGGCGACGCCGACGGACAGCACCCACATGCGCATGCGCGACCAGTCGCCGATGTTGACGACGTCGGCCACCGCGCCCATGGTGCAGAAGTGCGTGCGCTGGGCGATGGCACCGAACACGGCGCCGAGGCCGAAGCCGGCCCACAGCACCTGCCGCACCAGCGCGGGCAGATCGGCCTCGGTCATCGGCCCGTTGTAAGACTCAGCCCTTGACCGTGGGCAGTCGCTCGCGCGCGGCCTCGGCAGCTTCGGACTTGGGATAGGTCTTGATCACCTCGTCCAGCGTGCGCCGCGCGGCCTTCGGGTCCTTCATCTCGATCTGGCAGTTGGCCACCGACAGCAGCGCCTCGGGGGCGCGCGCATGCTCGGGCGACTCGGCCAGGAAGGCGCGGAAGCTGGCGATGGCCTCCTTGTAGTCGCGCTTGCCGTACTGTGCATTGCCCAACCAGAAGCGCGCCGAGGCCGCGTAACCACTGCCGGGATAACGCTTGAGGAACGCAGCCAGCTGGGCACCTGCCTTGGCGAAATCGCCCGAGCGCAGCGTGGCCATCGCCTCGTCGTGCTGGCGGCGCTCTTCGGGGTCGACCGAGAACTCCACGCCGTCGAGCGTGACCTTCTGCGGCTCGAGCTTGCGGAAGCGCTCGTCCAGGCCCTGCGCCACGTCCTTCTGGCGGCGCTGCACCTCGGCCAGGTCGCGCGCCAGCTGCTCCTGCGTACCGCGCAGGCGGGCCGTCTCGGCGCGCTGGGTCTCGAGCTGGGCGTTCAGGTCGAGCAGGCTGCGGCGCAGCTTCTGCAGTTCGTCCAGCAACTGGGCGTTGATGGAGGTGGCGAGTTCGGCCGTGCGGGCCTTGGACGCGTCGTCGCTGGCCTGGATGCGGGCACGCAGGTCGAGGATGGCCTTGCGGGCCTCCTCGTCGTCGAACAGGCCGGCGTGCGCGCCGCCGGCCCCCAGCACCAGCAGGCCGATGGCCAGCCCCTGGCGGAGCCGGCTCGGCGCCGATCGCATCAGCATGTCACTTGTCCTTCAGTTCGGCGCGGCGGTTCTTCGCCCAGGCGCCTTCGTCGTGGCCTTCGGACACCGGGCGCTCCTTGCCGAAGCTCACCGCCTCGACCTGGGTTTCGCCCACGCCCAGCAGCACCATCGACTTGGCCACCGCCTCGGCGCGCTTCTGGCCCAGCGCCAGGTTGTATTCGCGGCCGCCGCGCTCGTCGGTGTGGCCCTCGATCATCATGCGCTTGCCCTTGTTGGCGGCCAGGGCCCGGGCATGCGTATCGACGAGGTTTCGGAACTCGTCCTTGACGACGAAGCTGTCGAAGTCGAAGTAGACGACTCGGCCGGCCGAGGCCGCCGCCGAGGCGGCGCCCTTGGTCAGGTCGACCGCAGCCACCTGCGACTGCGGGGTGGCGGTGCCGGCCGTGCTGCCGGTCGTGCCGCCAGGCTTGCCCGCGGTGCCGTCGACCGCGCTGGGCGTGCGCGACTCCACTGGGGCCTCGTCCAGCTTGACGCTCGACGCGCAGCCCGCGAGCAGCAATGCCGCAGCGGCAACGGCGGTCCAACCGGTGGTGCGAAGGGTCGATTTCATGGGACGTGCTCCTGTGGAGGTGGAAGGTTCGGCCGGGGTCTCAGCGCCCGTAAGGGCCCCAGGCCGGCTCGCGGACATCGATGCCCGAAGACAGCAGGCGCGTGCGGATCTTGCCATCCAGTGTGGTGGTCATGAGCACGTCGCGGCCTTGTGCCCGCGTGGCATAGATGATCAGTCGCCCGTTGGGGGCGAAGCTCGGGCTCTCGTCGTCGCGGGTGTCGCTGACGGCCACCGGCGCGCCGCCACCCAGTTCCAGCGTCATGACGCGGAAGGCGCCGCCGTCGCGGGTGACGTAGGCCAGCGTGCGGCCGTCGGGGCTGAGCGCCGGGCTGATGTTGTAGCCGCCCGAGAAGGTGACACGCTCGGCCGCGCCGCCCGAGGCCGGCATGCGGTAGACCTGTGGTGCCCCACCGCGGTCGCTGACGAAGTAGATCGACTGCCCGTCGGGCGCGAACACCGCCTCGGTGTCGATGGCGTTGGTGGTGGTCAGGCGGCGCAGGTTGCCGCCGTCGAGGTCGATCAGGTAGAGCTGCGAGACCCCGTCGCGCGACAGCGTGACCGCCAGCCGGCGCCCGTCGGGCGACCAGGCCGGCGCGCTGTTCGAGCCGCGGAAGCTGGCCACCGAGCGGCGTTCGCCGCTGGACACGTCCTGCAGCATGACCACGGCCTTGCCGGCCTCGAAGGACACGTACGACAGTTGCCGGCCGTCGGGCGACCAGGCCGGCGAGATGATGGGCTGCGGGCTGGCCAGCGCCACCTGGCCGCCTTCGCCGTCGGCGTCGGTGATGCGCAGTGCATAGCGGTTGGCCGCCTTGGTGACGTAGGCGATGCGCGTGGCATTGACACCGCGCTCGCCGGTCAGGCGCTGGTGCACCTCGTCGGCGATGCGGTGCGCGGCCAGGCGCAGGTCGGCCGCCGGCACGGCCAGGGCCTGGCCGACGAGGTCGGTGCCCTTGACCACGTCCCAGAGCTTGAAGCGCACGTCGAAGCGGCCGTCGGCCAGCTTCGAGGCCGAGCCCGACACCAGCGCATCGGCGCCCCGCCCGCGCCAGTCGGCAAAGGCCGGGGCGCTGCGCTCGTCGAGCGTGCCGCTGGAATCGACGACGCGGAACACGCCGCTGCGCTCGAGGTCGGCGCGGATGATGGCCGAGATCGGCTGGCCCGCCTTGTCCTCGTCACGGAAGCGCGTGATGGCCACCGGCAACTGCGTGGCACCGATGCCGGAGATCTCGACGCGGAACTGCGCGTGGGCGGCGGGCCAGGCCCCGAGGCCGAGCCCGGCCGCGAGTGCGGCGTTGAAACGTCGTCGTGGAAGTCGCATTGATCAGAGTGGAGTCGCGCTGCCGCCACAGGTTCCGTGCCCGGGCCTGCTCACGACGCGACCGGGATTGTAGGCAGCGCCCGCCGCAGGACCTGGGCGCACAGCGAGACCGCCGTGTTGGCCTCGTCCAGCACCCGGCCCATCAGCAGGAAGCCGTGGATCTGACGCTCGAAGCACACATACTGCGCCGGCGTGCCGGCCTTCGACAGTGCGTCGGCGTACAGACGGCCCTCGTCGCGCAAGGGGTCGAAGCCGGCGGTCAGCACCAGGGCCGGTGGCAGGCCTGACAGGTCGGGGTGCAGCAGCGGCGACGCGCGCCAGTCGGCGTACCGCGCCGGCTCGTCGATGTACTGGGCGCGGAAGTAGGCGATGGTGTCGCGGGTGAGCAGGTAGCCTTCGCCGTTGACGGTGTGCGACGGCGCCTGCGCGCGCATGTCGGTGGCCGGGTAGATCAGCAGTTGCAGCCGCAGCGGCGGCAGCGCCTCGCCGGCATCGCGCTGCGCCAGCGCCACCACGGCGGCCAGGTTGCCGCCGGCGCTGTCACCGCCCACGGCCATGCGCGTGGTGTCCAGGCCCAGCGAGGTGCCTTCGGCCCGCAGCCAGCGGGTGGCCGCGATGGCATCGTCCACCGCGGCCGGGAAGCGGTGCTCCGGGCCCATGCGGTAGTCCACCGACACCACCGCGCAGCCGGCTTCCGCGGCCAGGTGGGTGCACACCGATTCGTGGGTGTCGAGGTCACCGATGGTCCAGCCGCCCCCGTGGTAGTACACCAATGTCGGGGACGGCGAGGCCACGCCCGCCGGGCGGTACAGGCGCAACGGGATGGGGCCTGCCGGCCCGGGCGCCGCCAGATTTCGCACCTCGGCCATCGGCCGCGGCTCGGGCTGGGTCACCGCCCGACGATCGCGGTAGAACTGGCGCGCCACCTCGGGCGTCAGCGTGTGCGTGGGCGGGATGCCCCGTGCCTCCATCAGGTCGAGCAGGGCACGGGCTTGCGGGTCGAGCATGGTCGGGGGGCTTTCGTGGCGCGGGCCAGTTTAGCGGCCCCGTCGACGGGGCCCGTGTTGCCGCAGGAAACGAACTGTTCGACACTGGCGCCATGCTGTCCACCCCCCTCACCGCCCCCGGCAGGCTGCCCGACGCCGTGCGCCTTCGCGCGCACGGACCCGGCGACATCGGCTGGATCATCTCGCGCCACGGCGCCCTGTACGCCCGCGAGTACGGCTGGGACCTGCGCTTCGAGGCGCTGGTGGCGCGCATCGCCGCCGACTTCATCGACCGCTTCGACGCCACGCGCGAGGCCTGCTGGATCGCCGAACGCACCGGCACGGACGGCGTGCCCGAGCGCCTGGGCTGCGTGGTGCTGGTGCAGGCGCGCGACGACGCCACCGGCGCCATCGACCCCGGCGTGGCGCAGTTGCGGCTGCTGCTGGTGGAGCCCGCCGCGCGAGGCCTGGGCGTGGGCCGGCGCCTGGTGGCCGAGTGCACGCGATTCGCACGCGACGCGGGGCAGACGAGCCTGCGGCTGTGGACGCAAAGCAACCTGGTGGCCGCGCGGGCGATCTACCAGCGCGAGGGCTACCGGCTCGTCGGCACCGAGCCGCACCACAGCTTCGGCCACGCGCTGGTCGGCGAGATCTGGGACATGCCGCTGGTGCCCGCTGCGGCCGTCGGGCCGGTCGATCGTTCGACTGGCGCACCGGCCCCACAGGCCACCCGGCGACCCGATGACCGCTGACGCGCGGCCCTGCCCCTGCGGCCGGCCGGCCCGCGTGGACGCCTGCTGCGGCCGCTGGCACGCCGGCCCGCTGCACCTGGAGGCGCCGGACGCCGAGGCGCTGATGCGCTCGCGCTACAGCGCCTTCGTGCTCGAACGGCGCGGCTACCTGCTCGACACCTGGCACCCCGACACGCGGCCTGCCGACCTGGCTTTCGAGCCCGGGCTGCGCTGGCTGGGGCTGGAGGTCAGGCGCCACACGCCGGTGGACGCCGACCACGCCTTCGTGGAGTTCGTGGCCCGCAACAAGCAGGGCGGTCGCGTGCACCGCCTGCACGAGACCAGCCGCTTCGAACGCGTGGGCGGCCACTGGCTGTACGTCGATGGCGTGCTGCATGACCGTTGAGGCCCTGGCGGATCCCGAAGGCCCCGCGCCGCCCGCCCCACCGCTGACGCTGCTGCACGAGGACGCCTGGCTGATCGCCGTCGACAAGCCCGCCGGCCTGCTGGTGCACCGCACCGCACTCGACGCGCACGAGGACGACGATGTGGTGACGCGCCTGCGCGCGCAGCGCGGCGAGGCGGTGTCGCCGGTGCACCGCCTGGACAAGGGCACCTCGGGCGTGCTGCTGCTGGCCCGCGACGCCGACACGGCCCGCGCGATGGGGGCCGCCTTCGCGGGCAGGGCCGTGCACAAGCGCTACCTCGCGCTGGTGCGCGGCTGGCCGGCCGACACCGGCCAGACCGATGCCCCGCTGGCCCGCGACCCCGAGCAGCCGTCCACCGGCCAGGTGCACCTCGAGGCCTGCACTCACTGGCGCGTGCTGCGGCGGCTGGAGTGGCCGGTGGCCACACGGGCGGGCTTCGACACCACCCGCGGCGCGCTGGTCGAAGTGCAGCCGCTCACCGGCCGCCGGCATCAGATCCGCCGGCACTTCAAGCAACTCGGCCACCCGCTCATCGGCGACGCCACCCACGGCAAGGGACCGCTCAACCGGGCGCTGGCGGCGGTGCTGGGCGGCCAGCGGCTGTGGCTGCACGCCTGGCAGGTGGCGATGGTGCACCCGCACACCGGCGCCCCGCTGCGCGTGCGCTCGGACCCGGGGCCCGAATGGGACTGTTGCCTGGGCGTGGCCGAGCGGGCGCGCCTCGACGCCGAAAATTGACCGAACGCGTCGTGCGGGCCGGATCCTGCCGCCTAAACTGCATGACCGACCACTGCACGGGAGCGCCCATGACAACCCCCTCGAACCATCGCCGTCTCGCCCAGGCGGCCGCGCTGACGGCCGCGCTGACGGCCGCGCTGGTGGCCTTGCTGTCCGGCTGTGGCGGCGGCGGTGGCGACAGCGGCGGCACTGGCGGCCCGCCGCCGCTGTCCGACGCGCTGATCCTGACCACGGCCAACTACACCACCGCCGCCCAGGAGGCGTTGGCGTCGGCGTTCTTCCTCGGCGAGGCCGGCAGCCTGGCCACGGCGGCCCAGACCAGCCAGGGCACCGCGATCGCCCAGCGGGCCATCGACACCCTGCGGCGGGTCACGCCACGCCTGACCGTGCGCCCGCCCGTGGCCACCGGCGTGACGGTGAGCGAGACCCTGCCCTGCACCGACGGCGGCAACCTGCGGGCCACCATCGACGACGTCAATGGCAACGGCGACATCGACGCCGGCGACTCGGTCGCCGTCGTCGCCAATGCGTGCGTGGAGGGCGCCGACACGCTGAACGGCCGCATCACCGCCCGCTTCGTCGCCCTCAGCGGCAACCTCGCCAGCGACGTCTTCAACGCCACGATGACCATCACGCTCGACCAATTCAGCGTGGCCGGTGCGGCCGGCAGCACCATCGGCAACGGCCAGATGCAGGTGGCCATCGCGTCGACGGCGGCGAACACCGCCACGTCCACGCTCACCGTGAGCCAGCTGACCACCACGCAGCGCTTCGGCAGCGTCACCTCGACCAGCACGCTGAGCAACGCGCGCCTGCAGGAAGCCACGCGGCCAAACGGCACCGCCGGGTTCACCACCTCGACCAGCGTCGACGGCAGCTTTTCCAGCACCTCGCTCGAATCGAAGAGCCTGACGCTGGCCACCGTCACGCCCTTCGTCCAGGCGAGCACCGCGGCCTACCCGGCCAGCGGCCAGGCCACGCTCAGCGGCGGCGCCGGCAGCAAGGTGCGCATGACCGCGCAGAACAGCAGCACGGTGCTGATCGAACTCGACAGCGACGGCAACGGCACCTACGAGACCTCGACGACACGGACCTGGGAGTCGCTGATCTGACTGCCTCGGCCGGCCCCCCTGGTCGACCTGGGCTCGGCCTGTCGAGGCACCGGCCCGGCGGGCGGGCCAGCATCGGCAGCGCCCTGGCCGGCGCGCTGGCCCGCGTCATGGCAGCCTGCCTGCCCTGCGCGGCGGTGGCCGCGCCGTGGCCCTGCACGGCGCCGTGGGCCGATCTGTCGCTGCGGGCGGAACACAGCCGCTGGCAGGAGCACGACGACCTGGGGCGCCGCCTGGTGCGCGAACGCGGAACCATGCCGGTGGCGGCCGCGGCCATCGCCACCCGCTGCGCCGACCTGGACCTGTCGCTGGAACTCGAGCAGGCCCGCGGTCGCCGCCACTACGACGGGCAGGCCTCCACCGGTGCGGCGCTGCAGACGCACAGCAGCATCACCCACGACCGCATCGCCGTGGTGGCCCGGCTGCCGCTGGCGCCGGGCTGGGCGGCGGGGCTGCGCCTGGGGCACCAGCGCCTGGCACGCGACATCGCCGACGCCGGCACGGTGCTGGGCTACCCCGAGCGCTTCCGCCTGTGGCAGCTGGCGGCGGGCGTGCGCCACACGCGGGCGCTCGGATCAAGCCGGCAGGTGTCGATGGAGGCTTGGTGGGGCGGCGGCCCAAGCGGCTCGGTCGACGTGGCGCTGCCCTTCGCCGACCCCGCCCGGCTGCCGCTGGGCCGCAGCCGGCTGTGGCGGCTCGACCTGCGGCTGGGGCCGCGCGATGGCGACACGCCGGCACCGGGCTGGCAGTGGCACGGGCTGGCCTCGCTGGCCGACCAGCGCCTGGCGGCCGGCGCGCCGCAGGCGCTCACGCGTGACGGGCGGCTGGTGGGTGGCGCAACGCAGCCTCGCAGCGCCTTGACCACGCTGCAACTGGGCGCCGCGCTGACGCACCGGTTCTGAAGGCGCCTTCAACCGAATCGCACGGTGTAGATCTGCGGCAGGGTCTGCGACACGGTGTGCCAGTGCTCGCCGCCGTCGCTGCTGCTCCACAGGTTGCCGGTGGTGCTGCCCATCATCATCGTGCGGCCGTCGTGGCCCACCGCCAGGCCGTGGCGGTAGACCAGGTCGTAGCAATGCTCGGACGGCAGGCCGGCGCGCAGCACCTCGAAGCTGCGGCCACCATCGCGGGTGCGGTGGACCACCAGCGCGCCGTCCACCGGCACGCGCTGCTGGTCGGCCACCGCGGGCACGAACCAGGCCGTGTCGGGGTCGTGCGGGTGCACCGCCACGGTGAAGCCGAAGCTCGACTTCGGCGCGCTGGTCACCTCCTGCCAAGAAGCCCCGGCATCCACCGAGCGCCAGATGCCGTTGTGATGCTGGCACCACAGCACCTCGGGCGCGGCAGCGCAACGCGCGATGCAGTGCGGGTCCTGAATGTTGCCGTCCTCGACGCGCTCGGGCGGCATGAAGGTGGCCCGCATGCCCTGGGCGGTGAGGGCCCAGGTGGCACCGTCGTCGCGGGTGGTCCAGGCGCCGCCGCAGCTGATGCCGATGAGCAGTTCGCCGGCGCGCTGCGGGTGCGGGCAGATCGAGTGGATGCCAGGCACGTCGTAGCCCCCGCCGAACCACTCGAGCCGCTCGGGGCGCTGCCACAGCGAGTCGACCAGCTGCCACGAGCGGCCGAAGTCGGCCGAGCGGAACAGGCCGCCGGGCAGCGTGCCGGCCCACACCGCACCGCTCGCGGCTTCGAGCGCCCACACCAGCACCAGCTTCCAGGGTGGACCGGCCGCGCCCTCGGGCTGTGGCGGGTAGGTGGGCGCGGCCACCTCGGTCCAGCTCAGGCCTTCGTCGTCGCTGGCGTGCAGCTTGACGCCGAAGTGGCCCAGGTTCAGCGCCGCCAGCATGCGGCCGCGGTGCGGCCCGTCGGGCTGCGGCGGCAGCACCATCGACACGGGGTCGCCGAGGAAGGAGGTGCGCACGATCTGCCAGGCCTGCCCGGGGGCACGGTGCAGTTCGATGAGGCCCTTGCGGGTGGCCACCCAGGCGCGTCGGGGCATGCTCAACCTCCTGACAAGGCTTGAAGGACGTGGACGCTGCTGCCGGGCGACAGCACGTCGTCCATCACGATGCGGTCCAGGCAGCGCCGGCCGTCGATGAAGACCACCACGTTGGCGCGCAGGTGGCCCTGGTCGTCGAGCACGTAGCCCTGCAGCCGCGGGTTGGTGTCGAAGGCGGCGGCCAGCGCCGCGCGCAGCGTGGGCGCGTCGGTGTCGACCTCGGGCACCTCGAGGAAACGCCGGAGCTGCGGGGTGAAGGTCACGCGCGCCATGCGCGATGATGCCGCCAAGCCGGCCCTTGCACCATCAGGGGTGTTCGGCCGCCGGGCCCGCCGCGGCAGCGGCCAGCTCTTCCATCTCGCGCTTCACATGGTCGAACGCGGCCGAGGCGGCGGCCACGTTGGCTTCGGCGACCTGGCCCTTGAACTTGTCGCGGATGGCATGCGCCACCGCCTCGAGCGTGATGAGCCCCGACAGCGCCGCGAAGCCACCCAGCAACGCGGCGTTGGGCAAGGGCCGGCCCACGTGCTGCAGGGCCAGTTCGCTGGCCGGCACGGTGGTCAGGCGCTCGTGACGGAAGCGCCGGGCCAGTTCGCCCAGCCCCAGGTCATCGAAGCTGCGGCGGCTGTTGATCAGCACGTAGCCGTCGGGCTGCAAGCCCTGGAACACGTCGACCTGGTGCAGCAGCGTCGGGTCCTGCACGATCAGCACGTCGGGCGCGAGGATGGGCTCGCGCAGCCGGATCTCGCGGTCGTCGATGCGGCAGAAGGCCACCACCGGGGCACCGGTGCGCTCGGAGCCGAAGCTGGGAAAGGCCTGCGCATGGCGGCCCTGCTCGAAGGCGGCCACCGACAGCATCTCGGCCGCCGTGACCACGCCCTGCCCGCCACGCCCGTGGATGCGGATCTGCAACATCGCGATGCTCCTCTCGGCGCTGATTCACTGGGAGCCGACTGTGCCTGCTGCGAGGGCCGTCATCAAGCGGCGCGAACCCGCAGCGACAATCCCGCTCCCCCGCCCTACCCCATCGACATGCCCAAAGGCCCCCTCGCCGCCGCCGGCGCCTACATCCTGTGGGGCGTGTTCCCGCTGTACATCAAGCAGGTGGCCCATGTGCCGGCGCTGGAGATCGTGGTGCACCGGTCGGTGTGGTCGCTGGTCTTCGTGTTCGCGCTGCTGGCGGTGCTGCGGCGCTTCGCCTGGCTGGGCCAGGTGATGCGCCAGCCGCGGGTGCTGGGCGCCTTCCTGCTGAGCGCGCTGCTGCTGTCGTGCAACTGGCTGCTGTACGTGTGGGCCGTCAACCAGAACCGGCTGCTCGACGCGAGCCTGGGCTACTTCATCAACCCGCTGTTCAACGTGATGCTGGGCTACGTGGTGCTGAAGGAGCGCCCGCGCCCCTGGCAATGGGCCGCCGTGGGCCTGGCCGGCGCCGGCGTGCTGTGGCTCACCGTGGCCGCGGGGCAGTTGCCGTGGGTGTCGCTGGCGCTGGCGGCCAGCTTCGGCGTGTACGGCCTGCTGCGCAAGACCGCTGCGCTGGGCGCGATGGAAGGGCTGGCGCTCGAGACGCTGCTGCTGGCCCCGCTGACCGTGGGCGTGCTGGTGGCCACGCTGTGGCGCGGCGAAGGCGCCTTCGCGCAGGGCGACTGGGCCACCGACCTGTGGCTGCTGGCCGCCGGGCCCTTCACGGCCATCCCGCTGCTGCTGTTCGCCGCCGGCGCGCGCCGGGTGACGATGGCGACGCTGGGGCTGCTGCAGTACCTGGGGCCGTCGATCCAGTTCGTGCTGGGCGTGTGGCTGTACCACGAGCCCTTCAGCGCGGTGCGCGGCGTGGGCTTCGGGCTGATCTGGGCCGCGCTGGTGCTGTACAGCGCCGAGGGCCTGTGGCGCCTGCGGCGCGGCGACAGCGCCGCGCCAGCCGCTACCTGAGGTCGCCCGCCAGGCAGGCCAGCGTCTCGGGCGCGATGACCACGTGCGCCGGGTAGTGCGTGTGGTCGCAGCCCAGCTTGACCGACGCGCCGGCGCGCACGGCCTCTCGCGCCGCAGGCGCAAATTCGAAGCGCACGAAGTGCACGGCCGAGGTCTTCTCGGCGTTCTCGCGGTCGAGGTCCTCGTCGGCGATGGCGTAGCTGCGGGCATGGCCCTCGACCTCGACGAAGAGCCGGTCTTCGACGCCGATCAGCCGCGCCAGCTCGCGCTTGCGCTCGTGCGGATCGGGGTACTCGATCATCATCGTGGCCTTCCAGTTGCTGCCGTCGGGCACCAGCGGCGCGTAGGCATCGATCTCGGACTGGATGCCGTCCTCCTCGAAGATCTTCTCGATGCGCAGCATCTCCTGGATCTGATAACGGATGGTCTGCTCGTCCTCGAACTGCAGGCTGATGTGCTCGCCCAGGTGCACGGTGCGCAGGCGGCGGTGGGCGATGACCTCGGCCTTGTGCGCCTTGCGGTGCTTGGTGTAGGCCTCCAGCGTCATCAGGCTGTCGCGGGTGATGGGGGTCATGGGGGTGTCACTCCATTCCGTAGGCATAGCGCAGCAGGCTGAGCGGATGCTGCAGGGCCTTGGCCGGCGTGCCCGCCTGCTGCATGCCCTGGGCGATGTGGTGGCCAGCCAGCGCACAGTCGCTGCTGATGAAATCGGGTTCGTCCTTGGCCATGGCCTTGAACACCGGCTTGCCGATCTTCAGGGCCATCGGGTGGTAGGGCGTCTTCACGCCATAGGTGCCGGCGTGGCCCGAGCAGCGCTCCACCGTGTTGAGCTGCACCTTCACCGTCTGGCCGATGAGCTTGAACATCTCCTCGGTCTTGCGGCCGATGTTCTGCACCCGGCCATGGCAGGGGATGTGGTAGCTGACCTTGCCGAGGTCGCGCTTGAAGTCGACCTTCAGCAGGCCGTCCTTCTGGCGCCCGACGAGGTACTCGAAGGGGTCGAACATCGCGCCCTTGACGAGCTGCACGTCGGCCTCGTCGGGGAACATCAGCGGCAGCTCCTGCTTGAACATCAGCGTGCAGCTGGGGATGGCGCTGACGATGGCATAGCCCTCGCGGGCGTAGCGGGCCAGCACGGGGATGTTGGCGTCCTTGTGCTTCTCGACCGACTTCAGGTCGCCGAGTTCGAGCTTGGGCATGCCGCAGCACGATTCCTTCTCGACGATGACGTAGGGGATCGCGTTGTGTTCCAGCACCTTGACCAGGTCGTGGCCGATGCCGGGCTCGTTGTAGTTGACGTAGCAGGTGGCGAAGATGGCCACCTTGCCCGGCGTGCGCTGGCCGTCGACCACCTCGGTGGCACTGCCCTTCTTGGCGGCCGACCAGCGGAAGCGCTGGGTGGCCAGCTCGGGCATCCACGCGTCGGGGTGCACGCCCAGTGCGCCGTCCATCACCGATCGGGCGGCCTTGGTGCGGTTGATCGCATTGACCGCCTGCACCACCACCGGGATGCCGGCGAAGCTGCCGTGCACGTCGGTGGAGGCGAGGAACTTCTCGCCCTCGCCCACCAGGCCCTGGCTGAACTTGATGGCCTTGGCGCGCAGCATCAGGTGCGGAAAGTCCAGGTTCCACTTGTGCGGCGGCACGTAGGGGCACTTGGTCATGTAGCAGAGGTCGCACAGGTAGCACTGGTCGACGACCGACCAGTAGGCTTCCTTCTTCACGCCGTGCACCTCGCCGTCCTCGGTGGCGTCCACCAGGTCGAACAGCGTCGGGAAGCTTTGACACAGGCTCACGCAGCGGCGGCACCCGTGGCAGATGTCGAACACCCGCTCCAGCTCGGTATAGCAGTCGTCCCGGTCGTAGAACACGGGGTTCTTCCAGTCCAGCGGATGCCGGGTGGGCGCTTCGAGGTTGCCTTCGCGATTGCTCATGGACAGGTCCGGTGTGCGGGAAGAAACAAGGGGCCACGAAAGCCCCTTGTTCGGTCAGGACAAGCCAGTCGTTCAGTCGACCAGCTGGTCCAGCGCCTTCTGGTAACGGTTGGCGTGCGAGCGCTCGGCCTTGGCCAGCGTCTCGAACCAGTCGGCGATCTCGTCGAAGCCTTCGGCGCGGGCCGTCTTGGCCATGCCCGGGTACATGTCGGTGTACTCGTGCGTCTCGCCGGCGACGGCCGCCTTCAGGTTGTCGCGCGTCGGTCCGATCGGCAGGCCGGTGGCCGGATCGCCCACGGCCTCGAGGAACTCGAGGTGCCCGTGCGCATGGCCCGTCTCGCCCTCTGCCGTCGAGCGGAACAGGGCGGCGACGTCGTTCTGACCTTCGATGTCGGCCTTGTTTGCGAAATACAGGTACCGGCGGTTGGCCTGCGATTCGCCCGCGAAGGCGTCCTTCAGGTGTTGCTCGGTCTTAGAACCCTTCAAGCCCATTTGAAGCTCCTCTTCGATGGTAGGTCGGCGGTCACCCGCGATCACGGGCGGCACCACCGAACGCTACCAAACACCCCACGGCGGGGCCAATGCAAACCTTCTATGTGATGCATAGCACTTGACTATGATCAAGCAAGAGGCCATAGGAATGTTACCGCAGACCAAGTGCGGCGGGACGCCGCCACCGACGCGCGCCTCGAGACGCGGGATCAGACCAGGCCGAGGAGCCGCAGAGTCAGGTGGTGCGCACGGCCTGCGGGGTCGACCAGGTCCTCCATCACGGTGAAGTGATTGCGGCGTACCAGTTCTTCGCACACCGGCACCGTGCTGGGCCCCCACTGGTCGCGGATGAGCCGGTTCTGCCGCACGAACTCATCGCTTTCGTCGGCACCCACCAGTGCATGCAGCGGCCCACGCGGCCGCGGGAAGAAGGCCGGGCTCATGCGGCGCACGGTGGCCGGGGTGAGCTGCAGGTCGCCCTGCAGGAAGGGCGTCAGGCGGATCGGCTCGAGATCGAACAGGCCCGACAGCGACAGGCCCCCGGCCAGCAGGCGCTGCGGCAGGTCGTCGCCCAGGTCGCGCCAGCGGCAGGCCAGCAGCATCGACGCCAGGTGCCCGCCGGCCGAGTGCCCGGCCACGACGATGCGCGACGCATCGCCACCGAACTCGGCCGCATGGCGCCAGACCCAGGCCACGGCCTGCGCCACCTGCAGCGCGATCTGCTCCATCGTCACCGCCGGGCACAGGCCGTAGTTGGGCACCACCACTGCGGCGCCAGCCTCCACGAAGACCGGCGCGACGAACGAATGGTCGGCCTTGTCGAGCGAGCGCCAGTAGCCGCCGTGGATGAACACCAGCACCGGCGAGCCGGGCCGTGCGGCCGGGAACACATCGAGCCGCTCTGCCGGCGACTCGCCGTACGGCAGGTCGAGCCGGTGGGTGAGCCCCTGGCGCGCCAGCGCCGATGCCTCGGCCCACCGCGACAGCAGTTGGGCATGCTCGGGCACGCGGGCGCGGTTGTTGTACTGGGCGTCGTGCCATGCGTCGTCATGGGATGCGGCCATCGTCGGGTCTCCAGGTGTCGCGGACGGGGCGCATTGTCCACAGTCCGCAGCCTCGGCGGTCAACGCCGCAGCACAAAGGTGCTGCTAGAATTTACGGCTGATGGGGGCGTAGCTCAGCTGGGAGAGCGTCGCGTTCGCAATGCGAAGGTCAGGAGTTCGATCCTCCTCGTCTCCACCAAGTCAAGGTCCCGGGCCGTTCCAAGCGGCACCAGGACACCGGAAAAGCCCTCAGGCCTCAACGCCTCGGGGCTTTTTTCTTGGCGCGCGGGGCCCCCGGCGATCACTCACGATCCGAACGCACAGTGCAGGGACTTCGGCAGCCGCCAGTGGCGTTTCGGTTCTCCTGCCGAAGTCATTGCGTCGTCCAGCACACACACAGTCTGATGCAGTTGCGTCGACCCAATGTTCGCCAGTGCCCGGACAGGCCGCGGTCAGCGCGGAAGACTCGCCCTGCGCTGAAGAGTCAGCGAATCAGAAGCGAGCAGCCATGCGAGAAAGAACCGAATCCTTCATCAAGGCAGAAGCGGCGGGCCACACCTGGGAACGGCGCATTCCGCGGCCTGGGGACGGCCATGTGCTGGGCCACACGCAGAACTGGCTGAACGCGCTGCCTGTGGGCATTCGCCCTGTCCATTTGCAGCAGGACTTCCCGCGCATTGCCAACGAAGTGTCTCGGCTTTGGTCCGAAACCACTGCGCTCGACCGTTACTTCGGCGAAAAGGAATTCAGCCCTCGCGTGGACCGCAGCGGATTCCCACCCCTGGTGAAGGAGGAGTTGCTGGCGATGCACCGCTACTCGTTGCGCATTCGGCCCGTCCCCTACGAGCAGCGCGCGTTGCAGCGACGGTCGCTCCTGGTTTGAGCGACGCGGCGGTCGGTTCGCGCCGACCGCAGGGTCAGGCGCAGCCGCCTTGCCCGCAGCAGCAAGCCTTGCGCTCAGGCGTCGCGCCGATGGCCGCCACGCTGACCGGGCGCTCGATCGGCACGGGCGTGTACCCCGCCTCGGTGATGGCCCCACCCAACGCGATGACGTCGGCCTCGCCGGGCTCGATGTCGACGCGGTGGGTCGCGAGGTCGAACTGCAGCCGGGCCGTGGTGTCGACGCCGTGGACGGCCTTGGTGATGGCGCTGACGCAGTGACCGCAGGTCATGTCGTCGACTTGGAAGGAGATCATGGTGTGCCTCTGGGTGTCGTGGATTCGACGCTGCACTCTGAAGCCTGCCATCGTTGGAAGGTCAAGCCGGGGGCGTGAATGACCCTGCCCGCCGCGCTGCCATGGGATGGGCCGGCTTGACCTTCCCATCATGGGAATCTCGACGATGCCTCCTCGCCGACCTTCGGCATCAGGAGCATCCTCATGAGCCAAGCCCCAAGCCACGCATCCCGGAGATCCCTCGACCTGCAGATCGAGGGCATGACCTGCGCCTCGTGCGCCACACGCGTCGAGAAGGCGCTCGGCCGGGTCCCCGGCGTGACCCTGGCCACGGTGAACCTGGCCACGGAACGCGCCACCGTGCACGGTGGCGCCGAGCTCGCGGCCGACGTGCTGGCCGCCGCGGTGCGCCAGGCCGGGTACGCGGTGCGCGAAGCGGACGAAGCGCCCTCGCCCGCCGGCGGTCGCCTTCCGCCAGGGTGGCCGGTCATGGCAGGCGCGGCATTGACGCTGCCGCTGGTGGCTCCGATGCTGCTGCAATGGGTCGGCTTCGACTGGATGCTCGAGGGCTGGCTGCAGTGGCTGCTGGCCACGCCGGTGCAGTTCTGGCTGGGCTGGCGCTTCTACCGCGCCGGCTGGCTGGCACTTCGTGCCGGCACCGGCAACATGGACCTGCTCGTGGCCCTGGGCACCTCGGCGGCCTACGGCCTGTCGATCTACCTGCTCGTCCGCCATGCGGACCATGGCACGCCCCACCTCTACTTCGAGGCCTCGGCGGCGGTGATCACGCTGGTGCTGCTCGGCAAGTGGCTGGAGGGCCGCGCCAAGCGCCAGACGACGGACGCGATCCGGGCGCTGAACGCCCTGCGGCCCGCCACCGCGCGGGTGTTGCGGGACGGGGTCGAGGTCGACCTGCCGGTCGAACGGGTCGCCGTGGGCGATCTCGTGCGGGTTCGCCCCGGCGAGCGCGTGGCGGTCGACGGCCAGGTGATGGACGGCCGCAGCCACGTCGACGAATCGCTGATCACCGGCGAGTCCCTGCCCGTCGCCAAGGCGCCCGGCGACCGGGTGACGGGCGGCGCCATCAACGCCGAAGGCGCGCTGACGCTGAAGACGCTGGCCGTCGGCGCCGAAACCACGCTGGCCCGCATCGTGCGCATGGTCGAGTCGGCCCAGGCCGCCAAGGCGCCCATCCAGCGCATGGTGGACAGGGTCAGCGCCGTGTTCGTGCCCGTGGTGCTGGGCATCGCGCTGATGACACTGGCGGGCTGGGTGGTGGCCAGCGGCGACTGGGAGCAGGCCGTGGTGCATGCCGTGGCGGTGCTGGTGATTGCCTGCCCCTGCGCACTGGGCCTGGCGACGCCGACCGCCATCATGGTGGGCACCGGCGTGGCCGCGCGGCAGGGCATCCTGATCAGGGACGCCCAGGCGCTCGAACGGGCCCACGGCACCACCACGGTCGTCTTCGACAAGACCGGCACCCTCACCGAGGGTCGGCCCTCGCTGGCCGCCGTGCACGCCGCACCTGGCCAGACCCGGGAGTCGGTACTGCGGCTGGCGGCAGCGCTGCAGCAGTCGAGCGAACACCCCCTGGCGCGCGCGGTGATGGACGCGGTGCGGGCCGAGCATGTGTCGGCGGCCCTGTCGCAGGACGCGAAGGCGCTGCCGGGCCGCGGCCTGCAGGCCACGGTGAACGGCGCGGTCGTGCTGCTGGGCAGCAGCCGCCTGATGCACGAGCGCCAGGTGCCGGCGGGTGCGCTGGCCGAGGCCGGGCATCGGCTCGAGCGCCAGGGCCGCACGGTGTCGTGGTTGATGCGCGAGACCGGCGAGCGCACCGAACTGCTGGGCCTGCTGGCCTTCGGCGATGCCCTCAAGGCCACGGCCCACGAGGCCGTGTCGCGCCTGCACGCCCTGGGCCTCGAGACCGTGCTGCTCACCGGCGACAACCGCGGCAGTGCCGACGCCGTGGCGCGCGAACTGGGCATCCGGCAGGTCCACGCGGAGGTGCTGCCGGGCGACAAGGCGGCCGTCGTCCAGGGCCTGCGCGCGGCGGGGCGGGTGGTGGCGATGGTGGGCGACGGCCTCAACGACGCGCCAGCCCTGGCCGCGGCCGACATCGGCATCGCCATGGCCACCGGCACCGACGTGGCCATGGAGGTGGCCGGCATCACCCTGATGCGGGGCGACCCGCGGCTGGTGGCCGATTCGCTGGAGGTGTCGCGCCGCACCCATGCCACCTTGAAGCGCGGCCTGTTCTGGGCCTTCGCCTACAACGTGGTCGGCATCCCCCTGGCGGCGCTCGGAATGCTGAGCCCGGTGATCGCTGGCGCGGCCATGGCCCTGAGCAGCGTCAGCGTGGTCGGCAACGCCCTGCTGCTGCGCCGCTGGCGCGCTGCCGCCGGACAGGACCAGAATCGGGTGCCGGTCGACCCCGCGCGAACGGCCGCCGCCTGAAGGACACCCCATGCAAGCAATGAACATCGGCGAGGCCGCCAAGGCCTCCGGCGTCTCGGCCAAGATGATCCGGCACTACGAGGGCGTCGGCCTGGTGGCGGCCCCGACCCGCACCGACTCCGGCTATCGGCAGTACACCGAGGCCGAGGTGCACACGCTGCGCTTCATCCGCCAGGCCCGCGACCTGGGCTTCTCGATCCAGGAGATCGGCGAGTTGGTGAACCTGTGGCAGAACCGCAGGCGGCCGAGCCGGTTGGTCAAGGCCCTGGCCCAGTCGCACATCGAGGCGCTCGAACAGAAGGCCCAGGAACTGCTGGCCATGAAGAGCACGCTCGAACATCTGGTGCACTGCTGCCATGGCGACGATCGGCCCGAGTGCCCCATCCTGGACAGCCTGGCGGAGCCAGGCCCTCCCGCGAAGGCCGTCAAGGTGCCGGCACGGGCCAGGCGCGGGTTCTCGGTGCGATGAGATCACGGGCAATGGTCCGGACCGGATCGCGTCGCGGGCAAATCCGCTAGAGTCCGACCCATGCAGGTCTGGCTCAGGCTCATGATCGTCTGGTTCATTGCGCTGGCGCTTCCCGTCCAGGGGATGGCGGGCGCGGCCATGATGCATTGCGGGCCGGGCCATCACGGCCCGGACGCCGCACTGACCATGCCGCACGACCACGGTTCGGCGCACGGTTCAGCGCACGATGAAGGCGCGACCGCTCATCATCACGCGGCCATGGCCGACAGCGCCGACCTGGCCGACGCCACCGCGTCCCCGCAGGATAAGGCACCGTCAGGGGCAGTCACCGACCTGTCCAAGGCCAAGTGCAGCGCCTGCGCGGCGTGCTGTGCCAGTGCCGCCCTGCCGAGCGCCAGCGCGCCCATCGCCCAGTCGGCCAATGCGCCGACGGTGTTTGCCGAAGCGCTGGTCACCGTCGACGCCTTCGCGTCCGACGGCCCCGACCGACCTCCCCGCCCCCTGCTCGCGTAGCTGGCCTGCGACCCGCGTGTCCCGACACGACGGGGTCTGCCAGGCCCGGTCGCTCCCTGCCGCATCGGCATGGGAGTTCCTGACGTCGACGCGAGGACACGATGGTCAACTTTCGATGGCGCTGGCTGCGGCCAGCCGCGCTGTGCGCCGCGGCGTTCGCTGCCGCGGCACAGACCCCAGCCCCTGCGGGCCGCAGGCCCGACCCACTGGATGCCGCTGCCGGCGTACCGGCCACGACCCACCAGTCGGCCTTCGCGCGCCACCGGCGCCCGGCGGACGACAAGGCCATGCCCTGGCGCGAGGCCAACGACACCGTGGCGCGCATCGGCGGCTGGCGCGCCTACGCCCGCGAGGCCCAGCAAGGCCCCCAGGGGCCGGCGGCAACGCAGGCCCAGCCGGCCCGGCCCGAAGCCAAGGCCACGACCCTGCCGCCGGCCCATGGCGGCCACAAGATGCCATGACGCCGCCCGCCCTCACACCATCGGCCCCTGGCCGGCGGACGATCTGGCCGGCCGCACGGCCACTGCTGCTGCTCGCCGTCACCTCGGCACTCACAGGATGCGCCGCCTTCAGCCCGGACGGCGGCTTCTCGGCGGTCGAGCAGGTGGCCAAGGAACGGCTCGGCAAGGACCTGGGCTGGGCCCGCACCGACGCAGATCGAGACCGCATCGACCAACGCGTCGGTGAGTTGCTGGCCAGGCCCTTGTCGGCCGACGACGCGGTGCAGGTCGCGCTGCTGAACAACCGTGGCCTGCAGGCCAGCTTCCAGGATCTCGGCATCACCGAGGCCGAGGTCGTGCAGGCCGGCCGGGTGCCGAACCCCGGCTTCGGTTTCAGCCGCCTGACGCGCGGGGACGAGGTCGAACTGGAGCGCGGCCTTCACTTCAATCTGGCACGCCTGATCGCGATGCCGATGATCCAGGCCGCGGAGGCGCGACGCTTCGAGGCGACGCAGGCCCAGGTGGCGATGACCATGCTGTCGCTGGCCGCCGAAGCGCGCAAGGCCTGGATCATGGCGCTCGCGGCCGAAGAAACGGTGCGCTACACCCGGCAGGTGGCACAGGCGGCCGAGGCCGGCGCCGAGCTGGCACGCCGCATGGAGCAGGTGGGCAATTTCAGCCGGCTGCAACGGGCGCGCGAGCAAGGCTTCCACGCCGACGCCTTGCTGAACCTGGCCCGCGCCGAACAGGCGCAGCGCGCCACACGAGAGCGCCTGACGCGGCTGCTGGGCCTGTGGGGCGACCAGACGCAGTTCAGCCTGCCCGAGCGGCTGCCCGACCTGCCCAAGGAGCTGGTCGACCGTCCGGACCTCGAACGCCTCGCGCTGGCCCAGCGCCTCGACGTGCAGGGCGCCAAGCTGGCCGCAGCGCGGACGGCGCGCCAGCTCGGGCTGACGAAGACCACGCGGTTCGTCAACGTGCTCGAACTCGGCCTGGTGCGCGGCACTTCCAACGAGGCGCCCACCCAACGCGGCTGGGAGATCACCGTCGAGCTGCCGCTGTTCGACTGGGGCAGCGCGCGCGTCGCGCGCGCCGAGGGCATCTACATGCAGGCGGTGCATCGAGCGGCCGAAGCCGCCGTCAATGCGCGCTCGGAAGTGCGCGAGGCCTACTCGGCGTGGCGCTCCAGCCATGACATCGCACGACACCACCAGGACGAGATCGTGCCGCTGAGGCGGCAGATCGCCGAGCAGAACCTGCTGCGCTACAACGGCATGCTGATCGGCGTGTTCGAACTGCTCGCCGATGCGCGCCTGCAGATCGCCAGCGTCAACGCCGCCATCGAGGCCAAGCGCGACTTCTGGCTGGCCCAGGCCGACCTCGACATGG
The DNA here is from genome assembly GCF_002198735.1 of Ideonella sp. A 288. Classification (GTDB taxonomy): domain Bacteria; phylum Pseudomonadota; class Gammaproteobacteria; order Burkholderiales; family Burkholderiaceae_C; genus Pseudaquabacterium. Next base: position 55,490 of record NZ_MWLO01000153.1, read on the forward strand.
CCCTCATCGGCAAGCCCACCCTTGCACCGGCCGCAGGCCCCGCCATGGCGTCCGACGCCAGCGGCGCCGCGGCGCACTGACCCCCAGGAACGACCCCATGGTTTCCCGACGCAATTTCATCGGCCGCGCAGGCGCCGGCACGGCGGCCCTCACCGCGGCCGTGGCCGCCAGTTCGGTCAGCAAGGTCGCGATGGCGGCCCTGCCCGAACCCGTCTTCCAGGGCCGGCCCGACACCATGCCGCCCCTGGTGCCGCCCAACGGCCGCCCCTACAACCCCGTCGTCACGCTCAACGGCTGGACACTGCCCTGGCGCATGAACCAGGGCGTCAAGGAGTTCCACCTCGTGGCCGAGCCCGTGGTGCGCGAGATGAGCCCCGGCTTCAAGGCCCACCTGTGGGGCTACAACGGGCAGAGCCCGGGCCCGACGATCGAGGTCGTCGAAGGCGACCGCGTGCGCATCTTCGTCACCAACAAGCTGCCCGAGGTGACCAGCGTGCACTGGCACGGCCAGCGCCTGCCCAACGGCATGGACGGCGTCATCGGCCTCACCCAGAAGGGCATCGAGCCCGGCAAGACCTTCGTCTACGAGTTCGTCGCCCGCCGGCCCGGCACCTTCATGTACCACCCGCACGCCGACGAGATGGTGCAGATGGCGATGGGGATGATGGGCTTCTGGATCACGCACCCGAAGCAGAAGCACCCGCTGATCGACGAGGTCGACCGCGACTTCGTCTTCCTGCTCAACGCCTACGACATCGAACCGGGCAGCGCCACGCCGCGCATCATGACGATGCTGGACTTCAACCTGTGGAGCTGGAACAGCCGCATCTTCCCCGGCATCGATCCGCTGGTCGTCCGCCAGAACGACAAGGTGCGCATCCGCATCGGCAACCTGACGATGACCAACCACCCGATCCACCTGCATGGCCACGAGTTCCTGGTCACGGGCACAGACGGCGGCCCCACGCCGAAGGCCACGCGCCTGTACGAGGTGACCACCGACATCGCCGTCGGGCAGATGCGCCAGATCGAGTTCCTGGCCGACGAAGAGGGCGACTGGGCCTTCCACTGCCACAAGAGCCACCACACCATGAACGCCATGGGGCACGGCGTGCCGACGATGATCGGCGTCGACCACCGCAGCGTGGTGCGGCAGATCACGTCGCTGATCCCCGACTACATGGTGATGGGCGAGCGCGGCATGCACGACATGACCGAGATGGAGATGCCGCTGCCCGACAACACCGCCCCGATGATGGCCGGCAGCGGGCCCTTCGGCCCCGTCGGCATGGGCGGCATGTTCAGTGTCGTCAAGGTGCGCCAGCACCAGAACCGCGGCGACTATGCCGACCCGGGCTGGTTCGCCCACCCTGCCGGCACCGTGGCCCGCGAGTGGACCGGCACGCTGGCCGAACCAGCCCGGGCCGTCCCCGCCGAAGGCGCCGGCGCGATGAAGCCCGTGGCCCCGCCGGGCCCCGGCGTGGAGGTCAACGTGCGCAAGCCCTCTGGCGGCCATTCCGGCCATTGACGTGACTGCCGAGCAAGAGCCACCACCCATCGGCCCACCAGCCATCGACCCACCCCGTCGAAAGGACGCCCCATGAAGACCCTCACCACCGCAGCCCTGCTCGCGGCACTGGCCCTGCCAGCCCTGGTCGAGGCCAGGCACGACGGTCCATCGGACCATCCCCCGGCCGCCGTCGCGCCGGCCGCGGACACGACCGAAGGCGAGATCCGCAAGATCGACCGGGACGCCAGGAAGCTCACCATCCGGCACGGCGAGATCAAGCACCTCGACATGCCCGCGATGACCATGGTGTTCAGGGTCAAGGACGACGCCCTGCTCGACAAGGTCAAGGCCGGCGACAAGGTGCGCTTCGTCGTGGCCAAGTCCGATTCGGGCTATGTCGTCACCGACCTTCAGGCCCTTGAATGAGCCGCCGGCCCGTGCGCGGCCGCGCCACCGCCGGCCTGCTGGCGGGCGCCGCGCTCGGCCTGGCTGCGGGCGTGGCTCAGGCCGAGCTCATCGACATCCAGTGGCCCGATGACAACCGCTTCGAGCGCCGCCTGACCCTGTTGCCCGGCAAGTTCGCCGAGCTCTGCGGTCCGTTGCAGGCGGGGCAGACGGTCGAATGGTCCTTCGAGGCCGACCAGGCACTGGACTTCAACATCCACTACCACGTCGGCAGCGACGTGCGGTACCCGGCCCGACAGGATCGGGTCGCGCGACTGCAAGGCCAGCTCGCCGTCGACTCGCCCCAGGACCACTGCTGGATGTGGGTCAACAAGACCGAGGCCGCGGCGACGCTGGCCGTGTCCCTGGCCCGCCGGTGACGGCGCCGCAACCACACCATGGACATCCTCGCGCACACGCTGTGGGTCGCCGCCGGCGTCACGGTGCTGCGCCGCCACCGGCCGCTGTCGGGTCGCGCGGCGACCGCCGCCCTGGTGCTGGCGGCCCTGCCCGACCTGCTGCACCTGTTGCCCATCGCCGCCTGGTGGCTTTTCGCGGATGGCTCGTTCGCCGCCTTGCGCGGCTACAGCGTGGCCACGCCAGGCCATGAGCCGGGGCTGCCGCCGCTGGTGCAGTGGGGGTCGCATCACCTGCACTGCGCGATGCACAGCGCACCGATCGCCGCAGGCGTCACCGCCGCCCTGTGGGCGGCGGGGCCGGGGGTTCGCATCGCGCTGCTGGGCTGGTGGTCGCACATCGTGATCGATGTCTTCACGCACTCGGCCGCCTACTACGCCGTGCCGGTGCTCTATCCGTTCACCGAACGCGGTTTCGACGGCATCGCGTGGAACACGCCCTGGTTCATGGCACTCAACTACCTGGCCCTGGCCGCCGTGGGCGCGTGGCTCTTCCTGAGCAGGACAACGCTGCGGCGCCGATGAGGGCCTGTCCCACGCACGGCACCTGGTCGGGATCCAGTGTCCGCGGCTGGATCTGCAGCCGCTTCATCTTCTCCCACAGGTTCTTGCGGCTGATGCCGAGATAGGCCGCGGTCTGCCCGACCTGCCCCTGGCAGCGCTGCAGCGCCTGAAGGATGTAGCCGCGCTCGCATTCGCGGATGTACTCCTCCAGCGTGCCGGTGGCACGCGCCTGGGCCACTTCGCGGAAGGTGCCGGCCTCGACGCGCGCACGCAGGTCCTGGTTGGTGGCGCAGATCAGGCGCAGGTCGACCGCGATCGGCGTCTCGCCGAGCACCCGCACGATGCGCCGGTCCTGGATCGCGCGCAGCGCGCTTCACCTGCATCGCCAGCGGCATGTCGCCGATGGCCTGCTTGAACGCGCCCTTCTCATGGACGAACAGCTCGGCCTCCATCAGCGTCTCGGTGATCGCGCCGCAGTTCACGGCGATGAACGCTTGCTCCCGCCCCGAGCAGGGCTACCGCGCACTCTCGCGTCCCCTGCCCGGAAACGACGGCGCGTGGCGGCATTTCGACGCCCGCCTCGCGCCTTCGGGCGCAAGACACCTCACCGGTGAAGCTGGGCAGCCGGATGTCGCTGAGCACCCTGTCGCGGCCCTGCGGCCCGTGCGGCCGATGGCGCGATGCGCTTCGCCGGCGACCCGATGCCAGTCGATGTCCAAGCGCGCTGTGGCCACAATGTCGGCTGCCAGGCCTGCGCCACCCCCGCCCCACCACCAGCCGCTCTAGACGATCACGCATGACCCGCACCCATGCTCACCCGCGGGTCGACGACCCGGCCAGGCGCCTCGGCGGCCGCGACATCGGTCTGCGGCCCCTGCACCACCCCAGGAGCCGCCGCTGGGGGCCTCGCGATGGCGCCGCGGGGCAGGCGCGGGCGGCGCGATGAGCCGGCCCAGCCGCGTTCGCACGGTCGCCCTGCTGGGCACGGGCCAGACGCTGGCCTGGGCGTCGTCGTTCTACCTGCCAGCGATGCTCGCCGCGCCGATGGCGCGCGACCTGGGCGTGGCCATGCCCACGGTGTTTGCCGCGTTCTCGGTGGCGCTGGTCGTCTCGGCCGTCTTCGGGCCGGGCGTCGGCCGCACCATCGACCGCCACGGCGGCCGCCCGGTGCTGATGGCCACCAACGGGCTGTTCGCGCTGGGCCTGGTGGCGCTGGCGATGGTGCAGGGCCCGATCTCGCTCTTCCTGGCCTGGGCACTGATCGGCGTGGCCATGGGCAGCGGCCTGTACGAAGCCGCCTTCGCCACGCTGGTGCGGCTGTACGGCAGCGCCTCGCGCGACCCGATCACCGGCATCACGCTGATCGCCGGCTTCGCCAGCACGGTGGGCTGGCCGCTGACGACGCTGCTCGACGCGCAGTTCGGCTGGCGCGGGGCCTGCCTGGCCTGGGCCGCGCTGCACCTGGTTGTCGGCCTGCCGTTGAACGCACTGCTGCCGCGGGCCACCGACCCTGCCCCGCACGACGCACCGCTGCCGATGGCCGGCGCGTCCCCCGATGGGGCGACGGCGCCCGCTGCGACGGGCACCGACCGCCCGGTGCTCGTGTCGGCAGTGCTGGCCTTCGTCTTTGCCGCCACCTGGTTCGTCAGCACGGCCATGGCGGCGCACCTGCCGCGTCTGCTGCAGGCCACCGGGGCCACGCTGGCGGTGGCCGTGGGCGTGGGCGCGCTGGTGGGGCCGGCCCAGGTGGCCGGGCGCCTGCTGGAATTCGGCGTGCTGCGCCGGGTGCACCCGCTGCTGTCGGCGCGCCTGGCGGCGCTGGGCCACCCGCTCGGCGCCGCAGCGCTGTGGGTGGCCGGGGCGCCGCTGGCGATACCCTTCGCGCTGCTGCATGGCGCCGGCAATGGCATGCTCACCATCGCCAAGGGCACCTTGCCGCTGGTGCTGTTCGGCCCGCAGGGCTATGGTGCCCGGCAAGGCTGGCTGATGATGCCGGCGCGGGTGTCGCAGGCGCTGGCGCCGTTCGCCTTCGGACTGGTGCTCGACCGCTGGGGCGCCCACGCACTGTGGCTGTCGGGCGCGCTGGGCCTGGGCGCCTTTGCGGCGCTGATGCTGTTGCCCAAGCCCCGGCCCGTCGCGCCGGCCGTCACCGCAAGTCCAGGACACCCGTCCCCATGAGCGCAGGCCACGACCACGATCACGATCACCGACACGACCCAAAGCTCGGCCGTGGCCACGACCATGGCCACGACAACGACCACGGTCGGGGTCATGGGCATGGGCACGGTCACGGCCACGTCCACGCCCCGGCCAGCTTCGACAAGGCCTTCGCCATCGGCATCGCGCTGAACGCCGCCTTCGTGGCCATCGAGGCCTTCTACGGCTGGCGGGTCAACTCGCTGGCGCTGCTGGCCGACGCCGGGCACAACCTCAGCGACGTGATCGGCCTGGTGCTGGCCTGGGGCGGCGCGCTGGCCGGCCGGCTGCAGCCGGATGCGCGCCACACCTACGGCTGGAAGCGCGCCAGCATCCTGGCGGCCTTCCTCAACGCGATGCTGCTGCTGGTGGCCATGGGCTCGCTGGCCTGGGAGGCGGTGCACCGGCTGCAGTCGCCCCAGCCGATCGAGGGTGTGACCATCATGGTCGTGGCCGGCATCGGCATCCTCGTCAACACCGCCACGGCGCTGCTGTTCCTGCGCGGCCGCGACAGCGACCTCAACATCCGCGGCGCCTTCCTGCACATGGCCGCCGATGCGCTGGTCTCGGCCGGCGTGGTGGTGGCCGGCGGCCTGGCGCTGTGGTTCGGCTGGACCTGGCTCGACCCGGTGGTGAGCCTGCTCATCGCCGCCGTCATCGTCTGGGGCACCTGGAGCCTGTTCCGGCAGTCGCTGCACCTGCTGTTCGACGGCGTGCCCGACGGTGTGGACCTGCACGCGGTGCAGGCCCTGCTGGAATCGCTGCCCGGCGTGGCGCGGGTGCACGACCTGCACGTGTGGGCCATGGGCACCTCGGAGGTGGCGCTGACGGCCCACCTGGTGATGCCCGACAGCCCCGCCGACGACGCCTTCCTGCGCGACGCGACCCGGCAGTTGCACGACCGCTTCGCCATCGAGCACGTCACGCTGCAGGCGGTGCGGGTGCCCTTCACCCGGCCCTGCGCGCCGCTGCGGCCGGCGTCGTCGCGGTGACCGGCGCCTCCCGCGTCGCGATGGGCCGCCGCCACCGTCCGTTGCCGAACAGACCGCACGCGGCCGTCGCCTTACGCTGACCGGCATCAAGCCCTTCGGCGCCAGCCGGCGCAGAGTGCTGTCAGAGGTGATCGCAATGAAAATCGAAGTCCTGGGATCGGGCTGCAGCAAGTGCCGCAGCACCGTCGGCATCATCGAGCGCGTGGCGCACGACGAAGGCGTTGAGGTCGAGATCGTCAAGGTCGAGCAGCCGGACGAGATCCGGCGCCATGGCGTCCGTGCCACGCCCGCCGTCGTGATCGAGGGCCGCGTGGTGCACAGCGGCGGCCTGCCGTCGCAGGAGGCCGTGCGCACATGGCTCAGGCCCGTCGCCGTCGGCTTCCTGAGCCACCCGACCCGGCACCTCTTCTTCACCGGCAAGGGTGGGGTCGGCAAGACCTCGCTGTCCACCGCGGCCGCCTTGCACCTGGCCGACGCCGGCAAGACGGTGCTGCTGGTCAGCACCGATGCCGCGTCCAACCTCGACGAGATGCTCGGCATCGAACTGCGCAACACGCCGGTGCCGGTGCCCGGTGCGCCGGGCCTGTCGGTGCTGAACATCGACCCCGACCAGGCCGCCGAATCCTACCGCCAGCGCGTGCTGGCGCAGATGGGCGCGGCCGCCAGTGCCGAAGCCTTGTCCACCGTGCGCGAGCAACTGTCGGGCGCCTGCACCACCGAGATCGCCTCGTTCGACGAGTTCTCGTCGCTGCTGTCCGACGGGGTGGGCCGCTACGACCACGTCGTCTTCGACACGGCACCCACCGGGCACACGCTGCGCCTGCTCAGCCTGCCCAAGGCCTGGACCGGCTTCCTGGACGGCAACGACCGCGGCGCCTCGTGCCTGGGGCCGCACTCGGGGCTGAAGATGCAGGAGGCGCGCTTCAAGGCCGCGCTGGACGCCCTCAGCGATCCCGCGCAGACCACCGTGATCCTGGTGACTCGGCCCGACGCGGGCGCCATCGCCGAAGCGGCCCGCACGTCCGACGAACTGCGCGAACTGGGCCTGGACAACCAGCGCCTGGCGATCAATGCCGTGTTCCGGGCCAGCGACCGCAGCGACGCCGTGGCCCGGTCGATCGAGACCCTGGGGCAGCAGGCGCTGGACGCGATGCCGACGTCGCTGCGCGCGCTGCCGCAAGACCGCGTGCCGCTGCGGCCCTTCGACACGGTGGGCCTGCCGGCCCTGCGCGCGCTGCTGGCCGGGGGGGCCGACGCGTTGCCGCCGATACAGCCCGTGCCCGCGGACGACACCGACAGCTTCGAAGGCCTGGGTGCGCTGGCCGACGAACTGGCCGCCGCCGGCCACGGGCTGATCATGGTGATGGGCAAGGGCGGGGTCGGCAAGACGACCATCGCCGCCGCGCTGGCGCTGGGCCTGGTGCAGCGGGGCAAGACCGTGCACCTCAGCACCACCGACCCGGCCGCCCACCTGGCCGGCACGCTGCACGGCGACGTGCCGGGCCTGCAGGTGAGCCGCATCGACCCGAAGGTCGAGACCCAGCGCTACATCGACAAGATCATGGCCGCCCGCTCACCCAAGCTCGACGCCGCCGAGCAGGCGCTGCTGCTGGAAGACCTGCAGTCACCCTGCACCGAGGAGGTGGCGGTGTTCCACGCCTTCTCTCGCCTGGTCGGCGAGGGCCGCAGCGCCTTCGTGGTGCTGGACACAGCCCCCACGGGCCACTCGATGCTGCTGATGGACGCCACCGGCGCCTACCACCGGCAGATGACGCGCGAGTTCGAAGGCCACGGTGCCCCGCGCGTGGTCACGCCGCTGATGCGCCTGCAGGACGCCCGCTACACCCGCATCGTGCTGGTGACGCTGCCCGAAGCCACCCCGGTGTCGCAGGCCGCGGCCTTGCAGGACGACCTGCGCCGCGCGGCCATCGAGCCCTGGGCCTGGGTGCTGAACAAGAGCGTGCGGGCCGCCGGCACCCACGACCCCCTGCTGGCCGCGCGGCTGGCCGGCGAGCGCAAGCAGATGGTGCGTCTGGCCAACGGGCTGGCCCGTCGCCTGTTCACCGTCCCCTGGCTGACATCGCCACCGATCGGGCGGGACGCCTTGTCCCGGCTCGTCGGCGAAGATCAGCACACTGCCGCCACCCAAGGCTGACCCTTCCATCCCACCCGAGGTTCCCCATGTACGGATTCACCACCACCCTGTCCGGCACCACCTTCGACGAGGCGATCGCCCGCACCACCGCCGCCCTGAAGGCCGAAGGCTTCGGCATCCTCAGCGACATCGACGTGCAGAAGGCCATGAAGGAAAAGCTCGGCGCCGAGATGCGCCCCTACCGCATCCTGGGCGCCTGCAACCCGCCGCTGGCCCACCAGGCCGTGCAGGCGGTGCCCGACATCGGCCTGCTGCTGCCCTGCAACGTGATCGTGCGCGAAGAGTCGCCCGGCCACGTCGTCGTCGGCTTCCTCGACCCGCAGACCATGGTCGGCCTGGTCGGCCAGCCCGAAGTCAGGGTCGTCGCCGACGCCGCCGAAGAGCGCCTGCGCCGCGCCTGCATCGGCCTGGGGGGCAGTGCGATCCGGAACGTGTGAGCATCGCCCTCTGACCTGGAACGGGCCCGATCGCGACGGCCCGGTGCCGATGCATCGATGGCGGATGGCAGGCCGCGGCAGGGGTGGGTGACGGCGTAGACTGGCCGTGCCCCACGCACCGCACGGCCCGATGCCCCTGTCCGCCTTCCGCCACCAGCGCCTGCCGCCCGAGGCGGACGCCTTGCGGGCGGAGTTGCGCACCTTCCTGGCCGAGGCGCTGAAAGACCGGCCACCGCTGCGCCGCGCTGATTCGTGGATGGGCGTCGACCCGGCCTTCAGCCGCGAACTGGGCCGCCGCGGCTGGCTGGGCATCACGCTGCCGCGGCGCTATGGCGGGCGCGAGGACACGGCTTTTGCGCGCTATGTGGTCAGCGAGGAACTGCTGGCCGCCGGCGCGCCGGTGTCGGCGCACTGGATCGCCGACCGGCAGAGCGCGCCGCTGATCCTGCGCTTCGGCACCGAGGCGCAACGGCTGGCGCACCTGCCGGCCATCTGCCGCGGCGAGCGCTACTTCTGCATCGGCATGAGCGAGCCCGATTCCGGCTCGGACCTGGCCTCGATCCGCAGCACCGCGCGGCGCGCGCCCGACGGCCAAGGCTGGGTGATCGACGGCCACAAGCTGTGGACGACCAACGCGCACCTGTCGCACTTCATGATCGCGGTGCTGCGCACCGGCGAGCCGCGCGGCGCCGATGGCCGGCCGGCGCGCCACGACGGCCTGTCGCAGTTCATCGTCGACCTGTCGACGCCGGGCATCACCGTGCGGCCCGTGCGCGACCTGGCCGGCGGCCACCACTTCAACGAGGTGCACTTCGGCGGCGTGCGGCTGGGCGACGACGCGCTGGTCGGCACCGCGGGCCAGGGCTGGCAGCAGGTGAATGCCGAACTGGCGCTCGAGCGCAGCGGGCCCGAGCGCCTGCTCAGCAGCCTGGCGCTGCTGCACACCCTGATCGACGCGGTGGGCCGCCGGCCCGACTCGCTGCAGGCGCGCGACATCGGCCGGCTGGTGGCGCGCCTGTTCACGCTGCGGCAGATGTCGCTGGCCGTCACCGCCGAGGTGGCCGCCGGGCGCGACCCGGCCTGGGCCGCGGCCTGCGTGAAGGACCTGGGCTCGGTGTTCGAGCAGGATGTCCCCGAACTGGCGCAGGCGCTGCTGGACGAGCCGCCCACGGTGGGCGGCGGCAGCGACCACGCGCAGGTGCTGGCCGCACTGACGCAGATGGCGCCGTCGTTCTCGCTGCGCGGCGGCACGCGCGAGATCCTGCGCGGCATCATTGCCCGCGGCCTGGGCCTGCGCTGAGGGCACCATGCGCGAACTCTTCGAATCGAGCCTCTCGCGCCTGCTGGCCGACCAGGTGACGCCGGCCGTGTGGGCCGCCTGCGACGCGGGCGAATGGCCGACCGGGTTGTGGGCCGCGCTGCAGACCTCGGGCTTCGCCGTGGCCGCCGCACCCGAATCGTGCGGCGGTGCCGGCGCCAGTTGGGCCGACCTGTTCGTTGTCCTGCGCGCCGCCGGGGCGCACGCCCTGCCCGCCCCCCTGCCCGAGACGATGCTGGCCAACGCGGTGCTGGGCCATTGCGGCCTCGCCGCGGTGAACGCGCCGCTGGGGCTGGCGGCGAGCGGCCAGCTGCGCCTGTCCGATGATGGCCTCGCCAGCGGCACGTTGCACGGCGTCCCCTGGGGCCGCCACGTCGGTCAGGTGGTGGCGGTGGCCGGCGGGCCGCGGCCGACGCTGCTGCTGCTGGACCGCCGCCAGGCCACCCTCGAGCGCCGGCAGAACATCGCCGGCGAGCCTCGCGACGACCTGCACTTCGACGCCGTCGCCCCCGACGCGACGGCTGTGCTGCCACCCGGCCTGCCGGCCGACCTGCTGTGGCTGGGCGGCGCCCTGCTGCGCAGCGCGCAGACGGCCGGCGCGCTGCAGCGGGTGCTCGACCTGTCCACCCGCCACGCCACCGAGCGCGTGCAGTTCGGCAAGCCGATCGGCGCCTTCCAGGCCATCGCCCACCAACTCGCCGTGCTGTGCGAGCACACGGCGGCCTGCACCGTGGCGGCGGAGTGCGCCTTCGCCGAGTCGGCCGATGGCGCCAGCGGCTTCGCGGCCTGGCCCATCGCCGCCGCCAAGGTGTGCAGCGCCGACGCCGCCGGCGCCGCCGCGGCCATCGCCCATGCGGTACACGGCGCCATGGGCTTCACCCACGAGCACGCACTGCACCGCTGCACGCGGCGGCTGTGGTCGTGGCGCAGCGAATTCGGCCATGCCACGCACTGGGCGCAGCGCCTGGGCCGCGCGGTGTGCGCCGGCGGCGCCGCGGCGCTGTGGCCCACCCTCACGTCCATCACCGCCGGCGGCGCCGGCCTGCCCCTCGACACCGACCCCACGGAGCCCGACCGCCCATGACCCAGCCCTTCCTCCTCGTCGACCGCGACGGCGCCGTGCTCACCGTGCGCATGAACCGGCCCGACTCGCGCAATGCGCTGACTGACCTGGCGCAGATGGACGAGTTCGTCGCGCTGGCCCGGCAGGTGCGCCACGACCGCTCGGTCAAGGCCATGGTGCTGACCGGCGAAGGCAGCGCCTTCTGCGCCGGCGGCAACGTGAAGGACATGCGCGACCGCGGCGGCATCTTCGCCGGCACGCCCTGCGAGGTGCGCGACAGCTACCGCGACACCATCCAGCGCATTCCGCTGGCGCTGTACGAGCTGGACGTGCCGATCATCGCCGCCGTCAACGGCCCGGCCATCGGCGCGGGGCTGGACCTGACCTGCATGTGCGACATCCGCATCGCCAGCGACAAGGCGCTGTTCGCCGAGAGCTTCGTCAAGGTGGGCATCGTGCCGGGCGATGGTGGCGCCTGGTTGCTGCCGCGCGTCATCGGCCTGCCGCGCGCCAGCCTGATGGCCTTCACCGGCGACATGATCGACGCGGCCAAGGCGCTCGAGTACGGCCTGGTGGCCGAGGTGGTGTCGGCCGAGCAGTTGCTGCCGCATGCGCAGGCGCTGGCCCGGCGCATCGCCGCCAACCCCTCGCATGCGCTGCGCCTGACCAAGCGCCTGCTGCGCGAGGGCCAGCACATGCGGCTGGATTCGCTGCTGGAGCTGTCGGCCGCCTACCAGGCGCTGGCCCACCACACCAGCGATCACCTCGAAGCGGTGAACGCCTTCCTGGACAAGCGCGCGCCGTCGTTCACGGACCGTTGAACCGGATCGACAGCGCCGCGGTGCCCGCGGGCGATCAGGGCTCGCTCGCCGCCGACGGCGCCTCGAGCTGGAACGTGCCGACCATCTCGCGCAGACCAAGCGACAGGTCCTCCAGCCCCTGTGTCGCTGCTGCGGCCTGCGCCACCAGCGCGGCGTTCTGGTGGGTGGCCTGCTCCAGCCGGTCGATGGTCGCGTTAACCTGCCCGATGCCCTCGCACTGGCTGGCCGCGGCGCGGCTGATCTCGCCCATCAGGTCGGCCGCGCGCCGGATGGATTTGACGACATCATCCATCGAGCGCCCCGCCTGGTCCACCAGGTCGGTGCCGGCCGCCACCTTGTCGACCGAGTCGCCGACGATGCCCTTGACTTCGCGCGCCGCCTGCGCCGTGCGCTGGGCCAGCGCGCGAACCTCGCCCGCCACCACGGCGAAGCCGCGCCCCTGCTCGCCGGCGCGAGCGGCCTCGACGGCGGCGTTGAGCGCCAGGATGTTGGTCTGGAAGGCGATCCCGTCGATGACCGCGATGATCTCGGCGATGCGGCGCGACGAGCCGTCGATCGTCTGCATCGTCGCCACCACGCGGCCCACCAGGTCGCCGCAGCTGGCGGCCACCGTGGAGGCGGCGCGGACCAGGGCGTCGGCCTCCACCGCCTGGTCGGCACCGAGCCTGACGGCACCGGTCAAGGTGGCCAGGGTGCTGGCGGCTTCATTCAGGTCGGCCACCTGCTCGCTGGTGTGGCGGCTGATGTCGGTGCTCTCCAGCGCGATCTCGTTGGCCGAGCCATGCAGGCTGTGGCTGGCCGCGCGGATGCGGTGCACGATGCGGTTCAGGCAGTCGATGGCCTGGTCGGAATCCAGCTTCAGCTGGCGCAGGGCGCCCCTGAGCTGGCCGCCGACACGGTGCGTGAAGACACCGTGCGACAGTGCGGCGAAGACGCTGCCGACCTCGCCCACCGCGACGCGTATGTTGTGCAGTTGCACCAGCAGGACCATGGTGGCCACGAGCACGCCCGTCACCCCGGCCAGCAGGATGGTGAAGGCGCGGTCGGAATCGGCCAGGGCCGCCTGGATCACGGCTTCTGGCAGGTGGTATTCCAGCACCCACGGGTGGTCGGCCTTGGCGTCGACCTCGACACGGAAGCTGTTGCGCCCCGGCTCGCCCTGCGCCAGCCGGGCCGGCAGGTCGGCGCTGCGGCGGTCGTGGATGCGCACGCCATGGCCGGCGTTGGTCAGCATGAAGTTCGCCGCCGCGGGCATCGCCGCGCCGCTGCGCGCCATGGCCGCCACGTCCTCGTCGGTCACCGGCACCTGCTTCACCCCCACCAGGGCCGCCTCCAGGACATTGGCGCGCACGATGGCCGAGATCACGCCCTTGAACTGCAGGTCTGTCGCGCCGTAGAAGGGCACCGAGAGCAGCATGCCGTGGGTCTCGCGCTCGTTGCCGCTCGACTTCGACAGGTACTGCGCGTTGTCGCAGGTGCGCATCAGCGGTGAGGCGTAGACCGGAATGTCGTCCATGCCGGCGAAGTCGAAGCGGCCGTGCGCCTGGCTGGCCGCTGCCATCTGGATCTTGAAGTACGCGTACTCGGCCTCTTCCGAGGGCTCGGGCGCATCGGGCAGCGCAGGCGCCTTCGGCGGCGCCGGGCGGCCGGCGAACCTCAGGTCGTCGAACATGAAGAACGGCACCTGGCCCTTGTCGGGGTCCAGGTCCTTCAGCACCGCGTAGACCTCGGACACGTTGACGTCGGCGCGCAGGTTGTTGTAGATCTGCTGCACCGTCTCGCGGCCCTCTTGGGTGAAGCGGCCGCTGGCCACCACATCCTGCTTGTCGTCGGCGCGGTTGCCACCGGCGATCTGGCGCACGCTGGGCAGCAGCGAGATCGTGCGCACGCTCTGGTAGACGTCGTTGAACAGGTGCTCGATGTCGCGGCGCCGGGGCTCCACGACTGTGGTCACGTGGCTGCGGATGAACTGCCGCTCCTGCTCCTGGCGTTGCACCAGGCGCCAGACCACCAGCGCGCCCAGCACGGCCACGGCCAGGGCGGCCATGGCCAGCAACCATGGCCATCGGATGGGGCTGGACGCGCCGGCGGACGACCAGCGCCACGCGGGCGCAATGGGTGCGGAGGGGCTGGAGGTCATCGGCTCGGCGCGTTGGGGCAGAAGAATTCCTTCGGGCCCCACGATAGGCAGGCGCCGGCCCCGCCAATCGCCCGAACATGGGGCCGATGCCCCGACAAATCGGCCGGCGAGCGGTCGCGGCGCCAGCCGCGGCCACATGGTCACACCAGCCCGTCGGGCGCCGGGCTGCATCTCTGGACGAGCCCGTCGGGCGCCGGGCCGCCTGCCTAGACGAGCCCGTCTGGCGCCGGGCCGCCGGTCTAGACGAGCCCGTCTGGCGCCGGGCCGCCGGTCTAGATGAGCCCGTCTGGCGCCGGGCTCAGGGCATCGGCCACGTAGCGCCGCAGCAGCGGCGGCTCGTCGCCGAGGTGGAAGGCCAGGCGCTGCATGCGCAGGTCGGCGTCGAAGGCGGTGAAGCGCTCGAGCCGGCGCTGGTGCTCGACCCAGTTCTCGTCGACGAAGTACTCGATGTAGCGGCCTGCGTGCGCTGCGTCGCGGAACAGGCCCCACGACAGCGCCCCCTGGCGCAGGCGCGCCCGCCGCGTGCGCTGCATCACCGCGGCAAACTCGGCGGCGCGGGCCGGGTCGATCAGGTACTCGAGCGTCACCATCACCGGCCCTTCCTCAGGGCCGATGGGCACGGCCGGCTCGGGCAGCGAACCCACCGACGCGGGCGAGTAATCCAGGTCTGCACCGCCCTCGATGCTGAAGCGCCGGGTGAGCACGAGCATGGCGACGCCGAACAAGGCCGCGCCGACCACCGCCCAGCGCACCGAGCTGAGGCTGGCCACCTGGCCCCACAGCACCGAGCCGGCGGCCGAGCCGCCCATCAGCGCCATCTGGTACACCGACATGCCACGCGCACGCACCCAGTCGGGCAGCACCGTCTGGGCCGCCACGGTGAGCGAATTGGCCACCGAGATCCAGGCCATGCCGGCCACGAACATCGCCGGCAGCGCCACCCAGATCTCGGGCACCAGCACGATCAGCGTGCTGAGCGCCGCATGCACCAGCGTGCCCCACAGCACGAACTGATCGCGGCCGAAGCGCGCACGCCAACGCGGAAAGTACAGGGCCGCCACGATGGCCCCGGCCCCCACGCAGGACAGCATCACCGTGAAGGTGGCCGGCCCGCCGCCGTGCAGCTGGCGGGCCACCAGCGGCAGCAGCGCCATCAGGCCCGACACCTGCACGAAGTACAGGAAGATGCGCAGCAGCACCACCTTCAGGCGCGGCGACTGCATCGTGAAGGCCAGGCCCGCGCGCATCGCGCCAACGAAGCGCTCGCCGGGCAGCGGGCTCTCGGCGCGCACCGAGCGCCAGCGCAGGATCAGCACCATCGCGCCGGCGGCCAGCAGCGCATTCAGCACGAACACCGCCGCCGGGCTGACCAGCGAGATCAGCGCGCCGGCCACCACCGGGCCGATGACCCGCGACAGGTTCATCGCGATGCCGTTCAGCGCCAGCGCCGCCGGCAGCTCGGCACGCGGCACGATCTGCGGCACGATGGCCGCGAACACCGGCCAGCGCATCGCCAGCCCTACGCCGTTGACGAAGGTCAGCGCCAGCAGCAGCGGCGCCGTCAGCGCACCGGCCAGCGACAGCCCGGCCAGCACCAGCGCGGTGACCGACACCCACAGCTGCGTGGCGGCAAAGTAGCGGCGGCGGTCGACGATGTCGGCCATGGCGCCGCTGGGGATGCCGAGCAGGAACACCGGCAGCGTGGACGCCGTCTGCACCAGGGCCACCATCACCGGGCTGGTGGTGAGCGAGGTCATCAGCCAGGCGGCCGCCACGTCGTTCATCCACATCGTCATGTTCGCGGCCAGCCAGGCGAACCACAGGCCACGGAAGACCGGGGCTTGCAGCGGCGCGAGGGCGACGGGAACGGGCATGGCGGGGCAGTGTACGGAGGGGGTCGCAGACGAGCCGGTGCTGGGGCCGGACCGGTTCAGCGTCGCGCGGCGCGTGCCGCGGCGGCTGCGGCAGCCTCGCGCAGCTTGTCCTTGCGGCTCTTGCGGTGGCCCTTGATGCCGCCGTGCGGGTCGGCACCGGCCGGGGCCGTGGGGTCGGGGGCCGAGGCGCACCCCTCGGGCGCCATCGCGCGCGGCGCGGGCTCGAAACCGGGCACCCGTTCGCGCGGCACGCGCTGCTGCTGGCGCTTCTCGATCAGGCGGAAGTGCGGCTCGGCACCCGGGGCGTCGGCGCACAGGAAGCTCACCGCCAGGCCGGGCTCGCCGGCGCGCCCGGTGCGGCCGATGCGGTGCGCATGGTCCACCGCCGAGCGCGGCAGGTCGTAGTTGACGACCACCGGCAGCTTGGCCACGTCCAGGCCGCGCGCGGCCAGGTCGGTGGCCACCAGCACCTGCAGCCGGCGGGCATGGAAATCGGCCAGCACCTGGGCGCGGCGGCCGGCGCTTTGCTGGCCATGCAGCGCTGCGGCCTTCAGCCCGGCGCGGCCGAGCTTGTCGGCCACGTGCTCGGCCCCGTACTGCGTGGCCACGAACACCAGCACGCGCGACCAGTGGCCGTGCGCGATCAGGTGGCGCAGCAGCGGCGTGCGGCCGGCGGTGTCGACCTCGATGGCGCGCTGGACGATGCCGGATGCCGCCCCTGGGCCGTCGGCCGTGCGCTCACTTTGCTCACCATCAGGATCGTCGCCACGGCCTTCGTCGGCGCGCAGGCGCAACGGATCGCGAAGCAGCCGGTCGGCCAGCGCCGCCACCGCGTCGGGCATCGTCGCCGAGAACATCAAGGTCTGGCGCTGCGCCGGCAGCAGCGCCAGCACCCGGGCCAGTTCGTCGGCAAAGCCCAGTTCGAGCAGGCGGTCGGCCTCGTCGAGCACCAGCGTGGCCACGTCGGACAGGCGCAACGCGTTCCGCTCCACCAGGTCGAGCAGCCGGCCCGGCGTGGCCAGCACCAGGTGGGCGCCGCCGCGCAACGCCATCATCTGCGGGTTGACCGACACGCCGCCGATGGCCAGGCGCACCACCAGGTCGGGGGCCAGCGCGCGCACGGCGGCGGCGGTTTGCAGTGCCAGCTCTCGCGTGGGCGACAGGATCAGGCCGCGCAGGCGGTGTGGTCGCTCATTTTGCAGGCCAGGCACCGACACCAGCCGCTGCAGCAGCGGCAGCACGAAGGCCGCCGTCTTGCCCGAGCCAGTGGGCGCCAGCGCCAGCAGGTCGCGGCCCTGCAGCACCGCCGGCACCGCCTGCGCCTGGATGGCCGTGGGCGTGGCCCAGCCGGCCGCCGCCGCGGCCCGCACCAGCCCTGGCGACAGGCCCAGCGGCGCAAAGCCGGCGGCCAGCGGCGGTGTGGCGGGGGGCGTGCGAGGAAGATCGGTCATGTCGGGCAGGATAGCCGCTGCCAACCCACCCCCGGA
>NZ_MWLO01000154.1 GCF_002198735.1 Ideonella sp. A 288
CCCGCCCCCGCCCCGATCACCGACGACTTCGAGTGCCTTGCCGCCTGGGTCGACCTGCGCGGCGCGCGGGTCATCGAACTGGGCTGCGGTGCCGCGGCGCTGGCCCGGCGCCTGGTGGCCAGCGTGCCGGGCTGCACCGTCACCGCGCTCGAGGTCGACGAGCGGCAACTGGCCCTCAACCAGCGCACGCCGGCCGGGGGCCTGCGCTTCGTGCAGGCCGGCGCCCAGGCCATCCCGTTCGCCGACGCGGGCTTCGACCTGGCACTGATGCTGAAGTCGCTGCACCACGTGCCGATGCCGCTGATGGACCAGGCGCTTGCCGAGGCGCGGCGCGTGCTGCGCCAGGGTGGCCACCTGTATGTGTCGGAGCCGGTGTTCGACGGGGCCTTGAACGAGGTGATCCGTCTGTTCAACGACGAGGGCGAGGTGCGCGCCGCAGCCCAGGCGGCGGTGGACCGCGCGCTGGCCGGTGGCGGCTGGCTGGGCGCGGGCGAAGTGCGCTTCGACACGGCGGTGCGCTTCGCCGACGGGGCCGATTTCGAGCGCCGCATGATCGACGTCACCTTTGCCGACCGGCACCTCGACGCGGCCCAGCGCCGGGCGGTGCGCGATCGCTTCGAGCCCCACATCGGCACCGACGGCGCGCACTTCGTGCGGCCGATGCACGTGCGGCTGCTGCGCGCCGCCTGAGCCGCCGGGGCGCCAGGGCCCGGCGCTCGGGGCCTCAGGTCTTCAGGGCTTCAGGTAGGCGTGCCCGGCGAGCTGCAGCTTGGTCAGGCGCACCACGCCGGAGGGCGTGAAGTCGGCCTCCTGGATGAACTGGTCCTTCTTCAGGCTGCGGTTCTTCAGCGTGATCTCGCACACCTCGAACTTCACGCCGCGGTTCACCAGCGCGGCCACCGTGGCGGCATAGGGCGATCCATTGCGGTCCTTGGCGCCTTCCATCAGGAAGTCCACGCCCTGCGCGTGGGTGACCACCGTCACCTTGGCCGTCGGGTCGGTGTCGAGGTGGTTGCGGATGTTGCGCAACGTGGACAAGGCCTGCGAGTCCGCGTCGTTGATGTGATAGGCCACCTTGTCCTCGGCCCAGGCGCCCGAGGCGGCAAGGGCCAGGGTTGCGGCGGCGAGCCATCGGCGAAAGTTCATGCACGGTCTCCTGGCGGGTGGGCCTGTGGCGGCCCGGGTGGCGTGGTCGGCCCGCCAGTGTCGTCCATCACTTCACCGCTTTCCATTCGTAGGTGTACCGGGTGCCGGCGGTGTTCTGGAAGCCGTGGATGTACGCCAGCAGCGACACCCTCGACCCCTCGGCGCCGCTGGGCAGGCTCGCCGCCTCGAGCGACAGCGACCTCGTGAGGGTGGTGCCTCCCGGGCTGCCACCCCGGCTGACCTCCAGAGCGCCCTTGTCGCCCGACGCGCTGGTGAACTCGATGGGACGGTTCACATAACCCGGCTCGATGCCGGCCACGTCGAAGCGCAGCCCCATGGCACCGCTGACGAAGAAGGCCGTGCCGGTGTTCTGGGTGACCGCCAGCCCGATGCTCATCGCCACGGTGTCGGTCTTGCGGATGAGCTGGGGTGGGTTGCTCCAGGTGGCGGAAAAGTTGAAGACATTGCTGCCCTGGCTCCAGCCCATCGCCACGTTGCCCCGGGCATAGCCGATCGTCGTGGCGTAGAAGCCGTTGTTGTAGGGCGTCGGGTTGAAATCCGTGACATCCACCAGGACCCAGGCCTGGTCGACGAACTTGTCGACCGAACAGACGGCCGGTTCCGCCTTGAACAACCCGGCGGCCAGGCCCTGCAGGGCCGCGGCGGTGGCCTTCTTCCACGCCAGCACGTCGAAGGGGACGGAGGCCGAGCCGTGCAGGTAGGCACTGCGCAGCACCAGGCCGGCGCTGGCGTCCAGGTCCTGCAGGGGGCTGGCGAAGGCCGTCAGCCGCGCCCGCGTGGCGTTCATCTTGTGGACATAGGCCGCGAAGACCTCGGCCTCGGTGGCGCCGGCGGGCAGCGACAGGCGGATCCCGGCTTCGAGCCAGAGCTTGTCCTCGGCCCAGCGGGTCTTCAGTTGCAGCAGGCGCTGGCGGATCGGTCCGACCTGGCCTTCACGGGCTTTCCAGGCGGCGAACAGGGCGTTCAGTTCGCGCTCGGCCCGGGCCGTGTCGATGCCATTCTTGAGCGCGTACTGCGTGACCAGCGGGTGGCCATAGCCGCTGAGCGACCAATCCACCAGCGGGTCGCTGTCCTGCCGGTACTTGTCGTAGACCTTCCTGACCAGGGCGTCGGTCACCAGCCCGCGCAGTTCCTTGGCCGATTCCAGCATCACGTCGGCGCCGCAGGACGACAGCGGGAACGCGGCCCGGGCCAGGCCTTCGAGCACCACCTTGCCGGCCTCCTTGTAGTCCACCGTGCAGGCCCCGGCCCCCTTGGCCAGGGCCTTGCCGTAGTCGCTCTTGTCGGCCAGCGCATCGAGGAACGCGCCCAGTTCGCCACGGTCCCGGGCCGCGATGGCCAGGCCCTTGAAGGCCAGCTCGGACAGGATCAGCGACGCATCGGCCGGGTGGCCCAGGGCGGCGGCCTCGTAGGCGTCCTTCATCGCCGACGGTGAATCCTTCGCCAGCATCTTGAGGATGGCGTCGCCCTTGGTGCTGACCTGCAGCCGGTCGATGCCCACGCTCAGGCACCCGAGCATTGCGTTGCTCCAGTCCGTCTGCGTGGGCAGGCTGATGTCCAGGCGGGCGCTTTCCTCGATGTAGGCGTCGATGGTGGCCACCGACTTGCGCGTCGTGGCCAGGGTCGTCTTCCGGCCGCGCAGGTTGTCGCTGGCGGCCTGGTTCAGCACCTGGGTCTGGGTGATCCTGAACCGGGCGGTCCGGAGGTCGAACTCGCCCAGGGTGACCACGTGATCGAGGCGCTGCAGGCCGATGGGCAGCACGGTGACGCCGAAGGGCGGCCCCTGGAGGGACGCGATCGCCACGCTGCTGTCCACCCCCGGGATCTCGGGCCGGCTGAGCGCGTCGCCCCGGCCGTACCCTGATTGCACGAGCACGAAGTATTGGCCGCCGTCGAAGCGGAAATCGGCCCACGCATTGGCCCCGCCCAGCAGGATGTCGTGCAGGCGCAGTGTGTCGCCGACGTACTCGGCCCAGCTGAACTCCAGCGACACGCCGTCCATGTTGAGCATGTCGAGGCGGTTGAACATCCGGGGGGCGCCGACGAGCGTCGAGGGCGCCAGGATGGTCGAGGCCAGCTCATCCTCGGAAATGCCGAGCGGCGGATTGGCCGCGAAGGCGGCCGAGCACGCCCACATTGCCAGCGCCGCCCATCCGGTGCACTTCAGTGGCCAGGTCATCACGGGCTCCAGTCTCCAACGCACAAGTTGGCCCTCTCCGCGGGGTCGCCGAGGTTCGGCAAGACGTGGTGGAAAGGGGTGGGCGAGCCCGTCGACACACGGTCGAGGCACACGGCATCGGATCGGGCCGACCGGAGGCCTTCGGGGCCTTCGGCGGCGACACTTTGCAGGCGTCACGGTGGGCGATCACCGCCGGCCCTCGAGCGCTGGCCGTGGGCGGCGCGTCCCGATCAACGCCGACCGGACGCTCCTGGGGGGATGGTCGGTTCGGCATCTGGGCTCGCTGGGTGCGGGGTTCGTCGACGACGGCCCCCGTCCAGCCATTGTTCTGCCGCCCAGCCGGCAGCCCGTTGAGCCGGCTCACCGGCGCGGGGTCGCCTGCCGGTCAGCTGCCGGCCACCGGCACGATGGCCGCCACCGGTTCGGGCGCCAGCAGGCTGCCATCGCGCAGGCCGCGCACCGTGCCCAGCACCAGCAGCAGGATCACCAGCGTGGCCAGTGCCAGCAGCGCCGGCCCCAGCACCGCGAGCGCGCTGCCCGGCGTGGCCAGCCGCAGCGTGAGCGCGGCGAAGGCCGCCAGCGGGAAGCTCATGCCCCAGTGCGGCAGGCCGAAGGGCATCTTGCCGATGCGTGGCGCCAGCGTGGCCACCCACAGCAGGGTGAACAGCGCCATGCCCCACAGCATCCAGGCCAGCATCGGCGGCGCGCCCAACTGCAGCGCCGACAGGCCCACCACCGCCGGCGGCGCGATGAAGATGAAGGTGGTGGGCAGCATGCGGTCGGGCCACATGCCGTTGATGGCGATGCGCGCGACGATCAGCGCCATCACCAGCGGCCAGAACATCACGCCGATGCCGAACTGCGCCGCGGCCCAGTCGGCATGGCCCAGCGGCACGCCGGCCAGCGGCACCAGCACGTTGCCGACGATGGGGATGAACAGCGCCGGCGTGGCACTGGCCCATTGCAGGCCGCCGGGCTTGTTGCCGTTGAACCAGCGCGCCAGCACCCACACGGTGACGAACAGCTGGGACAGGCTGCCCGCCCACCACAGCGGCCGCACCCAGCCCAGCGGCACGCCCAGCGCCACGGCCACGGTGGCCAGCAGGATGACCGCGATCGGCAGCGCCGCGATGAAGGTGTGGCGCACCGGGTGGCGGCGGTCCTCGGCCCAGGCGTCGGGGTGGCGCTGTGCGCGCATCAGCGTGGCCACGGCCAGCACCACGAACACGGCCGCGGCCAGGCCGCCGATGCCGATGGCCAGCAATCCGGCCATGTCGCCCATCAGCGGCGTGGCGCGGTACCAGGCCAGCGACAGGCCGCACAGGCCCATCACGATGGCATACCAGCCGGGCAGCAGGTGCTTCAGGGGGTGGGGATCGTGGGCCATGGGCGTGTCGCAGGAGGTGGATGAACAGGGTGTCGAAGGCGCGGAGGCGCGGCGCCGGGCCGAGGCCTCGCCGCAGCGACCGGAGGGTACCCCATAGGGTTAGCAGGCCGAAGCCCCTGGCTTGATGCCGATCAATGTCCTTGGAGGGGCCTGCCGGCGCGGGCGCCACTGGGCGCGCCGACCCGATCCGCGTGTCATCCGCCGGCCCGTTCCATTGATCGCGGACAATAACACCGTATACAGGTATAGGTATGCTGCCGGCATGACATCGCCCACCATACCCACCATGAAGCGCCTGCTCGCGTGGGCAGCCTTTTCGATGCTCGGTCTGGGTGCGGCCCAGGCGGAGGAGGCCAAGCCGCTGAAGCTGACCACCACCGCGAACCACGCCAAGTTCGAGTCGCTGCAAAAGCCGTTCAACTCCGGGCCCGAGGTGACCCAGGCCTGCATCGCCTGCCACACCGAGGCCGCCGGCCAGATCCACCGCACCAAGCACTGGAACTGGGAGTTCCTGAACCCCGACAGCAAGCAGAAGCTCGGCAAGAAGACCATCCTCAACAACTACTGCATCTCGATCGCGTCGAACTACGCGTCGTGCACCAGTTGCCACGTGGGCTACGGCTGGAAGGACGCGAACTTCGACTTCAAGTCCGAGCAGAACGTTGACTGCCTGGTCTGCCACGACACCACCGGCAACTACAAGAAGCCGCCCGGCCTGGCCGGCAACGTGGTCACCCAGGACACCGAGTTCCCGCAGGGGTCCGGCAAGATCCTCAAGGGCATCGACCTGAGCAAGATCGCGCAGAAGGTGGGCAAGTCCAGCCGAGACACCTGCGGGGCCTGCCACTTCTTCGGCGGCGGCGGCGACGGCGTCAAGCACGGCGACCTCGACAGCTCGATGGCCGCCCCCGACAAGGCGCTGGACGTGCACATGGACGCGTCGGGCCTGGACTTCACCTGCGCCACCTGCCACAAGGGCTCGAGCCACGACGTGGTGGGCAGCCGCTACACGCCCACCGCCAAGGACGCCAAGGGCGCCCACCTGCGCGGCAGCCCCGACAACAGCGCCAACGCCGCCACCTGCGTGTCGTGCCACAGCAATGCGCCGCACAAGCAGGACGCCCGGCTCAACCAGCACGCCACCAAGCTGGCCTGCCAGACCTGCCACATCCCGGCCTTCGCGCGCGGCGGCGTGGCCACCAAGATGACCTGGGACTGGTCCACCGCCGGCCAGCGCGACGAGAAGGGCCAGCAGATCACGCGCAAGGACGCCAAGGGCCGCATCACCTACGAATCGCGCAAGGGCGACTTCACGCTGGCCGAGAACGTCGTGCCCGAGTACGTGTGGTTCAACGGCGAGGTGACCTACACGCTGCTCACCGACAAGGTGGAAAAGTCCGCCAAGCCCACGCCGATCAACCGCCTGGGCGGCAGCCCCACCGACGGCAAGTCGTTGATCTGGCCGATGAAGGTCTTCCGCGGCAAGCAGCCCTACGACCCGGTCAACAAGACCCTGATCACGCCGCACACCGCCGGCAACGACGACACCGGCTACTGGAAGAACCTCGACTGGAACAAGGCCATCCCGGTGGGCATGAAGGACTCCGGCGCGCCGTTCTCCGGCCAGGTCGACTTCATCAGCACCGAGATGAGCTGGCCCATCACCCACATGGTGGCGCCCAAGGACAAGGCGCTGGGCTGCACCGAATGCCATTCGAAGCAGGGTCGGCTGGCCGGCATCGAGGGCGTGTACCTGCCGGCGCGCGATGCCGCCCCCTGGCTCGACCGCATCGGCTGGACGGTGGTGCTGCTGTCGCTGCTGGGCGTCATGGGCCACGGTGTGATGCGCGCCGCCACCCGCCGCAAGAACTGAACGAGAGACAGTGAAATGACCGAACGTGTCTACATCTTCAAGGCCTTCGAGCGCTTCTGGCACTGGTCGCAGGCGCTGCTGGTGATCTTCCTGATGGTCACCGGCTTCGAGATCCACGGCACCTATCAGCTGCTGGGCTTCGAGCGCGCCGTCGGCCTGCACACGGTGGCCGCGTGGACGCTGGTGGGCCTGTGGATCTTCGCCGTGTTCTGGCACCTCACCACTGGCGAATGGCGCCACTACATCCCCACCGCCGACAAGCTGCTGGTGATGGCCCGCTTCTACTCGTCGGGCATCTTCCGCCACGAGCCGCACCCCTTCCGCCCCAGTGCGCAGAACAAGCACAACCCGCTGCAGCGCCTGACCTACCTGGCCATCCTGGTGCTGGTGAGCCCGCTGATCTGGATCAGCGGCTGGCTCTACCTGTTCTATGCCCAGTGGGCCGGCTGGGGGCTGGGGGCCTTGCAGCTCAGCTGGGTGGCCACCGCGCACACCGTCGGCGCCTTCCTGATGCTGGCCTTCTTCGTCACCCACCTCTACATGATCACCACCGGCCACACGCTGTTCGCCCAGACCAAGGCGATGCTCACCGGCTGGGAAGAGCTGCACTGAGCCATCGGCACGGCAGCCCGTTCATCCACCCGCTCCAAGGAACCATCATGCGAATCGTCCCCATCCTCATGGCCGCCGCCACCGTGGCGCTTTCGTTCCCGGCCCAGGCCTACGAGGCCGACTGGAAACGTGGCCGCGTGTACTACCGCAGCGTGTGCACCTCGTGCCACGTGGTGCAGCCGGTCGGTTCGATCAACCCGAGCAGCAAGTCCAAGGCCGAATGGGCCGCCTACATCCAGGCCGACAAGCACGCCAAGGGCAAGGACTCGGTCAAGCACTACGTGAGCAAGGCCTACCGCGCCAGCATCAAGTCGGGCAACAAGGCCGCCGAGAAGTTTGCCGACACGCCCGACCAGGAACTGATGGACGACATCAAGGCCTTCCTGCTCAAGGGCGCGAAGGACGGCGACGCGCCGGCCAGTTGCAGCTGAGGCAGCCGAGCGTTGTGCCGGCCCCCATGCCGATGCCCGAGGGGATGACATGACCGCCAAGGCTGATGCCGGCTGGGTCGGCGGCTTTCGCGCCGACTTCAAGACGCTGTTCGTCACCAAGTGGTCGCCGTTCGTCGGCGTGCTGCTGCTGGTGATGATCGTGCTGGGCCTGATGGTCAACGGCCTGTTCTGGGGCGTGTTCGGCGGCGTCAAGTACTGGGGCGATGCGTTCAACAACGCCATCGGCCTGGGCCCGCTGATCGGCGTGCCGCACGAGCTCGAAGCCTTCGGCCTGCACCGCATGTCGCTGATGAACCTCACGCTGGTGCTGGGCGCCTTCAGTGCGGCGATGCTGTCGCGCCAGTTCGCGATCAACCGGCCGCCCAAGCTCGAATATGTCTGGGCGCTGGTGGGCGGCAGCCTGATGGGCATCGGCGCCGCACTGGCCGGCGGCTGCACCACCGGCGGGTTCTTCAACCCGGTGCTGCACTCGTCGCCCGCCGGGTGGGTGATGTGGATCGGCCTGCTCGCCGGTGCGGCGGGCGGCTTCAAGGCCCTGCTGTGGACGATGGAGCACATCGACTGGGGCGGCAAGCCGCCGCCGATGATCCAGGTGCCGGCGTCCGTCATGCGCTGGTATCCGTGGCTGGGCGCCGCCGTGGCGCTGGCCTGCCTGGCCTGGGCCACGCAGTGGATGGGCTCGGGCAACGAGCAGCTCGCCTCGCGGGCGCTGGTGGTGCTGGCCGGCTTCGCCATCGGCTTCGTGCTGCACCGCTCGCGCCTGTGCTTCGCGCGTGCCTTCCGCGAGCCCTTCGTCACCGGCGAGGGTGAGATGACCAAGGCCATGATCCTGGCGCTGGCGGTGGGCATCCCGCTGGCCGCGCTGTTGTTCAACAAGAAGGTGATCGACCCCTACGTGGCCATCCCGGCCACGTTCTGGATCGGTTCGCTGGTGGGCGGCCTGGTGTTCGGTGTCGGCATGGTGTTTGCCGGCGGCTGTGCGTCGGGGTCGCTGTGGCGCATGGGCGAAGGCCACCTCAAGCTGTGGGTGGGCATGTTCTTCTTCGCCTGGGTCGGCTCCATCGCCAGCGCACTGTTCAAGAAGGCCGGCCTGACCAGCATCGACGAGACCAATGTCGACACCTTCGAGCGCACCGCGGTCGGCTTCCAGGCCTACCTGCCCGACATGCTCGGCAGCTGGGGCTGGACGCTCATGATCAGCGCTGGGCTGCTGCTGCTGTGGTACGCGCTGGTGCGCTACAACGAATCGACCGAGAAGTTCACGCTGATGTGATCAGCCATCCCAAGGAAGAGCCATGAAAACTCCTGCCAAGACCCTCCTCGCCGCAATGTTCGGCGCCCTGCTGCTGTACCCCTCGCTGCCGACGGTCGGCACCGCGCTGGCCCAGACCACCGAGGCCGCCCAGGCCAAGGCCACCTGGTATCCCAAGCGCGTCGATGTCGCCTTCGTCAAGGAACAGGCCGTGCTGCCCAAGCGCGACGGCGTGACGCTGATCGATTCGCGCCCGGCAGCGCGCAAGTACGACATCGGCCACATCCCCACCGCGCTGAACATCCCCGACCTGCAGTTCGACAAGCTGGCGCCGACGATGCTGCCGGCCGACAAGTCGCAACTGCTGATCTTCTACTGCGATGGCCCGGAGTGCATGCTCAGCCACAACTCGGCCTTCAAGGCCGAGAAGCTGGGCTACACCAATATCCGCGTCTATGCCGAAGGCTTTCCCGACTGGATCAAGAACGGCAACCTGCATGCCGTCAGCGTGGCGCACGTCAAGAAGCTGATGGACGAGAAGGCCCCGATGACGCTGGTCGACGCGCGGCCCAAGGACCGCAAGTACGACAAGGGCCACATCCCCGGCGCCATCAACCTGCCCGATTCGCAGTTCGACAAGCTGGCCGCCGAGCGCCTGCCGGCCGACAAGGCCGCGCCGCTGTACTTCTACTGCGACGGCCTGGCCTGCAAGCTCAGCAACGACTCGGCCGAGCGGGCAATCAAGCTGGGCTACACCAACGTCAAGGTGGTGCCCGATGGCTACCCCGGTTGGGAGAAGGCCTACGGCCCAGGGCCCGGCGCCGCAGCGGCGGCGGCCCCCAGCGCGCCGACGATGGTCGCCGGCAAGGAAGCGGGCTCGATCACCGTGGAATCGTTCGAACGCCTGTACCGCGAGGCCCCCGGCACGGTGCACCTCATCGATGTGCGCACGCCGGCCGAATTCGCGTCGGGCACCTTCAAG
This sequence comes from Ideonella sp. A 288, assembly GCF_002198735.1. Classification (GTDB taxonomy): domain Bacteria; phylum Pseudomonadota; class Gammaproteobacteria; order Burkholderiales; family Burkholderiaceae_C; genus Pseudaquabacterium. The sequence continues at coordinate 9,905 of NZ_MWLO01000154.1, forward strand.
GGCGCGACCAACGTGCCGATCGACACGCTCGAGAAGAACCTGGCCAGCCTGCCCACCGACAAGCCGATCATCTTCTTCTGCGGCGCCGGCGGCCGCAGCGGCGAAGCCCATGACATGGTCAAGATGTACCGGCCCGAGCTGAAGATCGCGTTCCTCGACGCGCAGATCAAGTGGACTCAGGCCGGCGTCCACACCTTCGGCACCAAGTGACCCCGACACACGCGCGGCGCGCCGGTGGATCCGGCGGCCGGGCGTGTTGAGCGCGCGCCGCGACGGCGCGCGCAATGGTCAGAACGACAGCACGCGCATCCGGGGCCGCAGCCTCGCGGTCGCCGCCTCCTGCGGCGTCGCCACGCCCACGCCATCCATCAGGCTGGCCAGCTTCCATTCGCTGTTGGGCAGCAACAGCGCGCACATCTCCACCGGTGCGCCACCCTCGATCAGGCCTGCCGGTATGTCCATCGGGCTCTTGCGTCGGGCGCCACGGGCACCTTGCCTTGTCGACGACCGAAACCCAGCCCATCTGCGGCGATAGGCGGGTCGGGACTGGATCGGCGCCGACGCAAGGGACGAGGTCGGACACACCGATGCCCATTGCGGCAAGCGGTTACGTGACGGCGTGTAATGCCGCTGGCGCTAGGTGAGGGAATGTCGCGATCCTCGCGGCCTGCCAGGTGCAGGCAGCCAAGGAGCCCGCCGTGATCCAGACCCTCTCCTCCCACCCGACCGGGCACGGCCTGCGCCGCCTCTGGTGGGCCTCCGCGCTGGTTCTGCTCGGCGCCTGCGGCGGCGGAGACGGCGGCAGCGCCACGGCCGAGCCGGACATGGCCAAGGCGCTGGGGGTTGCGCCGAGCGCCGGCGCCGCGATCGACCGCCCTGCCACGCGCCACGACGCCGCGCGCTTCCTCACGCAAGCCACGTTCGGGCCGAACGACTTCGAGATCGAACTGCTGATGAAGATCGGCTACAGCGCCTGGATCGACCGCCAGCTCAGGCTGCCGGCCACGTCGCACCGTGCCAGGTGGGAAGCGGCCGACGCGGCGATCCGGCTCGTCGACCCCACGGCCTCGGCCGGGCAGGACCAGGTGTGGGAATCGTTCTGGCACCAGGCGGTCAACGGCCCCGACCAGCTGCGCCTGCGGATGGCGTTTGCGCTGTCGCAGATCTTCGTGGTGTCGGCCGTGGACGGCAGCATCGGCGGCGAGCCGCGCGCGCTGGCGGCCTGGCTGGACATGCTGGGCGACAAGGGCTTCGGCAGCTACCGGGACCTGCTGGAAACGGTGTCGCTGCACCCCTTGATGGGGCTGTACCTCACGCACCTGAAGAACCAGAAGCCGGACCCGCTCACCGGCCGCATCCCCGACCAGAACTACGCCCGCGAGTCGATGCAGCTGCTGTCCATCGGCCTGGTCAAGCTCAAGCCCGACGGCACGCCGCTGCTCGACGCCAACAGCAACGCCATCGAAACCTATGGCCCATCCGACGTGGCGGGCCTGTCCAATGTGTTCACCGGCTTCAGCTGGGCCTGCCCGGCGGCACCCAGCAGCAACAACTGCTTCAGGAATGGCAGCTCGGCGGGCGTGTCCGACCCCGACCGCTACTTCAAACCCATGGTGGCCTACCCGCAGTTCCACAGCGTGGACGCCAAGTCCTTCCTGGGCGTCACCATTCCGGCGTCCACCACCGCCAACCCGGCGGGAGATCTGAAGATCGCGCTGGACACGCTCAGCGCGCACCCCAACGTGGGTCCGTTCATCAGCAAGCAGCTGATCCAGCGCCTGGTCACCAGCAACCCCAGCGGAGCCTACGTGCAGGCCGTGGCGGCGGTCTTCGACAACAACGGTGCGGGCACGCGCGGCGACCTGAAGGCGGTGCTCAAGGCCATCCTGCTGCACCCCGAGAGCAGGCTCCAGACCAACGCCACCGGCAAGGTGCGCGAGCCCGTGCTGCGGCTGTCGGCCTACCTTCGCGCCTTTCCGCACAAGAGCGATACCGGCAGGTGGCGGGTGGGCAACACCGACAGCGTTTCCAACTCACTCGGCCAGACACCGCTGCGCGCACCCTCTGTCTTCAACTTCTACCGCCCAGGATACGCGGCGCCCGGTTCGCAGTCGGGAGCCGCCGGCATGGTGGGGCCTGAACTGCAGCTGCTGAACGAAAGCAGCGCTGCAGGCTGGATCAACTACATGCGCGACAACCTCAGCAATGGGGTGGGGCAGTTCAACGGCACGGTGGGCGGCGTGGCGTTCAACCGGCGCGACCTGCAGCGCGACTGGAGCGCCGAGCTGGCCCTGGCAGCGCGGCCCGCCGAACTGGTGGCCAGCGTCACCGGCAGGCTGCTCTACGGCCTGGCCAGCCCGGCGCTGCAAACAGAGATCCTCACCGCCATCACCAAGATCACGATCCCGGTGCTCAACGCGGGCGGCACCAACCAGGCCGCCATCGACAACGCCAAGCGCAACCGCGTCAATGCCACCGTGCTGCTGACGCTGGCCGTGCCCGAGTTCGTGGTCCAGAAGTAAGCGGAGAGCCCACATGCACATCATCAATAACGCATCGCGCCGTGCCTTCCTGCGCCAGGCCGGTGCCATGACGGCGCTGGTGGGCGGCGGCGCCGCCCCGCTGGCCCTGAACCTGGCCGCGATGGGTTCGGCCGCTGCTGCGACGCCCGGTGGCTACCGCGCCATCGTCTGCCTGTTCCTCTACGGCGGCAACGACGCCTTCAACATGGTGCTGCCCACCGACGCGGCGTCGTGGAATGCGTATTCCGCCACCCGCACCCAGGCGCCCGATCCGATTGCGCTGCTGGCCGCCGGGACGCCTGCCAACGCTGCGGCGGCGCTGGGTTCGCCGGCGCGGCTGGGCGGGGTGCTGCCCGTCCTGCCGGCGCGCCCGCAGGGCCGCACGTTTGCGCTGCATCCGCTGCTGGGCGCGATTCAAACGCTGTTCGACACCGACAAGCGGCTGGCCATCGTGCCCAACATCGGGCCGCTGATCATGCCCACCACCAAGGCGCAGTACGCGCTGAGCACCTGGCCCCGGCCCGCACGGCTGTTTTCGCACAACGACCAGCAGAACACCTGGCAGGCGCTCGGCCCCGAAGGAACCACGCGCGGCTGGGCCGGCCGGATGGGCGATCTGGTGGCCAGCCAGAACACCCGCCCGGTGTTCACCGCCGTGTCCGCCACCGGCAATTCGGTGTGGCTGGCCGGCAATGTGGTGCAGCAGTATCAGGTCAACAGCACAGGCGCCATTCCGCTGGGGGTGAACAGCTCGGGCCAGGTGTACGGTTCGCTCGACGTCGGGGCCGCTCTGCAGCGCCTGGCCACCACCACCCGCACGGCGCATCCGTTCGATGCCGACGTGGCCGCCGTGGCGCGGCGCTCGATCGACGCCGAACAGATCCTGCGCACCGCCCTGCGCCCGGCCAGCGACCCCACCTTCGGCACAGCACCGGCGTCAGGCGCGTACAACGCCAGCAACGACCCCAAGCTTCGCTATGTCAACCCGCTGGCGGCCGTGGCCGGCACCACCGCGGCCAACTCGCTGGCGCAGCAGTTCCAGGTGGTGGCACGCATGATCGACGCCGGCCTGCGAGGCGCCACCGGCGCCTCGCGGCAGGTGTTCTTCGTCAGCGTGGGCGGCTTCGACACCCATGACCAGCAGAACCGCAACCAGGCCGACCTGATGGCCCGCGTGGCGCAGGCCATGCAGTACTTCGACATCACGCTCGGCAACCTGGGCGCGCGCGACAAGGTCACCACCTTCACCGCCAGCGACTTCGGCCGCACCTTCACCAGCAATGGCGACGGCACCGACCACGGCTGGGGCGCCCACCACTTCGTCATGGGCGGGGCGGTGAACGGTGGCGACCTGTTCGGCCGCTTTCCCACGCTGGGGCCGAAGAACACCACCAACAACAACTTCGACAGCAGCCCCGACCAACTCGGCAATGGCTCGCTGCTGCCCGAGATCTCGGTCGATCAGCTGGGCAACACCCTGGGGCGCTGGTTCGGTTTGTCCGACGCCGAGCTGTTGGGCATCTTCCCCAACCTGGCCAACTTCGACCTGGCCAGGCGCGACCTGGGGTTCTTCAGGCCGGCCTGACATGAAACGACCCCAAGCTCACTGCGTTCGCTGCCCCCAAGGGGCGCGTCAGTCCCTTCGGACGGCCGGGCGGTACTGACATGAACCACCCATCCAGCGGCGTCGACGCTCCCCCGTCTCGTGTCCCGAGGCGGGGATCGGGTCGGCGTGGACGGCCATCTTTCCAACACCGGGGTGGCGACATGGTCGTGCCCTTCCACCAGGGAACACCATGATTCAGAGAGCCTCCTTCGCCGTGCTGGCAGCGGGTCTGCTGCTGGCGGCCAGCCCGGTCGGTGCCATCACGCTGACCTTCGACAACCTGGCCGAAGGCACCGTCCTGTCGAACCAGTACGCCGGGCTGGGCGCCACCTTCTCGCCCAATGCCTTCAGCGGCCCGGGCACGTCGACCAGCGGCGAGGCCTGGGCCACCAACACCGACATGACCATCGTTTCCAGCACGGGCGCAGACGTCGGCGGCCTGGGGCTGCCGGCCCTGGCCGGCGGCAACCTCCTGCGCGGCCTGGCCGGCTGGAGCAGCGAAGACGGCGACCCCAGCTTCAGGATCACCTTCGCGCGCACGGCCACCGGCTTCAGCGCCGCCTTCGCCGGCGTGAGCGCGGGCGCCGACGTGTCGCTCTTCGCCTACAACGGTGCCGCGCTCGTCAGCACCGTCTCGGGCACCGGCACCGGCACCGACACCAGCCAGTTCGTGCTGGGTTATGCCGGCCCGGTGACGAGCATCGCCATCCGCCCCGGGTCGTTCAACGACTGGGTGGGCGTCGACAACATCACCTACACCCTGGTGCCGGTGCCGGAGGCCGGCACCTTCGCCATGGTGGGCCTGGGGCTGATGCTGCTGGCCTTCAAGCGCCGCCGCCCAGCCTGACCGACCCGGCCGGTTCGGCCCCAGACGCCGCCTTCGGGCGGCGTTGTCGCTGTCAGGTCAGAACGCCAGCACGCGCATCTGGGGCTGCAGCATCGCGGCCGCCGCATCCTGCGGCTTGGCCACGCCCACGCCATCCATCAGGTCGGTCTGCTTCCATTCGCTGTTGGGCAGGAACAGCGCGCACACGTCCACCTGCGCGCCGCCCTTGATCAGGCCTTCAAGCATGTCCTTCGGGCTCTTGGGTTTGAGCGCCACGGGCGCCTTGGCCTTCAAGGCCAGCTGGCCGCCATCGGCGCACAGCAGCACGCGCACGCGGGCGTTCTGTTGCATGGCCTGGGTGGCCAGCACCAGGGCAAAGCCCTGTTGTTGCGCTTCGGCGCTGGTGACGGTGACGAACAGGTCGGCACCGGTCTGGGCCTGGGCGGGTGCGACGCCGGCCAGGGCCAGCAGCAGCGCGAGGGAGAGCTTCTTCATGAGGGAATTTCCAATCTTTTTCTTGTGGCGATGAGGAACGGGTGCGGTGGGATGGGGCAAGGCCGTCGTGACGACCGGCCCCGCCCGCCGCGCCTCAGGCGTAGGTGTCGGCCATCAGGGCCTTGAACCAGGTGCCCATCTCGCTGAAGCTGTCCGCGTTCCACCCGACGGATGCGGCGCTCGAACTGGCCACCGGCACCATCACACGGTTGGCGGGGTCGTACTGGAACACCGCGGTCAACCAGCTGGCCTTCGTCATCGTCATCGTCGAGTAGCAGGCCGAGTTCGTCACGGGGGCCGGGTCGGGCTGGCCACCGCCGAAGAGCCTGATGATGGCGTCGGCGCAGACCTTGGCCTCCTGGTTGGCGATGTGCCCGGCCTTCGGTTGCGTCGTCGCACTGGCGTCGCCGATCACGTGCACGCGGGGGGCGGCGGTGCTGGCATAGCTGAGCACGTCCACCGCCGCGAAGCGGCCGTCGGCCGAGTTGTTCAGGCCGGCCATCGACACCAGGGCGCCCGCGCGCTGCCGCGGGATCAGGTTGATCACCTGCCCCTTGACGTTGCCAGCGCTCGTGAACAGCGTCTTGCTGGCCGTGTCGACGCCGAGGACCTCGACATTCTTGCGGTAGTCGATGACATTGGCATGCAGGCCGTAGAAGGCCTGGCTGAAGTTGTCGACCTCGGTCACGATGTCGGGGTTGGCGTCGAGCACGATCAGCTTCGATCCGGGCTTGCGCACCTTCATCCAGTCGGCCAGCAGGCATGCGCGCTCATAGGGTCCCGGCGGGCAGCGGTACGGTGTCTTGGGGATGGTCATCACGACCACGCCGCCTGCGGGCATCGCGGCCAGTTGCTGCGCCAGCAGCGTCGTCTGCGGACCGGCCTTCCAGGCGTGCGGCATCAGGTCGGGGTTGTCCAGGCCGGGCACCGGGTCGAAGTCGATGCCGGGGGCGAGCACGATGCGGTCGGCCGTCAACACGGTGCCCGACTTCAGGCGCACGCTGACGCCGATGGGGTCGATCGCGACCACCTCGTCGAACACCGTCTTCACGCCGTACTTGGTGCGCAGGGCGTCGTAGGTGTACCGCAGGCTGGTGATGGTGCGCTGGCCGGTGAGCACCAGACTGCTCATGATGTTGGAGGTGTAGGCCGAGTTGCGCTCGACGAGCGTCACGTCGAGGTTGCCCCACATCCGCAGGTACTTGGCCACCGAAGCGCCGGCCATGCCGCCGCCGAGCACCAGCACCCGGCCGACGGGCGCGGCGGCCGCGACGGTCACCGGGGCCGCGGGCTTGCGCGCGTCCAGCGGCTGCGCCAGGCTTTCGGCGGTGTCTGCAGCGGAATCGCCGCCGCCGCCGCACGCGGCCAGGGCGCTGGCCAGGGCACCGGCACCGCCGGCGAGGAGAAGATGACGTCTTTCCATGATGGGCTCCTTGGCCTCAGCGTTGCTTGGACAGCCAATCGGCCAGTGCGCGCAATTGCGCGTCGGTGTAGCCCATGGCGTGCTTGGCCATGATGTTCTGGCCCTCCTTGCCGCTCTGGAATTCCTTCATCTCCTTGTACAGCTCGCTGGCGGACTTGCCGGCCAGCGTGTCGAAACCGGGGCCCTTGCCATTGGTGCCGTGGCACTGGAAGCAGTTGGAGGCCAGCAGTCGCCCGACGGGCGGGGTCTGGGCGCTGGCAGCGCTGGCCCAGCAGGCCAGTGCGATGCCCAGCAGGACCAGCGGCCGGGGGGTGGTTCTTTGGTGCATTCGATGCTCCCTCTGTTTGAACACATCGACACTCTGCTCTCCTGGGCGGGGCGCACTTTGCTGCAGCGCAAAGATACCAACACAGGTATGAGTAAGGGCTTGAAACACCGCCGATCGGCCCAGGCGCGCCGATGGACGACGTGCGCCCGCGGCAGCCGTCACAATCGGGCCCACCTGTCCCGGAACATGCCCATGGAACCCACCGCCTTGTCGCCCGAACTCGAAGCCCTGCGTTCCACGCTGGAGATCAGCCTCGACAGTGCCACCGAGCTGTGCCGCCTCGGCATGGGCACGATGGTCGACATCCGCCAGACCTTCGAGATCGAGATGAAGGGCGCGATCCCGGGCACCGTGCACATCCCGCTGTTCGAGGTCAAGCGCCTGCTGGGCCATGCCCTCACCGAGGACGAGCAGGACATCCTGGACGCCGGCACGCCCAGCGACATGGACGTGCGCAGTTTCTTCACCACGATCAACGAGCTGCACCACGTGCGCGACCACATCGTGCTGTGCGTGTGCAACAGCGGCCGGCGCAGCCTCTATGCCGCCCAGCTGCTGCGCTCGCTGGGCTACGGCAAGGCGCTGTCGGTGGGCGGCGGCTTCCAGGCCTGGAAGAAGCGGCAGGCCGCGGCCATCGCACCGCTTTCCGCCACCTGAGCCCCGCGCCATCGGCCCGCACGCCATGCGCACCTTGACTGCCCTGGCCATTGCCGCCGTCCTGTCCGCGGGATGCGCCCAGCCGGGCGGCGGGCACCAGCACGGTGCTGCCGCGGCGCCCGATGCGCGCCAGCCCGTGGCCTTTCCCGACGAGATGCGCCAGCACACGCTGGCCAACATGCGCGACCACCTGCTGGCGCTGGCGCAGATCCAGGAGGCGATGGCCGCCGGCGCGCACGAGCGCGCGGCGCAGGTGGCCGAGCAGCGTCTGGGCATGAGCTCGCTGCAGGCGCACGGCGCGCACGAGGCCTCGCGCCACATGCCGCAGGGCATGCAGGACCTCGGCACCTCGATGCACCGCCACGCCAGCCGCTTTGCCCTGGAGGTGGCCAACAGCGCGGCCACCGGCAAGCTCGAGCCCGCACTGGCCGCGCTGGCCCGCACCACGCAGGCCTGCGTGGCCTGCCACGCCGCCTACCGGCTGAAGTGACAGGGCGGTCTCAAGGCCGCGCGTAGCTCGCGCTCATCTCCGGATCGAAGGCCTGCGTCACGGGCGTGGGGGGTGTCGTCCGGGCCTCGTCGCCGCGGTCGAGCAGGCCATCCGTCAGTGCCGCGGCGGCCCACATCGCGCCCAGCGTCACGAAGGACGTGAGCGTGAACACCGCCGCGCCCGACACCCCGGCACCCACGGCGCAGCCGCCGGCGAGCATGCCGCCGAAACCCATCAGCAGCGCCCCCGCGATGTAGCGGCGCATCGCCCGGCCGCCCTGGAAGCCCTCGAGCTTCCATTCGCGCCACAGCAGCGCCGACAGCAGCGCGCCCACGGCCACGCCCGGCACCAGCCCGAGGTCGAACTTCAACGGCTGCCCGGGTGGCGACAGCACCAGCATCAGCATGTCGGCGGCCGGGCCGGTGAAGGACAGGCTCTGCACCGGCACCACCAGGTCGAAGGACGCCCGGCTGGCGTGGTAGGTGGCCAGCCAGGCCAGCGCCACCATCACGCCCACCCCGATGGCACCGAACCAGCCCCAGAAGCGCACATGCTGGCGGTGTGCCCAGACCAGTGCGGCCAGCAGCCAGGCCGCGCCCACCACCAGCCCGCCCACGTGGCCCAGGCCGGTGAGGGCCAGCACGTCGCGGGTGCCGGCGTCCACCGTCCACCATCCGGCGATGGCCAGCCGCAGCGGCGACAGCAGGCCGCTGAGCGCCGACTGCGCCGTCACCGCGAACACCAGGCCCGACAGCAGCGCGCGCAGGTTGCCCTGGGCGGCCAGCACCAGCAGGCGGCTCGAGCAGCCTCGCGCCAGGATCATGCCGACACCGAACATCGCGCCGCCCACCGCGGCGCCCGACAGGCTGCCGCGCGCCGACAGCTGCCGCGCGCCGCTCACGTCCAGCCAGCCCAGCAGCACGAAGGCCTGCGTCAGCAGCACCGCGGTGGAGAACGTGAACAGCCAGACGGTGAGCTTGCCCTCGCGCGTGCCGCGCGCAAACTCGATCACCGCCGAGCGCAGGCAGAAGCGCGAGCGGTGCGCGAAAAAACCGAACAGCAGTCCGATGCCGGCACCCAGCAGGGTCACCGAGCCCGTCTCGCCGAACGAATCGATCAGGCGGTCGATCAGCACGCGTTTCCATCAGTGGTTACTGATGCGCGGATGATCGGCCCCGTCGTCAGGGCGCGGCTTGATCCATGTCAGGTGCCCACCCGCCCA